>CAYNTW010000206.1:0-2631 GCA_964400085.1 uncultured Steroidobacteraceae bacterium | reverse complement strand
GGCCCGTGAGCAGGCCGAGCACCACGAGCACGCTCACCACCACGACCCACGGCTTGGCGCCGCCGGCGCCTGGCGGCCCCGGCAGCCGCTTCGGGAGCGCGGGCGGAACGTAGCCCGACGGCAGCGGCCGGGTGTAGCGCTCATCCACGGGCAGCGGATCGTCCCAGCCCCCGTCGTCCCAGCGCTGCTGCCCCTCGCCGTCTCCGGCCTCGTGGCCCGGTGCCGCGTCGCGCGGCGGGATACCGCTCGACGGCACGACGTACACCGGCTCGTCGTCGCCGCGTATCGGGGAGGTATCGCCCAGCCCGCCCGGTCCCTGCCGCTCCCAGTCCATCGCGCGCCCCTCCTCATCCATGGGATGCCTGGGGCTATTGTACACCCCACCTCAATGCCGGCTTGTGCACTGGGTCACAATCAGGGGAAGGATAAGGGTGGCGGCGGTAGCCTGACGCCATCGCCGCTCCGGCTCGCCACCTGTATTTGCCGCAAGGGAGCCCGGGTCGCGGGATCGCCGGGTAAGGTAGCGGACGTCTCCTCTCCGGCGACCTGATGCAACACCGCTCCACGTCGGGGAGACAAACGCGGGGAGGCGCGCGGCGTGACGCCGCGCGCCTCCGCGCCTCCTCGCTCAATTCCGCGCCGGTTGGCAACCCGCCACCCTACCTGGCCGGCGTCAATTGTCCAGGCTCACGTCGAAGACTCGCGTGCCCCAGTTGCGCCGGCCGTCCGTGGTCTGGCTCGCAGCGGGCGGGATGTATTCCGTCGCGAGCCACACGCTCCGGCCCGACGTATCGAGCACGGCATACGAGTAGTCGCCCCAGCGCGTTGCGTTGGGGTCGTACGGTCCCGTGCCCGCCGCGACGACCTTGACCGGCGCGAACGAGCGACGTCCCTCGTGCATGACGGTATAGGCCGCGCTCGCGAAGCGATCTGGCCCCGAGAGCGTCATGACGACGGCCGCGGTGCCATCGGAGCTGGCCTGGATCGCCGGGTAGAGCACGTACTCGCCCTTGACCGCGATGTAGCCCTGCTCTGCCAGCTGCGAGCCGCTGACCACGTTACGGCGCAGTCGCGGATGCACGCGGAACCAGGCGATGCCGGCCCGCGCCGACGTGTCGCCGGGGAGGGTGATCGTCGTGTCGAGCGCGGCCCACACGTCGCCGTTGATGAACTGTGCCTGCTGCATTCGATCGTCGCCGGCGTCGAGCAGGCTCGTCGAGCCTTTTTGCTGCGCGCCCGGCGGGATGCCATACGCCTCGGACGTCAGCACCTCGCTCGAGAGCGTCGGCAACCGCCCCTGGGAGACCGCGCGTCGGTCCGTGATCGCCCAGACGCCGATGCGGTTGTCGCCGGTGCCGTTGGGGTCGAGCGAGCTGAAGAAATATTCGGCGTCGGCCGCCCCGTTCGTCGAGGCCGGCTGCACCGAAGCCGCCTGCGCACCGCCGATGTTGAGATTGTCGAAGTGGACGAAGGCGGGCGACGCCGCCAGCGCGACGAGCTGCGCCTTCGAGATCGCGTAGATCTGCGCGCCGTTGAACTCCGGCCCCAGGATCGAAAACTCGTTGGTGCTGACATAGATGTTCTCGCCGTCGATGCCCAGCAGCGGCTGGTCGCCGAAGCATGGGCATCCGGCATGGCCCGACATGCCGGTATCGGTCGCGTCGAGGTGGTAGACCGTCCATGGCGTCGTCGGGTCGCCGGTGGGATTGACGGCGATGTCGGTGCGGGCGGCGGTGTTCGTGTCATTGATGAAGAGGATGATCGCGAACCAGGTGTTGGTGGCGCGATCGTAGTAGCAGCGCGGATCGCTCGTGAACTCCGTCAGGCCTTCATCGAAGAGCACGTTCACGTTGAGCGGCCCGGCCACGACCGTCCCGTCCGGCCGGTAGATCGTGTAGGCGGAGTTGACCGCGTCGATCACGAAGCCGTTGCCCGCGCAGAGTCCCTGGTCCGGCGGCTCGAATTCCGCGCCGAAGTTCGTCACGGCGCTGTCGAGGCTGCCCACGCCGTTGAAGTTGTGCAGCAGCGCGCCCGTCTCCCGCTCGTCGAGTTGGGCCCCGGCGCTCGCCTGAACCTGCGAGGCGGCGGTCGCGGCAGCCTTCGTCGTCGCGTGTATCGGCCGCGCGCCGCGCGAGCGCACCGTCTTCGCCGCCGCGGCCCGAGGCGCGGCGGCCTGCTTGGGATCGACCGTCCCGGCTCGGGTGAGCACGCCGCCGGTCGCGACGTACGACGAGGATGGAGCGCCGGCGTTGGAGGCGTGGGCCACCGCCCATGGGATCGCCAGCGCGGCGAGCGCGCACACGGCGGCGGCGAGCGCCAGGCGCGACGCCACGGGCCAGGCTTTCGTACGGGGAGATCTGCGCATCGGTTGACCACACTTTCTTGCGGGATCGCGGACACGTGAGGCCGACAGCGAAGAAAGCCGGGTTGCGCGGGATGCGAGGGAGCGGTCGCTTATTCCATTATGCGACGGAACGGTGGCTGGTAGGCAAGGGTAACGGCCAGCTTGCCGAGATGCGGCAAAGGGTGCGCTTGCGTATGTGTCGTACCGGAGAGCGCTGAGCCCAGGCGCTTTGGGCGCGCCGCGGGTCGAAGCCCGCTCGTACCGCCGGCACCCCTGCCGGCTCCGCC
>CAYNTW010000205.1:0-2658 GCA_964400085.1 uncultured Steroidobacteraceae bacterium | reverse complement strand
CCAATGAGCGTTGGGATCGAGGAGGTCTGGACGCCCGCCGCCGTCATTCGCCTCAGTGCTGCGTCTTCTGTGCGGGGGCTGATACCGCCACAGGCATCGACGATGACGCGCACGTCAAACCCTTCGGCCGCAGCCGACAAACACGGCAGCTGAACGGCGACCTCAGTCGCAACACCCGACACCAGGATGACCTTTCGACTGACTGCACGGATCGCCTGTCTGATGGCGGCGTCATTCATCGAGTTCGGCGTCGTTCGCACGAAGATCTTCGATTCCCGCAGCCGCGCAGCGACTTCGGGTAGCAGCTTCGGTGCTTCACCGTCCTGTGCGGGTACCGTCGCGACGATCAAAGGTAAATCGAAGATCGCGGCGAGATCCAAGAGAGCCTCGACCCCTCGGCCGAGATGCTGGCGTGACACCGTCAGCGGAAGATCAGCGATGCCGGCCTGCAGATCCGCCAGCAAGACCAGCGCATCCGTGGCAATAGATACTGGGGAGTGGTTGAGGTTCATAGCGGGCTCCTACTTCGTCGCGAATCCCACGACTTGAAGTCTGTTCCCGCCGCAAGCGAATGCAGAAGGACAAAATGACCGCACTTCGAGCCAACAACCCCATTTTTGCGTTGACTCCTTTGCTAGCTGTTGCTGAGATTCCTTGCCATGCTCCAGACGCAGACGATTGGGGTTGCTTCCTCGCTGCTCGGCGAACCCCGTGACGTGGTTCTGCTCGCTGTTCCCGGCGTCTCATCGCTTGAAGTTGCGGGGCCCGCGGAAGCCTTTCGCATCAGCGAACCCAAGATGCGCGAGGCAGGCAGGCTTCAGGGGCGCCCCTATCGGATTCGCTTACTTGGCACGGACAGGTCGGGCGTCATCCCTACTAGTTGCGGTATTCGCTTGTTCGCCGATGGGCATTTCGAAGATTACAACTCACCTGTCGACACGCTTCTGGTGGTCGGCGGTCCAGACGTATGGACGGGGCGGGATATGCCGGAACTTCTGACCTGGCTGCAAAGCACGGCTGGCGCAGCGCGTCGGGTGGGCGCCATCTGCACGGGCGCATTTGTACTGGCCGAAGCCGGACTTCTAAACGGCAAGCGAGCGACCACCCACTGGTTCTTTTGTCACGAACTGGCGCAAAACTATCCGTCCGTACTCGTCGATCCCGAGCCGATCTACATACGCGAGGGCAAGATCTCGACCACGGCAGGCGTGACCGCAGGTCTTGACCTCGTGCTCGCCATGATCGAGGAAGATCTGGGCTTGGATATCGCGCTCCGGGTTGCCCGGGCGCTGGTGCTTTATGTGCGTCGCCCCGGATGGCAGTCGCAGTTCAGCACTGCACTTGGGCTGCAATCGACCTCGCGCCTCGCCTTCCGCGATCTGCCTTTTTGGATACTCGAGCATTTGCGTGAGCCTCTCACCCTGGAATCTCTCGCCGCGCGGCTCGCGATGAGTCCAAGAAATTTCTCGCGACAGTTCCGCAAGGAATTTGGGACGACTCCCCAGAAGTTCGTACAACAGCTGCGGATGGAAATGGCGCGCCGCCTGGTCCATGAGAGCACGCGCACCCGCGAGGAAATCGCCTTTGAGTGCGGCTTCGGGTCGGTCGACGCGCTGGATCGCGCGCTCAAACGCGAGCGGCCTCCCTGCAACAAGGAAACAACGCTGTGAATCTAGAGCTCTACGTATTTCCCGCAAGCCCGCGTGCTTTCAAGGTTCTCGTGGTCGCAAACCACCTCGGTCTGCAGTACGAGAGCCGTCTCGTGCACCTCTTTAAAGGAGATCAAAACGACCCCGGTTACGTCACGCTCAATCCGAACCGGCGCATGCCGGTCCTCAAAGAGGGCAACTTCGTGCTTTGGGAGTCGAATGCGATCGTGCAGTATCTTGCAACGAAGCAGCCGGAATCCAACTTGCTGCCGATGGCACCGGAGATGCACGCCCGTGTCAGTCAATGGTTGTGTTGGGATCTTGCACATTGGGGACCTGCGCTTGGGCTTCTCATCGATGAGAACGTCAAGAAGCCCTTCGCGGGAGCCATGCCGGACCCGGCACAAATCCAAACGGGTGAGAGGCTCTTTGACTCGTGCGCCAAGGTGCTCGATGGTTGCTTGCGAGAGCACGCCTTTGTCGCCGGAGATCAACTGACGGTTGCCGACTTCTGCCTCGCTTCCTGGCTCAACGATGCGCGACTCGCCAAGTACCCGCCACTGGACCGCTATCCTGGAATTGCGCGCTGGTATGCAACGCTCCGAGAACTTCCCGCGTGGCAGCGGACGCTCACTGAGCGCGAGCAGTTTCTTACGCAGCTCCTGGGTGGGCGCGCCCGCGGCGAGGGAAGCTAGTCCGGTGACTACCTGGGCGGTCGCGCCACCCGCCGATTCGCGGGCACACCTCTGCGGTGCCTCGTCACCGGCTTCGTTGTGTCGGCTGCCTCAAACAATTGCCGAAACCCGTGTGCCAACTGTTCGGCGGCCTTCTCCAAGGCGCCGAGCTGCCCAACCCGGACTAACGCGACGGATCGGTGCAGGTCAAACGATGGGGGACGCAATACTTTCACTGCATCGATAGAAGAATTTCTGGCAATAAAGCGAGCCGGTAGCAGCCCGACACCATAACCGGACTGAACGAACGCCAGCTGCATATGCATGTTGTGGAT
>CAYNTW010000204.1:0-2758 GCA_964400085.1 uncultured Steroidobacteraceae bacterium | reverse complement strand
GTCACGGCGCAGTTTGCCGGCAGCCTTCACCCCGATGACTGGACAGCCATCCGGGAAACCGCCACGAGTAAAATGAGCAACCAAGGGGGTTAAATGCCTTGAGGATGCCTCACACATGAGCGACCAAACACCAGAGATTAAGCCGCTTGAGTTGGAGCAGTTGAAACTCATCTATGATTACATCAAGTTCCACATTGGCCTTTACGTAGCCACACCGCCAGTGCTCGTAATCTTGGCGCAGGGGTTCAATGTTGTGTGTTCCAATTGGTACGTTGGCGGGCTCGGCCTGATGGTGATTACCTACCTAGTGTCCGGTATCTCTGCGGGTATATTCATGGGAAAGTACATCAACACAAAATGGGACAATGAGTTGCTCCAGACGTTCTCTAACAACGCCTACACACGCCGGCGCCGCTTCTTCCACCATTCGTTATATTGGATAGGGCTCCTCTTTGGTTTGGGCGGGATTGCTGCTGGCCTCATATCTCACAAGCAATGTTTAGGTGTCAGTTCATGAGTGATCTCAACGCCTTAAATTCGACTCTTGCCGAAATTATTGCATACGATCCATCTCAACTAATAAATCATGCGAGCTCGGGTCAGTATAAGTTCGACTTAATCAGACCGGCACTCGAACGGACAAGAGATTTGGCGGCGGAGCTTCAGTCTCTTTCATTTGAATTATTGCCGGAGATGACAATTGATGAGATTGTTGAAACAGGTAAGGCCGTCGTACAACGGTATGAGCAGACGTGGAACTTCAACATAAAAGAGCGTCCCTCAGATACAAGCCCTGAGCAATACGCTCAGGGCTTCATGCAAGCGGTAAAGTCAAACTGCGACACGTTCTGCGCGATCGTGATCCGCGTGCAGCCTTTCTTAACACTTCATAGACCCGGATCTCAGGCTCTTCTACGACAGGGGGACACCCTCTTCACAGCCGTCCAAGAGAAATTAAGCAAGGTTGATCTGCGGATCGCCGAGCTTGATAACCGACTCAAGGTCGCCCAAGACACAGCCGCGCGTGTCGGCGTATCCCGTCACGCTGAATCATTCAAAGAGGCCTCCACAGAGCATGAAAAAGCAAGCAGGATATGGCTGAAAGCTACCGTCGGAATAACAATCACAACCATTGTCGCCGCCGTACTGTTTCTGTATGCGTTTCCGGCGCCCGGCGATCTAAAAGATGCGGCTGTAATCCAACGGATCATTTTGAGAATCGTCGCCCTCTCGATCTTTTATTACGGTGCTATATGGTCCGCTAAGAACTATCGTACCCACCGACATCTAGCCGTTCTCAACGCGCACAGGCAGAATGCGCTTCAAACGTTTGAAAGTTTTGTCGAGGGCGCCGGCGGGGATGCGCAGACGAAGAACGCCGTGTTGCTTGAGGCCACGCGCTGCATCTTTACCCCAGCGAACACAGGTTATTTAGGGGCGGAAGATGATAACCCGAGTAGCCGGATTATTGAGATAATGAAAACCGTAGGCGGATCGGCAGGGAAGTAGGAACGTAGCGGGTTATATTATCCGCTGTCATGCGTCCGATATTAAATTGATGTTAGTTTATAAGTACGTTCATCCAGACAGAATCGATGTGTTGGAGAATGGTCTTATCCGTTTTACTCAACCAGCCGCTTTAAACGATCCGTTTGAGACATTCCCTAACTTTCAAGGTATTAGGCAGGCGCTGGAGGAGCGTTACGATCCGGTAGTTAAGCCGTACAGCAGTAGAGGTATTGTTGAAGCCACCACAGCGTCTCTGGCTATTAAATCAAAGGTTAAAAGGAAGCTTGACGAATTACAACGCGAGTTAAGCAATGACTATGCTTTCTTAAGCCTTACCAAGAAAAGGAACAATCTCTTGATGTGGTCTCACTATGCTGACTCACACCGTGGGTTTGTCATCGGATTCGACTCTGATCATACATTCTTCCAAACAACAAAGCTCAATGTCGTTAAGCGACTGGAGGAGGTTAGGTATTCAGCCACAAGGACTGTCGTAGTCCCACTTGGTTTGAGAGCACTACAGGCGCACGAGCGGGTTAACCTTGCGGAAGCCTTCTTCTACACCAAAAGCGATCATTGGAACTATGAGGAAGAGATGCGAATGATAGCGAACCCGAAGGCGGCAGATAAGGTAATCGAGGTTAAGGGAGGCCATAATATTTATCTATTCAGGTTCCCTCCTGAATGTCTGCGCGAAGTGATCTTAGGCTATCAAATGGAACCAGTCGTGAGGGAGAGAATCGCGGCTATTATTATGAGCCGATACCCGCACGCTACTCTGTTTCGAGCTGCACTGAGCGAGACTGAGTTTGACTTGAACATAAAGCCTGTTACTTAACCACCAGCGCGCGCAACCACTCAGCGATGCGCCCGCCCATGCGCACAGTATCTTTTCGCTCCTGCTCGGTCATCACTCTCCATTCTGAGTCAAAACCAGGATAATCGCCCTGCTCAACAAGGTAGCGCCAAAGAATTCGCCCGTCTTCTTGCAGACGGAACTCCATCCCTGGCATCTTGCCGAATCCTTCGAGGGTGAGCGTCTTCAATTCGTTTACTACTTTCATTGACATCATGCGCCGGCCAGTGAATTTGTTATTTACGCTCGTCAACCTTATCAGCTTCCAACAGCGCTTCCTGCGCAGCCGGCGTTTCCAAAAAGGCCCGTACTTCTTTCACCCGCTTTCCCTCAAACCATAACCTATGTCCTTTGAACTCTGCATAAGTGCCTGTTTTGAACTGCCTGAAGAAG
>CAYNTW010000203.1:0-2793 GCA_964400085.1 uncultured Steroidobacteraceae bacterium | reverse complement strand
GTGATGGTATAGGGTCCGCCGCTCTGGACCTGCGTGAGTCCGCTCAGCTCCCAGCCGTCGAATGTCTCCCGTAAGAAGTTC
The DNA here is from genome assembly GCA_964400085.1 of uncultured Steroidobacteraceae bacterium. Taxonomy (GTDB): domain Bacteria; phylum Pseudomonadota; class Gammaproteobacteria; order Steroidobacterales; family Steroidobacteraceae; genus 13-2-20CM-66-19. The sequence continues at coordinate 2,712 of CAYNTW010000203.1, read as the reverse complement.
TGTGAGTTGCGGAAGAAGGGCATGCGGTAAGTAAATGTTGAAACGAAGATGTGAGTGTGATCGAAACCTGACGGGCCATAGTTCAGGAAACGCATGGTTGCGTCTTCGATGTTGTCGTTATTGCCACTGTTGCGAACGTCTTCTGCTCCACCTCCGCTATCTGTCAAGTTCTTCGAAAAGGTGTAGCTGGCGGTGAGAGTGAGATCGCCTTTTCGTTTTGTGGCATACATTTGTAGAGCGTTGTAGTTGGAATTGGCATCGGTCAGGAACATGTTGATCGTGCCATAACCCTTATACGGTCGAAGCGCGTTGATGCTGGTTGCTTGTTGGGCGCTGGGTAGCGATTCATTGGCGAGCAGAGTGGTCAGGCTCGGCATATTAATGTCGGGCTTCCGGAAAAGATGGTGCGCCTGGTTTCCTACATATGCGATTTCCAGAAAGACGCCGGCAGGCATCTCCTGTTGCATGCTCAAACTGTAGCTGGTGCTGTAGGACTGCTTGGCATGCGGATTCACAGCGGAAATGCTCTGCACGCCGGTGCTTTGCCCGCCGGACGAGCTGGGAGCGAGGCTGGCGAGATTTCCAAACTGCAACACGCTGGTATTTGAATAAGGCGGGTTCGATGCCTCGTCGAAGATCATGTTGCCTTCGGGCGTGTCATAGAAGATGCCGACACCGCCCCGAATCGATGTGCGGTCATCATGAAAGGGAGCGAGAGCGAAGCCTACACGGGGAGCCCAATTGCTCTGCGGCTGGTACAAGGCCGTAGGAGCTCCGCCGGGGATTGTGGCGATGCCTGCAGAGCCTGCCCGAACCAATCCGTTCAGGGGATTCCCGCCCTTGGTCGTGTCGATAGAGCCATTCAACTTCATAGTTACAGCTTGGGCCGGATTGTAGAGGCTGGGATCGAAGTTAACCAGAGTATTGCCCTGCGCATACCAGGGGACCGCATACTGATACCGAACTCCCAATTCGAGACTAAGATCGCGACGCACCTTCCAGTTGTCAGTAGCGTAAGCCGCGTACTGTGTATAACGGAACTTTCCCACGGGATCGTCCGACGCTTCCTCGTATTTATTGAAGTTCCCCATCAGAGCGTCGGCGAGAGCATTGCCTGAACTGTTGTTGCTGCTGCTAGGTGTAGAGCCGGTAAACGTGATGGCACCCGCGTACAGTGAACGCGCGTTCTGATCTTTCCTGTTGCGGATCACCACTGCGCCAGTCTTAAGCGTGTGCGCGCCATGGCTCCACGTGATGTTATCGCTGGGCGCGATGTCGGTAGTGGGAGCGAGAAGCGCATGAGACTGGCCCTTAATGGTTTGAAAAGTATTCATCATGATATCGGGTATGCTGTTGCGGAAGCGTCCGCCACCGTTCGGGAATATCTGGGAGAAAGTAAAACCATACGTGGCGCGCTTCCAGGCATCGCCTACCGGAAAGAGACGCTGTCCATTCCAAGAGGCGTTGATCTTAGCTTCGTTCACCAGCGTCGGAGTAATCGTCCAGGTGTGTGCCAACTGATAGCTGGTACCAGGACGGCTGCGATTCTCTGCACAACTTGGAATACTCGAGGCGCAGGAGAAACCGTCAGGAAGCAGGATGTTGAACTCATCATGAACGTAGCGCAGATACATGTTCTGGTGCTGCGTCAGCGAATAATCGATCCGGGCAAAGTCCTCGCGTGAATCGAATGGGTTTGGATCCTGATAGATGGTGTTATTCAGTTGTCCGAGATTGGAGAAAGATGCTGCTTGTTTTTCCATAGCCCCATAGAGCGCGGCGATCGCTTTTCCGTCCGCCGTGATGCATGGCGGGCTCAATACATTGTTGCTAATGGTGCAACCCGCTGGAGCGTTTGACGGCTTTTGCAGAGTGAGGGTAGCCCCTTTGTAATTCCAATCCCGGAAGTCACCGGAAAGCTCGGCTGTGGTGGGCATGGTGACGCGCGCAGCGGAGGCGGCGGTGCGCACATACTTCCACTGCTCGCCCACAAAGAAGAACAGCTTGTCGCGCTTGATAGGCCCACCGAGATTCCAGGCGGGATTGTTGAAGCGCAGCTCCGGTTTGACTGGAGAGAAGTAATCTTTCGCATCAAGATAGTCATTCCGGAAATACTCCGAGATGCCGCCGTGTAAATGATTGCTGCCGCTCTTAGTCACGACGTTTATGGCAGCTCCCGCTGCACGGCCATACTCGGCAGAGAAATTCGAGCTTTTTACGCTCACTTCTTGTACGAAATCGAGACCGACGTTGTTAATCAAGCTCCCATTCGAGCCGGAGTCGAGGTTGAAACCTCCATCGACAGTGTGAAGGTTTTGGTCGGTGCGGATGCCATTTACTGAAAATGGACTGGCGGTCAAGCTGGTGGTGATCGCCATCTCATTTTCATCTGTAACTGCGACGCCGGGCATCAGCGTCACTAGCTCCGCGTAATTGCGGCCGTTGAGTGGAAGACTCTGCACCTGTTCGGCATCCACGACGTGCGAGATCTCTCCCGAAGTCGTGTTTACGGTTTCAACGGCTCCAGATACTTCGACTGTCTCAGTCACGGTCCCAGGTTTCAATTTGAAATTCACGGTCACGCGCGCGTCAGGATCGATGTGATAGCCGGTCTTCGTCTCCCGGCCAAAGCTTCTTTGATCAACCGACAAACTGTAGTCACCTACCGGCAAATCGGTCACGACAAAGAACCCTCTTCCGTCGGTGGTCACA
>CAYNTW010000202.1:0-3006 GCA_964400085.1 uncultured Steroidobacteraceae bacterium | reverse complement strand
GGTCACGGCCCGGATACCAGGGTATGCGGCCGCCGAGCACGCCGGAGCGGTCGACGATCTCGGCGACGCTCTCTTCCTGCCGGTAGGCCATGAGGTGGATCCCGCGGACGCCGCGCACTTCGCGCAGCTCCTGGATGAGCTCGATGCACAGATTGCGACCTTCGCGCGCGCCATCGCTCGCGCCGGCAAGGCGCTTGATGATGGAATCGGGGATATGCAGGCCGGGTACGTGCGTGCGCATCCATTCGGCGACCTTCGCCGAGCGCAGCGGCCCGACGCCGACGAGGATGAAGATCTTCTCGAGCAAGCCTAGATCTTCCACCTGGCGCATGAACGCCTTCAGCATCGGCACGTCATAACAATACTGGGTTTGGATGAACTGCGCGCCGGCTGCGACTTTTTTCGCCAGGCGCTCGGCGCGCCAGGCAACGGGCGGCGCGAACGGGTTCTCCGCGGCCCCCAGGAACACCCGGGGAGCGTGGGTCAGCTTGCGACCGCTCAAGAACCGATGCTCGTCGCGCAAAGTGCGCGCGGTCTCCAGCAATGACATCGAATCGAGATCAAACACCGGGCGCGCCTGCGGATGATCGCCGGCCCCGACGCCATCGCCCGTCAAGCACAGAATGTTGCACACTCCCATGGCCGCGCCGCCCAGGATGTCCCCTTGAATGGCTATGCGATTCTTGTCGCGACAGGAGATCTGCATGATGGGGGCATAGCCAACTCGCGTGAGCAGGGCGCACACGGCCACACTGGACATGTGGCAGTTGGCGCCGCTGCCATCCGTTGCGTTGATGGCGTCCACGTAGCCGTGGAATACGCGGGCTCTGCGGTAGACGTCCTCCGGGTCGGCGGAGTCCGGTGGTGCAAGCTCGCTCGTGACCGAGAATTGTCCCGCTCGCAGCACGCGCTCGAACCGTCCCGGCGAGGTATGACCCGGGAGAATGGGGAGCGGATAGCCCGGAACAGGCTCGTCCTCGAAGTTCACTCCGGCTCTCCGGCGCGCTCGCGCGCCACTCGCAGCCAGGATGACTTGCCCTGCAGGCGTCGGTCGACGGCTGGCTGCACTTTGCTGAGCGCCTCGGCTCCTCCCGGAATGCGGGCGCTGCCCGCGGCAGCCAACACCCACACACATTTCATGTCGGGGCGGACTTCGCAGTTGCCGTTGTCCCGTACTCCGCCACAGGGCCCGTTGCGCAGGTTCTTGGGGCAGTTCATGGGACAGGACATCCCGGTGGAGCTCAGGATGCATTGCCCGCACATCTGACAATCAAACAGGAAGCCTTTGACCGACTCCTCCACCACGGCAACCGGCCGCTCCAGGCGCCGATAGCCGATCAGCTTCCAGAAGGGATGTAAGGCGGTGAGCACTTTCTCGAAGCCGCGATAGAACGTATTCAGGCCTCGGGCGTGTCGGACGGACCACAGCCGCACCGCGTACATCAGGAGCCCGCCGGATCCGAGGATCCTTCGGATGGCCCGGGTTGGCTGTCCAACCCAGGGCGAGTCTCCAACCCTTTGGCCCGGATCATTCGCTCGAGGTCCTCATCCGTATAACGCGCTTCGAGCCGGGCAGCTTCGGCCGCGACCTCAGCGTGAATATCATCGCCGCAGGAGCGCGGCTCGCTGCGCTTCCAGTCGGCCAGGTAGGCGTCCGAGCTACCCTTGCCGGCGCGCATGGCCGCCCGATCGACTGCCTCCTGAAAACGCGGCGAAAGCTGCACTTTGGCCGTCTCGCGGCCGCGCTTACCAACAACCTGCGCGGGGATGTCACGCCAGGAGATGATGGTCAGGCTGGCCATGTCGGCGCCTCCTTCTCGTCAGCTCGCGGCCAGCGCGCTCAGGCGTTGCCCAAGCTCGCCGTAGCCGGTGAAGCGCTGCTCAAACTCAAAACCCATCCGCTGCGCAATTTGTTTCGCGCGCTCCACGGCCGCCGGAGTCTGGGTTTGGGCGAGATACACCAGTTTACGATAGTGACGGAAGTACTCGCTCGCGAGCTCCGGATGTCGGTCCAGCCCGAGCCCACGCGTGACCAGGCGGTCAAAGTGACGGACGAGAAAGTCTGTCAGATAGAACGTCCCGGGCTCGGCCTCGGTGAGCTCCTCGAAGACGTGCCGGCCCGCGAAGAACTCGTAGCAATGCGCTCCGGGAATTCGCTCGACACCTTCCTCGCGGAGCACGACGTCGAGTTGGCCGCCGGTGCCACAATCGCCATAGGCAACGAACAGAGTCCGATACCGAGGGCGCTGGGTGCGGATCTCGTCCCGCACCGCGGCGGCGATCCGCTCGGGTCGGTTGTGCAACTCGGCGGGCAGGCAGCGAACGTCCAGGGCGGCCCAGCGATTCATCCGGCGCAAAGCCGCGATTTCACGTGCGAGCGCTCCGCAAGCGATGACTAGAATGCCGCGCCGGGTGTCCATTGCGTGTTTGCCGCGCCCCCTCAGGAGACGCGCGCGGCGCGACGAGCCGCCAGGAGACTTTTCGCGGTCTCGACGGCGATGGCGGCATCGCGGCAGTAGGCATCCGCTCCAACCGCTTTGCCAAACTCCTCGTTGAGCGGCGCGCCGCCTACCAACACGATGTAGTCCTTGCGGATACCTTGCTCCTGCAGCTTGTCGATGACGACCTTCATGTAGGGCATGGTGGTGGTCAGCAAGGCGGACATCCCCAGGATGTCGGGCTTGTGCTCCTCGAGTGCGGCCAGGTACTTCTCGACCGGATTGTTGATTCCAAGGTCGATGACCTCGAAACCCGCGCCCTCGAGCATCATGGAGACCAGGTTCTTGCCAATGTCATGGATGTCACCCTTGACAGTGCCGATCACGACTTTTCCGATCGGCTCGACACCCGTCTCGGCCAGGAGCGGGCGCAGGATTTCCATGCCGCCTTTCATGGCGTTGGCGGCCAGCAGCACCTCGGGCACGAACAGGATGCCGTCGCGGAAGTCGATACCGACGATGCGCATGCCTTCGACCAGCGCCTCGTTCAGGACCTTCTCGGCGTTCC
>CAYNTW010000201.1:1974-3225 GCA_964400085.1 uncultured Steroidobacteraceae bacterium | reverse complement strand
ATTGCCCGTCCACACCTCCGCGGAATGGAATACCTTTGTCGTTTTACCCCGCTGATTAATCCAAACTGGCTTCGGCAGGCGAGGCGGGCCAGTCTCGGCAGGCTATCGGCTGAGGCTCGCCATTTGACTGCCATTGTCCCAGGCTCTCGGCTGAAAAAAAGCGGCCCAAATGCCATACAGCAATCCCCAGGCGTAGCCCGCATGGATAATTCCGATGGCCACGGGGACACGCCAAGCGACTTGAAAACCGACTCTCGATATGACCGCCAGTCCGACTCCGATGAGCATCAACACATACACAAGTGGCAACGCCAATGCAATGATCGGCCGTTGCCAATAGAGGCCTACGGCCGAAAGTGAAACGCAGGCTAGATAGAAGCCAGAAGGCACGATCTGGCGTAATGTCGTCGGACGCTGATGCTTTTTCATGACCGGAATTCGCCAAAATCCGTACTGAAAGTATTGTCTGAAGAGGTGCCACATTCGCTCACGGACAAAATAGGAGGAACTGATCCGCGGCGAAATAAAGACCTTGCCGCCGGCCTGCCTAATCCGGTAATAGAACTCGTCGTCTTGATTGCGTACTAAGCGCTCATCCAAGTTGCCGACGCGCTCAAATACCCACCGCCAGAGGGTCGGGAAGGGGGCCCCTTCGGCGTACCCTTCATAGTTAGCAAAATGGTGATACGCATTGCCCATTCCACACGGGTGCGACATCGCGACGGCGACTGCCTTGCCAAAGGGGCGGGAAGCCGTATGCAAGATGGGGCCGCCAACGCACCACGCCTCCGGACGCTCCCGGAGTACGGCCACGCTCTGGCGCACAAAATCCGAGGCGACCTCCGAATGGCCACCCAAGAGAGTAATGATCTCACCGCGGGACAAGGCCAAAGCCCGATTGAATCCGGCCGCCATGATTCGCGCCGGATTATCAACCAGGCGCACGCGCGGGTCATGTTGCGCGATCTCGCGCACGATGGCGCGGGTGCCATCGTCTGACATCCCATCGGCGACAATGACTTCCAGACGAGCAGACGGATAATCCTGCCCCAGCACGGCACCGAGGCTATTTCTCATCGCAGCCTGTTCGTTACGGACAGGCATGATCACGGTGACGAGCGGGTCTGGCTGACCCTCACTTGACATTGAAGAAGCTTCGGATGGCATCGACGACAATTTCCTGATCGCTATTCGTCAATTCAGGGAAGATGGGCAGAGATAAGACTTCTCGGGCGGCGCATTCCGCGTTTG
>CAYNTW010000201.1:0-1874 GCA_964400085.1 uncultured Steroidobacteraceae bacterium | reverse complement strand
CTTTTCTGCGAGGGCGGCGTCATTGGTCACGACCATCCCGGCATCACCATAAGCCCCGAGATTCTTGGATGGGAAGAAGCTCAAACATCCGACATCTCCGAGCGACCCCACTCGCCCCCCCTGGTAACGGGCGCCGATAGCTTGCGCACAATCTTCAATAATAAATAGGCCGTGGCGCCGTGTCACGCTCATGATGGGGTCCATCTCGGCAGGCTGGCCGTAGAGATGAACCGGGACGATCGCTTTAGTCCGAGGGCCGATGGCGTCCTCAACGGCCGCCGCATCGAGGTTGTAAGTGCGGGGGTCGATGTCGACGAAGACCGGTTTGGCCCCACAATGCGAGATGGTATTAGCAGTAGCGATGAAGGTGAAGGGCGTGGTTAACACTTCATCGCCAGGGCCGAGATCAAGGGCCGCCAAGGATAGCCGCAGCGCATCGGTTCCGGATGCCACTCCGACCCCATGGCGACACTCGCAGTAAAGGGCGACGCGTTCTTCGAGCTCTTTGACGGCGGGGCCCAACACGAATTGCGTGCTGTCGAGAACGCCCTCGATGGCCGCCATAATCTCATTTTGCAGCGCAGCATGTTGCCGCTTCAAATCTAGGAAGGGAATCAACTCACTAACCTCTCTTCGCGACGGCTGCTGTCTTGCATCGGGCTTTTACCTAACCTCTACGGTCGTGACGTGCTTTTGTCACCCTCTTCCGAGATCTTTCAGTCGCCGTCCTGGTTCCGATCTACGATCTTTCCTTCGCTTAACCGTTCGTATTCTTTGCCACAGACCAAGCAGGAGCAGTAGGCGGAGCGCGAGGCCCCGAACTGGAGCCTCTCGCCACACCGGCACACCCAACCGACGAGACGGGCGGGCACGCCTACGGCGAGACCATAATCCGGAACATCCTTGGTGACGACCGCCCCCGCCCCGATGAAAGCATAGCGCCCGATAGTAGTGCCGCAAACGACGGTTGAGTTCGCCCCTAGCGTGGCGCCTCGCTTAACCAGTGTACGCTTGAACTCATGCATGCGGGGGATCTCGCTGCGAGGATTGATGATGTTCGTGAAGACCATCGACGGGCCGCAGAAGACGCTGTCCTCGAGCGTCACGCCCTCATAGACCGAAACATTGTTCTGAATCTTGACGCCATTGCCGATGCTCACGTTAGGTCCGATTACCGCATTTTGACCGATATTACATCTCTTACCGATGCGCGAGTTTTTCAGGATGTGGGAGACGTGCCAGATCTTCGTCCCCTCGCCAATCTCGACGCCCTCATCGATAAAAGCCGATTCGTGCGCAAAAAAGTTACCCTCTCGAGCGGCCGCGGCGGATTGACGTCGAGGCTGATGATCCGGGGATCCGACCTCCTGCGACGTGAGGCTCAGCTGGCACTGGCGGAGCACCCTTAACACTCGCAGAGCCTCTTCACCATCGGTGCGAGGGCGCGTGCGCGTCTCCACGCACTCGAGGAAATGAAGGCATTCAGCCCGCAGCGGCTCCCACGTAGCGATTTCGACGGGCTCGGCTTGCGCCCTGCTCGCAATAGGGATCCGATCCCGCCACTCAATGGAATGGGGGTACAACAACAGTTTATCCTTCGACCCCACATCGTCGAAGACCGCCATCTTGCGATCTCCGACGACGACCAACTTCTGTTCTTTGAATGGATGGAGCCAAGAGACAAAGATGTGGGCTTTGACGCCGCTCGGAAAAGACAAGAGACTCACCGTCACGTCCGCGATCTTATGATGGAGATAGTTACCGCCTTGGGACTGCACGCTATCCGGCATCTCGCCCAGCAGCCCGAGGATCACCGAAACGTCATGGGGCGCAAAAGACCATAGAATATTCTCCTCGCGCCGGATCATGCCCAG
>CAYNTW010000200.1:0-3367 GCA_964400085.1 uncultured Steroidobacteraceae bacterium | reverse complement strand
AGGTCATCGGGATAACGTATCCGCCGACCCGTCGCGTCGAGGTGCGGAAGTTCACCCGCGGCATCAGAGTCAACTACCCTATCGTGCTCGGCATTAAAGAGACCAAAGCTCTCTTTGATCCGGGTGAGACATTACCGCTCAGCGTTGTCATTGATCGTGAGGGGAACGTGCGAGAGGTCATACAGGGTATCGTGTTGCCTGAAGAGTTCGAGCAGAAAGTTAAGCCGCTGCTCAAGTAAACCGTAGCTGATACGAGCGCATCAAAACGCCCTTGGCAGCTATTTATCATCGATAATCTAATAACTCAGTGAGGAGAAACAAAGATGCAGAAGAGACAAACTATCACTCTGTTAGTGTTCGCGCTCGTGCTGTCGCTCGGAGCCGCGAGCGCGTTAGCACCCAATAAGACAACCACTATTCGCATTGAGGGGATGCACTGTAAGATGTGCGCTGCCTCCGTCACCAAAGCGTTGAAAGCTACGGCAGGCGTCGAGACGGTGGCAGTCAGCTTTGAGAAAGGCGAAGCTGTCATTCAGTATGACGACCAGAAGGTGAATGAGGCCAAACTACGTGAAGCCATCAACAGCACCGGCTTCAAGGCTGTGGAGCATCAGGCTCAACCCGCACCTCAATAACGCGCCGGCGTTGTGCTGGACCACTGAGGCGAAAGAGACCGTCTGTTATAACAAGCAGCGGTGACGATGAGAGCGCAGGGGAGGACACACGCAGTGCGATTTATCAAATGCGTAGCACTTATTGGCTGTTTGGCGGCGCTCTGCGTTACCCCGTGCGGCGCACAGGGTAAGCGTACATAAATCCAGATTATCAGGAGTGGAAAGAAGCGAAACAAATACTCAGAATTGCCGATATTCTCTACACGGAGTTCGGTATTGAAAGGTAATCGCGTTCCTGAGAACGAAACCTAACAGTCATTCGACCGGACGCGGTGATAGCATCTCTTTCATGGTGCTTCCTGCGATTTGAGTTGTGTGAATTCGCGCCGCGCCGGTCAATTCCAGCGTTAGATGCTACATTCCATGAATATAGAGGAAGCGAAAGAGCTGATCATTGCTGAGGGTACCGATGAAGATGAGCACCGGTAGTGCCGCACCGCTCGAGTTGGAGATGAGCGCTGCGCTAACTAAGGAAGAATTAAATGAAACTCCTTTCATGCGCTATTAACATCTGTTTGCTCTTAACCACGTATTCTTATTCGTTGGTACCTGCCCAGCAAGCAGAAAAGGTATGGGATCCTTGGCTCATTCGGGCGCAAATGATCACCGAGAGCCTTGTAAAAGACGCCACTGCGCTCGCATCACCGGACCGCGCTTTATTATGGGCTCGGCTTGGAGTGGCATGGTTGAAAGACGATCCTGATCGCGCTCATGCCTGGATGCAAAAAGCGGTTGAGGAGATAGAAGTAACCTCGGATCAGGAAAGCGCTGATGACCGGCGTCGCCGCCTCGCCACGGCGCGGTCTCTATTAAGAATTATTGCTCCGCAGGATAAGCAACTGGGACTTCGACTGACAGATGTGTTCACACCCCAGGCAGAGGTGGCAACTGATAGCGGCCGGCGGGACAATGCCAGCGCTCTGGTCGACTCTGCATTGTCGATTATTGACCGCGACCCACAACGGGCAGCTAAACTTGGGTCAGCGTCGCTTCACATTGGCCTAACCTACCGACTCGCTTCACTATTATGGGAATTGCGCAAGCGTGATACCAAGCTAGCTGATTCATTGTTCGACCAAATTCTCACGGTAGCAGGAGCAGCCTACGACCAGGAGTCACTTGGCTGGCTAGCTGTATATGCGTTCCGCGGACAGACATCTGATGAAAGACGTGCGAGACTACTCGCGATCCTGGCTGAGGCCCTTCTTCGTACTTCGCCTTCCGCCGGTGATGAGGAAAAAGCCTGTGGCTTCGCTCCAACCGCCGCTCCACTTCTTGAACAATTTAATCGTCTATTACCACAGCAGGCAGCCATGGTGCGTGTGGCAATAACTAAATGCCAGCCGAGCCTCAATCCCTATGTGCGCAAGCCGGTTGACGAAGCCCTGCGTGATCGGCCTCTCAAGACAGTCGATGACCTGGTAAAGGAGGCAGACAAAGCTTCAAATCAGCACACTCGTGACGATTATTTAACGCAAGCCGCACAAATGGCGGCCCAAAAAAAGGAGTTCGAGCGCGCTACCGCCTTACTAGACCTTATTAGTGATGAAGGGCGCAAACAATCCAATGGTGGGTGGGAGGGTTTGCGCTGGAACTTTGCGTCATCCGCGGCGGTCACACTACTCAAGCGCGGAGATCGCTATAGAATGAACCAAATTATTTCAGCTACACCCTCTCCTCTGCGACCCTTTGTGCAACTTACCGTCGCGCAGGAGCTGGCAAACAGCGTGGACCACACGGACGCTATTGAGTTTCTGAAAGAAGCGCGTAAAGGGATGGTCCTATCATATCCGCCATATAGAGTTAGTGGGTATATGGATCTTATGCGCCAATATGCGAAGCTTGATCCTGTAGACGCCCTGAATGTTCTCACCGAAGCGGTAAAAGCAATAAATAGCGCAGAGCAATCTGGTCAACAAAGTAGCGAATATCCGGACATGTACGACAGAGTAAACGCGCTATCGAATGATCTGCTCTTAGGATTATTCAACCTGCCCGTATCACTTTTTGAGATAGATGATTTAAGGGTTGAAGGAGCAGTCTCGTCCATAGAGTCACCGATGAAACGTGCTGCCGTAGGATTAAATCTGCTTAACGGGTCATTAGAACAACATCGAGCCGCAACATCTTCAACAAAAAAATAGGATCGTGACTTCAAGAGGCAAAAAATGCTATTCAATGAATTATCTCGCCTGAAGAGGCCTCTCCTGCTCCTTTTAGGGTGCGCAATTGCATTTACCTCGGCGATGTTAGGAACTTCGCTTCTTGTCCGATCGGACAATAAGGTGCCTGACTATGCTAATGAAGGATTCGATTTCAGTTTTAGCTCAGACGGGCTACTTGCCCTGTTGATACTACCGTAGCCGGAATCAACTGGGTAACGAACGCCCACAACGCCAATAACTGCGGCACGGGCTTTAACGACAACAATCAGTGTGTTCACACGAGGCGCGTCCTCGTCTCGAGAGCATTCTATGACGTCTCGCCCAGCTCATAACGCTCTACTGCCGTCCGGACCCAGTGCTGCTCTTCCAGGCGTAAGAGCGTTTCGTCCGGCAGCAGAGCGTTATCAGGCAGGTCATTGATCTCCGCCTCGCCCTCTTTCTTCGAATCGACCATTCCTTGCGCCTGGTTCTCCCGGCTAATGAGACGCCATGTCTTACGCTTCGCCGTTGTCACCAGCCAGGCGTGCA
>CAYNTW010000199.1:0-3438 GCA_964400085.1 uncultured Steroidobacteraceae bacterium | reverse complement strand
TTGTCGTCTGTGTCGTCCGAGCGTCGGTCGGCGCTAGTCGGTTTCGTGGTGGCCGCCGCGATTCCTCCGCTACTCCTCGCAGCGGTTGCAGTAGTTTCAGAATCGGGACCTGAGGTTGGGCGCTTAACCGAAGAGCTGCTGTTTTTCTCCATAAGCTTTCTGGTATTTCTGCCGTATTCAATTTTTTTCACGGCTGTCATCGGGGTACCTAGTTTCCTGTTCCTTCGGCGACTAGGGTTTGTCACCTGGTGGACAGCACTGGCTGTCGGTATGAGCGCTGGTGTTCTCGTATCGATCACAGTTCGTTCAGGCAGTCAGTCCTATATCGGAGCGTTATTAAAGTTCGTACCGAGCGCAGCCATCGCTGCACTGGCGTTCTGGGCCATATGGAAACAGTTCGGTTCCCAGCCCGTACACCCTAACGGGTAGACGCCAACGGCTTTAGAGACTTCGACCCTGCGATCGGGCGCTACGTGGAGAGCGATCCACTTAGGCTGAGAGGTGGACTAAATACGTACGCGTACGCCGCAGGTGCGCCGCTGACTTTCATCGATCCTTCTGGACTTGCGCCCTGGGAGTGGGATGGCCTCGGAGATACGAGCCGGTGCGACTATTACGAGCGTCAATCTCGCACCACAAAGTGTGCGTACTACGACGCTACGACGAAGCGTCCGAGAAAACGGACGTACCGGGTGGAGTCATTTAGGGCGCAAGCAGTGTGTCTCAATGGTGCGCCAGGCCGATTGCTCCTCAGGCTGCGGCCTGCTGCTCCACTTCCCAGCCCTTGCAGGCCAGCAACACCGTGCGCGGAACCTCATGTTCGCCGCTAACATAATAGGCCACCTGTCGGCGCGACAGGCCGAGTGCTTCAGCGGCTTTGGTCAGGCTGAGAGAATTCTTCCAGCGCCACCGGATGAACTCAGCCGCATCGGCGTGCCCGTTCTGACGGAGGGCAAGCTCCCAAAGGGTGTCTGCACCGACGTCGAGATCGCCAGGCCACTCGATGCTATGGCCGCCTTCCCCGAGCACAACGCGCGCAAAGACTTCGGCATCACGCAGCCTCTTAAGCCCCTTCGAACCCTGCACGAGCTCGCGCAGATCAACGGCGAAGGTCTTGCCACTCTCGAAGCGCAGTGTTACAGCCTGGTCGCCCGCAAACTTGACGCTCGTCAGCCGAGGCAGTTTGCCCTCATCGATTCTCATAGTCATTACTCCGAATATTCCTGCCACAGACGGCGCAACATTTCGCGATTGCCTGCGTCCTGTGCCCACTCCAGCGCCTCGTTGATATCGCGTGAGTTGGCCTCACCGGCCAGGATTGCCAGGGTCTCGATAACGATCGACACGCGTTCATCACTGTGCGTGATGACGTGGAAGTGCGGCGGTGCATGGTCCTTGAAGTACATCGTGATCCGGCATCGGGCGAAGCGTTTCACCGTAGGCATGATGCATTGTAGTGCAATCTGTGCACCAGTGCAATTCGTGCACCGTGTCACGCCAATTCGGTTCCGATGGCCGCGGGGGCGAGCAGGGGTGGTGGAAGCGGATGCCGACCTCCCATAATGCTCGGTCGCAGACGCTTCGATAGTTCATCCCTCGGTGGGCGGCGGTGCGAGAATGCGCCCCTGTCAGGAAGCGCTCTCTCCAGAGACTCTCCAGTTTCCGGGTCATTGCGGCGATGACTTCCTATCGGGAGGTCCACCCGTGCGCCAGGACGCGTCAAGGGAAGTCTGCGGATCACCGCGAATCCTTAAGTCGGTTCCGACCCGCTCCGGTCGATGAGCGACGCTCGCTGTGGAGCGGCGAAACGCAATTCCGGACCCCCTGGTCTCCCCGTCCACGCGTGGCCGATCAGAAACTGGTTCCGCAATTATCTAAGGTAGCCTGGAGTATCTCGTCGGCGTAGGCTCAGCGGTGCATGGATTTCCGGGAGGTCGCCCATGTATCGAACGAGCATCCTGGTCAGTGTGTTAGCGGCCGCGGCCGCCGCTCCCTTAACGCTGCGAGCACAAGCGTCTGACGCAGCATCATCCGCAGCAGTCACCATTCCGAACACACCCGCAGGACGGGAGTTGTCAGCTTGGCTTAGCGCTTGTAACAACGGAGACAGCAGCGAGCTCGAATCCTTTTACGGAGCACTCCAGCAGCCGATCAGTGATTTCGCCCTGATGATGTGCCGCCCCAAGGCGGGATTTGATCTGCTCTCAATTGTGCGCAGTGAGAAGCGGCACATCGAATATGTACTTGCTGGTCGAGGGAGCCCCGGCAGGGCCATCGGCGAGTTGGACGTGACCGATACAAACCCGCCGCGCTTGAGAAGCACCGCTCTCCACGTGATCGATTCGGATGCACCCACCAGCGTGCTGCGCGTCCAGATCGACGCTGTCGTTCGTGCTCGGGTTGTTCGGGCGATCTCCGAGCAGTTAGGCCAGCTCTATGTCTACCCAGACATGGGTAGCAAGTTGACCCTCGATATCACCTCCCGATGGAGGCACGGACAGTACAATACCGTGACGGATGGTTTTGTGTTCGCGCAGCAACTCACCGATGCCCTCCAGGCAGTCAGCCACGACAAGCACCTCCGTGTTAACTTCAGTCCAGCACCGCTACCGAAGGACGAGACGGGACAATCTGCCGCTTCAGTTGCACGAGAGCGGGCTCAGCTTTCGCACGAAAACTGCGGGTTCATGCGAGTCGAGTGGCTTCCCGGAAACGTCGGCTATCTCCGGTTCGACGAGTTCGGTGATGACCCCACTGTGTGCACAGGTACCGCCGTCGCAGCCATGGGCTTTCTCGCGAATGTCGATGCGATCATTTTCGATCTGCGCGAAAACCACGGCGGGGACCCGGCACTCGTTGCGTTTCTGGAGAGCTACCTGTTCGCCTCACGCACTCATATCGATGACTTGTGGGATCGCCGCAGTGGCCGGACGACTCAGATCTGGACCTTGCCTGATGTACCGGGTAAGCGAATACCAACGGCTGCGGCATATGTGCTCACGTCTCATGGCACCTTCTCGGGCGCTGAGGCGTTCGCCTATGAGCTTCAGGCCCTCAAACGCGCCACAGTGGTGGGTGAAGTGACTGGAGGTGGCGGTCATATCGTTCACGGCGTACGCATCGACGACCGTTTCAGGCTCATGGTTCCCGTCGCCCGTCCGATAAATCCGATCACCAAGACAGACTGGGAAGGGACGGGCGTGGTGCCAGACGTGAAGGTACCCGCAGCGCAGGCACTCGAGGTGGCCAAAGAGCTGGCAACGGAAGAACTCACGAGGAGACGGTTGGATCAGGAGAAGACCAGGTAGTACGACGAGGGTCACATCGATCGCAGCTAGCCCTTCGCCAGCAGTGCCTTGATCCACTGTAGCAGCGGCCCGGTCAGCTGCTGATCGGGCGTGCCGATCGCCATGCCCTCGGAGAAGTGGTTGGAGTCCT
>CAYNTW010000198.1:0-3725 GCA_964400085.1 uncultured Steroidobacteraceae bacterium | reverse complement strand
GCAGCAACACGAAACTCCAGGGTCTCAAGGTACTGGTCATCGACGACAGCAAGACTATCCGCCGTACGGCGGAAACCCTCCTTGCAAAGGAGGGTTGTGAGGTCTTCACGGCGATTGACGGATTCGATGCGCTGGCCAAGATCGCCGATCACCAGCCTGACATCGTGTTCGTCGACATCATGATGCCGCGCCTCGATGG
The DNA here is from genome assembly GCA_964400085.1 of uncultured Steroidobacteraceae bacterium. GTDB lineage: Bacteria > Pseudomonadota > Gammaproteobacteria > Steroidobacterales > Steroidobacteraceae > 13-2-20CM-66-19. The sequence continues at coordinate 3,526 of CAYNTW010000198.1, read as the reverse complement.
CTACCAGACCTGTTCCCTCATCAAGCACAACAAGGTATTCCGTTCCATTCCCGTCATCATGCTGTCCTCCAAGGACGGCCTGTTCGATCGGGCGCGGGGTCGCATCGTCGGCTCGGAGCACTACCTCACCAAGCCGTTCACCAAGGACGAGCTCCTGAGCGCGATCGAGACGCATATCGGGAGATAAAGGGATGCCGCTGATACTCATCGTCGACGACTCGCCCACCGAAGTGCATGTGATGCAAAAGGCACTGGAGAAGCACGGCTACCGCACGGCCGCCGCGGCTGATGGCGCCGAGGGCGTGCGCCTGGCCCGCGAGATGAGCCCGGACCTGATTTTCATGGACATCGTGATGCCCGGCATGAACGGATACCAGGCGACCCGCGCGTTGGCCAACGACCCGAAGACCCGCACCATTCCCATCATCATGGTGACGTCCAAGGGCCAGGAGACCGATCGCATCTGGGGCCTGCGCCAGGGAGCCGTGGACTACATGGTGAAGCCCGTTTCACCCGACCAACTCGTCGCCAAGGCCCAGGCGACTCTGTCCGCGTGAGGCGCCATGGACATCCTGAGCAGTGAAGGTTGCGATGGCTGACGAGATTCCACTGAAGTCCTTGCGCGACCGGCCTTTCGAGTTGCTCGCGGAGCTCGAGCGCCGTGGCCGTGCCGTTTCCGCGCAGGTGAGCCAGGAGAGCGCCAGTGGCCGTGAATGGGTCGGTGTTGCCCTGCGCATGGCTGGCGACCTCTACCTGGTCGCTCGCGAGGAGACTCGCGAAGTTCTGGGCCTGCCGCCCGCGTTGACGCGGGTCCCGGGCGCGAAACCCTGGATCAAAGGCCTGGCCAATGTCCGTGGACAACTGCTGCCGGTGATCGATCTGCGCCAGTTCCTGGGCAGCGGCACCACACCGATTACCCGCAACACCCGCGTCGTGGTGGTGAACCACCGCGAGGTTCCCGCCGGATTGCTGGTGGATGAAGTTCTCGGGTTCAGGCGTTTCGCCGAGGGCGAGTTCTCCGGCGATGCGCCACCGACCGTAGCCCGCTGCGAGCGTTATCTCGCCGGCGCTTTCCGCCGCGCGAACGAGCAGTGGCCCGTTCTGAGTCTGAGGTCCGTGCTGGAAAGCTCGGCATTCTCCGAGGCCGCGGCCTGACATGCCAACAGTAATACAGCCATGAGCCCCTCGGTAGCCCCAACCCCAACTACACGTATCGGCGGCGGCCTCGCCGCGTTGCTACTGACCGCGACGCTGCTACTGGCAGCGGCCACCGTCATGTACTTCATGCAGGACAGTCAGACGACCTCCGTCGCCTCCCGCGCACCCATCGACGCGCTTTACGGCATTGCAGTCGATGCGGAAGGCGTCCTGGCGGGAAACGAGACCGCCCTGGCGAGCTTCCAATCCCAATTGCACCAACTCAAAGATGCGGCCGCGGCCTCCTCGAGCGCCCCCTTCGCGAAGGACGCCCGTTTTGCCCGCCTGCTGGGCAATGCCGCGGCGGTGAGTGACGCCAGAGGCGCGCTGACGGATGCCGGCAACGCCGCTCGCGAGACTCGCGACCTGGTGCCTCGCCTGATTACCGAGATGGGCGCCATCACCGGCAACCTGTCGGGCGCGAGCCTCGATATCGGGAGCCGGGCGCTGGAGCGATTCGAGGTGCGCGCGCAACGCGTGCAGTTGGATGTCGCGGCGCTGGCCGCGGGTGGGGCGACCAACCAGACCGCGCAGCGGCTGGCGGAAAGCAACGACTACCTGGGTCAGGTCATCCAGGGCCTGCAGGGCGCCAACACCGGACTGGTACTCCCCAAAGTTCCCGCTGGACCGGATACTGACAAGCGTCTGAAGGCCCTCGATACTCTTTACAGCGATCTGCGCAGCGCCGTCCGTCGTGCCGTTGCCGCGGCTCCTGCGTTGCCGGCGGCCCAGACAGCCGCGCGTGACATCATCACGGACGCGCGTGCGTTGGCCACCGCCGAGAAGGCGGCGGAGCCGACTGCCGCGGAGAGCAAGTTGCCCGGTTGGGTTCCAGGGGTACTGGCTGCCGCCGCGTTGGTTCTTCTGATCCTGGGCGTCGTGGCCGCTCTGCGCATGCGTAAGGTCGTTGAAACCCAACGACAAACCGTCGAGACCCAGCGCAAGGAGACGGACCGCAATCAGCAAGCCATCCTGCGCCTCCTGGACGAGCTTTCGAGCCTCGCGGATGGTGATCTCACCGTGCAGGCGACCGTTACCGAGGACATCACCGGCGCCATCGCCGATTCAATCAACTACGCGGTCGATGCCCTGCGTGGCCTGGTCACGACCATCAACCAGTCAGCCATTCAACTGGACAGCGCCACCCGACAGACGCAGGCCTTGTCTCAACATCTGGCGAAGGCGAGCGGCGCCCAATCGAAGCAGATCTCCTCGGCCACCGAATCGGCGGGCAGCATGGCGGCCTCGGTTGAAGAGGTTTCCGGTAACGCCGAGCGCGCCGCGGACGTCGCGCGCCACTCGGTGGAAGTGGCCCACAAGGGCGGCGACGCCGTGCGCCGCACGATCGACGGCATGAACACCATCCGCGAGACCATCCAGGACACTTCCAAGCGCATCAAGCGACTCGGCGAGAGCTCGCAGGAGATCGGCAACATCGTTGAATTGATCAACGACATCGCCGAGCAGACCAACATTCTCGCCTTGAACGCCTCGATCCAGGCCTCGATGGCAGGAGACGCGGGCCGCGGCTTCGCGGTCGTCGCGGACGAGGTGCAACGGCTCGCCGAGCGCGCCGCCAATGCGACCAAGCAGATCGAAGTCCTGGTGCGCACCATTCAGACCGACACCAACGAGGCGGTGGTGTCCATGGAGCGCAGCACGACTGACGTAGTCGGTGGAGCCTTGTTGGCGGAGAACGCCGGCGCCGCGTTGGAGGAGATCGAGCAGGTTTCCAACCAGATCGCCAGCCTCGTGCAGAACATCTCGGGCAGCGCACGCCAGCAGACCGGCGCCGCCCAGAACATCGCTCGCAACATGCAGGTCCTCAAGGAGATCAGCGTCCAGACCGCGGAATCAACCAACGCGACCTCGGCTGCCATCGCGAAGCTGGCCGAGCTCTCCGCCGGACTGCGCAAAGCCGCCGCAGGCTTCCGGCTTCCCGGAACCAGCACCGAGCCCATCGGGTCCACGGGCGCTTTCAAGCGCCTGGACGAGACCAGCAGGGCCGCCGTAACCGCCGCCGCGGTCCGGCCGGTCTCCGCGGTCGGTGGCACCTGAGCCCTACTCCCTAAGAGCTTTTCATGCCGGAAGTTGCTTCCCAGACGCTGGATTTTGTCGGTCGTGAGCTGAACCTCACGCTCGCCGAAGCCCGTACGGCTCTCGAGAACTACGTCGAGCAGCCTGACAACATCACTCTCCTGGAGCGCTGCACCCAGGAGCTGCACCAGGTGCAGGGTGTCCTGCGCGTGCTCGAGATCTATGGCGCGGCGCTGTTGGCGGAGGAAATGGAGCAGGTCGCCAACTACCTGCTGGCGACGGCCACCGAGCG
>CAYNTW010000197.1:0-3730 GCA_964400085.1 uncultured Steroidobacteraceae bacterium | reverse complement strand
CCTCGAGCTCCTGGATGATCTTGCCGTTGCCGCGCACCGGACCATCCAGGCGCTGCAGGTTGCAGTTGATCACAAAGATGAGATTGTCGAGCCCCTCGCGCACCGGCATGGTGAGCGCGCCCATCGACTCGGGCTCATCCATTTCACCGTCGCCGAGGAAGGCCCACACCTTCCGATCGGAGGGCTTCGCCAGCCCACGATGCTCCAGGTAGCGGATAAAGCGCGCCTGGAAGATCGCCATCATCGGGCCCAGGCCCATGGACACCGTGGGGAATTGCCAGAAATCGGGCATCAACCACGGGTGCGGATAAGACGACAAGCCGGTGCCGGGACCTCCGGCTTCCTGTCGGAAGTGCCGCAACAGCTCCTCGGAGAGCCGCCCCTCGAGATAGGCGCGCGCATAGATGCCGGGCGAGGAATGGCCCTGCATGAACACCAGATCGCCCGGGTGCTTCTCGGAGGGCGCGCGCCAGAAGTGGTTGAAACCGACTTCATACAACGTCGCCGACGATGCATAGCTCGAGAGGTGTCCGCCATACTCGGAGGACATGCGATTGGCCTGTACGACCATGGCCATCGCATTCCAGCGGATGTACGCCTCGATGCGCCGCTCGAGCGCGCGGTTGCCCGGATATTCCGGCTCCCGCCCAGTGGGAATGGTGTTGACGTATGCCGTGTTGGGCTTGAACGGCAGGTAAGCGCCGCTGCGGCGCGTGTAGTCGATGAGCCGTTCCAGGATGAAGTGCGCACGCTCAGGGCCGTGCTGCTTCAGCACCGAGTCGATGGACTCGAGCCATTCCTGTGTTTCAACGGGATCGAGATCTTCCAGCTTCGGGAGTTCTGTCATGCGGTCTGCTGTGCGCCTATTGCAGGCGCCTCACAAGTAGTCGCGAGCGCGCTGCGCGAAGACGATAAAATGGGCTGCGCTGGCAGCAACGTAGCGAGAGAAATTCGCCTCTACACAAAGCGGCGCAATGATCCGGGTTTCATTGAGTGTGGTCAAGCAAGCCGCTCGTCTAGAGGAGTGATGTGAAACGTAAGGTTGCCATTGTCCGCGGGATGTCGCTCCTACCCACCACACCCCTACCTGAAATCGTGAAAAAACGCGTTCGCGGGGTCGAGCCGGACGCTTTGCTGGTCGTTGTGCCCGATAAGGCCGCAAAGGAGCTTTTCCAGGCACTGCCGGAAAGTGAGCGCTGGCAGGAGCTCAACGCCCGCACCCCGCCCCGCTCCGGAACGGTGCGCACCACGGCCTTGGCCAACCGACAGCACACGCTGGCCGTGCTTGGATACATTGGGGCGCAAGCGAGCACTTTCGAGAAACTGTCCCTCGCCGGTCGGATGCTGAAGGAAGTCGCGGCGCGCGCGCCGGAAACGATTGAATTGCGCGCGCTCGGGGATGCCGCATCGGCACAGGCCGCGCTCGAAGCCCTGCTCGCCGCTTCGCTCGCGCAAGCATTTCCGTTACCGACCTATCGGGCAGCCTCTCCCGGCGAGCGGCCGCTGAAGCAAATTATTCTGGACGGGCGCGACGCCGACGATACGCGCTACGAGGTGGCCTCCGCGGCAGGTACCAATCTCGCGCGCTGGCTCACCGCTCTGCCACCCAACATGCTGGACGCACGCGGCTATCACCGCGTTATTTCCGAACTGGCCCGCAAGCACGGCCTGGGCTTCAAGTGGCTCGACGAGCAGGCGCTGCGCCGGGCTGGGGCCAACGCGTTTCTGGCCGTATCCGCCGCCAACGAGCAGCCGGTCGCGGGCATTGCCCACCTGCAATACCGGCCAGGCCGGCGCAAGGCCGCGGGTGGCCCGGACATTGCTCTCATCGGCAAAGGCATTCTCTTCGATACCGGTGGCGTCAATTTGAAGCCGCATCGCTCGATGCTCGACATGCACACCGATATGGGAGGCAGCGCAGTCGCGTTGGCGACACTCATCGCGATGACGCAACTGCGCGCGCCCATCGCCGTGGACGCCTGGCTAGCCATTACCGAGAACAACATCGGCCCGCGGGCTTACCGCCCCCAGGAAGTGGTGCGAGCTGCGAACGGCGTCACAATTCAAGTCATTCATACCGACGCCGAAGGTCGTATGGTGCTCGCCGACACACTCGCGTTGGCGGCACGCACCAAGCCAAAAATGATGCTCGATTTCGCCACGCTCACCGGCGCCGCGGTACACGCGCTCACTGAAAGAATGAGCGCTGTTTTCACCAACCGCCCTCGCTTGGCGCAAATTCTGGTTGCGGCCGGACACGCCAGCGGCGAGCGCGTGTGGAATTTTCCGCTCGATTCCGACTATGACTCGGACCTGGAGAGCAAGATCGCCGATGTCGTGCAGTGCGCGGTCGAGGGCAAAGGCGACCACATTCTCGCCGCGCGTTTCTTGAGCCGTTTTGTGCCCGAGGAGATCCCCTGGGCGCACGTGGACCTGTCCTCGTCGACTCGCAGTGGCGGCCTCGGACATATCAACACCGAGGTGACCGGCTTCGGTGTCCGGTATGCGCTCGAGCTCATCTTGAAACAGAACATCCTCGACAAGCTGGAGGCCAGCTCGTGACCGAGGGGCGCCGTTCAGGCTTACAGAAAACCACCACCGTACAGGGATCTCTTACTTCGCTCACGATCCGACGTCCGGATGACTGGCACCTCCATCTGCGCGATGGGGACTCGCTGCGCGCCGTGTTGCCCTTTACCGCGGCACGCTTCGGCCGGGCCATCGTCATGCCGAACCTCAAACCGCCCGTGACCACGACCGAGCAAGCACTCGCCTATCGTGGGCGCATCCTCGCGGCGCTTCCGGCAGGAATGAAGTTCGAGCCCTTGATGACCCTGTACTTGACCGACCGCACCGACCCCAGCGAAGTCGATCGCGCCAAGGCGAGTGGTGTCGTCCACGGATTCAAACTCTACCCGGCCGGCGCGACCACGCACTCCGATGCGGGTGTAACGGATATTCGCAAGATCGAGCCGGTGTTGGCCCGAATGAGCGAACGCGGCATGATCCTGCAGGTCCATGGCGAGGTCACCGATCCGGACGTCGACGTGTTTGATCGGGAGGCGCGCTTCATCGATGCGGTACTGACACCGACGGTGGAGAAATTCGCCCAGCTGAAGGTGGTTTTCGAGCACATCACGACGCGCGCCGCCGCTGAATTCGTGCTCCACGCCCGCGACGGAGTCGCCGCGACGATTACCCCGCAACACTTGCTCTTGAATCGCAACGCGCTCTTCAGCGGCGGTATCCGCCCCCACCTCTATTGCCTGCCGGTGCTGAAGACCGAGCCCGACCGCCGCGCGCTGCTCGAGGTGATCGCAAGCGGGAATCCGCGATTTTTTCTGGGCACCGACAGTGCGCCCCATGCGCGCCACACGAAAGAGGCCGGGTGTTGTTCCGCGGGAATCTTCTCCGCCCACGCGGGAATCGAGCTTTATGCGGAAGCCTTCGAGGCGGTCGGCGCACTCTCGAGGTTGGAAGGGTTCGCCTCTGAGTTTGGCGCGGATTTCTACGGCTTGCCGAGAAATCCGGAAACCATCACCCTCGTGAAAGAGGCATGGGAAGTTCCGGCGCACTATCCATTTGGCTCCGAGCCTCTTGGACCCATGGGCCAGCTCGTCCCCTTGCGCGCCGGTGAGCGCATGAGTTGGCGCCTCGCGGATGAAAGGAACGATGATGAACGAGGCTGAGTTGATGGCACAACGCCTCGCGGCCGCGCGCCTCATGGCGC
>CAYNTW010000196.1:0-3747 GCA_964400085.1 uncultured Steroidobacteraceae bacterium | reverse complement strand
GGGCGTAACCCGATCAGTCGCATAGCACGGGGTATTTCCCCGTTGCGCATGAACCACCGCCAGACATTTCCAGTGCGCAGGTTCTCGGCGCTCAGGAGCGTGATGCCGACGTCAATGCCGATCACGTCAGGATTGACCCAGCCTGTGTTCGGGTTAAAGGCGTCGGTGAACCCGTACCGCCCGTAGATGCGGCTGCCAAACTTCTGGTACATCGTGCGCAAGGCGGGCACAGTGATGTCGGGCGTAAACATCAGAGAGCCGCCCGCCGCGCAAGGAACGACCGTGCCGTCAATGGCAGGGTCGCGCGGCGGTCCACCCCATCCCAAATAACCTTTCGCGCTATCGGAGGCCGTGATGCCCCAGACATTCTCCGAATAGCCGGGAAACTCTTTCGCCAGATCCATGCAGAATTGGCGGTGAGCGCGTGTGGCAATGACCGAGTTCTCAAAGTAGTCCACGCGGGACGCCTTGTTCTCGCGGAGGTGACGGAAATCCACATAGGCGTGCGAGTACTGGTGAGTAAAGAGCGACGCTCTGCCGAGAAACGTGTACTCCTTATAGATGTTCCAATCCCGCACCCACCAATACCACGAGTCGGGCGTGATCGGATGCGTCGGCGAACCTATCGCCATCAGATAGAGCATCGAATGCTCGCTGTAAGTATCCCAGCGAGACTTAATGAAACCGCTCTCAGGATGCCAGCCCATCGCCAGCAGTGTCGGGTGGTTATTGAGCATCCACGGGAAATCAATGCGTTCATAAATCTTTGTCGCGTGTCTGACGATCTCCGGGTCGTTGCGGAAGTACTGCCGCGCCGTCAGGACGCCGCCCAGGAGGAGCGCCGTGTCAATCGAAGAGAGTTCGCTCTTCCACTCGCGCTCGCCGGTCCGCCAGTTGACGAAGTGGTAAAACCACCCGTGCTCGTGCGGCAACCTTTCGGCGATAAAACGGAGCGTGTTGCGCACCCGCTCGCCGGCCGCGCGCGGCGCCACCCAGCGGCGCTCGGCCGCGACGCACAGGGCAGTCAGGGCGAACCCCGTCGAAGCGATGCTGGCGATATTACGGTGGTTCTCGTCGTGGGGCGAGCCGTCGGTCCGCGCGCGATCAAGCGCGAGGCCGGTCTCAGGATCAGACTTCTCCCAGAAGTACTTGAACGAACGGCGCGACAAGTCTTCAAGAAAGGCCTGGTCCTGCAGCGTCAGCCGGTACGCAGGTGGGGCAACATGGGTCCGCCGCTGGGCAGAGGCGATGAGTGGCAGCCAAGTGCTGCCCGCTATCGTATAAATGACCAGCAGGAGCGAGACGACGCGCCGCATCATCCGCACCCGGAGAAACATTGCGCTATTCATCGTTTTAGTAAATTATCCCTCTTCTGACCGGTGTCTTCGCCGGCCCATTACCTCTCCGCAACCTGAAACTGCGCCTCGAGCCCGCCGACGGAGTTGTTACCGACAATGACTTTAAAGTCGCCCGGCTCGACGACAAAGCGCATGTCGCGGTTGGTAAAGCCGAGTTGTTCGGGACCGAGCGTAAAGGAGACTCTTCGACGCTCGCCCGGTTTGAGTGTGATACGCTCGAAGCCTTTGAGCTCTCTCACGGGGCGTGTGACGCTCGCCGCCATGTCTCTGAGATAGAGTTGCACGACTTCATCGCCGGCGCGTTTCCCCGTGTTCTCCACTTCGACACTCACGTTAAGACTTCCGTCAGGACGAATGCTCTGCTTGTTCAGTTGCAAGTTCGTGAGACGAAACTGCGTGTAGCTCAGTCCGTAGCCGAACGGAAAGAGCGGTGTCACCGGCATATCCAAGTATTTGGAGGTGTACTTCTGGTCGGACGGTGGCCGGCCCGTGTTCTTGTGGTTATAGTAGATGGGCACTTGACCGACCGCGCGCGGGAACGTCACGGGCAACTTGCCGCCGGGATTGACGTCACCGAACAGCACATCGGCAATCGCGTTGCCGGCCTGAGTGCCCGCGAACCACGTCTCAAGAATCGCGGGCGAGTTCTCCGCGAGCCAGTTGATCGTGAGCGGACGCCCGTTCATCAACACGACGACATAGGGTTTACCCGTAGTGCGAATCGCTTGAATCAGCTCCAACTGCCTGCCGGGAAGATCGAGCGATGTGCGCGACGCCGCTTCGCCGCTCATCGCCGCCGTCTCGCCAACGGCGATCACAACGGCGTCGGCCTCGCGCGCCACCTGCACGGCCCCCGCAATTGAATCCGACGCCGCCATGCTCGTCGCACTTCGTGCGGCGTCGCCGTTGGCTGTCGGGGTGATGTTTGTCCCACCGGCATTACTGGTATTAGCCGGCGACTCGTCGTAGTTGCCGGTCACGCCCCGGCCTTCAATCGCCACGCCTTTTGCGTACAGCACTTTCGTCTGCGGCGAGACTTTCGCTTTGATTCCGGCGAGCAGTGTGACCGTATCTTCCGCGCGCCCGGCACCCGCCCACGAACCGATTGAGTTTTGCGGATCATCCGCCAGCGGGCCGATCACGGCAATTGATTTGACGTCTTTGCTGAGCGGCAAAGTCTCACGCTCGTTCTTTAAAAGCACCATCGAGCGCGCGGCGACTTCCCGCGCGGCGGCCAAATTCTCGCGGCTCAAGACGACGGCACGCTCGCGCGCTTCGTCACCGTAAGGCTTCTCAAATAACCCCAAACGGAACTTGATGCGCAGGATGCGCCGCACCGCTTCGTCCAGGGTCGCCTGCGACAGCTTCCCCTCCCTGATGAGCTGCGCACCATGTCTGTTGTAAAGACGGCTAACCATCTCCATCTCAACGCCTGCGCTGAGAGCTAAACGCGCCGCCTCCGCTTCGTTCGCGGGCAACCCATGATTGAGCAGTTCTCTCACCGACTCGTAATCGCTGACGACGAAGCCATCGAACTTCCATTCATCGCGCAGCACCTTTGTCAGCGTGAACGGGTTGGCCGACGCGGGCAGGCCGTCGAGATCGTTGAACGCGCTCATGAGCGTCCCGACGCCGGCATCAACCGCCGCTTTGAACGGCAGGAAGTAGACCGAGCGCAACGTCATTTCTGATATGTCGGTCGTGTTGTAGTCACGTCCTGCTTCCGCCGCTCCATAGCCGACCCAGTGCTTGGCGCACGCCACGACTTTGTCGGGCGCGCTGTAATCGCTTCCCTGAAACCCGCGCACCCGCGCCCGTGCCATCACCGACCCTAAGTAAGGGTCTTCGCCCGAGCCTTCAACGATACGCCCCCAGCGCGCGTCACGCGCAATATCCACCATCGGCGCGAATGTCCAATGCACGCCGCTGGCCCTGGTCTCCGCCGCCGCCACCGCCGCCGCGCGTTCGACCGCCGCCGGGTCCCAACTGCTCGCTTCGCCGAGCGGCACAGGAAAGATCGTGCGGTAACCATGAATGACATCGAAGCCGAACAGCACCGGAATCTTCAAGCGCGACTCTTCCATGGCGACGCGCTGAAGCTCGTTCGTACTCCGCACGCCGCGCACGTTCAGTGTCGAGCCAAGTAGACCCTTGCGAATAAGCTCTGGATGTTCGGGCCGGTAATTCCCGTTCGCCTCGCCATCGAGTTGTTGAAGCTGGCCCAATTTCTCTTCCAGCGTCATTCGTGCGAGCAAAGCATCAATCCTTTTCTCGATCTCTGGCTGGCGGCGGGTTTGCGCGAGCGTAACCACCGCTGATGCGATGAGCACGAAGATGAGCAGACGGCCCATTGTCTTGGCAAATCTCATTGGGAACTCCTTCAACCTAA
>CAYNTW010000195.1:0-3785 GCA_964400085.1 uncultured Steroidobacteraceae bacterium | reverse complement strand
CGACTTCATCGATGCCGACGACCGCTCCTCGTGGCGCGCGGCTCTGCGGCCGAATACGCGAGCGATTTACGTCGAGGCGATGACCAACCCGCTGCTCCAGGTCGCCGACCTTCGCGGCGTGGTCGAGCTCGCACGGGAACACGGCCTGGTGTCGATCATCGACAATACCTTCGCCACGCCGGTCAACTTCCGACCGGTGGAGTTGGGGTTCGATCTATCGCTGCATAGCGCCACCAAGTTCCTCAACGGTCATTCCGACATCGTCGGGGGCGCGGTGGCCGGCGCCGCGGACATGATCGAGCGCATCACGCATCGGCTCAATCACCTGGGCGGCTCCATGGATCCGCATGCCGCCTTCCTGCTCGGCCGCGGCCTGAAAACGCTCGCACTCCGGGTTCGTCAACAAAACCAGAGCGCGCTCAGGATCGCGCGTTTTCTCCAGGAGCATCCAGCGGTTGCCCGAGTGAATTACGCAGGGCTCGAAAGCCATCCTCGGCACTCGCGCGCTCGCGATCTGTTCGAGGGCTTCGGCGGCGTCCTGAGCTTCGAGCTGCACGGCTCCGCGGAGCGCGCCGAGGACTTTCTGAGAAAAACGACTCTGCCCGCCATCGCTCCCAGCTTGGGTGGCGTCGAAACGCTGTTGACGCGCCCGGCTACCACTTCGCACGCCGGGCTGAGTCCGCAGGACCGGCTGCGGCTCGGCATCAGCGACACGCTCATCCGGATGTCAGTCGGCATCGAAGCGACCGAGGACATCCTGGAGGATCTGGCGCGGGCGTTGAATTAGAGCCTGAGGTCCAGCTTGATGGTCATGTGCTAGGATGCTAGTATCCTAGCACATGACGGACGAGAGCAAAGACGTCAAGCAATTCAATGTTTACCTCCCGACCGATCTCATCCGTGAGCTGAAGTATCACGCGATCGAGACCGAAGAGTCGCTTTCGGCGCTGGTCGCCAAGGCGCTGCGGGAGTACCTGGGCAAACAGCGCAAGCTCAAGAGGAGGCCAGATGGCGACTAAAGGAATCTCGGGTCTGTTGATCGAGACCCATAACTGGGGCAAATCCGTGGCTTTCTGGAAGGAGTTGGGATTCGAGCTGGAGTTCGAGACCGATCATCACTCCGGGCAGTTGCGTCATCCAACTGGCGGCCCGTATATCTTCATTGCGGAAAGGCCACCTCAGCAGGCGCTCAAGGTCGTGCCGGCTTTGGCGGTCGAGAGCGCCGCGGGCTTTCAACCGCCACGCGGCGGGAACGTCGTGCAGCCCTTCGTCAAGGAGCACTGGGGCGCCATGCAGATGATACTCAACGATCCGGACGGCCGCGAGTTAGGCATTCATGCGCCCGCGGAGGGGCAGCAGTCACAGCAGACCAGGTGAGTGTAGTCAGCTGTTTATTCGCTCCGCGAGAATGCGCCGGCGCATGTCGAGCCACGCGCGCTCGGCGCTGGTCGATACGAGCGCGATGGCTGCATCGTAGGCGCTGATAGCAGCCGGGTATTGGCCGGTACGGCTCAGCATCTCGGCTCGCACGGCGTGAAACGGCGCGTAAGAGCCCAGTTGGTCGGTATCGAGCCGCTCCAGTTCGGCAAGTGCTGCCGAGGCGCCTCTTACCTCCGCCAGCGCGACCGCGCGATTCAGTCTGACGATCGGGTTATCATGATGGGTGAGCCAACGGTCATACAACACGAGGACTTCAGGCCACGGCGCGGCGTCCGACAGGCTCCGACGCTTACACCAGCAGCCGTGAATTTGCGCTTGGATGACACGTGGACGCTCGGGATCGAGATGGGCGGCGCGTTCGAGAAAGGCGGTTCCTTCTTCGATCAGCGAACGGTTCCAGAGTGCTGGATCTTGTTCTGAGAGCTGGACCATCAGCCCGTTGATATCCACCCGGGCAGGGCGTCGTGCTTCGGTGAAGCGCACGAGGGCGGCCAGCGCGAGGGCGTCGGGCTCATTGGGCATGAGCTGGGCGACGATTTGGCTCAGCTGGAGCACTTCTCCAGCATAGTGCGCATGCACGCTCGTGCCGGCAGCATCTTCGTGCGCCTTTGCGTAGGCGACCTCGAGTGTGCTGAGGACAGCGTCCAGGCGCTCCACCCAGTGCTCCGGACCCGGAACTTCGAAAGGAATGCCGGCGTCCGCGATCTTCTGTTTCGCACGGGTGAGGCGTTGGGCCAACGTGATGTCGGACACCAGAAACGCACGGGCAATCTCGTGCGTGGAGAGCCCGCACACGAGTCGCAGTGTGAGGGCGGCGCGCGCGTCGATGCTGACGGCGGGATGGCAGCAGATAAATATGAGTCGCAGGCGCTCGTCGGGAATCACGTTGTCCACCTCTTCAGAGTCATCTGTTCCCTCAGCCTCACAGAGGAGCGGCGCGAAGCGCTGGTGGGTTTTGTTTCGGCGAATCACATCCAATGCGATTCGAGAGCCCACCCGATAGAGCCATGCGGCAGGGTCGTCTGGTACGCCAGCGCGTGGCCAGTCTTCGAGCGCCCGCGCACAGGCTTCCGCGTAAGTATCCTCAGCCAGAGACAGGTCACGAAACCGGGCGGCGAGCGCGCCGACAATGCGCCCGCTCGCCTCCCGAAAGACCCGCTCCAGGGCGGCGCCGCTCATCCGGGTCCCAGCAGCGGCCGCACCTCGATCGCGCCATCCTCGAGTAGTGGCACTCGTTTCGCGATGGCCAGCGCGGCATCGAGATTGGGCGCTTCGATGATGTAGAAGCCACCCAGTTGCTCCTTGCTCTCGGCGAACGGGCCGTCGTGCACCGACTGTTTCCCCTTCGTGGTGCGCACCGTAGTGGCCGACTGTGTCCCCTTCAGCCCGGCTCCGCCAATGCGCGTGGCGCCGAGCTCCTTGGTAAAGGCCATGTGTCGCCCGACGACTTCCTGAAGCTTCGGACCGGACTTTCCGGGGCCAAACGCGGATTCGTCTTCGTAGATCAGCAGGGCGTATTGCATAGGTATCTCCTTCGGTTCCGTTTCCGCCGGCGAGACCATCAGGCCGGTTCGAAGCAGAGACGCCTGGCGCACGCGGATCACGACAGGCGCGTGAAGACATTTCAGAACGGCCGCGGGGTGGTCGCGGCTATTAGCCGACGTGGTGGGGACTATGAATTCACTAGGGCGGGTGCGTACCAGATGCCGCCACACTCTGGGACCGACTTACGTCGGCATCAACGAAGATACAGACCCGCAGGTTAACGTGAGTTGGGGATGGCCCAGTCCTGTTTCAACGCGGCGAGTTGAACACCGAGCGCAAGTCAGGTGCGGCAATAGCACGCTTGAACCAGCGCTCGAGGGTCGCAAGCCTGGCTTTCCGGATGCGCTTTCGCAAAGACGGCGCTAATGCCCCGAATCTCTCAACCAGCAGACAAATGAGGGCCTCGGCCTTGCCCTTGGCCAAACCCTCCGCCAGACCCTCCGCCAGACCCACGGCCCTGCCCTCGGCTCTGCCTTTGGCCCTGCCCTGGGCCAAACCCTCAGCCCTTCCCTCAGCGAGCGCTTGTTGCTTCCAGATTTCCCCTATTCTCGCGAAGTTGGATTCCATCTTCGTCTCCAGAAAATCGTTGTGCACGGGTACCTTGATTCTAAGCCCCTTCAATGCCTGGCGAACCAACTCGGCAAACAATTGCCGCAGTCGTCCCTGGTCCGGATGCCGCCGGAACCAGCTTCTCACTTCGGCCAGCAGCCCTTTGGCCTCCCCGGTCTCCAGCGGCCGCTCCAGCCGAAACAGCAGTGCTGCAAGACTGTCGCGCCGCACCAGATCATCCCCGGGCAAAG
>CAYNTW010000194.1:0-3791 GCA_964400085.1 uncultured Steroidobacteraceae bacterium | reverse complement strand
TGGAGGCGCTTGTTCTTGGTGGTCACGTAGAAATGGCCGGTTCCGGCCGATGACAACAGCTTGATCTTTTCGCGCATGGATTTGTCCTCAGGGGGCTCGCCGGCTTAGATCTTCACGCCTTGCGTGCGCAGCTCGGCGACGACCTTGTCGATGCCCTTTTTCTCGATCGTGCGCAGTCCGTTCGCGGAAATCCGCAGCGACACCCAACGCTTCTCGGTCTCGACCCAGAACCGCTGTGTGCGCAGGTTCGGCAAAAAGCGGCGACGCTTCTTGTTATTGGCGTGTGAGACACGGTTACCGACGCCCGGCTTCTTGCCGGTGATTTCGCAAACGCGGGACATACGAACAACCTTGAGAATTCAGTCACTTGGAGGCGAGGAACCACGGCAAAGGCTACCGTCCCCTCGCCGGGGCCGGACTTTATACCAGCGTCGGCGGGGGATCTCAAGGGCGGCCGGCGGAGCCTTGGCGAGCTCGCTTTACAGCAGTCCGTGCTCGGCGAATGAATAACAGCCGCCGTTTCCCACGATGAGGTGGTCCAGGACGCGGACCTCCATGAGCGCCAGCACGTGGCGCAGTCGTCGCGTGATCTCTTCATCGGCGCGACTCGGCTCCATGACACCCGACGGGTGGTTGTGGGCGAAGATAACGGCGGAGGCATTGTGGAGCAGGGTCTGGCGCACGACCTCCTTGATATGCACGTGGGCGATCTCCGTTGTGCCTCTGAAGAGCTCTTCGAACGCAATCAGCCGGTGGTGACTGTCGAGAAAGAGGCAACAGAAGACCTCGTAAGGTCGATGCTGCAGCTCGGCGCGCAAAAACCGTTGCGTGGTCTCGGGCGCCGTCAGCGCTGAGCCGTTCTCCAGGGACGCACGCAAATGTCGTTTAGCGAGCTCGAGCGCCGCCTGGAGTGCAGCGTACCGAGCGATTCCCACGCCCGCTTTATCAGTCCAGCAGGCGAATTTCGCTGTGAGCAGCTCGCGCAAGGATCCGAACGCCACGATATGCGCTTGCGCCAGCTCGATAGCATTCAGGCCGCCGGTTCCGCATTGCAGCAGCACAGCGAGCAACTCAGCGTCCGATAACACCTGCGCTCCCCGCGCAAGCAGCTTCTCACGGGGCCGCTCGTCCTCTGGCCAGTCACGGATCGGCAGAGTTTGTATCACGCGCTTGGCGGTGACTTCATTGGGTTTGCTCTTGGCGATAGCTTTGCGCGCCGACCGTTTGCGGTTGCCGCCGACGCCGCGCGTACGACGAACCTGTGTTTCCGCCGCGCCAACTCCGGCGCCGTCTCTCATCTGTGTTCTCGCAACGATTTCTTGTCCATCCATGCTGGCGATGTCTTCCATGAGTCGGACGGCCAACCGGCCGCTGCCCACAGTTTGAAGGGACGGGCTGCAGGGGCATAGGGGGAATATCGGGTGCAATTCACCAGATATTCACAAACCCATCGAAAGGCGGGAACTGCGGTGCCACCCGGGTGTTGGATCGAGAGCGGCAGATCGGACGAACCGGAGCTTCACCATGGCCAAAATGAAAGCGGTTTGTATCCATTCCTTCGGCGGCCCGGAAGTGCTCAAGGTCGAAAGTGTCGACATTCCCGAGCCCAAGGACGATGAGGTGCTGATCAAGGTTCACGCCGCCAGCGTCAACCCGGTCGATTACAAGATCCGCGCTGGCCAGTACCCGCCGGTGAAAGAACAGCAGTTGCCGAAGGTTCTCGGGCGCGATGTCTCCGGCACCATCGAGCGCTGCGGCCGGGCGGTTCGCAATTTCAACGAAGGCGACGCGGTGTATGCCATGCTCGACACCGGATCAGGTGGGTATGCCGAATATGCCACCGTCAAAGCTGACGCGTGCTCACGCAAGCCCGAGCGACTGGATTACTCTTCGGCCGCCGCCATCCCCCTGGCCGGACTCACCGCCTGGCAGGGTCTGTTCGATGAAGGCAATCTCGTTGCCGGCCAACGCGTGTTGATTCACGGTGGCGCCGGAGGAGTTGGACATCTCGCCATACAATTCGCGAAGGCGAAGGGCGCTACCGTATGCACGACAGTGTCGGGGCAGGACGTGGGATTCGTCCGCTCGTTGGGGGCGGACGAAGTGATCGATTACAAGTCCGAGCGCTTCGAAGAGAAGTTGCATGACGTCGATCTGGTGTTCGACCTGGTTGCAGGCGATACGCAAGAGCGCTCGTGGGCAGTCCTCAAGGACGGCGGCACCATGATATCCACTCTGGCCAAGCCATCCGAAATCAAGGCACGCGAGCATCACGCGCGAGCCACGAACTACATCGCGCACCCCGACGGCGGCGAGCTCGCCGAGATCGGCCGCCTGATCGATGACGGCAAGGTACGGCCGTTCGTCGTGGCGAGCTACACCCTGGAGCACGCCGCCGAAGCCCAACGGCGGCTCGAGCGCGAGCATCCCCACGGGAAAGTGGTGCTGGAAGTCAGCTAGCGCTGCTCAAGCCTTGCTGGACTGTCGGAACCGGGCGGTGGGACTTATGTCCAATCGCGGTAGACGGCCAAATCGGACTTGAAGGGTGGCCGGGCAGGCCCGATCAACGCTACGTGGACCCCTTTGCGAGGGTCAAGGTGCAGGTACAGGTTTGAACTCATAGACGGCGCTAGCGTCAGCGCTGCGGAGGTAAGCGCAGGAACCCCCGAAGAGGCGGGGCGTTGCCCCTCTCGGAAGAGGGATTTCCAGCAGACTTGGGTAGGTCTAAGCTGTTGTCCCATAAGGCGAAATGGCTCGCCGACGGGGTAGGTGCCCCGGGAACTTTTGTACCCCTTAGCACTCTAAATGTGCGAGTGCTAAAATGGCCGCCCTGGAGATAGGAGAGTTCATGACCGCAAGTACCGCATTGATCGCCCGTAATGGCGACTTCGCGCTCGCCGGTCCGATGGGAAGCCTGGATGCTTACTTGGACCGCGTTGGCCGAATTCCAGTGCTCAGTCGCGAGGAAGAGCGAGATCTCGCCGAGAAGTTTCGCTTCCGTGGAGATCTGAACGCTGCCCGGCAACTGGTGTTGTCGCATCTTCGATTTGTTGTTCACATCGCCCGTGGCTATACCGGTTACGGTTTGCCCATTGGAGATTTGATTCAGGAAGGTAACGTCGGCCTGATGAAGGCCGTGAAGCGTTTCGATCCCGCGCAGAACGTGCGCCTGGTCTCGTTCGCGGTGCATTGGATTCGCGCCGAGATCCATGAGTACGTCTTGCGCAACTGGCGGTTGGTCAAGATCGCCACGACCAAAGCGCAACGCAAGCTGTTCTTCAACCTGCGTCGGATGAAGAAGAATCTCACTTGGCTGTCGGCCGAGGAGACCGCCGCGGTTGCGCGTGACCTGGGTGTCAGCGAGAGCGAAGTCACCGAGATGGAGAAGCGGCTCGCCGCGCGTGACATGTCGTTTGACCCCGTCCCGGAGTCTGAAGACGAGGAGGTCTACAGCCCAGCGGCTTACCTGCCCGCCGCGGATGCCGATCCGGCGGAGAAGGTGGAGAACGCCGAGTGGGAAGACGATTCATCGGAGCGATTGCGCGGAGCTATGGCTCGTCTCGATGACCGTAGCCGCGACATCCTGCAGCGTCGTTGGATGACTGATGACAAGGCGACGTTGCACGACCTGGCCGACAAGTATGGCGTTTCCGCGGAGCGCATTCGGCAAATCGAGTCCAACGCGCTCGGGAAGCTGCGCGGGATGATGGGCTCCGGCGCCGCCGCATGAGGCGCGACACGTAGCCGGCACAACGCTAGCACGTGATTCCTATGGAGCCCGACGTCGAGGA
>CAYNTW010000193.1:2704-3800 GCA_964400085.1 uncultured Steroidobacteraceae bacterium | reverse complement strand
CGCCTCCCAGGCGTTACCTGGCACCTGATCCGCCGGAGCCCGGACTTTCCTCCACCCCCGGCGTTGCCGCCGGAAGCAGCGATCACCTAGCCGGCTCCCTTGTTTATCTTAGCAGAAATAGGCCTGCGGCCATTTCTGCGGGGACGTACTCGCTTGTAAAGCTCGCGGCAAAAAGCGCGGTTTTTGCCGCGAAACACTTGCCCTTTTGGGCAAAGGCGGCCTACGGGGGCTCGGTGTCGTCGCTCATGCTCGCGCCGCGCGTGGCGAGGGCATAGGCCTCATTTCGCGTCGCTCCGGTTAGTTGCGCGGCAATCGCGGCGACCCGGCCTGGAGGTAACTCCTTCGAGAGTAGATCGACGGTGCGCCGAAGCAGCTGGGGATCCACGGTGCTCGCTGTTGGTGGAGCTCCATGCACGACTATGGTGATCTCCCCGCGCTGGAAATTCGCATCACCGTGCGCTTGCGCCATCAGGTCCGCGAGCGTGCCTCGGTAGACCGTTTCGTGAGTTTTCGTAAGCTCGCGTGCAACCACGGCCTGACGATCCCCCCCAAACTCCTCGGCCAGATCGGACAGCGTCTCGGCGATGCGATGGGGAGCCTCAAAAAACACGAGCGTTCGAGGCTCGTGTACGAGCTTCGCGAGCTCGGTCCGCCGCTCCTTCGGGCGCGCGGGGAGAAATCCCTCGAAGCAGAAACGGTTCGTCGGTAGTCCTGCAACGGCAAGCGCCGCGGTGATCGCCGAAGGTCCGGGGATCGGGGCAACTTCGAAGCCGGCCTGCGCGGCACGGTTGACGAGCTCGAAGCCAGGGTCGGAGAGCAGGGGTGTCCCCGCATCGCTTACGAGCGCGATCACCTCGCCCGATTCCATTCGCGCGAGCAGATCGGGTACACGCTGTGACTCGTTATACGAGTGCAATGAGACCAGGGGCCGCGAGACGCCGATAGCCTGCAGCAGTGCGAGCGTGTGGCGCGTGTCCTCAGCCGCGATGAGATCCGCGCTTTCCAGCGCTTCCCGTGCGCGAGCGCTCAGATCGCCCATGTTGCCGATTGGCGTCGCTATGACTTGCAGCCGGCCGCGCCGCTTCATCACTATAAT
>CAYNTW010000193.1:0-2604 GCA_964400085.1 uncultured Steroidobacteraceae bacterium | reverse complement strand
GATGGATCGTCCGCTTCGCTGTGATCGCCACCGCGGCGTTTGCTCTCACGGGGTGCCCCAGCCTCACACGCCAGGCTGAGTTACCCCCGTCGGTGGATCGAGCCGAAGAGCTGGCGCGCCAGGGCGACCAGGTTGGGGCCGGGCGCGTCTACGAAGCGTTGGCTGCGCAAAACAGCGGCGCCGATCGCAACGAATTCGTGTTTCGCGCCGTTCGTGCGTACCTGGCGGCACGACTTCCAGACGAAGCGGCCCGCGCACTCACGACGGTTCAGACTCCCTTGAATGCCCAGCAAGGCACCGAGCACGCCTTGCTCGACGTACAGGTGGCGCTCGCTCGTGGCGACGGCGTCCAGGCCTGGCAGAAAGTAACGGCCATGCAGGCGCCCTCGCACGTGCCCGAAGCAGTGGAGTATTTCAAACTCCGGGGGCAAGCGGCGTTTGCGGCGGGCCGTGCCGCGGATGCGGTATCAGCGGAAATCGCCTCCGAGCCCTGGCTCGCGAACGCGCAGGAGTTACGTCAGAGCCGATTGACGCTTCTTGGCGAGCTGCGCAACGCAAGTGACCATGGCGTGAAGATTGAGCCGAGTACCGCGACGAATCCCGTCGTGCGCGGTTGGCTGGAGCTCGCGCCGCTAGCTGCCGCGGCCGCCCGCAATCCCAACGCCGCGATTCCGGAAATCGAGGCATGGCGCGCCCGTAATCCCAACCATCCGGCCAATGAGCTCGTGCGCACCCAACTGCTGGGCAATCAACAGGTGCAGGCGCTTCAGGCTGAGGCGCATATCGCCCTGCTTCTGCCCATCACCAGCAAGGCCGGCGCGGCTGCGACGCAGGTTCGTGATGGCTTCATGGCTGCCTACTTCCAGTCTGCACCCGCGCAGCGGCCGCACGTGCGGGTATATGACACCGGCGAAGGCGGAATCGCGGAGGCGGTCGGGCACGCGACGCAGGAAGGAGCTGAATTCATCGTCGGTCCCCTTACCCGTGAAGAGGTCGTGGCGGCTGCCAATCTGGCCGCTCCGCACCCACCAATTCTCGCGCTCAACTTTCTGCCGAACGAGCGGCCCGCTCCCGCGACGTTCTACCAGTACGCGCTGTCGCCGGAAGACGAAGCTCGTTTGGCGGCGCGGCGGATCCTGGAGGATGGCCACCGACATGGTGTGGCTCTCGTCCCTTCCGGTGACTGGGGGACTCGCGTGCTCGGCGCTTTCAAACAGGAGCTCGAGGCCGGCGGGGGCACCCTGTTTGCGACGGGGACCATCGATCCCGCGCAGACCGACTATTCCGAGGAAGTGATGCAGATCCTGCGCATCACGGACAGCCGGGCGCGTTATAAGCGGCTGGAATCCATTCTGGGTACGAAGTTGGAATTCGAGCCCCGGCGGCGGGCCGACCTCGAATTCATCTTCGCCCCGGCGCAGGCGGGCACGGAGCGCCTCGTGCGGCCGCAGCTGCGATTCCATTACGCCGGTGATGTGGCGACCTATGCGACATCCGATGCGTTTGAGCCCGATCCTCGCGCGAACCAGGATCTGGAGGGGCTCATGTTTCCCGACATGCCGTGGATGTTAGGTGGCGATCTCGCGGATGCGGTTCGAGCAGCCGTACGTGACGCGTGGCCCAGCGGAGGGCCGCGGCGCGGTCGCCTGTTCGCGTTTGGTTTTGATGCCTATCGCTTGGCAGTTGCATTGCGCGAGCGTGGAGTGACCAATAACGTCAACATCCAGGGTCTCACTGGGCGGTTGACAGTCGACGCTGACCGCCGCGTGCACCGTGACCTGAATTGGGCGCAGATTCACGATGGTGAGGTCCGGCTGTTGCAGCCACCCTCATCGCCGGCGCCAGCGTCGCCCTCAGCGGCGGGAATGCCGGCCGCGGGACAGTAGAGTGCGGCCGCAGGGCCGCTCTAGCCGAATGCCGACCGGTCGTCGGACCTATCGGCAGGTTATTGGCCAAAGGGCCGAAGACCTTGCGGTCGCGTTCCTGCGGAGCCAAGGTCTGCAAATCCTGGAGCGCAATTTCCGCCGCCGGCTGGGCGAGCTGGATATCGTTGCGCGCGATGGGGACACGCTGGTGATCGTGGAAGTGCGGACACGCGCGAGCGATCGGTATGGAGGGGCAGCCGCTAGCGTCGATCCCCGCAAGCAACAGCGGTTGGTTCGCGCGGCAGAGCAACTTCTTCAGCAGCGCAAGGATCTCGCGCGGCTTCCGGCCCGATTCGACGTCGTCACCGTGTCCGAGCTCACCGGAGCAAGCCCTAAAGTGCAATGGCTCCGGCACGCGTTTTTGACATAAATCGCCGAAGTCGCCCGCGCGCCCCGCGCGACGACGTGCCTCCTCGCGCCGGCACTACGGCGCGGCTCCGCCGACACCGCGCCGATCCAGTCTTTCAACACGTGAACCACTGTATGAGATTAGCGGGCCAAACTGCTGATTGCTAAGCCGAATACGCGACACACCCTGGCTGGAGGCTTGGCCACGCATACATAAGTCGTTGTGACTGCGACGAATTTCTCACTATTTCAATTGACATAGCCGACCCCCGATTCCTATAGTGGCCACCGGTGGGAGAAAGTGGGGGGAGATGGGCGAGTCCCTCGCTCC
>CAYNTW010000192.1:0-3820 GCA_964400085.1 uncultured Steroidobacteraceae bacterium | reverse complement strand
TCAATAAAACGGACCATCAAGAGAGCCATCCGTGCCCGGCTTGAGGAGTCGCGCTGCAATGAGCTGCTGCTCGTCTGTCTTGTCTACAACCTCCTTAGGCTCATGGAAGCGCGCATTCAGTACGGAATCGACATTCCGTGGGCCGACGAGGAGGTACTGGACAAACTCGACGCAATTCGCGTCGGAATCCCGGACGGCAAAGCCGCGTAAATCGAGGCGCGGACTGTTGCATGTCGCTACCCGCAACAGGGACTATGAAGTACTTGAAGTGCATCCTGGCAGCTGATGCGCTATCGTGCGTGCTAAATACGGTATAGTATGAGGGACGGTGGAGTGGCGCCGTCCCTTGAACCTCGATGAACCTTAATTTCGTCTTTGCGCTACACATACGAGCATGAAAATTTACGACCTATTCGCCGGAATTCGCGACCTCTTCGACAGCAGGGCAATAGCCAGCGATATGCGGCATGTAGCGGCCGGACTGCGCGACCTCGTCGAGGGGCTGTGGAATGAGAAGGCAGTCCTTAATCGTAACAGGTGCGAGCCGCCCGATCGCGTGCCGACGGCCGACGAGCTCAGCTATCGCAATTGACCTAGAAGGTGGTGCCTATTCATAGCGCGATTGCTGCTCAAATGGCTTTCGGTAACATTGCATGATGCATAACGTAACGAGCGTTTGTCGGAGCATGTTTAACGGTCTTGTGTGGTTCTTCGGTGGGCTGCTCGGCGTTGAAAGTATCTTAAGCGTTCCCGAACATGACATCACGGACCGAAAAGCGACGCCTGAAGATTTTCGAAGCCACTGACGCAAAATGAGCGACGAGTCAGCGAACGTACCTGAAGTAGTGCGCGACCGTGCCACCAGAACCTTCGCCCCGGATACGTTTGAACGGTGGCTCATAGGACGTGAGCCGTTTCTTAACGGCCGAAGGCCGATTGACGTCATCAACGCCGGCGATATCGAAGCCGTGCTTACGGCGCTTGATGCCATTGATGCTGGGGATTTTTAGTGCAGAAGATGCGACTCGGTCACAGCGCGATGGGCTATGTTACTCGTACAGTGCCGCTACGCTGAAAACGGTTCCCTGAGCGCCGCTCCTCGTTGTCGCCACTCGACTGCAAAATTACAACTGCGGCTATCCCGTGCTGCAACGCCGGATCCCCGCGGCAAGAATCGAGAGCGTACCCTTGTCTTCCGCAAGACGACCGCTAGGGCAACGCCGTTCCGCCAGTGAAATGCAATAAGCACGGCAAAGCCGTTCCGAGTCCGATACAGTGTCTAATTTTGACGCAGGATAAGGTCTTGCAGCTCTTCGTAAAGGATAGGCCACAGCGCAGATCCCACTCGGCCTATGGGCGTACCTTCATCGGAGTACATCGGCGTAAGCAGCTCACTCAACAGCTCCTTCATACCTCCACAAGTGCCCGCCTACGGCTCTAGCGGGACATAATAAAAACGACAGTCAGAACCTTCGCGACCGGTCGAGTTCAGCTAAACTTATAAAATGGTGCCTGTTCTTCCCAATCGACGTCTTCTGATTCCATGAGCGGATCGAGGGCGTCGGCGATGCGCCTGGCCCAAGTAAACCAGTCGGGTTCACTTGATCGCACGCCGCTCCGCTCGACTGCCAGGATGTAACTGCGCAGTTTCTGCGCATCGGCCCACGATTCGACGTCCTCTAGGAGCGCTTTGACGCGCTCGCGTTCGTTGCGGCGCTTCTCCGCCGCCTCCCAGCGACGCTGTTGTTCTTCCGCCTCACGTTGCCGACGCACGGCTTCGGCTTCCGCTTCCCGTTGTAGTGCGGCCGCGGCGATGTATAATGCGATGATCACCTCACGCAGCTGCCCCTCGAGCGGCTTAGCTTCGGTCTCGTTCCACTCCTTACGTAGCGCGTGGCGGAAATAGTGCTCCAGTCGCAGGCGCAGCAGGCCAGAGGGACGCAGCTCCGTGCGGTATCCGCGGGATGCATACCAGCCGTACTCGCGCTCTTTGCCGGTTAGGGGAACGCGCTCCTGAACCATTCGCTCCGTGACCGTCAGTTCGATCGTTTGCCGAAACAACCCAATGCTGAGCGTGTGCTCATTTTCTGCCGACACTTTGCCGCCGCGCTTTTCAATCTCGCGCAGCAGCACGGAAACGATGCGGCGCCGGCGCGATTCCGTCGTTGGCGTGAACGTGGGTGACCCGTATGACTGCTTGCGCGCACGTTCCCATGATTTCACGATCGCATGCGGCGTTGGAGATTGTGGAAATGGAACCGGTTCATTTGCGGCGCGCTCCGCTTCGATCGCCTGCGCAATCTCAGTCGGAATGTCGATTTCCACTTCGATCTTTTTCGGAGTTTCGGCGATGCGTAATTCTTCGCTTTCGCCTGACTCGAGCGGCGGCAACGCCGGTTTACGTGGAAGGCGTTTCCCGTACTGCTTCATCATCCAATATCCGCCAGGCGGAAGCGGGATGTTGGCGCGTTTGCAGATCTTTCGCAGACCGACGTCTGAAATGCAGAATTCCTTTGCCAGCGTCGTCATTGGCGTGATCCATACGCGTTCATACAGCTCGTTGCGTGTTATCGAGCGAATCTTCTTGGAACCGAACATGCAAAGTCTCCCGTCGTTGCACAAGAACAAAGAGAGACGCCGCCGGGGCTTGCCAGGACCCCGTTAAGAGATTGGTTCCGACGACGCCTCATGGCATGTCTTCGGGACCGGCAAGACTTACCTTGGGGGGTTAGTCACGGATGTACGTGCTAATCACAAATGACAGTTGGTATAATTCCTAGAGACGAAACTTCCGCATAGAATGCTGTTAACAAAAGAAATGCTTGGATCGCGACCACGCTCGGCTTATTTTTGGCCAACTCTTGGAGCAAATTTTGACGCCTAATGCCCCCAGCTATGACGACGCAAACGTGTCGCTGAGTTGTAGCCGAACTCAATAACTCTTTAAGGTTCGCCACATGTCGCGCGCCGGTAAGACCACCTTTGCGAATTCGCGGTATTCGCCGCTCCTTCAATTTCCACACGCCATTCCACTTGGCAGCTTGGCCAGCGGGAATTCCAGAGCCTCCGATGCGAATGGCATCCAAATTCTTAATGGCTTGCGCTAGGACTTCGTGTAATGCGGATGCCGAAAGTAGATGAGCAGTTGACGGCCGCTTTGCGTGGATAAATGCGACCGAAGGCGGATTTATTTTGTACGCTATAAAGTCTGCGATTTCCGTCAAGAGATCTTCACAAATGACATAGGTCCATCCGTTTCCCGCATATTGTCGCATGGGGATGTTCGCTTTAGTAGCGTCCAGATAGCCGAACACAGAGTCAGCGTCCCAACGGGTTCCGGGCGTCGACGTGTCGCCTTTTTCCGTCTTGAGTGGAGTAAGCGCAACGTCAGTTACCAGAAGGTCACGGACGATGTCGCGCATTGCCTCGATCGACGGCGCGACGCTATAGAACTGGCCATACGCGTAGGCTTCCTTTCCGTCGCCTAATACGATCCTGAAGGCTTGCGCACGATCAACCGCTTCTAATGCAGATATGGGCGTCTCTTCGCCGAGCGATACATACCTCGCTAAATCGTCGGAGTGAACCGTGAAACGTGTGGCGGTCTCGTATTTTAGGAAGCATGTTGCATCCACCGGCTGACTCGACGGATCGCTCGGCACCAGACGGACATTGAATCGCCATGGAAATTCGAGATGTTCACCCGTGTCGTTTGTATCAACGTCCGAACAGTAATCTTCTATCAATAGGTCTTCATTACTTTCAATATTCCGAAACGCCGTGCCAAGTTGCGTGAAATCGAGCAGGATGTTCTTAGGCG
>CAYNTW010000191.1:0-3984 GCA_964400085.1 uncultured Steroidobacteraceae bacterium | reverse complement strand
GGTGGGGCCCCGACGACAGCACTTCGCTTATGCTCAGCAACAATGCTGCGCCGTTCTACGGAATAAGGTTGAATCGTACATTCCCGTTGTACGTTCCTTTTTTTTCAAAACTATTGGGAACCGTGCGGTACGACAACTTCTTCGGACGACTGTACGGAAATCGATACCCGCCGGATCCGTTCACCTTCGGCCAAAAGATCGTGCTTCAGCCCACAAGAAATCTAGAGATCGGATTCTCGCGCAGCTCCATTTTTGCGGGAAAAGGACTGGAACCACTAACACTCCATACCTTCTGGAAGTCGCTTACGAGCGCCAGCAGCGGCACAAATGTAGGGTTCAATCCACACGACACACCGGGGACGCGTCACGCCAACTTCGATATCCGATATCGTTTGCCCTTTATGCGCAATTGGGTGACGGCGTACATCGATTCCTTTGTCCACGACGACATATCACCGGCAGATGCCCCTAATAGGTCAGCCATAATGCCCGGAGTCTACGTAAGCCACCTTCCTGGAATTTCCAAAATGGATTTACATGTGGAAGGGGGCACCACTGACACCTTCCCAACACAGGATCTCGGTGGCAACTTTTATTACTACGAAGGCTTATATAAAGACAGCTATACCATAAACCGCAATCTGCTCGGATCATGGATCGGACGCGAGGGGACTGGCGGCAAAGCGTGGGCGAACTATTGGCTAAATCCTTCTAGCAGCATCACGGCGGGCTTTCGGACGGTGAAGGTCTCGCAATTCTTCATACCCGAAGGCGAAACACAACAGGATGCGTATGCCGCGTTCAAGTACCGGTGGAAAAGTGGTCTGGACCTAGAAGTAATGATGCAGCACGAGCGCTGGGCCGCACCGCTGTTAGCCGCTGGTCCGCAAAGCAACTTCACAACCCAAGTGCAGCTATCTTTTTGGCCTAAAGACTGGAAGCTGCAGAAGCGCTAGTTGAATCATGGACTCGTTGTAACGATTAGTCGTGAATAGACGCATGGCAAGACGCGCACAGGCAGATCAGGTTCTTTTCGATATGCTTTCCGCCGTGGCTCCGGAAGATTTGATGATGAACTTGAATGTTCTGCATGCTGCCGCAGATCTGACATCGCCAGCGGTCGCGGCGAAGGACCTGAAGTCGCACGTCCGCGGGAACGGTGCTCGGCAGGTTGGTTGAAGCGGTTGCTTTACGCTGCCGCATGTTCTTCCGGGCGAATGCGCGTCAGGAACTCCGCCTGTTGTTCAGTAGAAAGCAATCTGAAGGCTCGAATCACTGCATCGAGTAGCACATTCGGATCTCCGCCAGAAGCATGCGCGCCAGCCAGAAAGTCGGCGCAGATCATCTCCAGGCAATAACCACGCGACTTATCAGAACCAAGCATCATGGCCGCGGTCTCGATCGCTTCTTCCACAACCGGTATCTGACTCTTGTAGAGCTTGAAATAAATGATGTCAGAAGGCTCGCTGTCTTCTCCGGTCAAGTGCTTCTCGACTTCATGCCGAAATTCCTCTCGCGACAACGATTGCGCTTTTTCTAACCAAGACCCGGAATCGAACTGATCGCGATCTGATCGCGCCACCTTCACTAGTTCCGCTGCCTTCGCCCAACCGATCTCAGGCAAGTCTTTCTTGATCTGTTTGGGCAGATGTTCATGAATAGACATGAGGTAATAGGCTTTGCGCCGCGATTCGGGAAAGCGCTTGGCAAGAAACTCGTCAAAAGACTTCAGTTGCTCCATTCG
This sequence comes from uncultured Steroidobacteraceae bacterium, assembly GCA_964400085.1. Classification (GTDB taxonomy): domain Bacteria; phylum Pseudomonadota; class Gammaproteobacteria; order Steroidobacterales; family Steroidobacteraceae; genus 13-2-20CM-66-19. Next base: position 2,240 of record CAYNTW010000191.1, on the reverse strand, counting down.
CCAGTACTGTCCTGCCCTGACCTCGCACAGATACTTTCCCAGATCGACGAATCTCGAATCGCGTGTGTTCTCAACCGAGCGTTCCCAGGCCAGAATGCCGTCGATTCGGTTAATCACCAGGCGTGCTCTTTTGGGATCGAGTCTCGGCAGCATGGGCGGATGCTTAACAATCAAGCTGGTCAATCCAATCAAGTTCTCCTCCACGCACCTGCACGAGTTTGGAGTTGACCAAAGTGGGCTGGCAGAGACAGAGCCCTATGTAAGGACAGGTGACGCAGCCATTATTTGGAAAGCGGACGCCGCTGCGCGGCAGGAAACGAGCGGCTTCGATCTGTTCTATCGTCTGATCGACCAAGTTCCCGTACTCGCGTCTCTGCTCCTCGAAGATGGTGGTGCGCAGATACTGAATCTCAGGCGACCGTTTGCGAACAAATACGATGATCGCGACTTCCGGCACGCCCGTTATCCAGGAATAGCAAATCAGTTGCGGGTCGAGTGCAAGCAAGCCTGAGGGCTCTTCCGGATAACGTGCCGATGTGGTTTTCCATTCAATCAGGCAAGACACGCCATCTAATTCGCCAATTGCATCAACGTAGGACACAAACTCGGAGTCGGTGGACAGTCTGCGCGAAACCTTCACCTGAAGGCGCGCTGCGGGATCAACAATGCAGACGCGATTGTCCTGACAGAAGCGCTCAAGCAGCGTTATGCCTTGCGTGAGCATGGTGTCCCAGGTATCACCGCGTCCATAGTCAAGCTCAGCGTCTCGGAACTTAGCCCATTCATCATGCAGTCGCTGCGTCGAGTCTTCTCGCCGAAAGTAGGCTGAGAGTGCCTGCTCAAAGGCTCTGCCAAAGACCAGATTGGCGCGTGTGTCTTTCTCTTTCCAGCCTTCGAGGTAGCGATAACGATAACCACGCGGACAGGCAAGGTACTGATTGATCTGACTGTAGCTGTAGATCATCACGCGACCTCCGAGCTGGGAGAGCTTGCGCGAAGGTGCTCCCAATCTGCTGCTGGAGCAAATGCCTTCAAAACGATTTCCAAGCGACCATTGCTCACTTCGTGAGCAACCTGAATCACGCCTTGAAGTCCAATCAACGCACGCAAATCAATCTCGTCTCGTTCCAGCAGTTCCTGGTCATAGCGGAAGTCGCGCAAGAACCAGGCGAACTTCCAGAGTGTCTTGGAGGAGCAGTAAAGACGCGCCGTGATCGCACCGCCGATGAGCGGTTCCGGCTGGAGTACATAAAAGCTGAGCTCGTAGAACGGCTTGTGCTTGTGCCAGTGATAATGGGCTCGCTGCACGCTGACCAGATAAAGACCATCAGCAATGTCGGATGTAGCCGCCGACCGACTGAGTCCTTGAATTCGCCGTTTCATGCAGCACCTACTTCGGCCTTCTGATAGCCGGCAAGCTTCTCGCGTAACGCAGCGGCGTCGCGGGCTGCTTCAGTGGCGAGGTGGTCGACAAAACCCTGCATCTGCTCGCGAGTGGCGTTTCGGATCTCATCGACTCCGCAGAACTCAGCTGCATAGACTTTGACCAATGCAGCATCGAGCCGGTGCTTTCGAACGAGAACAAGCAGACGATCACGAAGAGGATGATCGCCGTTTGCAACTTGCTGGACTGGCTTTCTTCTTGCGGCCGCGGCTGGTTCAGAACTCGGGCTGAATGTACCGATCTCTTCCACGGAGCAGATCCCAATCCCATACGCTTTGCGCAGTGCACGATTGACGGCTCGGGTCTCCGCGATTCGCATCTCCGCTCCGCGCACGAGTGCAGAGACATTGCCAGGATCAGCGTCTCCGTATCCGCTGAATCCTTTACAACTTGCGTTCTTGAATGCCGTCGCGCGAAATGCCCACTTTGACTGTTCTGGAGAGCAGAATCCGGCGACTGGCTGCACCCGGATTCCCAGACATCCTTTGCGAGTCGCCAACCGCAGTAGCCCGCTGTGAGTCACGTACCAGGACCCATCGAGCAGCAAAACGTCTCCGAGCTCCAGGGAAAAGGCGAACTGTTTGGTGAGCGCTCTAAGGGTCAGTGCGATGACGGGACTGACGAGAGCACCATATTTCATACGTGCCAGGCGCAGATTGCGGCGCGGCAGGTCCGAGCGAAAAGGCTTCATAAATGAGCTCCTTTACGTAACGCAATGCGCTTGACAATGTAACGTACTGCTGCGTACGATAGCCACTCGAAAGAAGCCTCTATGGCGAGAAAAAGCGAGGGCAAA
>CAYNTW010000190.1:0-4112 GCA_964400085.1 uncultured Steroidobacteraceae bacterium | reverse complement strand
CTTGATCCAAGGAGGACAAAAGATCGACGTGCCACCGATCTTGTTCGAAAAGCTCTCGACGGAGTGGGTTGAAACCAACCGGGCCAGGTTTGCCGGAGTGCAACACCAAGACGCTAGACCACTCACGGACACGTCAACGACGCCGGGTTAGGCCGGTCGGCAAGGGCATTGGAGCGCCGGGCACTTCAAACATTGAAGTGCGCTCGATGCAGCGACTCATACTCCCCGGCGGCGTTGATCAGTTCCTGATGGCTGCCGGATTCGACAATCCGCCCGTCACGAAGCACTACGATCAGGTCGGCACGTTCCACGGTGGCAATGCGATGAGCTACGACGAATGTGGTGCGGTTGCGCTTCAATTGTTCGAGAGAGGCCGTAACCACGGCCTCGGAGTGGGCATCGAGGGCTGATGTCGCTTCATCGAGGATCAGGATGGGCGCATTACGCAGCAGTGCGCGCGCGATTGAGATGCGTTGCTTCTGTCCGCCGGATAGGAGGGCTCCGCGATCGCCCACGGGTGCATCGAGTCCCCGGGGGAGGTTCTTCACGAATTCAAACAGATGAGCCTGCTCAGCCGCCCGCTCGACTTCGGCATCCGTTGCGGACGAGCCCAGCCGAATGTTGTTGCGGATCGAATCGTTGAACAGAACGATGTCCTGGGTGACAAAACTGATCTGCGAGCGCAGCGCATAAAGATCAAGATCTCGCAGGTTTTTCCCATCGAGTTTTATGACTCCGGAGGTGGGTTCATAGAAGCGGGGAATCAGGCTGACGATGGTGGTTTTGCCGCTGCCGGAACGACCCACGAGCGCCACCGTCTGCCCGGCGAGCACACGGAAGGAAATGCAGGACAATGCGTCGGCCGCTGAGCCGTCGTAACGGAAGCAGACATCCGCGAAAGAAATCTCCCCGCGCGCTCGAGGAACGACCGCTCCGCCCCGCGGCTCAGGAGGCGCGTCCAGCAGGCAGAAGAGCTCGTCCGCTGCCGCGATCCCCTGTTGCAAAGGGCCACCCAGACTTGCCAGCGTGCGGATCGGCTGTGAGACACTGAAGAGACTCACGATGAACGCGGTGAACGCTCCGGCTGTGAGGGTGCCGGCCAGCGCCTGCCGGATGGCCACATAGAGGACACCGGCCACCGCCAACGAGGCCAGCAATTGCACCAAGGGACTCAGAGCCGCCTTGGCGCGAACCAAACGCAGGTTGGCTCGCCGATTGACTGCGTTTGCGGCGCTGAAAAGCTCCTTCCGGTAGCTCTTTGCATTGTACGCGCGGACCGTGCCGGGCGCGTCGAGCGCCTCTTTTGCTGCTGTTGTCAGCTTCGCGATCGAGCCCTGCACTTCGTGACTGAAACGCCGCAACGGTCGTTGTGCCGTGTGCATGAGCCAGAAAATCAGGGGCACCGTCGCCAGAGCGAGACTCGTGAGCAGCGCGTTGAGATAGAAGAGATAGGCAAAGATGGCCAACACGGTCAGGAGCTCACGGACAACCGACACAATGGAGTCGGTCACCGTCTGGGCGACCAACTCGGACTGGTAGGTGAGTCGTGCAAGCAGGGTGGCGGAATCAGATCGATCATAAGCCGACATCGGCAGCTCGAGCATGTGCCCAAAGACGTGGTTCCGAATGGCTTCGGTTATTCGACGGCCGACATAACCCATGCAGCACGATTCCGTGAAGTCCCCGAGTGCGCGGAGCAGAAAGATGCCGACGAGGCAGGCGGGGGCGAGTGCCAGCATGCGTGGATTCAACTGCAGGAACGTGCCATCGAGGAAGCGCTTCGTCAGCTCACCGAGCGATGCGCTCACGCCGGCGTAGAGCAGCGCGCCGGCGATGCCGGTCGCGAAAATAGTGCGATAAGGCCGGACGTAAGAGAATACGCGCCGTAGGGTGCGCCAGAACGAGGAATGCATGTCCGTGAAGTCCTCGAGATACATGGGGTCGCCGGTGGCAAGCCCCGAGCCTGGCAGGATAGCGCACGGCTTTCTATATTTGAACTTTGAAGTCCCGCGTCCAGCCGCGCCTGCTGGATGGGTTGTTTCCCTGCCATTGGAGGCATCTGCTGTGCCCTACAGACACGATAGTTTCCCCGCGCTCCGCCGCGTTCAGCGGTTCGCTTTTGCGATCGTTGGGTCTTGCGCTTGCCTCGCCGCAAGCTCGCAGCAGGTCATCACAGACAACGATTTCGACGTGTCGGTGAGCTCGCCCGTCTATTCGCGCGAACACCCACGCGTTGTTATCGATGAGGCGCACCACAACCTGCATACGATGGAAGGGCACTACAAGCCGCTTGCGCGGCTGCTTTTAAACGATGGCTATCAGCCGGAGCCAGGAATCACTCCATTTACGGCCATGGCGCTTCGCGGCGTCACTGTTCTCGTCGTGTCCAATGCACGCGGCGGCGATGGGCCGCCAAGTGCAGGCGCGCCAGCGTTCACGAGCTCAGAGTGTGACGCTGTACAACAGTGGGTTAGAGATGGCGGCTCGCTGCTCCTGATCGCCGACCACAAACCCTTCGGCGCAGCGGCGTACGAGTTGGCGATGCGTTTCGGTGTCGAAATGGGCAAGGGATATGTCTTCGATCCAAAAAACTCGGCGGGTGACCCGACATTTTTGGCATTCAGTCGCGCGAATGGACTGCTGGGCGATCACGCAGTCACTCGCGGGCGCAATCAGGCGGAGCGTATCGATCGGTTGGTCGCGTTCACCGGACAGTCATTGAGCGTACCTTCCGGTGGCACGGTGCTCATGGAATTCAGTCCTTTCGCCTATGAGGTTGATTCTTATGAGGTGGGCGACACGATCGCCCGCACCACTCCTGGAGGCAAGGACTTGTCCAAAGCCGACCGCGACACTCGCTCGGTTGCAGGCCGAGCACAGGGCGTGGCACTGGAATACGGCCGCGGGCGCGTCATTGTGGTCGGGGAGGCTGCGATGTTTTCGGCGCAGATTCTCAAGTGGGATAAACCGGGCGAATCCGCCATGCGCTTTGGGATGAATGTCGCTGGCAATCAAGACAAGCAGTTTGCACTGAACGTGGCTCACTGGCTTTCCCGGGCAATTCCATAGCTGGCGTGTGGACCACTGGGCAATTCCGATTCTGTTATGAGTTGAGCGGTTCGGTTACAGCGGCGTCGCCGTTCCGTAGCGCCGGATGTATTCGTCCGCCAGTGCGACGGCGCGAGATCGCCGCGGTTGAAGACAGTGCTGAATCCCGCCTCTTTGAAAGGGCGCTCGATCTTCAGTCCGTCGAGTGCCCCAGTTGACAGCAGGACGTCCGCGTCCCTGCTCACGCGCACCACACCATGCACGCTGCCCGCTACCGCGCCGATTACCGCATAGTCAATAGTCTGCGCGCGCAAGACGTCGACGACATCGAGGAGGAGTAAAGGGGACTGCCCGCGGCCGCGGGTTCTCATTGCGGCCGATCCTTCGGACTCTCCGCGTCGCGAAGCTTCTTACCGGCGTCGTAAAGTTCAACTATCAGTTGGCACTGCTCTACGTACGCCTCCAGCCGCTCCTCGGGCGTAAGCCTCCGATCCGCCTCGAGCAGCTCCCGCCTTGCCTGTTCAGCCAGCTTCGATCCCATAACCACCGGTGGTCGTGCCGCCACATGAGTAGGACAGCCCCGCTCAGCTCCACTCCCAGGCCTACCTCTACACAGTCGCCAGTCACGTCCTGCACCAGCATGCCCTGCGGCAGGCCGCAAGCGGCGACACGGCGGACCCGACGGACTTCGCCTCCAAGCTGGAGCAGGCAGAGACCGACCCGGCAACCCAACTCGAGCTCGAGGAGCGGTTTGACCGATAGGCTGTCACACAGGTTATCGGGCCGCGTTGGCATTATAGCGGCCCGGCAGGCTCAGTACGCACGGCATAGACGTTGAACCCCGCGCGCTCATACACGCGAACAGCCGCCGGATGATCCCACGTGTCGGTGTGCAGCCAAATGCGGGTTGCACCCTTCTTCCACTCTTCCTGGAGTGCCACGCATAGGAGCCACGGCCCAAGGCCGCGCCAGCGCGCTTGGGAACGAGCCCGAAGTTTTTCAGGGACGGGCGGCATCAGGAGATGCTAATGACCTGGAGGTTGGCGACGGCTGATGGCGAGCGC
>CAYNTW010000189.1:0-4162 GCA_964400085.1 uncultured Steroidobacteraceae bacterium | reverse complement strand
TACATCACCCAGTGCGCGACCGACGCCTACAACTGGGGCTGGCCGATGTTCGTCCGCCCGAACTGGGAGATGAACGGCTGGTGGTACCCGTGGGGGCCGTTCGACTCCAACCAGAACGCCCGCACCGGCTGCGCACCATCGGACTACATCAACGCATGGCGACACTACCGGTCGATCTTCGCGTCGATCGCCCCGAACGTCAGCTTCGTGTGGTGCCCTCACCTGTGGGTCCAGTTCTGGCAGTCCGGAACCCCGCCGTACGTACCGACCGACATGTACCCGGGTGATGCCTATGTCGACTGGATCGGCGGCGACTTCTACGGCGGCGCCTCCGACTGGACGTACATGCAAACAGGCCAGGGGTACGGGATGAACTTCTGGGCGTCTTTCGCACAGACCCACAACAAGCCGCTGATGGTGTGCGAGTGGGCGCTGTCGGACGGAGCGACAGGCGACTCGACGACGTGGATGAACAACTTGACCAGCTGGTTCCTCAGCAACACGGTCACGGCCGCCATCTGCTACTTCGAATTCAACAATGGCGCCGGCCACGATTACCTGCTGGAGAGCCTCCCGAATTCGGCCAGCGCCTTCTCGTCTTGGCTGTCGACGAACTCCAGCCGGATGATCACCAGCGTGCCGCGCAGCGGCTGACGGCCCCAGAGAATCGGCCTGGTCAGCGTAAGCCACCACCCCTCAACGTGAACGGCGGGGGTGAGCGGTGCCTGTCATCCCCAATCCTCCCGGCTTCACGGGGCCCCCTGTTGTCGGACCCGGCACGCCTTACATCACGCCGGACGTGTTGCAGCGGCAACCGACCGGCGTCGCATGGTCGTCGCTTGTGCCACGCACAGGATCGTCCTCCACCTTGCTCGCTAGCGTCCTCATCGACATCTGCCAGCAGGCGACCGGACTCGCGGACGGCTACTGCAACCAGGTACTCCGGGCGACGTCGAACGTGGAACTGCTGTCCGGGCCGAACTTCCGGGTCACCGTCGGACGCAACGGCGTGACCCGCTGCCTGATGTCGCGAGCACCGATCCTGCAGATCACCAACGTCCAGGTCGCGGTCGATTCGCTGTTCCCCCGCCAGTGGATGACAGTACCTGCGGGCTCCTACGAGCCTGAGGTCGCGGTCTTGGGCGTGTACGGCTCATCGTCGCCGGCCGACTCGGCCGACGGTGGGCAGGCGATCCGCATCATGCCCGGCTATATGGGCTGGGATCAGGGCCGCGACGGCTACAGGGTTCAGATCACCTACGTCAACGGCTGGCCGCACACATCCTTGACAGTGAAGGCCATCGTTGGCTCCAACACCATCCAGGTGGATGACTGCACGGGCTGGGCGCCGGTCACCCCAGGCGGCCAGGGCGCCGTGGGGATCATCTACGACGGCGACCTGCAAGAAGCGGTGACCGTACAGTCTGCCTCAGCGGCGTCCGGTCCGGGAACGCTCACTCTCACACAGCCGGTGGGCTACACCCACAACCCGGGTGTGATGTTGTCGACGATGCCGCCACAAATCCGGTGGGCGTGCGCGCTGCTGGCCGCTTCGCAGGCGCTGACCCGAGGCGCCACCACGACCACGATCCATTCGACGGGCGGCGGGTCGGCGTCTGGGAGTAAGGCGCCGGAGGAGCTGGCTTCGGAAGCCGAGTTGATCTTGTCGCCGTTCCGGAGGGTGTGGTAGGTGTGCCGTGCCATTGGTGACGGTCCAGACCTACATCAAGTCGCTGCTCAACGGCCTCATCGTCCCAGGGCCGGCAGGCATAGGGCCGTTGGAGGCGTTCATTCAGCCGCCTGACCCGAACGACGACACGATCCGGCCCGCCGCCTACATCTGGGCGTCGGGTGGTCGCGAGGTCCGGCAGTCGATGCCGCGCAACACGGGCCCGGGCACCCCGGCCGGATGGAAGGACGTCTACCCGGATGTCGAGATCTACCTGGTTTGGTTCGACTCAGATGAGGACCCGTACGCCGACACGGCATTCCACTCCGTCATCGACGCGGTCATGCAGGTTCTGCGCACCAGCCCGGACCCTGCGCAGGTCGTCGACCCGAACTCGGGTCTGGTCTGCGAACTTGCGGGGGTCGGCGAGCACATGACCTGGCAGGCCTTGAGCGTGACCTCGACCGCTGACCAGAGGTGGCTCCGTTTCGACGCGCTCCTGCTCGTGCCCTACATCGAATTCATACAGGCGTAGAAGGGGATTGCCGTGGCTGCCGAGAAGCTCGCATATATCGGCTGGGAGCAGCGGACGTACTCCGGCTACCTCTCGGTGGTCGACGACGGTGAAGTGGCGACACTCGTCGGCACGCCCGGCATGGACCCGGTCGTGATCCAGCGGGCGGCGGGTAACGAGACGCTCCCGGAAGTTCCCGCCGACGGCATGTGGACGTCCGCCGAGCTCGAGTCTCCGGCGAAGCCGCCGCCCAAGCAGACGCCGTCCACGCAAGTGGACACTCCCGCCTCAGCCTGACCTTTTATCTCTTCTGACCTGAAGGCCCAGCGCGATCGCTGGGCTTTTTTGTGCCCTGCGATCTCTCAGGAGGCGTGTGCCGGTTGTCTATCCAGTCGAACGCAGGGCGATAGGGATCGCCAAGGAGGCCACCGCTGGTACGGCCGTCGCGATGACGGCTACCTGGCCCCTTAAAAAGGCCACGTTCGACGACAAAATCGCCGCACTTATGGATGAGTCGTGGCGTCAAAGCATGGCCGTCGAATACGGATACATTCCCGGCACCTACTCAAACGATTTCGACTTGGGTGGCCCCGTCTACGCCGACATGCTCGGTTACGGGTTGCTCAATCTCTTCGGCGACTACACGACAACGGGCGTGGCTGTCGCCCCGAACTCGACACTGAGTGGTCCGCTCGCGGCGGGCGTGACGTCGGTGCCGGTGGTGTCCGGAACGGGCTTCGCGGCGTCGCAGTGGATCCAGATCGGCCCGGACGTCACTGGCGGCGCCGAGATGGTGCAGGTTCTGTCGGTCGCGACGAACACGATCACCCTGCAGCCGGCGACGCCGCTGCGGTTCGGGCACGCCTCCGCGTCCCCGGTGACCAACACGACGACGGGCAATGGGAACTACACGCACGTTTTCAGCTTGCTGAACTCGGCGGCGAACGGTGCGCAGCCGCCTACTCACACCCTTACGGACGTGTCTGGTGTGCCGCTGACGTACGGCGCGAGGCAGTACGCGTACGCCTGCTTCTCCGAGATCATCTTGACGGGTAACCCGAGCGCGCTGCTGGAGTGGAGCGGCAAGGGCACGGGTTTCCTCTCGAGCATCGCGACGGCGACGCCGACCGTGGCACCGTCCACGCAGCCGGCGCAGGCGAGCTGGAACTCGATCGTCGGCGTCGGCGGTCCCGCGAGCGGCGGCACCCTCAACAGCTACGTGGACGAGTGGGTCGTCACCATCCAGAGGAAGTTGGGGCCGTACTGGACGGCGTCCGGGCAGCAGAACCCGTACGCGATCGTGCGGGGCGGGTTGTCGGCGGCGCTGACGCTGAAGTTCGGCCCGGCCCCCGACGAGTCCCAGTTCCTGAACTTCTTGAACAACAGCCAGCCGCAGGTGCAGATCAAGGCGACCGGGCCGAACTCGTCGCTTCTGACGATCGACGCCCAGCAGTGCGCATTCGATACCGGAAAGCTCGACGACTCCAAAGAGGCGTTCGGCTACGACATCTCGGCGAAAGCGATCGCGAACACCACCAACGTGGGCTTCTCGGCGGGATACAGCCCGGTGAAGGTCACCCTCAAAAACGGAACACCCTCCTATTAGTACAGAGAGTAAGTGCACATGCGCGTAGAGCTACCTCGCGATCAGTGGGCCGAATTCCGGGACCTCTCGTCGCTGACCGGCGGTGACGCCAAAGCCGTCCGGAGGGCCACCAAGTTCCGGGTCGAGGACGGCACCCTGCGAGAGATCACGATGGGTCTCGCCGACGACCAGATGGACGCCCTCCTCGGCCGAATCATCACCTCGTGGGACGTGCGCGCAGCCAACGGGACACCCCTTGGGCTGCCGATGTACGACAAGAACGCCCTCGACGCCGCCCCGCTCGACACCTACGACGCGCTCACCGAGGCGGCAGCGCCGTACATGGACGCGGTCAACAAGGCGGGAAAAGCACCGACCCTGGCGAACGGGACAG
>CAYNTW010000188.1:0-4185 GCA_964400085.1 uncultured Steroidobacteraceae bacterium | reverse complement strand
GTTGCCAAGAGCACGAGAACGCGCGGACGCAATGAGTCCGTCCTGCCGCAGGCGGCTGGGCCGTAGTCATGTTGCCGAAGGGGTGTGACTTGGCTCGAGAGCATAGGGAAACGACATCGCTTTAGTACGCGCCGTTTCCTCCCAGCACCACGCCGGTGGTCTTCACTAGTATATACAGGTCCAGGAGCAGATTCTGATTACGGACGTAGTAGGTGTCGAGTACGACCCGGCGGCGGTAGTCCGTGTCATTCCGACCCGTCACTTGCCACAGTCCGGTGATTCCGGGCTTGGCCGAAAGATAGATACTGACGTTGCGACCATAGCGCAGCAGTTCCTCACGCACTACCGGTCGGGGTCCCACCAGGCTCATCTCACCCCGCATGACATTCCACAGCTGTGGCAGCTCATCAAGGCTCGTGCGGCGGAGGAATCGGCCCAAGCGGGTCACCCGCGGGTCGTTCCGCAACTTGTGATCGCGCACCCACTCGGCTTGCAGCTCCGGGCTATTCTCGAGCAGCTCGCGCAGGACTTGATCCGCATTGGGCACCATGGTGCGGAACTTCAGGCAGGAAAACATCTGCCCGCCGCGGCCAATACGCCGATGTCGGTAGATGACCGAGGCGCCACCTTTGCGCATCAGGAAGACGATGACCAGGATCAGCGGCGCGAAAACCAACGCCAGGACGATCGCGCCGAGCACGTCGACGATGCGCTTCCCTACTGCCGCCGCGCCCGTGGGAGCGAATACCGGACTCGTGGGGTGCTCGGCGGCGCCCTCGTCCAACTCACTGACGACGACTTCGACTGCGCCTTCCGCTTGCATGCGAATATCGGCCGAGCTGACCAGGTGCGGACGACGGGACGTCACTCGTACTGCCGCGGTACGTTGTGTTGAAGTTTCGTTCGCTGGTTGCGTCGACAACTCAAATCCCCTTGCGCGTCTTCGTTGGTTGATGTCGCAAACGAGCGACGACTCTTCGCATCAACTGTGAGTCCGACCTTGGCCGCGCCCAGGCGCTCGCGGCGTATCTCACGCCTTAACGCTGGCTTCGGTCCCGAGTTGACTCCTGACTGGCCGCGGGAACCGGCGCAATAGTGGGGCGCGGCGGCTGAATCGAACGTGAAGGCTGGCAAGCAAATAGTGGTCCCACGCGGGAACAACAGGCGTGAAAGCGCCCCGAAAGGCGTGGAATGAAGGAGGGTGGGTGCGTATGGCTCACGAGGAGCGAGCGGCAGAGGGGGCGACAATTCGTCAACAACGCACGAGCGCATCGGAGCGTCGATCCATCCAAAGACTGCGCCGGGCGCAGTGTGGGTTCCTCCCCCTCGTGTTTTTCAGCGACTTAGGAGGAAGTATAACCAAAGCTGGGCGGCGTAACATCTCGAACCTCACACCCGGGAACTGACATGGCCAGAGTGCCAGCGAAGCTGGGGTTGAGTCTGTAACACTTTGTCTAAGCATTGTGACTCCAGCCCTTCGCGCTCTCGACTGGAGTCCGCTGATCGCACATCACGCTCACTAACGCCGCCCTCCCCCAGTAGGGTGTACCCGATCGTGCATCTCGGTCGTTGCACCCGCCAGGCTCGCACCGAGAGTTCCGTCCTTGAGGAACGCAGGAGCTTCCGCTAGGCTCATCTGGTCCATTTGTTCTATAAACTTCAAAAACTTAAATGCGTGTCACCATATTCGGCTCCGGTTACGTGGGCCTAGTCACCGGCGCCTGCCTCGCGGACGCCGGTAACCATGTCATCTGCGTCGATGTCGACGCTCGCAAGATCGAGCGGCTGAATCGCGGTGAGGTGCCCATCCACGAGCCAGGGCTCGATGCACTCATCAAGCGCAACGCCGAGGCGGGCCGTCTGGAATTCACCACGGATGCCGCCAAAGGCGTCGAGCACGGACTTTTCCAGCTCATAGCCGTAGGTACCCCGCCCGACGAGGATGGTTCAGCGGACTTGCGTTATGTGCTCGCCGCCGCCCGCACCATAGGCACCCACATGAACCGGTATTCGATCGTCATCACCAAGTCCACGGTACCGGTGGGGACGGCCGACAAGGTCCGCAAGGAACTGCAGGCGACGCTGGCCGAACGTGGGGCAGGCGTCGAGTTCGATGTCGTCTCGAACCCCGAATTCCTCAAGGAGGGGGCCGCGATCCAGGACTTCATGAAGCCCGACCGGGTGGTCATCGGGACCGACAACCCGCGCACGACCGAGCTGATGCGCGCGCTGTACGAGCCGTTCATCCGCAATCACGACCGGCTCATCGTGATGGACATCCGGTCCTCCGAGCTGACCAAGTACGCGGCCAACGCGATGTTGGCCACGAAGATCAGCTTCATGAACGAGCTGGCGAACATTGCTGAGCGCCTCGGGGCCGACATCGAGAAGGTGCGCGTCGGCATCGGCTCCGATCCGCGCATCGGCTACAGCTTCATCTATCCCGGCACCGGCTACGGCGGCTCCTGTTTCCCGAAGGACGTGCAAGCGCTGATCCGGTCCTCTCAGGAAGTGGGGCACAAGGCGCAAATTCTCACAGCCGTGGAGAGCGTCAATTCACACCAGAAGGAAGTGCTCGTACACAAGATGAAGCGGCATTTTCCGAACCTTGCCGGCCGTACGGTCGCCGTGTGGGGCTTGGCATTCAAACCCAACACTGACGACATGCGCGAGGCGCCGTCGCGAACCATTATTGACATGCTGTTCGCGGCCGGAGCTCACGTACGCGCCTATGATCCCGTGGCTGCCGCGGAAGCGCGTCGCCTCTACGAGAATCGCGCCGATTTCGTGATCTGCAAGAATGCTTATGAGGCCGCCGAGGGTGCTGACGCGCTGGCGATCGTGACCGAGTGGCAGGAGTTTCGCAGTCCGGATTTCGACCGCCTGAAAGAGCTCCTGAAATCCCCCGTGATTTTCGACGGTAGAAACCTCTACGATCCGGCAATGGTGAGTCGTTTCGGGTTTACGTATCACGCTATCGGACGTCCGACGCGGGGCGCTTCCGCCTAGCTTTCGGGAGTACGTCGATGCTCATTCCAGTGATCCTCTCGGGCGGCGCCGGTACACGGCTGTGGCCGCTTTCCAGGGAGCTCTATCCAAAGCAGCTCCTCGCCTTGACCGGCGAGCGCACCATGATCCAGCAAACGGCGCTGCGCCTGGAAGGCTTGGCGGGGACACCGCCCGTGGTCGTTTGCAACGAGGCCCATCGCTTCCTGGTGGCCGAGCAGCTCCGGCAGCTCACGATTGAGCCGAGAGCCATGGTGCTCGAGCCCTTTGGGCGCAATACCGCCCCGGCTATTGCGCTTGCCGCGCACGCCGCCTTGAAGTCCACGCAAGACAGTCCCGACGTCGACCCGGTATTGCTGGTCCTCCCGGCGGATCACGTCATCCGGGACGTTCCCGCTTTTCAGAAGGCAGTACGAGTCGCGTTACCTGCCGCCGAGCAAGGCAAGCTGGTGACCTTTGGGGTTGTCCCCAGCGCCCCGGAAACGGGCTACGGCTACATTCAGCGTGGCGAGCCTGGGCAGGCGACGGGTATCCACCGCATTGCTCGCTTCGTCGAGAAACCTGCCGTCGAGAAGGCTCAGCAGTTCGTAAAATCCGGCGAGTACTACTGGAACAGCGGCATGTTCCTGTTTCGGGCGCGCCGCTATCTGCAGGAGCTGGAGCGCCTCGCGCCCGCGATCGCGAAGGTTTGTGCGACCGCCTGCGCCGGCGCCAAAAGCGATCTCGACTTCACACGAATCGAAGCCAAGACCTTCGAGTCATGCCCCTCGGATTCCATCGACTATGCCGTGATGGAGAAGACTTCCGAGGCGGTGGTTGTCCCCTTGGACGCCGGCTGGAGCGATGTGGGGTCCTGGGCGGCCCTGCACGGCGCGTGCGAGGCGGATAGTCGCGGTAACGTGTCGCGCGGGGATGTGATCGCCGAGGATTCGGCCGGTTGCTACCTCTACTCGGAGAGCCGGCTCGTTGCCGTCGTTGGACTGCAGGATCACGTAGTGATCGAGACGAAGGACGCGGTGCTGGTTGCGCCCCAGGACCGCGTTCAGGACGTCAAAAAGCTGGTCTTTCGCCTGAAGGAGCAGGGTCGGTACGAGCACTCGCTGCACCGTGAGGTCTTCCGTCCTTGGGGCAGCTACGACAGCATCGAGAACGGTCCGCGCTTCCAGGTGAAGCGGCTCA
>CAYNTW010000187.1:0-4356 GCA_964400085.1 uncultured Steroidobacteraceae bacterium | reverse complement strand
TCCTCATGTTCCCATGCGCGCTGGCAGTTATGGCAAATGTGAGCATGACAGCCGGGACGAGTGACGTACTCAGGGTCAGGGTCAGGGTCACGGAAGATCGGCCAGCTCATGCTGCCACCTCCGTTAGAACAGACTGCGAGCCGATGTACTCCGTGCTAACCGTCTCTTGCGTCACAAGGACGGCCTCTTGGTCGAACTCGGTCGCGTACTGTTTGGCGAGCTGGTCGAACTTGAGGCGAACGGTTGGCTCTTCGAGCGTTTCGATGATCATGGTGGGTTCAGGTTTGCCTTGCCAATAACCGCAGGCGGTGTAGGTCGTGAAACCGGGAAAGTTCATGCGAACGGTAGAGTCTAGGAACGTCTGAAAACGCTCTGCGGGAATGTCCGCTCCTTTGCGCGTTTTAAGCCCGCAGTACATCCGATAGCGCGTCATAACCCGTACCTCGCACGCACCGCAGCGAGATGATCGTCAAGTTCTGCGCCATAGAGACCCGCGGTTTCGCTCAGGTGAGCGTACCGAGCGCCGCGGGCTTTACCGAGCGCCTGCGAACAGGTTTCCAGTTCGCGGGCCGTCGCGTCGTCCAAGGCGCTCTTTTCGAGGCCCAGAGTTAGCGCGTTAACAATAGTTTGCAGGCCGTTTAGCCGGCGATAGAGCGGATCGCGCTGTGCAAGCGCTTCCGTTTGGGTTTGTGTCATGTGGTTTCCCTCCAAAATCCTTCGCCCCCGAATCGAACGGAGGATTGGCGAACCTGCCGAAGGGTACGAGAGCCGAGCTTTTCCCTCGGCTCTCTTAAATGGGAATGTCCTTAGTGTTTTCCGCGATAGCGCTTATGTGCCAGGCGTAAGAGACCGTGGGCGCTTAGCAGAGCGAAGAGGTCCTTCGCGCCAGTTGCGACTTCTTTCAGCTCCGCGGCTTTGTAGAGCGGGGAGAAGAATGAGTCAAGTGCATCGAGCGGAGTCGACGCAAGTAGTGCTAGTCCAAGGTGGAGCATGGGTGGTTTCCCTCCAAACTTGTCGAGCGGGTTTCAGTAGGCTTACAGGGGGCGGGTTGCAGTTTTCAAGGTTCACTCGGAAGGTGGTGTCGGGGTCCCGAGGCCCCGCCCCCGAAGGGGGACTCAAACGTACCGCGAAATACGCCTGGAGTAAAGAGCGAAGCGAGCGACGATGTGTAATTGTTCTGTAAAGGAAAAATTAAGATGGCTTTTGTTTTGCGCGACAAAGTAAGACCGCTAGGTGCTGAGGGAGACTAAGGAACTTTTAGTAACCATCCCTGTGCGCGATTTTTTGGGGGGAAAACCGACCGGGGGGACGCCCCCCGCGACGGCGGCGCGCAAAAAACGGTACCACCGACTCGCTGTGCGCCCGTGAAAGCACCTTGTAAATGCTGAACGAACCGCGTATTCCTAGTAGTCGCAGCGTACCAGATAAGCTGCTGGGTGCCCCTCTCATTGGTCCGACGGCCCTCACCCTTTCGGGGGCGCGAGTATGTACGCACCTACCTATGCTATGGCGTCGTGGCTATCACGAAGGAGAAAAAGATTAAGGGGAGCGAAAAAGTGGTTGATTTTTGCCAGGCAATAATAGCATACTGTTTTTAGACCCGAGGGAGACCATCCGAAGAATGTCTAGTAAGCTCCGCAACACAATCGCCTGCAGCAACAAACCCGCGCCGTCCTACGGCGACGCGCTCTACATGATCCGCGACTCGGTGCGGCGCAGGGACCGACTCATTCACGGACGGCTACACGACGGGAAAGGCGCGCACTGCGCGATTGGGTCGTTCTTCACCGACAACCCCAAGCTCGCCCTGAACACCGACTTGATCGATGAGGTTGCGGCCTACAACGATTCGATCCCGGCGCACGCCTCGCCCAAGGAGCGCCGCCGCAAAGTGCTCGCGTGGCTCAACTTCAAGCTGCGGGCGCTGGCCGGCGGGGCGCGCGTCTAGTGCCCAAAGCCTACATCAAACTGCCGCCGCTCGAAGTTGAGCCCGAGCTCGGCCGCGCGCTTAACAATTATTGCCGACAGATCGGCGTGCCGCGCGCTCGCGTTATTCGCCAGGTCTTGCGCGACTTTCTCGGGCCGCTCGTGTCGATTGCTGCTGCGTCCGACTCACAAGGGGGGGCGCTTGACTTGCCCGGAGACACAAACGAATGAGAATTGTCTTGCGGCCCTATTCCTGGCCGTTGTGGTTCCCACTGCTCTTAGTAACGATCATCGCGCTGCTTACCGTGTTCGCACCGGCGTTCGCGCGCAGTGGTTCCACCGCGAGCTGCCCGCTCACGGTCATCGGGCTGCTGTGGAGCGCGGACGATGACGACTACACGATGTTCGTCAAGAACCCCACGCACGCGGCGATTCCGGTGACGCGGCTCGATCTCACGGTGCTAATCAAACCGGACACCGGGGACGTACCGGACCCCGCGAACGAGCGCGCCGTGATCATCGTCATTCCCACAACGCAGGTTGCGCCGATGGCGGTCACGCCGATCACCTTCAAAGCGGACAACATCAACCCTCAAACCACGACCGGCGAATACGGGGCGGAGTGCGCAGCGGTATGACGGCATTGGATTTTGCGCCCGAAGAACTCGCGGCGGAAGGGTTGCAAATCGCGGGGGTTGACCGCACCACGGTCGGCCAGCATAGACCTCAGCAGGGTAGCTCCCCGCAACCAATTCTTCACTCGGACAGCGACGAGTTCGGAACCCCCGACTACATTTTCAAACCGCTCGATGCGGAGTTCCACTTCACGCTAGATGTCGCAGCATCGGAGACGAACCGCAAGTGCCCCTTTTACTTCAGTAAAGCGGCTAACGCGCTCACTCAGGATTGGGTCGAGAGCGCGCGGCGAGCCGGTATTCCTCCTGTGTTTTGGTGTAACCCTCCCTACTCGCGCGGCATGGTCGAAGCGTTCGTGCAGAAAGCCTACGAGGAGAGTCAGCGTGGGGCAACGGTCGTGATGCTCCTGCCCACGCGCACTGAGCAGCCGTGGTTCCACGACATCGTGCTGCCTAACGCCGAGATTCGCTTCATTCGCAAGCGCATCCGATTCGTCGGCGGTACCACATCGGCGCGGTTCCCGTCGATGGTTGCAATCTTTCCGAAGCGTCGCGGTGTGTGGGGTCGTTCGGTCGTGGCGCTGGACGCGAAGCGTCGAGAAATGTCCAACGCCGAGTTGTCCGTGATGATCAACACGCTGCCGCTCGTTGTGGAGCCGCGATGCGTAGCATAGACGAGCGCAACGCGCTGGTCGAGCAGTACCTCCCCTTGGTACGGCCGCTCGCGTTTGTGATGAAGCGGCGGTTTCCGTTCGCGGAGATTGACGACTTGGTTCAGGACGGTTGCTTTGGTCTTATTAAAGCTTGCGAGGTGCATGATCCCACGGAGTACCCGAACGAGCGGCAATTCCGCGCGTTCGCTCGCACCGCGATTATTCAGGCGATGTGCAACGCACATCGGGGCACCAAAGTTGTCGGTTCGTTAAATGTTCCTCCTGAGGGGGCGGAAGGAATAGAAATAATTGAGACACTTCCTGCATTAGAGAATACAGAAGCGGAAGTTATAGACCGGGAACAGCGGATCAGCTTACGGAGCATGATCGCGTGTTTGCCGTCAACTCAACGGATGGTGGTTCGTCAGTGCGTTCTCAACGACGTTCCAAATAAGGATCTCGCGAAACGACTTGGACGAACGTGGACGTGGGTTGGGCAGACTAAGCATCGTGCAATGAAGCGCTTACGGGAAGTGTCGCAGATCGTCGCATGAGTTTTTCCACGGGCAACGGGGAGCACACCCACGGTGATCTACCTCCGGCGTGGGTGCAAACGGCGCAAGCTGCGCTCATCGAAGAAAAACGACAGCAAACGGCGCGGGCGCGTGCGAGAGCTGCCGCACTTGTTTCGGTGGCGCAGCGGCGTCGCGATCCGCTCGGGAAGTTCTTGCGTTCTAAGCCCGCTAAACGGATCGCGCGCGAGGGGCGAGAGAAACTGCACTGCTCTATGCCGATTCAGCTCTCGGAGCTTATTAGTACTGAAGCACTGGATGCAAAGATTACTCTCTCGCGGATGCTCGTGGTGTTATGTGCTCTCGGGCTACCCGCGTGGCACGAACTGCGAGAGAGGTACCTCACCGGCACTAAGGGGGACATCTCGATGATCCCCGAGATGGTGCGAACGATTTTGGATACCGCGGTGAACCCGACTCCGCGAAAACCAACGAAAGACACTGCTGCTTGGCGCGCACAAGTCGAGCGTGCGCTTCAAGCGTCGAAACCAAAACGCTCGCGACCTAAAGACACGACTGCCGCCGTACTTGCGGGACTAGGCGGTGGTGAAGGAGTGTAAACCCGTGATC
>CAYNTW010000186.1:0-4427 GCA_964400085.1 uncultured Steroidobacteraceae bacterium | reverse complement strand
GTGTTCACCAACGATGTCATCGACGCCTACATGACATTGAAGCTGCAGGAGATCACGAAGTTCCGCATGTCGACTCACCCCGTGGAGCTGGAACTTTACTACAGCTGTTGATAGGTACAGCGTGCTTCGCGGGGCAAGGGCAGGAGTGAGGGCAAACGAGCCACGCCGACACCGATCGGGCGGCGTGGCGGTCGTGCTTCACGAACGCGAAGCTTCCGTTTTGTCCCGGACCCCGCATAGGGCTATGCTCAGCTCCTATGCGGGTTTTCCTGTTTACCTTAATGTCGCTGGCGTGCGCCGTTGCTGCTTCAGCCACCGTGTACAAGTGGGTGGACGAGAACGGGGTCACGCACTTCAGCGATCAGCCGCACGAGAACGCCGAGAAAGTCCAGGTGGCGGCGCCCCAGACCTACAAGGCCCCGCCGGTACGCGGGCCTGCTCAGGCCGGGCAGTCTGGGCAGTTCAACCAGGCGCAGTCTGCAAATACTTATCAAAGCTGCCAGGTCACCGCTCCGCAGGACCAGGAGACATTCCCGAACACTTATTCGGTGACCGCCTCCGTGGAGGTCTCCCCCCCGCCGCACGACGGCGCTCAACTCGTCGTATCTCTCGACGACAAGCCGCTGCCGAACTTTCCAGCGGGCGGCGGTTCGCTGACGATCGACCCCATCGACCGCGGCTCGCACACCCTGCGGGCGGTGATTCAGGACCCGAGCGGCAAGACGCTCTGCCAGTCGAACGTGACGTTCACGGTCCTGCAGCCCTCGATCCGAAATCCGGCGAATCCGAACTTCAAACACTGACGGTTGGGACGAAGGCTCTCAGGGTGCCGGATGGCCACTGAGTACAGCCTGCCGTCCGCCCTGTCGCATTTCGACCCGACGGACCTGCTCGATGCCCTCTCCACCGGCATCATCATGTTGGACGCGCAGCTTTGCGCGATCTACGCCAATGTCGCCGCCCAGGATCTGCTGGCTTTCAGTCTCAACAAGGCGCGCGGTCGGCCGTTCGGCGACTTCCTACATGACTCCAACGGGCTGATCGGCATTCTGCGTCGCGCCCTGGAGACGGGTGAGGGTTTCGCGGACCGGGAGCTCACGGTCAGACCGGCGGGAGCACCACGCGACGCGCGCACCCTGGACGTGACGATCACCCCGCTCGAAGGCCAGATTACCGGGACGCACCTGCTGCTGGAGCTGGCCGATACCACGCAACGCAAGCGGATCTCGCGTGAGAACGACCTGTTGGCACGCTTGGATGGTAGCCGGCTGATGATCAAACAGCTCGCCCACGAGATCAAGAATCCGCTGGGTGGCCTGCGCGGCGCCGCGCAACTGTTGGAGCGCGAGCTGCACGAAGCCTCGCTCCGGGAGTACACCCGGGTCATCATCGGCGAGGCGGACCGCCTCACCGCCCTCGTCGACTCCATGGCCGGACCGAATCGCGTGCCGCAAAAGGCGCAACTCAACGTTCACGAGATCTGCGAGCACGTCTACCACCTGCTGCGGGCGGAAGCGCGCCCCGGCATTGTGGTCGATCGCGACTACGATCCGAGCCTGCCGAATGCCTCGCTCGATCGCAATCAGCTCATCCAGGCACTGTTGAATATCGCGCGTAACGCGCTGCAAGCCGTCGATACCGCAGGCATATCCGCGGGAAAGATCGTGTTGCGCACCCGTGCGCTATCGAATGTCAGCATCGGTTCCGCCAGGCACCGGCTGGTTGCCAGTGTGCAAATCGAGGACAATGGTCCGGGCGTTCCGGACGACTTGCGCTCGAGCATCTTCTACCCGCTCGTCACCGGACGCGCGAACGGCTCCGGCCTTGGGCTCGCGGTCGCGCAAGAGCTCGCGACCCGCAACGGCGGCCTGATCGAATTCGAAAGTGAGCCGGGCCGTACCGTCTTTACCCTGTTATTACCACTCGGAGAAACAACATGAACGGCCAGAATCTCCGCGTCTGGCTCGTCGACGATGACGCGTCCATTCGTTGGGTGTTGGAACGCGCCCTGCGCAACGGCGGCATGGCGCCGCGTGCGTTCGAAGCGGCGGAGCCGGCGTTGGACGCACTGCGCCGCGAGGCGCCGGATGTGTTGATTACCGACATCCGCATGCCCGGGCAGTCAGGCCTCGAGCTGTTGCGGAAGATCCGCGACGCCCGGCCGGCATTGCCCGTCATTGTCATGACAGCCCACTCGGATCTGGGTAGCGCGGTCTCCGCCTATGAAGGTGGCGCCTTTGAGTACCTGCCCAAGCCTTTCGATATCGATCAGGCGGTCGCACTCGTCAAACGGGCGGCGAACGCCGGTCTGGTGGGCGCCGGTGACGGAGGCGGCACACCGCGTATTCCCGAGCTCCTCGGCCGCGCACCGGCGATGCAGCAGGTGTTTCGTGCCATCGGTCGTCTCGCCCGCTCCAGCGTCACTGTGCTCATCACGGGGGAATCCGGCACGGGCAAGGAGCTCGTGGCGCGCGCGCTCCATGATCACAGTCCACGCTCAGGTAAGCCGTTCATTGCTCTGAACACCTCGGCGATCCCGGGGGACCTGCTCGAGTCCGAGCTGTTCGGTCACGAGAAGGGCTCCTTCACCGGGGCCGATTCACAGCGACGCGGCCGCTTCGAGCAGGCCGATGGTGGCACGCTGTTTCTCGATGAGATCGGTGACATGTCCACACCGCTGCAGACACGCCTGTTGCGTGTGTTGGCCGAAGGGGAGTTCTATCGCATTGGTGGACAGACGCCCATCCGCGTCGATGTGCGCGTGATTGCCGCGACCCACCAGAATCTCCAGGATCGGGTTACGCGCGGCCTGTTTCGCGAGGACCTCTACCACCGCCTGAACGTGATCCGCATCGAGCTGCCGCCGTTGCGCGCGCGATCCGAGGACATTCCCGACCTGCTTGCCCACTATCTGACGGTCGCGGCGCACGAGCTCGGCGTCGAGCCGAAATCGTTGTCAAAGGAAGCCGAAGCGCGCCTCAGCGGTTACTCATGGCCTGGCAACGTGCGCGAGCTGGTGAATCTCTGCAGGCGCCTCTCCGTTCTCGCGCCCGGTACGGAGATCAGTGTTGAGGATCTACCGCCGGAGTTGGGCGCGCCTTCCGCAACCGGATCCGTCGACGCGGATTGGGCCAAAGCGCTGGCGAGCTGGGCGGATCGGCACGCCATGAATGGCAAGAAGCCGTTGCTCGATGAGGCGCAGCCAGAGTTCGAGCGGGTGCTGATCCGCGCGGCCCTCAAACGCACGCAAGGACACCGCCAGGAAGCGGCAAAGCTGCTCGGCTGGGGGCGCAATACGCTCACCCGCAAGCTGAAGGAGCTCGGGATGGACGCGACGGAATAGTCGCGGAGCCGACGAACGGGTAACTTTCGCGCTCCTGTGGCGATTGGGAGCGTGTGAGTCTATGCCGAGCTGGGAGAAGTTCTGGCAATTCGAGTTTCTGCGGAATGATTTGCGGTCGTGGGCGTTCGCGCTCGCGACCTTCCTCATTACTCTTACTGTCCTTCCAGTCCTCAAACGGGCTATCACCGCGCGCCGCCGGCACTGGGAAGAACACGCCCCGCCCGTGGGCAGCGCCGTCCACGCGCATCACGCGCTGCTGCTTACCGCCGTGCTCGTTGCCCGCACGAGTCGCTTCTTCTTGTGGGCCGTAGCCGTTTATCTCGCTTCGCGTGACCTGACATTTCCCGCGCGAGCCGAGCGATTCCTCACGATTGGGATCGTACTGATCTTCTGGACCCAGGTGGGTATCTGGGCGATGGCGGCTGTGCGGTACGCAATCGATCTGCGCCGCAAAACTTCCGCTGGCCTGGACGCGCTGCTGTCGAGCTCGATCGACGTCATTTTGTTTGCAGCCGGACTCCTGATCTGGGCGATGGTGTTGCTGCTCGCGCTCGACAACCTCGGTATACAGATCAAGCCGTTGCTGGCCGGCTTGGGGATTGGCGGTATCGCCGTCGCGCTGGCGGTGCAAACCGTGCTGAGCGATCTGCTGGCCTCCATGTCCATTGCCCTCGACAAGCCCTTCGGGATCGGGGATTTCCTCACCGTCGGGGAATGCCAGGGAACGGTCGAGCACATCGGGGTCAAGAGCACGCGCCTGCGCAGCCTCTCGGGCGAGCAGATCATCATGGGCAACACCGACATCCTCAAATCCCGCGTGCGCAACTATGGTCGCATGCGTGAGCGGCGGGCGGTATTTCAGTTCGGCGTCTCCTATGACACCGAGCCTCAGGCCCTCGCGGCCATTCCGGCCGTGGTGCGGGAGATCATCGAGGCGACCCCCGATACCCGTTTCGACCGTTGTCACTTCCTGACATACGGCGCCACCACGCTGCAGTTTGAAGTGGTCTTCTACGCGACCACGCCGGAATTCAACACGTATGCGGACGCGCAGCAGAAGATCAATCTGGCGATTTTCGAGCGC
>CAYNTW010000185.1:0-4718 GCA_964400085.1 uncultured Steroidobacteraceae bacterium | reverse complement strand
CGTGTTCATGGAGACATACGATATTGGGTCGGATGAACCTCCTCTGATTGATCGCCGCCGCCTCGCTCAGGGTCTCGCCTTCGAGGAGTTCTGAGACTACATAGGGACTTCCGTTCTCTGTCCCCACGTCATGCACGGAGAGGATGTTCGGGTGGTTCAGGGCGCCCGCCGCAGAGGCCTCCTGCTCGAAGCGGGCCAGTCGTTCCCTGTCGGCGGAGAACTGTGAGGGCAAGACTTTGATGGCCACATCACGCCCTAGCTTCGGGTCACGAGCACGATAGACTTCGCCCATTCCACCCTCTCCTATGAGAGAGCGGATCTCGTAGCGGCCTAAATGTGTGCCTGAGGCAAGCGACATAAAAATAGCGTCAACTGCTCACTGAGCTGAGAAGCTACGGCTCAAGGCCCATGCGGCGCACCAGGTCGGCATAGCGGGGGTCGCTGCGGAGGTCGTCAAAACTGAACCACCAGATAAGATAATATGGCAACGGCGCGCTACGTTGCTGGAAATCCTTTTCGAGCCACTGAAACGCCTGATCTCTCTCGCCGAGACCGGCATACACACTGGCTATATACCTTCCCATAGCCTGGCGCTGGTCATACCTCTCTTCCAGTTCTTTCACTATGCGCAGCGCCTCAGCGCGCCTCCCCGTCACAGCGTAGCAGTACCCTAAGTCGCTCAAAAAGCGGCCTGATCTCCCGGACAATTCAACCGCTTTCTCGAACTCCGAGGTCGCCTCGATGTCCCGTCGCTGCCTGAGGTACGTGGAACCTAATACCTCATGTGCTAGCGGAACGCTCGGATCGAGCTCGATGTCCCTCTCGCACTCGTCAATGGCTGAAGTGAGGTCATTCTTTAAGATATAGACCCACGCCACGTTAACGCTGATGATCGGCGACAGAGGGTCAAGCTCCTGCGCCCGCTTCATCTCTCGCAGATCATCATCGAATTGCCTCTTTGTTCTGAAATAAGTGGCAAGCCACTGGTGCGCCGTCGGGTAATTAGGGTTGAGATTGATGGCGCGTCTGAATTCTTGCTCGGCCTCCGCCCAGCGCCACAGGTCCAGATATATGGACGCCGAAGACGCATGCGCCTCCGCTAGTGAGTCGTCAAGCTGGAGGGCGCGATCCACGGCGGCCCGCGCCTTCGGCAAGGTCTCGCTGCTAGCGATGTCGGCATACTCTTCCAGCAAGGCATAGCAATCGGCCAGTCCGACATACCCGAGCGCGTAAGTAGGGTCGCGCTCGATCGTCTGCTGGAACTCTTCTATAGCTTTCCTCAGCCCCTCCGGAGTTCTCTTGTTCCAGAAGTAGCGCCCCCTCAAGTAGTACTGGTAAGCTTCCCCGTTCTGAGTATCATGCCTGCCGAGTTGCCCCTGCTCTGCTCCAGATAATCTCAGCCTCAGCTTCTGTGTCACTTCTCGCGCGATCGCATGCTTGACTGAGAGGACTCCTGAGACTGTTACCTCGTACTCCTGACCCCAAAGCTCTGCGCCTGTCGAGGCATCAACCAGGTCCACGTGAACATTCAACGACTCACCAATCTGACGAACACGCCCCATGAGCACCGCCCGCACGTTCAATTCACGCCCCACTGTCTGCGGATCAACATCTCTACCTTTGTAGTGGAATGCTGTCGCTCGTGCTACGACTCTCAACTGCTGCAACTCGGTCAGGCTGTCAATCAGCGCTTCCGATATACCGTCTGATAGATATTCCAGGTTCGGATCATTGCTCGTGTTGGCGAACGGTAGAACGGCAATCGAATCGATCCCCCGTGCGAAGTAGTAGCGGTAGGTAATGCTCGTTACAGTGAGGAGGATGATTGCGGCCAGAGTCAAGGTCACTCCGAGCTTGTGCAGCTTGATGCTGCCGCTGACTAAATCGAAGATTGAAGTGGCGCGCGCTCGGGTGACCTCAGCCGTGCTGGCCGGCTCATTCAGTACTGTTTCCGCCTGCGCTTGGCCAACCTGCGGTGTAGCCTCGTCGCTCCTGTGCGGCTGGACCGAACGTTCCAGCTTGGCCTCAAATTCCAGTCTCTGCTTCAGTTCTTTAAGATCGAGGAGCATGTCTTTGGTGACCTGATACCGCTCCTCTCTCTCTTTGCGCAGCGCTTTCGAGACGATCCGCTCAAGCTCCCGTGGCACTTCTGGAATATAGATTGAAAGCGGCGGAGGCTCTCTATCACTGAGAATGGAAACCAGAAGGTCGCTCCTTGTGGCTCCGTCGAAGGGCAGACGGCCGCTGATCATCTCGTAGAGCACTATCCCTAAGCTCCAGATGTCGGTGCGTGCGTCCACCTCAACTCCTCTGGCCTGTTCAGGAGACATGTAGGAGAGAGTGCCCATCAGAACACCTGGCTCTGTTTGAAACCGCGGCTCTGTCGGTGCTTCACTACTGACCGGAACGGCCTGATGCTCGATCAGCTTCGCCAGTCCGAAATCCAGGACTTTGACGTAGCCATCTCTGCGCAGCATGATGTTCTCTGACTTGATATCGCGGTGGACGATGCCCGCCTCGTGCGCGGCCGATAGGGCATCCGCCGTCTGGATGGCGACGTTTAGCGCCTCGCTCAGTTTCATCGGCGGCACTGCCAAGTGCTGGCGCAGTGTCTTGCCGGCGACGAATTCGGCGGCGATGAAGTGGGTGGTCTGCGTGTGGCCGACCTCGTAGATGGTCAGGATATTGGGATGGTTCAGGGCCGAGGCGGCCCTCGCCTCCTGCACAAAGCGCCGCATCCGCTGCTGGTCGGAGGCGACCTCGGCCGGCAGGACTTTCAAGGCGACGGTGCGTCCCAGTTCTGTATCTTGGGCCAGATAAACTTCACCCATGCCGCCCTTTCCTATGAGAGAGCGGATCTCGTAGCGGCCTAGACGAGTGTTGGGGGCGAGAGGCATGGCAGAAAGAAGAGCAGCGCCGTCCTCCACTTTCGCAAGACTCTATTACAAAGAGGGGGAAATTGAAAGAGTTTTGCCCAACGACCCCTAGGATCTCCTTCCCAGAAGGGCTCTGCCTACCACCTGTTGAGGCTCACTCTTAAGCTCCCGGAGCACTGCCTCTTCCACCAACCAGAGCCCGCTGTCCAGTTGGTCTAACCCGCGCTCCATCTTAGAGAAATTTTCCCTCAGCAAAGCCCTCTAACCTTTGTTTGCGGTAAAGAAAACTTGACCAGGTAAGGTCTTCTTAGTTGTTTCTCACTCCTGCCGAGGTGAGCCCTCCTTCCTGTGAATCCACCCTGTAGTTCAGAGCTGTTTAGCATACCTCTTGATGCATGTTCCCAGCGAAATCGAGAGCAATCGCCATATCCCTTAGCATGAGCGGTCACAACCCTGCATAGCGGATCTCATTCTACTGATCAGAGCTTCCTTACAAAGCACTTCCCAGGGAGCGCACGAATCAGCTCCCTCATCTCCAACCCGACGAGCGCGCTGGTCAACTCCCCCAGAGGCAGATTGGTCTGGATTGCCAGCGCATCTATATGCGCCGCCTCATCCGTAGAGAGTAGTCTCCATACCATCTGCTCTGTCTCTGTCAAATCACCGGGAGTAAGCGATAGCTGGTTTGTGAGATTCTCCTCTTTCTTCTTCACGGGAGGGGGAGGCAGGAGCCTCGCTGCTATTTCCTTCGGCATCTCGGCCACGACGCGTGGCCTTCTCATGTATCGCCGGCTCCTCCTCCGCCCTCCCGGAGACGCGCGCGAATCTTCGCGCCCCGGTCCCGTACGCCACGCCGTAATTCAAGCACTGGTCGCCGATCCTGTTCTATTCCGGGGCGTCCTTTGTGCGTGACAAGCAGTGTATGGACGAGTCCGTGGGAGATATTTACGCGATGAAGGGGATGTACGCGGAAGCCATCAGCGAATATCAAAAGTGGATCAGCCTCGAGGGAGATTCAACAAGCGTCCAATGCCATCTGGGCTACGCTTACGCGATGTCAGGGAAGCGCGATGAGGCGCTCGCCATCCTCAACAAGTTGAAGACGACGAAGGAGTATGTCTCGCCATTTAATTTAGGGGTTCTCTACGTCGGATTAGGAGACAAGGAGGCAGCCTTTCAGTCACTCGAACGGGCCTACGCCGAGCACGACCTCCAGATGGTCACCCTCAAAGTCGAGCCGCCCTACGATGCCCTGCGCTCGGACCCGCGATTCGCAGACCTTTTACGCCGCGTCGGACTCCCGCCGTAGAAAGTTTGGCTATCCGAGGTGGCGGTTTGCATCGGGAGATCTACATAAAACAGAACTTTAGAGGTCTAGGCTCTCCATAACGTGCGCAACTATGGTTAGAGGCCTGACATCAAATCCCGTTAACAACCAACCCGCGGGAGTACGCGACAGTGCCAATCTCAGACAGCAAGGGGTCGGAGTATTATGCCGAAGAATTCGCAAACTGAAACGTGTCGGTGTAGCCGAGTTGGCGACTGATCCGCTCTATGTCGGCGGGGATGACAATCATTTCGGGAGGCCGCAACAGATTGTGTCTCTCGGCCAGCCGGTGAAAGGACAAGCCGGTTATTGCGGATGGATGGCATTCCCAATTAAAGGGGATGGGAATAAAGGTTATGTAGATCTCATCTATTCACGGGATTATTGCTTTGTGGGGCAGGGGGGCGGCAGGAATGCCATACCGTTGAGTGTAGATCAGGCTAAAAGACTGATTGAGAGGTATCCCTATCGAGCAGATTTGCACGGCAACGGTGTCTAACCCTAACTGCACCGGA
>CAYNTW010000184.1:0-4736 GCA_964400085.1 uncultured Steroidobacteraceae bacterium | reverse complement strand
CTCAGTGCCGAAAAATTCCGCGTTGTGGGGCGCCACGTCAGAGGCCACACCGTCGGCCGCCGAGGTCTCGCTCGTGAGCAGACCAGCCACTGCGACACCGGCGATACCAACATTAGCCCCGTCGGAGCCATCGGCGCTGAGGCCCTCGCCAGCGGGGCCCGCGAGGCTGGGCGCACCGCCGCCCGGAAGCTCGAGCTGCGGGTTGTACTCACCGAGAGTTTTGATTTCCGCCAAAGCGGGCAGCTCGTCAAGGCTTCGCAGACCGAAGTAATCCAGGAACTCGCGCGTGGTGCCGAGCAATTCGGGACGACCGGGCACGTCGCGATGACCGACAACGCGCACCCAGTTGCGCTCGATCACCGTCTTGATGATGTTGGGATTGACGGCGACGCCGCGCACCGCCTCAATCTCCGCGCGCGTGATCGGCTGGCGATAGGCGATCAACGCAAGCGTCTCCAGAAGCGCACGTGAGTACTTCACGGGCCGCTCGGGCCACAGGCGCGAGACTTCGCCGGAGAACTCGCGCCTGACTTGTATGCGAAAGCCCGCCGCCGTCTCCTTCACCTCGACGCCACGGTTTGAATATTCGTTGGCAAGCGCGTCCAGCGCCGCCCGAATGTCCTCAGCCTTCGGACGCGTGGTGTCGTCAAACAGCTGGCTCATCTCGGCCAGCTGCAGGGGCTTGCCCGCGGCGAGCAAGGCGGCCTCGAGCACGTTACGGATGTAAAACTCGTTCATGTTGCCTCATCAGGCGAAGGCGGTACGACGTCATCCCCTCCCAGATCCAGCTCGTCGTCGTCCGAGTCAGAATCATCGATGAAGGTCGGGTCGAGCGGCAAATCGACAACCTCCACCGGGATCGCCGTGGGCGGCAGCAGAGCGTCGTTATCAGAGACCACGCGCAAGGTGCGTCCCGGATCGGCGGAGCGGACGTGCAGTGGGGCAAACGGCTCCGCCTGCACGATGTCAATGAGGCCCTCGCGCACGAGCTCGAGAATGGCCATGAAGGTTACCGTGACCCCCATCCGCCCTTCGCTGGGCCGGAACAGGCGGGTGAATTCTACGAAACTCGACTGCTCGAGTGAAGAAAGAATATCGCCCATGCGCGCGCGCACCGAGAGCCGCTCGCGCTGAATGTGATGGTGCGCAAACATCTCCGAGCGCACAACGACATCCTTGAACGCAAGCAACATCTCCTGCAGCGTGACCTGCGGCAGAACGCGCACGACCTGGCGCTCCTTGAGCTCCACGGACGTCGGCCAGACATCGCGCTCGAGTCGCGGCAGCGCATCGATATTCTCCGCCGCGCGCTTGAATCGCTCGTATTCCTGCAACCGCCGGATGAGCTCGGCGCGCGGATCTTCCTCCACGCCGTCGGCGTCGGTCTTCGGCCGCGGTAACAACATCCGCGACTTGATCTCGGCGAGCGTGGCGGCCATGACCATGTACTCGCCGGCGAGCTCGAACTGCATCCCTTCCATGAACTCGATGTACTCCATGTACTGCCGCGTGATCTCGGCGAGTGGGATATCGAGAATGTCGAGGTTCTGGCGCCGGATGAGATACAGCAGCAGGTCCAGCGGGCCTTCGAACGCCTCGAGAAACACCTCCAGCGCCTGCGGAGGGATATACAGGTCGCGAGGCAGTTGCGTCAGCGGCTCGCCGTTCACGACGGCGAACGGCATCTCCACCTGTTCAGGCGCGACTTCCGCCGGCGGCGGCTCCGGAGGCTCATTGGAGACGACGATTTTCAGCTCAGGTTTGCGTTTGGTCGCCATGCTCAACCTCTTCAGTCCGCACGCAGGTGCATGGCACGGCGCACCTCATCCAGTGTCTGGCGCGCCGCCTCGCGAGCCTTCTCGGCGCCCTCGGCCACAATGCCGCGGACGAGCTCGGGGTTCTCCTCGAATTCCTGGGCGCGGCGGCGCATGCCCGCAATCTCCTCGACCACCTTGTCGATCACTTTCTGCTTGCAGTCGAGGCAGCCGATGCCGGCGGACCGACAGCCTTCGTTCACCCAGGCGCGGGTGGGCTCGTCCGAGTAGATTTTGTGCAGATCCCAGACCGGGCACTTTTCCGGGTCGCCCGGGTCCGTGCGCCTGACACGCGCCGGGTCCGTCACCATGGCGCGCATT
This sequence comes from uncultured Steroidobacteraceae bacterium, assembly GCA_964400085.1. Taxonomy (GTDB): domain Bacteria; phylum Pseudomonadota; class Gammaproteobacteria; order Steroidobacterales; family Steroidobacteraceae; genus 13-2-20CM-66-19. The sequence goes on along the minus strand of CAYNTW010000184.1, from coordinate 2,601 downwards.
TTCTTCACGACCGAGTCAGGGTCCTCACGCAGTCCGATGGTGTTGCCGTAGGACTTCGACATCTTGCGGCCATCCAGCCCGGGCACCTTGGGTGTGGAAGTCAACAAAACCTGCGGCTCGGGAAGAATGGTGATCCCCGTGCCTTCCAGAAATCCCAGCAGCCGCTCACGATCCGCGACCGTGATGCGATTGTTGCTCTGAACCAGGGCGCGAGCGCGATCCAACGCGTCAGTATCGCCTGTTTCCTGGAATTTGCGGCGCAACTGCCGATAGCTCGTCGTGTTGCGTCCGCCCAGACTTTTGACGGCGCGCTCCACTTTTTCCTCGAAGTCCAGCTCGCGACCGTAGAGGTGATTGAAGCGGCGGGCGGCCTCTCTCGTCAGCTCGACATGTGCGACCTGGTCCTCCCCCACGGGCACGTAGGCCGCGCGATAGACGAGGATGTCCGCGGCCTGCAACAGCGGATAGCCCAGGAAGCCGTAGGTCGCGAGGTCGCGATCCTTGAGCTGCTCCTGCTGATCCTTGAAGCTCGGAACGCGCTCGAGCCACCCCAGTGGGGTCACCATCGACAGCAGCAGGTGCAACTCCGCGTGCTCGGGCACATGTGACTGGATAAACAGAGTCGCGACGCCCGGATTCAGGCCGGCCGCGAGCCAGTCAATCAGCACATCCTTGATGTATTCCTGCAAGTGCGCGGTATCGTCATAGCCGGTCGTCAACATGTGCCAGTCGGCTACGAAGAAAAAACACTCGTACTGATACTGAAGCTCCACCCAGTTGCGCAGAGCGCCGTGGTAGTTGCCGAGATGGAGCCGGCCTGTCGGCCGCATGCCCGAAAGCACGCGCCGGGCGGCGGCGGGAGCGCTCAAATTTGCCCCCGCAGGAAGGCTGCGGGCGCTGGTGAGAAGGGCAACAAAGTTTGCATCAACAATTTCTTACGCGACACAGCTCGATCGAAACTCACGCTCCCCTGGGCTGAAGCCACAATTATACCCGGCGAGAGCATCGATCGCCTCAATCCCGACCACCGACCACCGGAGCGAGCGCGCCCTTGCCTTCCCTCACGATTGCGGGCGGGGTTACCGACAGATCGACTACCGTCGTAGGGTCGACACCGCAATCACCACCGTCCAGCACCGCATCGATTTCGTGCTCGAGCCGCGTCTGGATCTCGATGCCACGGGTCATGGGCTGCGGCTCGTCCGGTAGTAACAGGGTCGAGCTCATCATCGGCTCGCCGAGCTCGGCGAGCAGCAGACGAGGCACTACGTGGTCTGGGATACGCACGCCAATTGTGCGTCGTTTTTCGTGCTGCAAACGGCGCGGCGTCTCCCGCGTCGCGTGGAGCAGGAAGGTATAAGGTCCGGGCAGGCATGCTTTCAAAATGCGGAACTGCCACGTATCGATCTTGGCGAAATGCCCGATCTCCGCCAGGGTCCCGCAGACCAGCGTGTAGTGGTGGTGACGGTCGGCCTGGCGGATCCGGCGCACCCGCTCCTGGGCGTCCTTGTCGCCCAGGTGCCATCCGAGCGCGTAACAGGAATCCGTGGGATAGGCGATGAGGCCGCCCCGCCGCACGATCTCCGCCGCACGGCGGACGAGCCGCACCTGCGGGTTGACGGGATGCAATTCGAAATATTCCGACGCCAAGTGCGGATCATCCTGCGTTTGCCAATTGGAAGTTGCGGGCCACGCGTGAGACTATACGCGGCCATTTTCGCCGCCCTGGTGCTTTCGCACTTCAATCGTCCATGCAGGCTCTGCTCGAGTTCGCGCCACTCCTGGCATTCATCATCGCTTATTACGTGGGAGGCCTCTACACGGCCACCGCCGTGCTGATGATCGCCATGCTGGCTCTCCTGGCCGCTGACTATATCCTACAGCGGCGGATTCCTCCCATGCATGCCTTGAGCGCGATCCTGGTATTCGTGCTCGGCGCCGCGACCCTCTTTTTTCACGACAAGCACTTCATCCAGGTCAAGCCCACCGCGTTGTTCTGGCTGGCGGGGATCGCTTTCCTGGGGAGTTTCTGGATTGGCGAGCGAACGCTGACCGAGCGCCTGCTGAGCACGGCTCTCCAGGGCCAGGTGCAAGTCCCTCAGAAAGTCTGGCGCAAGCTCAACGCCGTCTGGGTTGTGTTCTATGCCTTGCTGGGCGCCGTGAACCTGATGTTGGCCTACTATGCGAGCGAGCGCGTCTGGATCAACTTCAAGGTCTTTGGGCTCACCATTATCACGCTGGTGTTTGTCGGCCTGCAGGTCCTGTGGCTGACCCGGAACGCCGGGGAGCGGCGGCACCCGGACGCGGATGGGGAGGTCACGCAGGAGCCCCCGCCGGCATGAGCGAAAGCCCTCTGGTGGCCCAGATTCGGGCCGCTTTGCAGCACGAGCTCGCGCCCACTGCGCTCGAGATCCTCGACGACAGTGCCCGCCATGCCGGTCACGCCGGCGCTCGTGAGGGCGGACATTTCAAAGTCACACTGGTGTCCAACGCTTTTCAAGGGCGGGCGCAACTCGAGCGCCATCGCCTGGTCTATGCAGCCGTCGCACCCCTCATGGGTCGCGGGATCCACGCCTTGAATATCGTGGCCCGCACACCTGA
>CAYNTW010000183.1:0-4850 GCA_964400085.1 uncultured Steroidobacteraceae bacterium | reverse complement strand
TTCGCTAAGCTTCACGTCCCGTGACCCAACCTGAAATGTTGTTGACCTCAGAGCCCGGCGACAGCCGGCCCCTATGGCTGGTGCCCGAAGCGGATCTGCAGCACTGGCTGGAGGGACAGCCGGCGCAAATCGCGGCCTGGGTCCGTGCGAACGGCTTCCAAGGTGAGCGGCACCGCGTCCTGACACTCCCTTCCCCAGAGGGGCAGATCGCCGGGGCCGTCGTGGGATTGGGTTCTCTGCGCGCACTGGCGGACCTCAAGCTGTGGCACTCGGCCGGGCTGCCTGATCGGCTGCCGGCGTTGGCTTATCACCTCGTGACACCGCTGACCCCCGCGGCCGCCACCCACTTTGTTCTGGGCTGGCTGATGGGCTCGTATCGTATGAGCCGCTATCGGGCGACCTCGACACCCGCAACGCGCCCGGCGTTGGTCCCTCCGCCGCAGGCGGATCTCATCTATGCCCAAAGTGCGGCACAAGCCAGTGCATTCGCCCGTGATCTGATCAACACACCGGCGAATGATCTGGGGCCGGCGGAGCTTGCCGCCGCCGCTACTGAGCTGGCCGCGCGATACGCGGCGCGTTGCGAGGTGCTCGTCGGCGATGAGCTGCGGACTCGTGGCTTTCCTCTGATCCACGCGGTTGGCGCGGGAAGTCCGCGTGAGCCTCGACTCATCGATTTGCGCTGGGGAGATAGGCAAACGCCTCGGGTGACGCTCGTTGGAAAGGGCGTGTGCTTCGACACAGGAGGGCTCGATCTGAAGCCTTCCGCCAGCATGCTGCTGATGAAAAAAGACATGGGAGGCGCGGCGTGTACTCTCGCGTTGGCGGAAATGCTGATGCGCCTTGGCGCCCCCGTGCAGCTTCGAGTCCTCATTCCAGCCGTCGAGAACAGCATAGATGGCCGCGCGTACCGTCCGGGTGATGTACTACGTTCCCGGAAAGGTCTGACGGTCGAGATCGGCAACACTGATGCGGAAGGGCGGTTGGTCCTCGCGGATGCGCTGGTCGAGGCCGACTCCGAGCGACCCGATCTGCTCATCGACCTGGCTACCCTGACAGGCGCCGCCCGGGTTGCTCTGGGACCGGAGCTCCCCGCGGCTTACTCCACCGACGAGTCCCTTCTGGCGCAGCTGCGCGCCAAGGGTGACGAAGAGGCCGATCCGCTCTGGCCCATGCCGCTGTGGGCGGGTTACGACGATGAGCTCGCCAGCAAGGTGGCCGACCTCGGCAACGTTTCCGCGGCTCCGTTCGCCGGCTCGATCATCGCGGCGTTGTTCCTGAAGCGATTCATCAGCGACACACCCAACTGGTTGCACCTGGACCTGTACGCCTGGAACGCCCGGGAGCGCCCCGGCCGTCCGGTCGGCGCCGAGGCCCAGTGCGTGCGGAGTCTGTACCGGCTCATTCGCTCGCGTTTTGGCTAGCAACGCAACCAGGTAACCCATACGGGACAGACATCGATGTCGTGTCGGCGACGGTCTGTTCATACATCCACGAGACGACAGCGCAAATGACAAGCAAAAAGCACGATCCTCGAGAGTATTCACGCCTGGTGGTGGACGGGGCGAAACAGGCCCCCTCGCGCGCAATGCTGCGCGCGGTGGGTTTCACCGATGCGGACTTCTCCAAGCCGCAGATTGGCGTGGCCTCCACGTGGGCAAACGTTACACCGTGCAACATGCACATCGCGGAGCTCGCACGCGAGGCCGCCGCGGGCGCCGATGCGGGCGGGGGAAAGAGCGTTCTTTTCAACACCATCACGGTCTCGGACGGCATCTCCATGGGCTCTCCGGGGATGCGCTACTCCCTCGTCTCGCGCGAGGTGATCGCCGATTCGATCGAAACGGTGGTGGGCGCCGAGGGCTTTGACGGCTTCGTGGCGATTGGCGGATGCGACAAGAACATGCCTGGATGCGCCATGGCCATGGCGCGTCTGAACCGACCGTCGGTGTTCGTCTATGGGGGAACGATCCGCCCCGGCGCGCAACGGCGGGACATCGTGGCAGTGTTCGAGGCCGTCGGCGCGAACGCCGCGGGCAAGGTCTCGAACGAGGAGTTGAAGGAAGTCGAGCGCACCGCCATTCCAGGCCCCGGAAGTTGTGGCGGCATGTATACAGCCAACACCATGGCCTCGGCGATCGAGGCGCTCGGTCTCTCGCTGCCCGGCAGCTCCGCGCAAGAGGCCATCAGCGCGGAGAAGAGGGCGGACTGTCGCCGCGCCGGCGAGGCGGTCGTCAGGTTGGTTCGCGACGGTTTGCGTCCGCGCGACATCCTGACGCGCAAGGCTTTCGAAAACGCCATTACGGTCGTGATCGCGCTCGGCGGCTCGACCAATGCCGTCCTGCACCTGTTGGCGATCGCGAAGGATGCGCGTGTGAAACTTTCTTTAGACGACTTCGCGCGCCTCGGCAAACGCGTTCCGGTGCTCGCGGATCTCAAGCCGAGCGGCCGCTACATGATGTCGGACCTGGTGGCGATCGGGGGCATACAGCCGTTGCTGAAAATGTTGCTCGACGGTGGGCTGCTGCACGGTGATTGCCTCACTGTTACGGGCCGTACATTGGCGGAAAATCTTGCAAATACAGGTATGTATCTTGCTGAACAGGACATCGTGCGGCCGCTGTCCGATCCACTGAAGAAGGACAGTCACCTGGTGATTCTCTACGGAAACGTGGCGCCGGAAGGCGCGGTCGCCAAGATTACCGGCAAGGAAGGGTTGTCTTTCACCGGTCGCGCCCGGGTGTTCGAAGGGGAGGAACGTGCCACGCAGGCGATCCTGGCCGGCACGGTACGCGCGGGTGATGTGATCGTGATCCGGAACGAAGGACCCAAAGGCGGTCCCGGAATGCGCGAGATGCTCAGTCCCACGGCCGCCATCATGGGCCGCGGCCTCGGGGACAAGGTGGGTTTCATCACCGATGGACGTTTCTCGGGCGGCAGTCACGGGTTTGTCGTAGGACATATTTCACCCGAGGCCGCCGTGGGTGGTCCGATCGGGTTGCTCCGCAATGGTGATCGAATCACCATTGATGCGGTGAAGAGGGAAATCACCGTGGATTTGTCGGCCGCCGAGCTTCGCCGGCGGCGCGCGAGCTGGAAGCCGCGCAAGCCCTATGCGGAGGTTGGCGCACTCGCGAAGTACGCCAGTTTGGTGAGCAGCGCTGCAACTGGTGCGGTGACCGAACCGGTGCGGCGCGAGTTAAAAAATTCTTCAGCTTGAGCGGAGTTGTCAGTGCATCGGGCAGCGGTTAGAGTTGACGAAGCATCTAGCAATGCGCGCCACGTGCTCTTTGGGAAATTCCTCTTCGGCACGTTGCGACAGAACCAGTCTGGGGGATTTGAAACTTGCGCGTGTCCTAGCCCGGCCGCCGTGGGACGTGCGTTTGTCAGGATCAAACATCCCGGTGGGTGAGACCACCGGAGCGCGCGAGTTGCGATAACTTGCGGGCGCGGGGAAAGACGGCTACTTTGCACTGCTCACGTTTTGATCCGGCACATCCGGACATGTAACACACGACATTCATATCAACTCATGGCAGCCTACGTACAAGACACGAATTTCTTTACCCGCAGAACGATCGTTCTGTTTGCGATCATCGGGCTCCACGTCTTCATCGTGTGGGCCTTCGCCACCGGGCTGGCACGCCGCGCGATCGAGCTGGTCGCGCCTCCGATTCAGACCGAGGTGGTCGAAGAGGTGCAGAAGAAGGACGAGCCACCGCCGCCGCCGCCCCCCCAGATGGAGCGGCCACCCGTAGAGATCCCACCGCCGGACGTCGCGATCGAGGTTCCGGTAGAAACCCAGTCAACCGCAATTCAGGACGTCACGGACAAGCCGGTGCCGAAGGCGCCGCCGCCGCCCCCGCCGCCGCCCGCGAAGAAGGTGGTCACACCGCCGCGGCCGGGCAAGGGCTTTCCCTCGACGGAGGAATACTATCCGCCGGCGTCAAAGCGCCTTGGGGAAGAGGGTTCGGCTAACGTGCACGTGTGCGTCGGACCTAACGGCAAGCTCACGGAAGAACCGACGCTGGCACAGTCGTCGGGGAGTGCCCGACTCGATGAAGGGGCAATCAAGCTTGCCAAGGCCGGCTCGGGCCACTACCAGCCCGGCACGGAGGATGGTCAGCCTGCAACTGAGTGCATGGTATTCAAGATCAAGTTCGAGCTCCGCAATTAATTCGATTTAAACGCCGCCCCAAGTTTGGGCGGCTTTTTGTATTTCGAGGAAACTATGGAAAATCAAGCCACCACAACCGTCGACAATCCTTATGGCCTGCAAGCTATGTGGGCTGGGGGCGACCTCGTCACCCGGGCCGTGCTATGCGTCCTGGTGATCATGTCTCTCTCCTCCTGGTACGTGATTCTCACCAAGTTGTGGGATCAGCGGAAGCTCAAGCAATCCGCACGCGTGGTGGAGAAACAGTTCTGGACCGCCCCTTCGCTGAAGGACGGGGTGGAGCGCCTCAAGAAGGGCGATGACTTCCGTACGATCGCCGAGGATGGCTTGCGCGCGGCTTCGCATCACGACGGCCGTTTGACGGACCGCATCGACCTGCACGAGTGGATCACCATGTCCTTGCAGCGTGCGGTGGACGGCGTGTTCAGCAAGCTGCAAACCGGCCTCGGCCTGTTGGCCACGGTCGGCTCCGTGGCGCCCTTCGTCGGTCTGTTCGGCACGGTGTGGGGCATTCTGGGCGCGCTCGTCAACATCGGTGTCGCCGGCCAGGCCAGCATCGACAAGGTCGCGGGCCCTGTCGGAGAGGCGCTCATCATGACGGCGATCGGTCTGTTCGTGGCGGTGCCGGCGGTCATGGGCTACAACTGGCTGTTGGGTCGTAACAAGGTCCTGC
>CAYNTW010000182.1:0-5168 GCA_964400085.1 uncultured Steroidobacteraceae bacterium | reverse complement strand
GCATCATGGTCCGCATTGGTTCGTCCCAACTGCTGGAGGGCGTTGTCGAGATCGAACAGTATGGCGCGCCGGCTTTCATCCCTGACCATGCTTTGCACCCAGAAAAAGGCGGCAAGCCGCACACCGCGCGTCACTGGCAGCACTCGGTGGACCGTGCCTCCCCCGTAGACCACCAGGTCCCCCGCCGGCAACTTGACCTCTTTCTCCTCGCCGTCCGCGCCGATCACGAGCTCGCCGCCGTCGTATTCGGCGGGGTCAGTCAGAAAGAGGGTTGCCGATAGATCCGTGCGCACCCGGTAGGGTGTACCGGCTACGGGCCGCACAGCGCCATCGATGTGCCCTCCGTAGGACTGCCCGCCGGTGTATCTGTTGAACAGCGGGGGCAGCACTCTCGCGGGCAGCGCCGCGGCGATGAAGAGTTGGTTTTTGTCGAGCTCGTCCAATATGAGGTTGCCGAGGCGGCGTGCGAGCGGATGTCCCTCGGGCAACTGCGTATTGTTTTTTGCGCGGCTCGAGAGGTATCCGGCGGTTGCCTTGCCGTCCACCCACTCCGCGTTCCCGAGAGCCGCGCGAAATTCGCCGACCTGGGAGGCGCTCAGCAGATGGGGAACCGTCAGCAACATGGATCAAAAGCGTACCGAGAGGCTGAAAAGCGCGGTGCGGCCAGGGCCCGGCACTACGTGAAAGAAGTGTAGCTGGTCGTAGTAGTACCGGTTGAACAGATTGGTCACGTTCACCTGGGCCGCGACGCGCGGTGTGAACGCATACTTTGCCATGGCGTCAAACGTCCAGAAACCCGGTACGGTCTTGATCGGCGGTACATTCTGCGTCTCCTGCGAAGAGACGAACCGGCCCCCGCCACCCAGCTCGAAGCGCGGCATGACCTCATAGACGGACCAGAAATCGAGAGCATGCTTGGGCGTGTTCATCAGCGGTGAGCCGACCGGGGCGGCGCCGTTCGTCGACTTCGTCATCTTGCTATCGAGATATTCGTAACCCGCGTCGACTCGCCAGCTCGAGGTCAGTTGGCCCACCAGGTGCAGCTCGCCGCCATCGACGCGCTCGGCGCCACCGAGAATATTCAACAGGACATTGGTGGGATCCGGAACGCGGGCGTTTTCTTTCTCGAGTCGGAATACGGCGCCCGTCACGTCGAGGCGCCCTTGCGCGAGCGCCCATTTCGTGCCGAGCTCGTAGGTGCGGTTCTTTTCCGGGCTCAACTGCGCATTGTTGAGCGAAAAGGAGCGTGAGCTGCTGATCAACGACAGGTCTTCGGCTGAAGGATTGAAAGAGGTTCCAAAGGCGAGATAGAAACGCCCGTTGGTCGCCGCCTTGTAGGAAAGCGCGGCGCGATAGCTACCGAGCTCGTCCGTGTGGGGAATGTGGTCCGTCTTGACGATCGTGCCCGGTTTGGTACTCGAATAGCCGATATCGTGGTAGTCGACGTCAAAATAATCCCAGCGAAAGCCGAGCGTCGCCTCCCAACGCGCTCCCAACTGCGCCGTGTCGATGACGAACGGCGCGACGCTATTGGCGGTCAGGTGCGTCTTGTAACGCGGGAAGGTGTTGGTGGCCGTAAATGGCTGGTCTTCGTTTGGCGTGAGCAAGGGGGTCGTGGGGACGCCGCTGCTGTTGTCAAACTCCGGTGTGGCCCGCTCGTGCCCGCCTTCGATGCCAATCACCGAAGTGTTCTGGATGCCGCCGAGCTCCCAGCGGAGGGTTCCAAAGAGTTGGTCCCAGAGCATGGAGTCAACACTGTTGCCCGTGTTGACGTTACGTGTGACATTCACTGCCGGGAGTGGGGTGCTCAATGGAACCGTAGTCGCGATCAATGGCTCGGTGAAGCGGAAGTTGCGCGCATAGCTGGCATAGCGGGCCTGGTTCTCGAGAGTGAAATTCTCTGAGAAGTCGTGCTCGAGCTTGAGGGTCGCGACATCGGTGCGCGTCCGCATGTAATCGCTCTTGAAACCGTAGAAATTGTTACGTGGAACCGGCGCCGGTGTGGACCCGAAGTAAGGCAGGCCATAGTCCGGGATGTCGTCGTTGTATTGGTGAAAGTATGCGATGGTCAACCGCGTCGGCGTCCCAAGCCCGAGCGCGAGGCTCGGGGCAACGCCATAGCGGGAGGTTTCGACGACGTCCCTGTCGGTTACGTTCGCCTCGTGTCCCATCGCATTGAGCCTGAATGCCGCACCCTCACCCAGGGCGGTCAGGGGCTCATTGACGTCGAGCGTCGCACGGCGGGTTTCATCGGTTCCGCCCGCGAGGGTGGCGGAGATCGCTGGGTTGAGCCTGGGCAGTTTGCTGGCCTGTTCGATCACTCCGCCGGTCGAGCCCCGGCCAAACAGGATGGACGAGGGTCCTTCGAGCACCTCGATGGATTCCAGGTTGAAGGGATCGCGATAGTAGTCGCCATAGTCGCGAATGCCGTCCAGGAACATGTCGGTGCGCGCGACGAATCCGCGAATGGTGGGCGAATTGCCGAGTGACTTGAACTCACCGGCGCCGATGGTGATGCCGGGGACGGTGCGCAAGGCCTGGTTGAAGTCCGTGACCGCCCTATCCTGCAGCTCCTGCCCGGAAATGGTGTCGATCGACTGAGGGACGTCGATGATCGGTACCGTCAGTTTGGGCAAATTAGAAGAAGTGTCGGGTTTGTAGGCGTCCTTGCGGCCAAAAACGTAGACCTCCTCCAGCGCGCCTCGATTCGCCGGGGGGGCCTCGGCCGCGGCCTCTTCCGCGTACACACCGCCGACATGGAGCATGCCGATCCCGGTTCCGGCCAGCAGTGCCGTACGCAAGCATGCGGCGCCACCGCGCGTCTCATCAGTCATCGATAGGTCCTCTCGCTATATCTATTTGTATATAGCGAGAGCGGCTGTTTTTGTCAAAGCATGGCGCGCGGACGAGCGAGCGGGATCGCGCGTCGGAATAGTTCGGGGCCGGTACCGGGCACCCGTGAGCCTTCGCTCAGGGTGCGGCGATACTCCCGCGCGCCCGGCTCGCCGCCATAAAGACCGAGCATGTGGCGTGTGATAGAGGATAGGTGATCGCCACGCGCCAAGGCCTGCGTCGCGTAGCGCGCCATGCGATCCAGCAGCTCCTCTCTGGATGGAGTCGCCGGCGCGTCGGGGTGCAGGGCGTGGTGGAGCTCGGCGAGCACAAACGGCCGGTGGTACGCCTCCCGCCCGAGCATGACACCGTCCGACCAACTCAACGCTTCGATCACGGAGCCGACATCCCGAAAGCCGCCGTTCACGACCAGCGGCAGTTGCGGAAAGGTTTGCTTCAAACGCTTCACGACATCGTAGCGCAGGGGTGGGATCTCGCGGTTGTCTTTCGGTGTGAGGCCGCCGAGGACCGCCTTGCGGGCGTGCACGATGGCAACCTGGCAGCCCGCCTCCTGCACGCTACGCACGAATTCATGGAGCGCCTCGAAATCGGCTTCGCTGAAGCCGGCGACGGCATCGCGCGCTGCCGCTTTGCCGGTCGCGGATATCACTCCAACACGCATTTTGACCGTGACGGGTACTTTGACCTGGGCGCGCATCGCGGCCACGCAATCGGCCACTGTCCGTGGCTCGAGCATCAAGCAGGCGCCGAACGCGCCACTGGCGACGCGGTCGCTGGGGCAGCCGCAGTTGAGGTTGATTTCGTCATAGCCGGCCTCCTCGCCTATCCGTGCCGCCATCGCCAGATCACGCGGCTCGCTGCCGCCCAACTGCAGCGCGACCGGGTGCTCCTCGGGATCGAAGGCCAACAAACGGTCGCGGTCGCCGCGCAGGATCGCGGCGGCGGTGATCATTTCGGTGTAGAGGAGCGCGTGCGGGGCGAAGCCGCGCAGGAAGTAGCGGCAGTGGCGGTCGGTCCAGTCCATCATAGGCGCTACCGATAGCTTTCGGTCGATGGAATTACTGAGTTTTCCTGTCGGAAAGCCTATTTTTCCAGGGGTTTCCATGCTGCGCGTTGTTGCGGGATTTCTGCGGGTTTCGGGGAGTTTATCAGTTGCCGTGGCTACTGATTGGCTACGACAATGACCGTAGCCAATGAGTGTAGCCACCGCGGTTATCCGCATCCGCAGGGGACCGACCGATATCATCGAAAAGTGCGAGACCAACTCGTGGGCTCTAAGAATCTAAAAACGATCTGGCCGGGTGAGTCACCCCAAAACATTTGCATTCTTTACCGACGCCGCGATCGATGTACTTGAACGGTCGGCTCGCGGCGATGGCCTAACCTTTTCTGTCGTGCGGATTTCCTACTTGGATCAGTTCGGCATGCCGCACAACAGGAGCCGCGGCGTGGGACGACTGGACGGGTCGCCAGACCCGCCCGCGCGATTACAACTACGCCGCGGGCGTCGGAAGCCGCGTCTCGATCTGGCGCCCGACGCGAAGACAAGCCTGGGATTAACCACCGCTGCGACTGCACCTGCGCGCGCGCAACCCACTGTTTTACTTGTACATTTACAATGTAAAATTTTAGTGATTCATATATTTGACAAACCCAGACTCCGTCCCTATCCTTCTCCGAGTTGCAGGATGGGATAGGTCCGTGGCCGAGAACGAACTTCTGGACGTTGCTAATGCAAGGCGCTGGGCAGAAACGCGCAACGATCTGCGTGCGGGCGCAGCTCCCGCAGTGGTGGCTCAGCACGCGGTCGAAGAGTTGAATCGCAGCCTCCGAAATACCCTCGCACTGGCATGGCGAAAAGGACAGTCACTCGAGTCGCTGCTGCACGCCGACTGTCTCGGACACACGGCGGGCCGGGAGGCGGTCTCTTGCTTCAACGATCACACGCTTGCACGGATGGTCGTGAACGCCGGAAAACTTCCCGGCTGCGAGGACCGCGCGAAGCTGGTTAGCAGCGTTGCCTCTCTGATTATCGACAAAGTCCGCGATCAGATTATTCGCCACTCTATCGAGACGCTCCGCTACCAAGTCCTCGGTGAGCGCGAAGCGCTTTCAAATGCGCTGGCGTCGCAACTGGATTTCGCCCGCCCTCAAATCGCCACTGCGATCGATCAGTCCTTGCGCGGGTTGCGGGTTAAATCGGTACTGCGCCCTCGGGCTTCACAGGCATCGAAACAAGTGCGCGTACGGACTGTACTGGACAGGACCTCATCAGGAGGCCAACATGACTTACGAAAGAATTGACCTCCAGGCCC
>CAYNTW010000181.1:0-5177 GCA_964400085.1 uncultured Steroidobacteraceae bacterium | reverse complement strand
CACCCAAGTACACCTCACGCACTTGGGGGTTGGCAAGGATTTCTTCCGCAGTTCCGGATGCAATCACCGTGCCTTGGTTGACGATATACGCGCGGGTGCACACGCCCAGGGTCTCGCGGACGTTATGGTCGGTGATGAGGACACCGATGTCCCGGTGGGTCAGCTCGCGGATAATGCGTTGGATGTCCAGGACGGACAATGGATCGACGCCAGCGAAGGGCTCGTCCAGGAGCATGAAACGGGGGTCGGCGGCGAGCGCGCGGGCGATCTCGACCCGGCGACGCTCACCTCCGGATAGCGAAAGCCCGAGACTGCGGCGCACATGGCCAATGCGCAATTCCTCCAGCAGCTCTTCGAGCCGCCGCTCGCGGCCCGCGCGCTCCAGGTCGGGGCGCGTTTCCAGGATCGCGAGAATGTTGTCCTCAACGGAGAGTTTGCGAAAAACCGAGGCTTCCTGCGGAAGGTAGCCGATACCGAGTTGGGCACGTCGGTGCATGGGGAGCAGTGTGACATCCGTGTCGCCGATGTAGATGCGGCCTGCATCGCTCGGGACGAGCCCGACCATCATGTAGAACGCGGTGGTCTTGCCGGCCCCGTTTGGCCCAAGCAAACCGACCACCTCACCGTTGGAGACTTCGATGGACAGGTCCTTGACCACCTGGCGTGACTTGTAAGCCTTCGCCAGACCCGTGGCTTTGAGTGACGCCATGCTAACGCGAAGCGACTGACGACTGTGGAGGCGCTGGTCGCGCGCTCGATAGTTGCGGCCCGGACGCTTGTGGCGTGGCGGGCTGCGGCGCGGAGGTTTGCGGTGGCGGGCCTTGCGGCTTACCCGTATCGGAACGGTTCTTATTGGCTCCGCCAGCATCGCCACGGGGTCCCTCGCCAGGTGCGATGGTCACATGAACGCGGTCCGTGCCCGGAGAGGTCGAGGCCTCCACGTGCTCGCCGCGGAGGTCGTAAGTGATCACGGACGCGCGGATGTCGTCGCGGCCGTCGTTGACCCAAGCATCATTCGACAGGCTCACCGTGCCCGAGCCCACCTCGTATACGATCTGTTTCGCATGGCCGCGAGCGATGATGTTGTTGGAATCGTCCCGCGTCTGGTCAAATTCGGCGGGGTTCCCCGTGGCCGTGGCGCGCTTGAGCTGGTTGTCCTCGAACTCGACGACGGCCTGGTCGGACCGCAGGTTTCCGCGCGGCACGGCGTCGATGCGTACGTTGCCGTCGAATGTCCAACGGCTATCCTTGAAATCTCCCGCGGTCGCTAGCGCCCGATCCGCGCGGACCGTCATCTTCCCGTAGTAGATCGTCACGTTGTCGAGGCGTAGCTCGTGCGTCTTGACGTCCGCCTCCACGTGGCTGGCGTCGTAGGAAATTTGCGGCGCATGCTCCTCTGTCTTGCTCGCACCCAGGAGGAACGGCAACGCGCTCGAGAGCAGCAATGCCACTGCGCAGCTCCGGGCAGATGCAAGGGAGCGTGTCGACTGCGAATTCATTTCTGCGAGCCCGGAAGTTTACTGGGCACGGCCGTGCCGTGCACGGCCGATTCTAACTGCACCCGACCGTCGTTCAAGCTGGCCCGCATGCCACGACCCCTCATCTCCTGTCCTGACCAGGCCAGGGTGACCGGATCCTTGGTGCTCGCCACCTTCGTGTTTGTATCAAATGCCAGGTGGTTGGTCATGATCTGCGCGGCTTGCTGTGTTCCCTGTGGCGTACCGTTGACGTGCACATCGTCGGATAACTTGACGATCCCGGTATTCTGACCGACCTCGCCATGCTCGCCGCGCGCGGTCCACAAGCTGCCGTTCGCGTCGTAGAAGCCGAGTGTTGGCTTCTCGAGCTCGACGGAGTTGTCATTCGGCAACTGCCGGATCACCTCCGCGTCGACGGTGTACAACGGGTGGCCATCTGGACCGGTCTGCACGAGCTTGGCATCGCGAGCGGCATACCCAGGATCATGAGGTTCCTCGACCACCGTAGGCGCCGTATTCTCAGTCTGTGGCCCACCGAACATGATCGTGCCCGCCACCACCGCGATGAATACGAGCGCTGCGAAGATTCGGTAAATCATCGAGCGCGCGTCCGTCGTCCGCCGTGCCCATGCGCGAGCAGATAGTCGCAAACTTCCCGCACCGCTCCATATCCGCCCGGCAACTTGGTGATGAGGTGGGCGGCATGCCGAGCCTCTGGATGTGCATCTGCAACAGCGAACGCGAGTGCAACCTTGCGCATGACGGGTACATCCGGCAGATCGTCACCGACACACGCACAGGCCGAAGGAGGAATGTCCAGTCGTCCGCACAGCCGCTCCAGCTCCGCAAGCTTGTCCTTGGCGCCCTGGTACACGTGCTCGACGCCCAGCTCGCGGCAACGGGCGTCCACCATTTTGGATTTACGACCCGAGATCACCGCAACTTCGATGCCCAACTTGGCGACCTGTTGGATTCCGAGCCCGTCGCGGACGTGGAACAGCTTGAGCGCCTCGCCACGGGGGCCGAAGTGGAGACGGCCATCGGTCATCACTCCATCGACATCCAGAACCAACATGCGAATGGCGGCGGCATTTCTTTTGGTCATGAAGTGTTGGGCTCAAACCACGCCGGCACGGAAGAGATCGTGAACGTTCAAAGCGCCGACGAGGCAACCCTGCTCGTTGGTGACCGGCAACGCGGTAATACGGTGGACTTCCATGAGGTGGACGGCCTTGGCCGCGAGCTCCCGTGGGCCGATCGTTTTGCACTTCGGCGTCATGACTTCGCTCATCAACGTCGAATGCATGTCGAGCTGCTTATCGAATGTGCGGCGCAAATCGCCATCGGTGAAGACTCCGAGCACGTGGTCTTCGGGACTTACGATGACGGTCATCCCCAGACCCTTGCGTGACATTTCAAGGAGACCGTCGCGCAGCTTTTCCCCAGGCCCGGTGCGCGGCACGGCGTCGCCTTTGCGCATCAGATCCTCCACGTGCAGGAGCAGCTGTCTGCCGAGACTTCCACCGGGATGGGAACGCGCGAAGTCCTGTTTCGTAAATCCTCGGGCTTCCAGCAGGGTCACGGCGAGGGCGTCCCCCATTGCCAGAGTCGCGGTTGTGCTGGCGGTCGGTGCGAGGTTCAGGGGACACGCCTCCTCGGCCACACTCACATCGAGGGCCACGGTCGCTGCGCGTCCCAGGGTCGAGTCTGACTTGCCAGACATCACGATCAAGGGGACGCCGAGCCGTTTCAGGTGCGGCAGCAGCACGACCAGCTCCGGGGTCTCGCCAGAATTGGAGAGCGCCAGCACCACGTCCGTCCGGGTAATCATCCCCAGGTCGCCATGTCCGGCTTCGGCGGGATGCAGAAAAAAAGCCGGTGTTCCGGTGCTGGCGAGGGTGGCGGCGATCTTGCGGGCAACGTGGCCGGACTTGCCCATCCCCGTGACGACCACCCGGCCTTTGCAGCCGAGGCACAGACGGCAGGCCGCCGAAAATGCCGCATCGATGCGCGAGACCAGACCTTCGACCGCACGGGCTTCTATGGCGAGCGCGCGCCGTGCCGATGCCAGCAACTGCTCGGTGTCATCGGCGGGTGGGATGAGGGCTCTGCTCATGGAGGGGTCAAATAGGAGACTGCGGTTTCCGGGGAAAAATTCCTGCCCAATTAGCCGATTATAGGCCGAGCTTGTAGTCTCAGCGTCTCTCTTAAGAGTACGGCGCCGCCCCCTGCATGGATTAATATCCGCGCGCATGAACCCTGAACAAATCGCACAGCTCATCCGCGCCGCCCTCCCGGGCGCGCAGGTGTGGGTCCAATCGGACGACAACACGCACTTCGCCGCCCGTATCGTGGCGCGCGAGTTCACCGGCAAACGGCCCCTGGCTCGGCACCAGCTCGTCTACCAGGCGCTCGGTGAGCGAATGGGGCGGGAGATCCACGCGCTGTCCATCGAGGCGCTGACTCCCGAAGAGTCGGGCCAAGGCTGACGCAAAACAGGGGCTGACATGGACAAGCTGCAGATCCAGGGGGGAGTTCCCCTCGAGGGCGAGGTGCGCATTTCCGGCGCGAAGAACGCAACCTTGCCGATCCTGGCCGGCGCTCTGCTCGCCGATGATCCGGTGATGGTGGCCAACGTTCCGCATCTGAAGGACGTGACCACCACCGTCGAGTTGCTGGGACGTATGGGCGCGACGGTGACGATCGACGAGCGCATGCGCATCGAAGTCGATGGCTCAACGGTCAAGGAGTGCTTTGCTCCTTACGAGCTCGTCAAGACCATGCGCGCTTCCATCCTGGTGCTCGGCCCTCTCGTGGCGCGCTTCGGCAAGGCCGACGTCTCGTTGCCCGGCGGGTGCGCCATCGGCGCGCGCCCCGTGAATATCCATGTCGCCGGCCTGCAGGCAATGGGCGCTGACATCACCATCGAAGGCGGTTACATCAGGGCGCGCGCCCCGCGTTTGAGAGGCACGCGGCTGGTGCTCGACACCGTCACCGTGACGGGTACCGAAAACCTGATGATGGCGGCGACACTGGCCGACGGCGAAACCATTATCGAGAACGCCGCCCGCGAGCCCGAAGTGGTCGACCTGGCGAACTTCCTGATCGCCATGGGCGCGAAGATCCAGGGCGCGGGTACCGACAAGATCGTCATTCAGGGCGTCCAGCGGCTGCGCGGCACGACCTACGAGGTCTTGCCCGATCGGATCGAGACCGGCACTTACCTGGTCGCCGGGGCTATCACGCGCGGACATGTCCGCGTGAAAAACACTCGCCCGGATCACCTGGATGCGGTGTTGGCCAAGCTCGAGGAAGCTGGCGCGAAAATCGGGGTAGGCGACAGCTGGGTCGATGTGGATATGAAGAGGCGCCGGCCGAAGGCTGTGGACGTGCGTACCGCGCCCTATCCTGCGTTCCCGACGGATATGCAGGCGCAGTTCGCGGCCTTGAATACCGTGGCCGACGGGGTCGGCACGATCATCGAGACCATCTTCGAAAATCGGTTCATGCATATGCTGGAGATGCGTCGCCTCGGGGCCGAGATCCGGCTCGAGGGCAACACGGCGATCATCCGCGGCGTCGAAAAGCTGACGGCGGCCCCGGTCATGGCCACGGATCTGCGCGCGTCCGCAAGTCTCGTACTAGCCGGGCTCGTGGCCGAGGGGCAGACTGACGTGGAGCGCATCTATCACATCGATC
>CAYNTW010000180.1:3333-5317 GCA_964400085.1 uncultured Steroidobacteraceae bacterium | reverse complement strand
TTGTCGACGGTGTAACCCGCATGTCGCGACACGATGTGATACTTGTAGAGCGTGCCGTGGCGTACTCCTGGTATGAACGCTTCCCAGATTCCGGAGGAGTCGCCGCGCGGCTCCAGACGATGAGCGGATGGATTCCAACCGTTGAAGTCACCTACAACGGAAACCGATGCGGCGTTCGGGGCCCACACACCGAAATGGGTGCCCGGCTCGGCGGGCGACAGGTGCGCGCCTAGCTTTTCGTAAGCGCGCACATGTGTGCCTTCGCGAAAGAGATAAATATCCTGTTCGGTGAGTAGCATAATGGCGGTGTCCAGCAAGTCCCATGCCTATTTGTTCAGTCTCATCGCGGTCGCTTTCGGGATGATCATGACAGCCAGTGCGTCAGCAAGCCAGACCCAACCGATCGTGATAGGTCACCGGGGCGCCAGTGGTTACGTCCCGGAGCACACGTTGACCTCCTACTTCATCGCGATACAGGACGGGGCCGATTATGTAGAGCCCGACCTGGTGATGACCAAGGACGGCGTTCTCGTGGCGCGCCATGAGAACGAGATCGGCGGCACCACGAACGTTGCCGAGCACCCGGAGTTTGCTTCCCGCCGCGCCACCAAGGTGATCGACGGGACTTCGATCACGGGCTGGTTCACCGAGGACTTCACACTCGCCGAGCTCAAGACGCTGCGCGCGCGTGAGCGTATTCCTGACACGAGGCCGGGCAACACGCGTTTCGACGGGCAATTCGAAGTTCCGACCTTCGAGGAGATCCTTTCTCTGGTGCATGGCGTTGAAGAGCAGCGCGAGACTCGTGCTCGGCAGCTTGGGGTGCCCGCGCCGCCGCGCATCGGCGTGTACCCGGAAACAAAACACCCGACCTACTTCGCCGGGATCGGCCTGCCCATGGAGGAGTTGCTCGTGCGTACCCTCGAGCGACACGGTTACAAGGGTCGTCAGGGTCTGGCCTACATCCAGTCGTTCGAAGTGGGCAATCTCAAGGCGCTGAGCAAGATGACCCAACTTCCGCTGGTGCAACTCATCGAGGCGAGCGGCGCGCCCTATGATTTCGTGGCCAGGCATGATCCGCGAACCTACGCCGACCTGATCACGCCCGCGGGGCTTGCCGAGATCGCGACTTACGCGCAGGCCATCGGCCCGAACAAGCTACTCGTCATTCCGCGCACGTCCGACGGCAGACTCGGCGAGCCCACCGCGCTGGTAGCGAACGCGCACGCGCATGGGTTGCGGGTACATTCCTGGACATTCCGCGCCGAGAACGCATTTCTTCCCACTGAGCTGCGGCGGGGAACCGCACCAGGGGATCACGGCGATCTCGCCGGGGAACTGCTCCCCTACCTGCGAGCCGGAATCGACGGATTCTTCACCGACCAGGCGGATCTCGGATGGCGAGCCCGCGCTATGATGCACCCATGAACATCCAGCTCACCACGCTCGAGGCGCGGGTCATCGGTGGCCTGATCGAGAAGCAGATCACGACACCCGACCAGTATCCGCTGTCGCTCAACGCCCTGGTCAACGCGTGTAACCAGAAGAGCAATCGGGATCCGGTGCTCGAGCTGGACGAGAGGACGGTGCAGCAGACTGTGGACGACCTCGGGCGCAAGCACTTCGTGGTGGAAAAATCAGGCTTTGGCAGTCGCGTTCCCAAGTACCAGCATCGGTTTTGCAACACGGAGTACGGCACGCTGAAGTTGGATCCGCAGGAGCTCGCGATCCTCTGCGAGTTGCTGTTGCGAGGGCCGCAGACCCCTGGTGAGCTGCGCGGTCGCGCCTCCAGGATGGCCCCCTTCACGGATGTCTCGGAGGTCGAGGCCGCGCTTACCCGGTTGAGCGCCCGTGAGGACGGCCCCTTCGTGGTACGGCTCGCGCGCGAGCCCGGGCGCCGTGAAGCGCGTTATGCGCACCTTTTCAGCGGTGAAGTCACTCCGGGGACCGAGGAGCACTATCCGGCTGCAAGCACCGGTGCTGG
>CAYNTW010000180.1:0-3233 GCA_964400085.1 uncultured Steroidobacteraceae bacterium | reverse complement strand
CCTGACATGCGGCAGGAGCAGCGGCTGGCGCGACTGGAGGAGGAAGTTCGAGCGCTACGCGCGGAGCTGACGGATTTGCGCACGCGGTTGGGTGGGTGAGAGGGCGGCTAACTCGTGCGCTTACGGGTTCCACTGGGCCCGATAAACACCAGTGAATTGCCGACCGCCTCCGACTGCGGGGATTTTGTGGCGGCTTCGAGAATGACCTTGGCTCTCGCGGCCGCGGTGCGTGCCTCGTCCACGGCTTGGTGCGCTTCCACGGGATAGGCCAGCAAATAGCCCTGCACACCCAAGGGTCCACAGTGCGACAGGAACTCCAGTTGTGTTGGTCGCTCGACACCCTCGGCCACCACCTGCAGCCCCAGTCCGTGGCAGAGCGCGACAATCGAGCGCACGATCGCCGCCGAGCGCGGATTGACATCGACGCCTTCCACCAGCATCCGATCGAGCTTCACGCGCGTGATGGGCAATTGCTCGAGAGACGTCAGAGAGGAGTAGCCGATACCGAAATCGTCGAGAGCGATCGACACTCCCAGCTCGCGCAATCGGCGCAGTGAGTCGATCGTCGTTGGCCCGGTCTGAAACACGGTCTCGGTGAGCTCGAGCTCGAGGGCGTTGGCGGGGATGCCCGTGACCTCGAGCGCTTGCTCCACGTGGCTGACGAAGTCCCGTTCGAGGAACTGTGGTGGTGAGACGTTGATGGCCACACAGGCGCGGTGCCAGCCCTGCGCGCGCCATGCCGCCACCGTGGAGGTCGCCGAACGCAATACCCAGTCGGTCAGCTCGTGGATCAGCCCCGTCTTCTCGGCGATGTGGATGAATTCCGTGGCTGTCGCGATACGACCGTCCGGTTTGCGCCAGCGGAGCAGGGCTTCCAGGCCGGTTGCCTCGAACGAGTGCAAGGTCACCTGGGGTTGGAACATGAGCATCAGGTCGCCGGCCTCGACCGCCTTGCGCAGCGACTGCTCCAGGCGGAAGCGCTGCGCGGCCGCGTCGTAGAGCGCCGTTTTGTACAGTGCGAAGCGGTTGCGTCCCAACTCCTTGGCACGAAAGAGCGCTACGTCCGCGGCCCGTAGCAGGCCCTCGGCGTCCTCGGCGTGATCGGGATAGAGACTGGCACCCACGCTAGCGCTCGTGGACAGTGCCCGACCATCGACCGAAATCGGATGCTGAAGAGTGCTGACAATCGCGGCGGCGCGGCTCTCCACCTCTTCGACCGACTGCACGTCCTCGTAGAGAACGGTGAACTCATCGCCACCCAGGCGCGCCAGCAGGTTGTTGGGTCCAGCGGCGGCTTGGAGCTGCCTGGCGATTCCCTGCAGGACGCGGTCGCCGAAGTTGTGGCCGAGCGTGTCGTTGATCGACTTGAAGTTGTCCACATCGACGAACAACAACGCCAGCCGCTGCCCGCTGGTCGCCGCGCGCGCCAGAGCGCTTGCCAAGTGAGCGGAGAGTTGCCTGCGGTTGGGGAGCTGAGTGAGGGGGTCGTGATGCGCGAGGTGGTGGAGCTGACGAGTGCGCTCGGCGACATGACGCTCGAGCTCGGCCTGGTGCGCGCGCAGCTCCGCCTCGGCGCGCGAGATCTGGTCCGCCATGGTGTTGAAGGATTCGGCGAGCTCATCGACCTCCGCCGAGCCCCCGCGGGGGGCGCGTGCGGCGCGATTGCCGGCGGCCAGTTGCCGAGTCGCTGTAGTCAGGCGGCGAACCGGCAAGCTGATGCTCAGCGCGAGAGCGATGGAGACGAGCAGGACGACGGCGAGCACAGCGGCGCCTGTTATGGTCAACGTACGCTCGGCGACGGCCGCGGAAGTCGTGGCATGTTGCGCGGCTTGCAATAGCCCTAGGCGAGCGGGCTCCTGGAGCCGTGCTTCCACCGCGGTGGTCAGAGCGGCGCTGTCCTCCAGCAACTCGTGCCTCGCCGGTCCATTGGCGGCATCGAAGTGCTCGATAGCCACACGTAACTTCGCGGCGCTCGCGAAGTCCTCACGAACGAGGTCGAGCCATGCCTTGCCTGGCGAGCGTTGTAACTCGGCGGTGTGGGCCGCCAACACCGCGGCGAAGTCGTGTTCCTTGCGCGCCACAACGGGACCCGCGGCGAAGTTGCCGCGGATAGCGTCGATGGCGATTTCCAACTCGGAAAGAGAGCGTTGGGCCACCACCTGGGTGCCGTTGATGGCAAGGCCTGCGCCCCCGGCCGAGGAGATGTAGTGATAGACGCGCTCGAGAGCGGCGTTGCGCTCATCGACCCATTGAGCTCGTTGCGCGGCATTTTTCGCGAGCTCCTCGCCCTTGTCGATGTGATTCCCGAGCAGCCCGCGCAGCTGTAAAGCCTCCGGCGCCAGAGTAGGAGCGGGTTTGCTGTCGTAATAGGCCGCCAGCGCGTTCTGCAGTGTCGTGGCGGCCGCGGTAATGGAGTGGAAGTCGGAGGACCGTCCGGCCTGCAGATACTCGCTTACAGTCCGGTCGTACGCGATCAAGGCCTGGAGGATATCGGCTGCCCGTCGGGCGACCGGCTCGCTCTCACTCTGCATTCGACGGACAGCCTCCCCGGCCTGCTCGGTACTGCGCGTCGCCAAGCCTTGGCCCACCAGGATGACGGCGGCGACGGCGGCCAGTCCGAGGGCGAGACGGCTACCGATCCCCAGCCGCGGACGCCAGAGACGGCGGCGCGCCGGCTCGGGGGTGATGGCCGGGGGCGGCTCGGGGCTTGGTGTCTCGGAGGCAATTTGCTGCATGTGACATAAGCCGGACGCCATGACATCCTGGTCTTGTGCGCGGCTTTTTCCCTGCCGCGATGATGCGCTGGGAAGGGGGGCACTTCCGTGGTGGGGATCGCATAAAGCGTGGCCAGAAATCGTATGCCATCGCATACGTCGAGACCGGCCGCGGGTTGTTTTGCCTTATACTAGAAGCATGATCGAGAAAAGGGACCCATGAGCGAGATCGCCGATACTTTCGACTCGGCCTTCACCAAAGCCGTCGACCTGGGAAATCGTCTCGCGGACAAGGATAAGGACGCGGACCTCTGGGATATTGCGGATGGGCTGCTCGCGGGCGCACTGCAATATTGGCTGTATTCCCGCCAGCCTTGCGGTGACCCCCGCTGTCAGGATTGCATGCCCATCAGCACGGCCGAGGGGCGCATGGCGGAGCTCAAAAGGCTGATGGAGCAACTCGCATCGGAGAGCGAGTACTTCCACACGCCGACCGACGCGAACGCCGGTCGGGCGTAG
>CAYNTW010000179.1:0-5359 GCA_964400085.1 uncultured Steroidobacteraceae bacterium | reverse complement strand
ACCTGCTCGGCCAGCAGCAGGTCGTCATCAAGTCCCTGGAAGCCAACTACGGTCACGTCGAGGGTGTCTCTGGAGCCACCATCCTCGGCGACGGCTCGGTTGCGTTGATTCTCGACGTGACGGGAATCATCCACGCGGCGTCCATGCGCGCGGCCGCCTAAATGAGTCAGCCGACACAAATGATTACTTTCGAGGAAATTGCACAATGTCTTCTGCCAATGCGGTGAAACCGGAGCAGGCCGGCGCCGGCTCGCACCAGGTTCTGACTTTTGTTCTCGGCAACGAGACCTACGGGGTCGACATCCTGCGCGTACAGGAGATTCGTGGTTGGTCCGCGGTCACCAAGATTCCGCACGCCCCCTCTCACGTGCTCGGGGTATTGAACCTGCGCGGCTCAATCGTGCCGATCGTCGATTTGCGCATGCGCTTCGCGCTCGATCGCGCGGAGTACACCGCCATCACGGTAATCATCGTCGTATCGGTGCACTCGGCCGCCGGACGCCGCGATTTTGGAGTGGTGGTCGACGGCGTCTCCGACGTCGTGGATGTGAACACCGCCGAAGTGAAGCCCGCCCC
Organism: uncultured Steroidobacteraceae bacterium; assembly: GCA_964400085.1. Classification (GTDB taxonomy): domain Bacteria; phylum Pseudomonadota; class Gammaproteobacteria; order Steroidobacterales; family Steroidobacteraceae; genus 13-2-20CM-66-19. Next base: position 4,783 of record CAYNTW010000179.1, on the reverse strand, counting down.
GGAGTTGGGCTCGCGCGCCGCCACGGACTATATCCGCGGGCTGGTATCGGTCTCGGACCGCATGGTCGTGCTGTTGGACATTGACCGTCTGATTGCAACCGACATGGCTTCTTTCTCAGGAAACCTCAATCAGGGAGAGACATCACTGGTGGCCTCCGCCGCCTGAACCGCATCCGCAAAGCAACAACTCATGATCACCCAACTGCTCAATCGCCTGAAGCTCTGGCAGAAGCTGGCATGGCTCGTGGTTGCACTGGCCATTCCGGTCGCGCTGGTCGGCTTCTTCTACCTGCGCCTGGCCAACAATGAAGTCAGCCAGGCTCGCGATGAGCTCGAGGGCGCGCGCTATCTGCAGGCCTTGGGCGCCGTCGAAGGCGAGATCCTCCGTCAGCGCATCCGCGCGTTCGTCTTTCTCAGCGGCGACGCGACCCTCAAGGGCGAGCTGACCGCCAAGCAGGAGTCGGTCGATCAGCAGGTTGCGGCGCTGGATGCGATCGATGCCGAGGTCGGGAGCCAACTCGGCGTGTCCGATGACTGGCGCCGGGTGAAATCCGAATGGGAGGCTTTGAAGGCCAAGACCCTGACCCAGGCCCTTGCGGACAACGACGCTGCACAACAGGCGCTGCTCCAGCACGTGCAGTTGCTGATGGAGCTCGTGGGGGTACGGTCGAAGACTTCCATCGACCCGCAGTTCGAGACCCACGCCCTGATCCGCCTCGCGGCCGATTACATGCCAAAGGCATTGAACGAGGCCATCAGCATGCGTCGTTTTGTGGTGAAAGCCGCCGCGAAGGGTTATCTCGGCGGCGACGATCGCATGGGCATCCAGATCAACAAGGAGCGCTTGCATGCCCGACTCGATCGGGCGGCTGCGGCGCTCGAGCAGATGTCCCCGGATACACGCGCGCGGTTGCGGCCGACGCTGGAGGCCGCTGTTGCCGCCACAGGGGAATACGACTCAGTGGTGCAAACCAAGTTGCTCGGCGCGGCCAATTTGACCGCCACCGGGAAGGAGCTCTTCGAAGCGGGACTGCCGGCGAACGACGCCCTCCTGAAGCTTGCGAATGAGAGCTACTCCGTCACGTTCAAAGCATTCAAGGACCGGGTTGGCACGCTCAGCATGCGTCGCAACCTCAGCGCCGCCGTCAGCTTTCTGGTCCTCGCATTCGCGCTGGTCCTGGCACGGCTGGTCAGTCGCTCCATGACGCAACCGCTCAATCGAGCAATCAACGTGTTCGGCAAGATCTCCGGCGGCCACTACGACAACTTCATCGACAAGAGCGGCACCGATGAGGCCGGCCAGGTGTTGCAGGCGCTCGATGAGATGCAGACCAAGCTGCGTACGCAGATCGAGACCGAGCGCGCCGTCGCCGCGGAAAACACCCGCATCCGCCAAGCGCTCGACAAGGCCTCCACGAGTGTCGTGCTCGCCGATGAGAATCACCAGATCCTCTACGTGAACGAGACCGCGAAGGCCAGCTTCACGCGCAATGCCCAGGAGATCCGGGCAACCCTGCCCAACTTCGATCCGAGTCGACTGCGCGGGTCGAGCCTGGACTCGCTATCGACCAATCCAGGCAACGAACGGCGCATTCTCGATAACCTCCGGGGCGCGGATGTCCAGGAGCGGGTTCTGGGCGACTTCACGTTCCGCACGGTCAGCAATCCAGTGATCGACGAGAGGGGCAAACGCCTCGGCACCGTGATGGAGTGGACACAGCGCACCCAGGAGGTGCGTGTCGAGAAGGAGCTGCAGAACATGCTCTCCTCCATCAACAACGGCGCCATCGGCAAGCGCATCGACCTCGCCGGCAAGAACGGCTTCTTCGAGGCCATGGCCCGCGGCATCAACCAACTGGCCGATAACCTGACCGAGACCGTCTCGAAGGTGAAAATGGCGGCGGAAGAGATCCACCGCGGCGCGCAGGAGATTTCGGCCGGCAATTCCAACCTGTCGCTGCGCACCGAGGAGCAGGCCGCCTCGCTGGAAGAGACCGCTTCCTCCATGGAAGAGATGACGACGACGGTCAAGCAGAACGCGGACAACGCGGGTCAGGCGAACCAGCTCGCCCTTGCGGCGCGCGAGCAGGCCGAACAAGGCGGCCACGTCGTCGGCAAGGCCGTGGAGGCCATGTCGGGAATCAACGATTCAGCCCGCAAGATCGCCGACATCATCGGCGTGATCGACGAGATCGCCTTCCAGACCAACCTCCTGGCATTGAATGCCGCGGTCGAAGCCGCGCGCGCCGGCGAGCAAGGTCGGGGCTTCGCGGTCGTGGCCTCGGAGGTCAGGAACCTTGCCGGCCGCTCCGCGACCGCCGCGAAGGAGATCAAGGATCTCATCCAGGACAGCGTCAAGAAAGTCTCCGATGGCTCGCTGCTGGTCACCCACTCCGGCCAGACGCTCGAGCAGATCGTGACGTCAGTGAAGAAAGTATCCGACATCGTCGCCGAGATTGCCGCCGCCTCGCGCGAGCAGTCCCTGGGCATCGAGCAGGTGGGGCGCGCCGTCATGCAGATGGACGAGCTCACTCAGCAGAACGCCGCCCTGGTCGAGCAGGCGACCGCCGCCTCACAGGGCATGACAACCGAAGCCAGCACCTTGAAAGAGATGATGGCGCGCTACGACTTCACCGGCATCGCCATGACCGACAGCGGTTTGGGAAGCGCCGGACGGTCAACGGACGGAGCCAGCACCGATGACACCGACGGGGCATCTACTCGTAGCACCGTCCCTGGAGCCGCAACCCAGCCCGCCATCCATGGCGGGCGCTCGGCCCCGGTGGGCGGGGCCTCGCCCAGGTCGGTCGAGCGTCGCAAAGCCACTCGTCCCTGGGCGAATCGCACCGCCCGCAACCAACAACCTGCCGCCGCCCCCCGGCCTGAAGCGGCTGCAGCCTCGGCCACCCGCGCGCCCGCCCTCGCCGAACCCGGCAGGGACGCGAGCGAATGGCAGGAGTTTTGAACAGGTCGGTACAACAAGGATCGAAGGTCATGCAGTTCCTGAATCGATTGAAGCTCTGGCAGAAGCTCGCGCTGCTCGTCGTGGCCATGGCCGCGCCGACCGCGCTGCTGGGGGTCTTCTATCTGAGTGGCGCCAACTCGCAGGTGGCGCTCGCCTCGGATGAGATTGAGGGCGCGCGCTATGTGCAGTCCGTAGGCGCCGTGCTCGCGGAAGCCTCCAACCACCGCAGTCGTCTCTTCGCGCTGTTGACCGGCGATGCCGCCCGGCGTGACGAGGTGAGCAGCTCGGAAACCGAGATGGACAAGCTCGTGTCGGAAGTTGACGCGAGCGATGCGAAGGTCGGCGCCAAATTCAAGGTGACCGATAGCTGGCAATCCATCAAGGCCGACTGGGAAAGGCTCAAGGCCGAGGGGCCGAAGCTCACGGCGGATGAGGCCGTGGCCCGGCACAATGCCCTGATCGATCACCTGTTCAAGCTCAGCGAGACGCTTTCGGCGCGCTCGGGGCTGAACGTGGATCCGTCGGCGCAGACCGCGGTGCTCATCCAGATCGCGACCCACGATGTACCGGAAGCGCTCATCGCCTCCGGCAACATCCGATGGTACGCGACCCGTGCGAGCATCAAAGGTTATCTCGGTGGCGATGACCGCATGGCCCTGCAGCTCTACCACGACGAGTTCGTCGACCGCTTTGACAGCGTCAGCCGCGATCTCGACCGGGCCTCCGATGACGCCAAGGCCAAAGTACGGCCCGCCGTGGAGTCGGCACGCAACGCCTTCAATACCGGCTACGGCACCGTGAAGGAAAAGATCGTCGACGCGCAGAAGCTGGAGATCACGACCGCCGACCTCTACAGCGCGACCCGCGACATCAGCTCCACGCTCGCGCAGCTCTCGGACGTTTCGTACAACGCGATGAACGCGGCCGTGCAACAGCGCCTGTCGGAAGTCACGACCTGGCGCAACCTGACGGCGGGCATCACCGCCCTCGCCCTCGCCTTCGCACTGACGTTGTCCTGGCTGATCACGCGCTCACTCTCGACACCGCTTGCCCGCGCGGTCGCGGTGTTCGGCAACATCTCGGCCGGCAAATACGACAACGAGATCGATCGTTCCGGCACCGACGAGGCCGGCCAGGTGTTGCAGGCCCTCGATGACATGCAGGGCAAGCTGCGCACCCAGATCGAAACCGAGCGCAGTTTTGCGGCGGAGAACTCGCGCATTCGGCAGGCGCTCGACAAGGTCTCCACCAGCGTCGTGCTGGCGGATGCGAACTACAAGATCATCTACGTGAACGATACCGCGCAGGCGATGTTCTCGCGCAACCAGCACGAGATCCGCAAGACTCTGACCAACTTCGACGCGACGCGCCTGAAAGGCTCGAGCATGGAGTCGCTGTCCATCGACCCCGCCAACATGCATCGGGCGCTCGACAACCTCGTCGGCTCGGACACGCACGAGCGCATGCTCGGCGCGTGCACGTTCCGCACGGTCGCGAGCCCGGTTCTCGATGACAAGGGCGCGCGTATCGGCACCGTCGTTGAATGGACTGACCGCACGCAGGAAGTCAGTGTCGAGAAGGAAATGCAGAACATGCTCGCCGCCGTGGTCGGTGGCGATCTCACCAAGCGTATCGACTTGAACGGCAAGGGCGGCTTCTTCGAGGCGATGAGCCGCGGCGTCAACCAGCTCGCCGACAACATGGCCGAGGTGGTCGCCAAGGTGAAGACCGTCGCCGCCGAGGTCCATAGAGGCGCCGACGAGATCTCCGCGGGCAACGCCAACCTCTCGCAGCGCACCGAGGAGCAGTCCTCGTCGC
>CAYNTW010000178.1:0-5467 GCA_964400085.1 uncultured Steroidobacteraceae bacterium | reverse complement strand
CGTCGGGATGAGCCGCCGCGCACAACTGCGGGAGCGACAAGCTCTCGATCAGTGGCGGGCTGATGCGCGGTCGGCTCCATCCACTGTTAGAATGCGCCTTTACTTGGTAAATATCGGCGACCCATATCCACTTGGGTCTGAGAACTCTTCGGCCTTTCCTGTACGTCGAAAACGATTGCCACGCCACCGGTAACGAGTGCGAGTGATGGCGTACGGGTAAGGAGTCTCGGCTCTAAGTGGGTCTGCAAAAGTTTTCTAAAAAATGGTTGAGCCAAAAGTTCTTGGCATAAACTCGCTGTAACCCACCATCTGCTCGATCACCGAGTGAGAAAGCCCACAGTAGCTTCGGGTGATTATTTCTCCACGTATAAATATAAACGCAACTTGGTGCGGCTGAACCATCGACATGAATATCGAGGTATATTAGAGCTTCTTCGATCCCACCCCAGACCACCACAAGAGCAGATTACGTCCCTCACCGCCGGGTCCAAATGGCCGAAGCCCCCACTGCCCTCACACTCGGGACATTCGAGAGCGTCGACCGGCCTTTGCGGTATTAACAACTTTAACTCGGGGTACTTCATGGAGCCCGACACCTAACTGTTCCCTCGCCTGCTCTATCGTGTCATCGCCCTCATACGGTGCGAGTCCGATGCACCCGAACTCTTATTTCAGCTTCCCGTACTCCTGCTTAGCTTCCTGAAAGATCGGGATCTCACCATCGGCCTCTTTCCAGAGCGCAAGAAAGTCCTGAGCGGCGGCGCGGGCCTTCGCCGCGTCGCCAGCCATTGCCGCAGCGCGCGCCAGTCCAAGCTGCGCCAGCGGGTATAAAGCTGAGAGCGGGGCCACGCCCCGGTGCTTAATGATCGTTTGGAATTCGGCTGCCGCTTCCGCCCCCGCATGTTGGCGCAGGTAGGCTTGGCCGCGCAGGTACTGGGGCCAGAACTCACTTGCGCCTTCATAACGACGGGTCGCCTCCAATAACTGAATCGCCTGCCCAGGTTGGTTGCGATTGATCTCGATGGCGGCGCGGATCACGGGCAGCCACAGCGAGTTGATGAGCGTGTCTTTGGGGTACCGCTTCGCCAGCTCATCCATGATGGATTGCGCCTGGCCGACCTCACCACAGAGGGCCAACGCGACGGCGCTGCGCGTCAGTGACAGCTGGTTGCGCTCGAGCGCGAGCGCGTGCGCCGCGTCTGTTTTGGTCTGCTGACACTGGCCGAAGGCTGCGCCCCGCAGTGCCTCCTCGGCCCCGTAGCCCGAGGCCAGTTCTTTGGCCTCGCCGCGCACCGCCAGATCAATCGCGCGGCGCGAGAATTCTTGCGCCCTGCGCCGCTGACCGGCGAAGTCTGACGCCTGGGTCTGCCAATCCATGGCCACGTATTCATCCGGCTTCCCCGTCGCCCAGTCCAGTTGCTGCTTCATCGCCGCCGTGTCACCGCCCACGAAGGCGATCTGATAAAGGTCGGTGTGAAAGGCTGTCGTATCGATCTTTTGCTGCAGGGCTTGCTCCAAAACCTCCTTGGCTTCCGCGAACCGATTGAGGGTGATAAATGTCTGGACCAGGTTCGAATACGCAGGCGCACTATTCGGATTAAGGCGCAGGGCCTCACGGGCTTCGGCGGCGGCCTTCTCGAATTGCCCGGTCCGCAGGTAGCGGTCAGACAGGTTAATGGATGCCCTAAAATCGTGCGGGTAGGTCCGCTTATACAGCTCCAGCACTTCAATGTCTTTGTCAATTTCCCCGGTGACAAAGGTGTAATAGAAGGAAGAGATGCGGAGCTTCTCCAGCTCGCTGACCCGGTCCCGCAGCGCAAAGGCTTTCTCCGCATACCCGGCCGCCTGCACCAGCTGATTGGCGTTGGCGTAAAATATTGATAGCTGGCTGTAGGCGGAAGCGAAGTTCGGGTCCAACTCCACCGCGCGCTTACAAAACGGGATCGCTTCCAGGTACTGGCCCTTGAGTCCTTGCTCGTACCCCAGAGAGAAGGCCTTGAGCGCCTCAAGTGATGAGGTGGTGACCTCCAGCGGCGCGTCGAACTTCTGGATCGAACTGAGCGACTCGCCCAGCTTCTCGCGCAGCTTGCTCGATGCCTGCGAGAGCGCCTTCAGCACTTGCTCCTTGCTCTCAGCTTCCACCTGCTCGCGGGCAATAGCATCTCCGCTCTGCCCGTTGACCGCTTCCAGCGTGATCACATAGCTCGTGCCGAGATTGGTGATCGAGCCTGAGAGGAAGGCTTTCAGTCCCTGGCGCTGGCACATCTCTCTGGCCACCTCTTTCGTCACACGGTCATCGGCCGAACGATTCATCAGCCGCAGCGCCTGGCGCACACGCGCTTCGGGGAAGATATTCAGGAACGGGGACTGACTGAGTTGCACGGCGAGGCCCTGCTTGAGCGTGCCGTCAAAGACCGAATCGCCTGTGGTGTTGACGAAATCGGCCAGCAGGATCGTGTCTTTTTCCGTCAGGGCCTGTGCGCGATGGTAGTAAAAGAAGAGGCCGGCGGCGGCCACGGCCACGAGGAGCACCCCGAGCGAGAGTCCGACGCCGCGCTTGTGGCGTTTGATCTCGCCCATGATGTACTCGGCGCTGGAGGTCGTGTGAGCAATAGCGCTCGCTCCAGACGTCTGCGCGGCAGCGGCCGTCCCCGCCGTCCCGGAGGGCGCTCGCCCTCCGCCACCCGCCACCGTCCGCGCGCTCACGCGCCGCGCCTGCTCTTCCGGCGTGATGCTGCGCTCCAGTTCGGCTGCCACCTCCAGGCGGTGCTTCAGCCGCTTCAAATCCACACCCAACTCTTTGGCTGACTGATACCGCTCCTCCCGCTCTTTCGTTAGTGCCTTCTCCACGATCCACTCTAATTCCGCAGGCACATCTGACCGGGAGATCGACAGGGAGGGCGGCTCACGATGCAAAATCAGCGCAAGCACGTCTGTTGTCGTCGCCCCCTCGAACGGCAAGCGCCCCGCCACCATCTCGTAGAGCATCACGCCCAGGCTCCAGACGTCGGTGCGCGCATCTACCTCAAGTCCGCGCGCCTGCTCCGGCGACATGTAGCTGGCCGTGCCCATCACCACACCGGGATCGGTGTTGACCACACGGGTCTTCGTCGGCGCCTCAGCATCAATCTCTTCCTGCTTGGCTGCGGCCGACGTGTCATCAGCCAGTTTAGCGAGCCCGAAATCCAGCACCTTCACATAGCCGTCACGCCGGAGCATGATGTTCTCCGGCTTGATGTCGCGGTGAATGATGCCCGCCTGGTGTGCGGCTGAGAGCGCCGCAGCGACTTGCTGCGCCACGTCAAAGACTTCTCGCAACTCGATGCGCGTGCGAGCCATGCGCTGGCGCAAACTTTCACCTTCGACGAACTCGGTGGCGATGAAGTGGTGGCCGTCCTGTCGGCCGACCTCATAGATGGTCAGGATGTTGGGATGATTCAAACTCGATGCGGCGTAGGCCTCACGCTCGAAGCGGCTGAGGCGTCTCTTATTTTGCGTGTACTGAGAGGGAAGCAGTTTGATGGCGACCTGGCGGCGGAGATTCGGATCATAGGCGAGATAGACCTCACCCATCCCGCCCGCGCCAATCTGTGAGCGGATGAGGTAACGGCCTAGTCTGGTGCCTTCACTAAGCGGCATCGGCCAGTTATGTCTTGGGCGAATTCACTAGGGCGCTGACAAATCCCGCTCATTTTATCCGCGTTAGCCTCAGAGCGCTAGAGTTTCGGCGCCGAATACGCTTTCGATCGCGCCGTGACTTCCGACTGCGGCCTGACCCTCCTCGGCCTCAGGTTATGAAGAGCGTGGAAGAACGGCCCCGTCGCCGTAACGGATGAGTGTATCTATCAACACTGTGAAGACATTTTCAGGGATACAAGATAAGTTTTTTGTGAAATTGATAGATGGAGTATTTCGTACCATTGGAGCCATCTAAATCAAACCACACACCATTGGGACAGTTGTAGGGGCAACCCTTGTGGTTGCCCGCTGCCTTTCACTTCCCCTCTTGTACCAATCTCCTGTGGTTTGATTTAGCGTAGAATGGGAACTTTGTAATACTGAATGGTGTCTAAATCTTGCGGAACGCTCTGTCTAGCTTTGTGAAGTAGTGTGATTTTATGAAAAAGTATTTAGCGTTATTGTTAATTCTAATCCTTCCCGTCCAGCTTACCGCACAGTGGTCGCATAATTCTCAGCCAACTTCTCTCGCATTTACGCACGTCACCGTGATTGACATGACGGGCGCACCGCCGAAGCCTGACATGACAGTGGTGATAACAGGCAATCGCATCACGGCTCTCGGTCAGACCGGACGAGTTCGCGTACCGCGTGGCGCACAGGTCATAGATGCCACAGGCAAATACTTGATTCCGGGCTTGTGGGATATGCACGTCCATATCACGGAAACTGAAAGGTCGCTTCCGATGTTCATCGCTAACGGCGTGACTGGAGTGCGAAACACGGGCGGTATTGCAGAGGATTTGTTTCGTTGGCGTGCGGAGATTGCTTCCGGCAGGCTTTTGGGTCCGCGCATCGTCGCGTGTGGTCCCGTTGTGGATGGAGAGAATCCATCGCATCCAGACCATTCCGTTGTCATTCGCAATGCCGCCGAAGGGAGAGCGGCGGTGATTTCACTCAAGCGTCAAGGCGCGGATTTCATTAAAGTTTATGATGGCGTGCCGCGTGATGCGTATTTCGCCATCGCTGAAGAATCAAGAAGGCAGCGTATTCCGTTTGTCGGTCATGTCCCGACTTCCGTGACGACAATGGAAGCCTCTGATGCCGGGCAAAAAAGCATCGAGCATCTTGGGACTATCTTGGAAGGCAGTTCAACCGCCGAGCGGGAGCTAAGGAATTGGGTCAGTCCGCCAGCGCAAGAAGGCGACTTCTCTGCCATCCCGCGCCGCATCACCGCTCGTGGCAATCGGACGTTGGACACCTATAGCGATGAAAGAGCGCAAGAATTATTCAGGCATCTTGTCAGAAATCATACTTGGCAAGTTCCGACCTTGCTGGTCAAGAAAATCTGGGCGTATGTTGATGACATCAGTGCCGTCGAAGACGCGCGTTTCAGATATGTCCCGCAATCCGTCAGAGAAGAATGGAGTCCGCAACGCCAGCTTCTTTATCGTTACCGCACGCCGGAGTTTATTGTTTACAACAAAAGGTTGTTTCAAAAGGAGATGGAATTAGTTGGTGCGATGCATCGTGCGGGCGTGGAGTTTATGGCGGGAACGGACGTGGGCGGCGCATATACTTACTACGGCTTCAGTTTGCATGACGAACTCGCGTTATTTGTCGAAGCGGGGTTCACGCCGATGGAAGCGTTGCAGGCGGCGACACGCAATCCGGCTAGGTTTCTCGGCGAGCTAAATTCACAAGGCACAGTCGAGCGTGGGAAACTTGCCAATCTAGTTCTACTCGAAGCCAGCCCGCTCGAAAACATACGCAACACTCAGCAGATTAA
>CAYNTW010000177.1:0-5665 GCA_964400085.1 uncultured Steroidobacteraceae bacterium | reverse complement strand
AGCCAGCTCCTCGCGCAGGCTCTTGCGCAGGATCTTCCCAACATTCGACTTCGGCAAGTCCGTCTTGAAGTAAACATGCTTGGGCGTTTTGTACCCAGCAAGCGATTTGCGGCAAAAGTCGATGACTTCGCGCTCCGTCAGGCTGCCATCTTTGCGAACGACAAAGAGGGCGACGACCTCGCCGGAGTGTTCGTCGGGTTGGGCGACGGCGGCGGCTTCGAGAATGCCGGGGTGGGTGGCGGCGACGGCTTCGACTTCGTTGGGGTAGACGTTGAAGCCGGAGACGAGAATCATATCTTTCTTGCGGTCCTCGATATAGACGAAGCCGGCTTCGTCCATACGGCCGATGTCGCCGGTTCGAAGCCAGCCCTCGGGGAGCATCACTTTGTCGGTCTCGTCGGGGCGGTTCCAATAACCCAACATGACCTGAGGCCCGCGCACGCAGAGCTCGCCCACTTTGCCGGTCGGGAGGTCGTTGCCGGCGTCGTCCTTGATGGCGATTTCCGTAGAGGAGATCGGTAGCCCGATCGAGCCGTTGAATTCAGCTCCGGGTGGGTTGATGCAGGCGGCGGGGGAGGTTTCCGTGAGCCCCCAGGCCTGGGTCAGAACGTGACCACCGGTGGCCTCCTTCCAGCGCCGTGCGACCGATTCCTGCACCGCCATGCCCCCACCGAGGGTGATCTTGAGCGCGCTGAAATCGACCTGGTCGAACCCAGGCGCGTGCAACAGGGCGTTGAACAACGTGTTGACACCGGTGATGAAGGCGAACCGGTACCTCTTCAACTCCGCGATCACGGCCGGGAAGTCACGCGGGTTGATGATCAACACGTTGGTCCAGCCCAGCCGACAGAACAGCAGGCAATTCGCGGTCAACGCGAAGATATGATACAGCGGAATGGGCGTGATCAAGGTGCTGGGCGCGTTATCGAACGAGTTGCCCACCCACGCCTCCGCCTGGAGAACGTTCGCGCAGATGTTGCGATGGGTGAGCATCGCTCCCTTCGCGACGCCGGTGGTGCCTCCGGTGTATTGCAGGAAGGCGATGTCCTGCGGCTCGATGTCCACCGGCGTGAAACGTGACTGGCGCCCCTTGGCCAACGCGGCCTTGAAATCGATGGCGCCCTCCATCTTCCAGCGGCGCACCTGCTTGCGGACGTGGCGGACGACGAAGTTGACAATCCAGGACTTGGGAAACGACAGAAAGTCGCCGACCGCCGTCACGAGGACATGTTTGAGCTTGGTGCGCGGTAACACCGCTTCCACGACGTGCGCGAAATTCTCGAGCACCAGAATCGCGCTCGCACCAGAGTCCACGAGCTGGTGTTCCAGCTCGGGCGCTGTGTAGAGCGGATTCGTGTTGACCACGGTCAGCCCCGCGCGCAGTGCCCCGAACAACGCGATGGGATACTGGAGCGTATTGGGTAGCATGATCGCCAGACGGTCGCCTTTCTTGAATCCCATCAGCTGCAGCCACGCCCCGAAAGCACGCGAGAGCTCATCGAGATTCCGGTAGGTGATCCCCTTCCCCATCTGTATGTACGCGACTCGGTCAGCATGCGCCGCGCAGGTACGCTCGATCAGCTCCTTGATGGAGCGCAAGCGGGTCGGATCGATCTCCGCGGGCACGCCCGGCGGGTATGACTTCAGCCAGATTTTATCCATCCAACCCCCCTCAATTTTTCTTCAGAAGCGGCTCGAGCTCCCGCCACACGGTATCCAGAACCTGCGGCTCGCCCCGCGCGTTGGGGTGGAGGCCATCCTCCAGCATGCGCCCCGGATCCAAGGCAACTTTGTCGAGCAGAAACGGCACCAACGGAAGCTGATATTGTTTGGCGAGCGAAGGGTAAACTGAAGCGAACTCGTTCGCATAACGCGCCCCGTAGTTCGGCGGTATACGAATCCCCACGAGCAGTACGCGGGCGCCGGCTGCCTGCGACAATTGCACCATTTTTGTCAAATTGTCCTTGGTGACCGTGAGCGGCAGCCCGCGCAAGGCATCGTTCGCGCCCAGCTCGAGGATGACTATCGTCGGGTGATGAATTTCCAGGGCGCGCGGCAGACGTTGCAGCCCGCCGGTACTCGTCTCACCGCTTACGCTGGCGTTGACGACCTGGTATCCGTAACCTTGGGTCTGCAGTCGCTGCGTGAGCAGCGCAACCCAACCCTGCTCCGGCCGAATACCGTAGGCGGCGCTGAGACTATCGCCGAACACGAGGATCGTACGGCCGGACGCCGCCACCGCGTGCTGGAGCGCGATGAATAGCAAGCCGATGCCGAGCGCCCAGGCGCAAGTGGTTCGTGACAGTGTGCTCAAGGCCGAAAACCTCTCCAAGCAGGTTAGCAGTCCCGAAGGGGCACTGACCATTGTCCAGGGTGTCTCGCTCGACATCGCTGGAGGCGAGTCGGTGGCCATAGTCGGTGCGTCCGGGGCCGGTAAATCTACCCTGCTGGCGCTGCTTGCGGGGCTCGATCTGCCGACCACCGGGCGTGTGCTGCTCGAGGGAACGGATCTCACGCAACTCGACGAAGATGGTCGCGCCAGGCTACGGGCTCAGCGGGTTGGCTTTGTCTTTCAGTCTTTCCACCTGATCCCTGCACTGACGGCCCTGGAAAATGTCATGCTGCCCCTGGAGCTGGCCGGAAGGTCGGATGCACGCAGTGCCGCGCTAGAAACCCTCGAGCGCGTCGGTCTAAAGAAACGGATTGGTCATTATCCCCGTCAACTCTCCGGCGGCGAGCAGCAGCGCGTCGCTCTTGCGAGAGCATTCGTAACGCGCCCGGCTGTACTGTTCGCGGACGAGCCGACGGGGAACCTCGACACAGGTACGGGCAGGCGCATTGGTGAGCTGCTGTTCGAGCTGAACGCGAATTCCCTCACAACACTGGTGCTGGTGACCCACGATCGCGAGCTTGCCTCGCGATGCGGCCGTGTAATTACGATGGAGGCGGGCAGCGTCATCTGACGGCGTACCGCGCGACGCTATGGAACAAATTGCCACCACCCAGCCGCGAGAGATAATGAGTCCCGGAATCCGGTCTTCGCGCGCCCTGTCCTTGAGCCTGCGCATGCTTGCGCGCGAGTGGCGATCCGGCGAGCTCGGCGTTCTGATGCTCGCCTTGACGATCGCTGTGGCGGCTCTCACTGGTGTCGGTTTCCTCGTGAGTCGCATCAGTACGGCCGTGTCGATGCAGGCGAGCGAGGTGTTGGCGGCAGACATTCGCCTCAGCTCTCCCCAGCCGATCGGAAGCGAGTATGTCAACGAAGCCGCGCGGCGTGGGTTGAAGTCCGCGTGGAATACCTCGCTCCTGAGCGTCGTATTCAACGGCGATGCGAGTCAACTCAGCAATGTTCACGCCGTCACCGACGGTTATCCTTTGCGAGGCCAACTGTTGATCGCAAACGAGGCCTTCGCGGAAGGGACACCGACGGCCGGCTTGCCGGCACCGGGCGAAGTCTGGCCGGACTCGAAGTTGTTCGCTGCTCTCGGGGCACACATTGGGACGACGCTCTCGATCGGCGCAGGCACTTTTCGCGTCAGTCACGTCCTGATCTCTCGTCCGGACCAGGGCGGGACATTTGCCGATCTCACCCCCACCTTGCTCATGAACGCCGCCGATCTACCGGCCACTCAGCTCATTCAACCAGGCAGCCGAGTCAGCTATGGAGTGCTGTTCGCCGGTGATCGCGATCGTATCGACTCCTTTGAGACCTGGCTGCGGGCGCACAAGAAGCGCGGGGAGCGGCTGCGGGACATTGCGGATGCAAGTCCGCAAATCAAGAATGCCGTAGATCGCGCGGGCCGGTTTCTCAGTCTCGCCAGTCTCGTTAGTGTCTTGTTGTGCTCCATCGCCGTTGCGATGTCTGCACGCCGTTACGTCGCCCGGCATTTGGATTCCGTAGCGCTCCTGAAGACACTGGGCGCAACGCGGGCGTTCACGCTGACTTTGTCGCTGTTACAGCTACTCGTGCTCGCGCTGCTCGCCGCGGGTATAGGGTCCATCGTCGGCTATCTCGCGCAGGAATGGCTCGTCCGAACATTGCGCGGTCTCCTTACGACGGCCGAGCTGCCGGCCGCGGGGCTGCTGCCTGTCGGACTGGGATTTTTCATGGCCATTGCTGTGTTGTCAGGTTTCGCCTTACCTCCGCTGCTGCAGCTATCGCGTGTGCCGGCGCTACGAGTACTGCGCCGCGACGTTGGCCCACCTCCGCCTCTGATGTTGCTTGCGTTCGGCCCGGCCGTCGGGGTGGTCGTCCTGCTGATCTATTGGACAGTCCGGGACTGGTCTCTGTTCTTCGGCTTCACCGGTGGGCTCGCCGCGTTCATTCTGCTCCTGACGCTCTCTGGCGCACTTCTCGTCTACCTCGCGGGCCGATTCCGGGGTAGCGTGGGTGTCGCCTGGCGTTATGGGGTGGCGAACCTCAGTCGCCGTCGCGCCGAAAGTCTCGTGCAGATCGTAGCCTTCGGTATCGGCATCATGGTGTTGCTCCTGCTGAGCATCATCCGCAACGACTTGAACAGCGACTGGCGGCACACCCTGCCGGCCAATCTTCCCAACTTCTTCTTCATCAACATTCCACCGGCGGACCGTGGCCGCTTCGTCGAATTTCTGAATGCGCACGGCGCGCGAACCACGCGGGTGATGCCCATGATCCGCGGCCGTCTGACGGCGATCAACGGCCGCTCTGTCGAGGAGTCACGGTTCGAGGGTGAGCGCGCGGATAACTTCGCGACCCGCGAACAGAATCTCACCTGGACGAGCGAGTTGGGCGCTGACAATCGTGTGGTGGCCGGACGCTGGTGGACCGAAGCGGACCGCGGCAAGCCGCTCGTTTCCGTTTCGACGGAGTTCGAGGAATCCTTGGGCGCACATGTGGGCACTCACCTTACGTTCGATATCGCCGGTGAGAGTTTCCAGGTAACAGTGGCGAGCGTGCGCAAGGTGAAGTGGGACAGCTTTCAGCCGAACTTCTTTATCGTCTTCGCACCGGGTGTGCTCGATGACACGGCCGGGTCCTACTTGACGAGCGCCTATTTCAACGCCGCCAACGCTCACCCGCTCGCGCAGCTCGCGCACATGTTTCCGAGTGTTTCGATATTCAACATCGACGACCTGTTGGCGCAGGTTCGCTCCGTGCTGGACAAAGCCGTGCTCGCGGTGCAGAGCGTGTTCGTGTTCACGCTCTTTGCAGGTCTTACTGTCTTGTTGGCTGCAGTGCAGTCCAGCCGGGACGAGCGCCGTTATGAGAGCGCCATGCTCCGTACACTGGGAGCGAGTCGCGGCACCGTCCTGCAGGGTATCCTCGCCGAGTTCATTACCCTCGGCCTGCTGGCAGGGATTCTTGCGGCGGCGGGCGCCTCGATCGCAGCCTACTTCATGACCACTCGGGTGCTCGAGTTGCATTACTCCTTTGCACTGTGGGTATGGGTGGCGGGGCTCTTCGGGGGCGCGCTACTGGTTGCGGCAAGCGGCTGGATTGCAACCCGCTCGGTCGTCAACCAGCCACCCATGACCACGCTGCGCGCTTGACGGTCAACGGCGCCGGTGGCGTGGACACAATGAGCGGTTGTGCCCAAACTCAGTCAGGCCACTGCACTTTCCGCGGAAACTTGCCGCCCCCGCCTGGCGTGCTGGAGCAGGACCAAGACGCCAAGTCCGTAGTCCA
>CAYNTW010000176.1:0-5921 GCA_964400085.1 uncultured Steroidobacteraceae bacterium | reverse complement strand
AGGACGGCGAGCGCTACTTCGCGCTGTTGAAGGTCGGCGAGATCAACTACGACTCCCCGGACAGCTCGCGCAACAAGGTGCTGTTCGAGAACCTGACCCCGTTCCATCCGACGAAACGGCTGAAACTGGAGCGCGGCAACGGTTCGACGGAGGATCTGACCGCGCGCACCATCGACCTGGTGGCGCCCATCGGCAAAGGCCAGCGCGGCC
Source organism: uncultured Steroidobacteraceae bacterium (assembly GCA_964400085.1). Lineage (GTDB taxonomy): Bacteria > Pseudomonadota > Gammaproteobacteria > Steroidobacterales > Steroidobacteraceae > 13-2-20CM-66-19. Next base: position 5,711 of record CAYNTW010000176.1, on the reverse strand, counting down.
TGATCGTCTCCCCGCCGAAAGCCGGTAAGACGATGCTGCTACAAAACATTGCCACCGCCATCACGGCGAACCATCCGGAGGTTTACCTCATCGTGTTGCTCATCGATGAGCGACCTGAGGAAGTCACCGAGATGCAGCGCACCGTGAAGGGCGAGGTTGTCTCGAGCACGTTCGATGAGCCGGCCGCGCGCCACGTGCAGGTGGCGGAGATGGTCATCGAGAAAGCCAAGCGCCTCGTGGAGCACAAGAAGGACGTTGTCATTCTGCTCGACTCCATCACGCGCCTGGCTCGCGCCTACAACACCGTGGTCCCCTCGTCGGGCAAGGTGCTGACGGGTGGTGTGGATGCCAACGCGCTGCAGCGCCCGAAGCGCTTCTTCGGTGCCGCGCGTAACATCGAGGAGGGCGGAAGTCTGACGATTCTCGCCACCGCATTGATCGATACCGGCTCGAAGATGGACGATGTCATCTACGAGGAATTCAAGGGTACCGGCAATAGCGAAATCCACCTCGACCGGCGCATCTCCGAAAAACGCGTCTTCCCGGCGGTCAATATCAACCGCTCCGGCACGCGTAAGGAAGAGCTCATCACCGACCAGGGCGAGCTCGCCAAGATGTGGATCCTGCGCAAGCTCCTGCACCCCATGGATGAGCTCGCGGCCATCGAATTCCTGCTCGACAAGATGAAAGACACCAAGTCGAACGGGGAATTCTTCGAGGCGATGAAGCGCTGACGAAACGTGCGCCGGTGCTGCTGTAAGGCGCCGGCGCTGCTTCCCCACGCCGTTTCGGCGGGCTTGCGCTGATGCGTGCCTGCTCACGCAGTCGCCGCCTGGCGACTCTGGTGCAGTCAGGTAGGCGAGTCAGTAATATTCGTGCGATTGTTCACAGGCGAAAGTCGCGCGGGCAGCTAGGGTCACACGGGTAAGGCCGTGGGCCAACCGGCGCGGGCCGGTCTGTCACGAGGAGTCCTGAAGTCGCATGCGAATCTGGCTCGCGCCCGCCGCGGCAGCGTTGTTCGCCCTGAAAGCCGCCCTGGCGCTGGCGTCCGACCACGACCCCAACTCGGGCAGGCCGCTGCCCCCGCAGCGCAAGCACCAGACTCCGAGTCCCATCTGGGACCATTTCTACGTCCGGGGCATTTACTACCCGGTGCATGTGAAAACCATCGTCCGGGTCGACCCGCGTGGGGCGCCAGCGGGCACGATCGGCACTTACCTGAGCGCCGAGCGCGATCTGGGACAGGATAGCCGGCTGAATATGGGGCGGGGGGAAATGATGTTCCGCCTGCGTGAGCGCAACAAGCTGCGGGTGGACTTTGTCGACGTGAACCGCGACGCGACCCACCAGCTGGTGAAGAACATCACTTTTGGCGATCAGACCTTCGCGGCCACCGCGTTGCTCTGGAGCCAGATCAACTGGCGGATTCTGGGCTTCACGTATACGTACTCCATCTTCCACAACGACCGCTTCGAGCTCGGTACGGGGCTCGCCGTCCATTTCCTCCAGGCCGAAGCGCAGGCACAGGTGAATGCGACCCAACAGCGCCAGGAAGTCTCAGGCGCCGGAGCATTCCCGACCGTGCCGTTGGATTTCGCTTTGCGGATTTCCCAGCGCTGGGCGGTCACGGCGCGCGCGCAATATTTTCACGCCACGCTCAACAACTTCGACGGCTATCTCGCCGATGTCCACGAGGATGTGCAATATCGGTGGAAACCCAACTTCGCCATCGGTATCGGCTACTCTTCCATTCGCGCCAAACTGGCTCTTCACACGGGCCACTTCCCAGGCGCGTTCTCCACCAGTCTCGAGGGACCGGAAGCCTTCTTCCGCGTCAGTTTCTAACAGTCCAACAGTGCCCGCCTCAGGCGCTGCCCACCAGCCCGCCCAGCACATCCGTCTGAGTGGCGTATTGCTTCCAGTTCGTGAGTGCCTGGGCCAGCCGCTCGGGCTCCACCATCGCATCCTCCAGGAGCTCGAAATACTCGTTGCGCGCCAGCAGCGTCGCCGCCACGGAGGCGCAATACTGTGTTTCCAGCCAGGACGAAATTCGATCGCCCGATGTGCCATTGGCGCTCATGATTCCCTACTCCCCTCACGGTTCGCGTCTGCCCTTTGCACAGGATCCTGCAACTGTTGTGCCACCTCGGCTCGATTCGGAAGCCGGAACGAAGAAGTTACCCGTAGGTCGCTGAAATGAGGGCCGTTTGCGTCTTCTTGTGGTCGAGTGTCAAGCTCGCGGTGACGTGTACCGTTTACACCTATCGACGTGCAGCAATCAACTGCGGGTTGCCGCGGGGAGCGTGGGCCGGTACGCGCGTTGGAAAACTTCCGGCATCCGTGCCGCGCGGCCGGACTCGAGATTGATACACACGTAGTCGATTCGAGCTCGCGCCAGCGTTTCGCCGTCGGCGGCGCGGCGTACCTGGAAGCGACGCTGCACACGGAGCTTCTGGTCGCTGTCGACAATCCAGGTTCCAACCCACACTCCGTCACCGATTACAGCCGCCCGGAGGTAGTCTATTTCGGTCCGGTGCGCGGCCATGCCCCGCCGCAAGGCCGTCACACATTCTTCCAGGCTGACACCTAACTTGGCCGAATGCGACCAGGCGGCGCGGTCGAGCCACGAAAGATAAACGGCGTTGTTGACGTGATCATAGGCGTCGATGTCCTCGGGTCGGACCTCGACGGTAACGACGTGAGGCTCGGGGAAATCCCAGGGAGATATCGAGTGCTTCACGCTGGCTTCCGAAAGCTTCCGGCGGCCCGGTCAAGTGTGCCGCTCGCGATTGACTGCGCGATAGCCAATATCCCGCCTGTAGCGCAGCCCTTTCCAGCGAATTGGCTCGACGAGAGCGTAAGCCTGTTGCTGTGCTTCGAGCACGGTCCCGCCCAGGCCTACCGCGCAGAGCACACGGCCGCCGTTCGTGACTACCTTGCCGTCCTCGAGGCGTGTGCCGGCGTGAAAGACTTTTCCGGGTAGCTGGGCGGCGCGGTCCAATCCCTCGATGACATCACCCTTGCGTACAGCGTCCGGATAGCCATCAGCGGCCAATACCACTCCGAGGGCCGCGCGGGAATCCCATTGCGCGCTCACCTCGTGCAAACGGCCCTCTACCGCCGCTTCGCATAACACGGTGAGATCGGACAGCAGCCGTGAAATGACAGGCTGTGCTTCCGGATCCCCGAATCGGCAGTTGAATTCAATGACGTTCGGCGTGCCATCGGGCGCAACCATGATTCCCGCATAGAGGAATCCCTTGTAAGGCATACCATCGGTCGCCAATCCGCGGATCGTCGGCTCGATGACCTCGCGCATGATTCGAGCGTCGATCTCGGGCGTTACGACCGGAGCCGGCGAGTAGGCGCCCATTCCGCCCGTATTGGGACCGAGATCGCCGTCATCCCGACGCTTGTGATCCTGTGAGGTCGCGAACGGAATGATGTGCTTGCCGTCGGCCATGACAATGAAACTGGCTTCCTCGCCCGCGAGGAATTCCTCGATCACCACTTCCCGGCCCGCCGCGCCGAAACGGCCTGCAAACATCGCTTCCGTCGTGGCGATGGCCTCGTCCGCGTTTGCCGCGATGACCACGCCCTTGCCGGCTGCCAACCCGCTCGCTTTCACCACAATGGGAGCACTGGGCAGGCGTCGAACATAGCCCGGATCAAATGTCTCGCGCGTGAAAGTAGCGGAGCGCGCCGTGGGGATGCCGTGTCGACGCAAAAATTCCTTGGTGAAGGCTTTGGATCCCTCCAACTGCGCGGGCGCCTCGGTGGGACCGAAGCATTTCAAGCCGCGCGCGGTGAACTCATCCACAATACCCGCGACCAGCGGCCCTTCCGGGCCGATGATGGTGAGATCGACTTTTTCCCGCCGCGCGAGAGCGGCAAGGGCGGGGATATCTTCCACCGGCACCGGCACGTTGCGGACCTTCGGCTCGGTGGCCGTGCCCGCATTCCCTGGAGCGACGAGCACTTCGCTGACGCGCGCGGAGGCAGCGCATTTCCACGCTAACGCATGCTCCCGACCGCCGGATCCGACAACCAATACCTTCATCAGTGACGGAAGTGGCGTATGCCGGTGAATACCATGGCGACGCCATGTTCATCGGCGGCGGCAATGACTTCCGCATCGTTCCGGGAGCCGCCAGGTTGAATGACCGCGCGAATGCCATATTCCACGGCGACATCCAGGCCGTCGCGGAAAGGAAAGTAAGCGTCCGAGGCCATGACGGAGCCCTCGACTTCCAGCCTCTCGTCGGCCGCTTTCATCGCAGCCACGCGCGTGGAATACACCCGGCTCATCTGTCCGGCGCCGATTCCGATCGTGGTGCGATCACGCGCGAACACGATCGCGTTGGATTTGACGAACTTGCACACGCGCCAGGCGAAGAGCAGGTCCGCCAGCTCCGCTTGTGTTGGTTGGCGGCGAGTGACCACTTTCAGACCGTCAGCCTCGAGCATTTCTGTGTCGCGCGTCTGGGTGAGCAGTCCCCCGGTGACGCTGCGAAACTCCAACTCTCCCGTCGGGGTGCGGCTCAGGTCCCCGAGCGCCAGTACGCGCACATTCGGCTTCGCGGTCAGCGCGCGCGTTGCGTCCGCGGAAACACTCGGCGCGGCGAGCACCTCGACAAACTGCCGATCGATGATGGCCGCCGCGGTGGTCGCATCCAGCTCCCGGTTGAAAGCGATGATGCCGCCAAACGCCGAAGTAGGATCGGTGCAGTACGCCCGGTCATAGGCTTCCAACGCGGAAGCGGCAACGGCCACTCCGCAAGGATTCGCGTGTTTGACAATGACGCACGCAGCCTCGTTGAACTGTCGTACGCACTCGATCGCAGCGTCCGCATCCGCGATGTTGTTGAACGAGAGATCCTTGCCCTGAAGAATCTTCGCGGTGGCGATACTCGCCCCTTGCGGGACCGGACTGCGATAGAAGGCCGCCGACTGGTGCGGATTTTCACCATATCGCAGGTCCTGCACCTTGTCGAAAACCAGCGGCAGCGTCGTCGGGAATCTCTCGGTCGAGATCTGGTGCTGCTCGGCGAGATAGCTCGCCACCATCGTGTCATAACGAGCGGTATGCGCGAACACCTTGGCCGCAAGCCGGGAGCGTAGCGTCAGTGTGGTGCAACCTTCGTGGCGCGCCAGCTCTTCCAACAGTGGCGCGTAGTCGGCCGGATCCACCACGACGGACACCGATTCGTGATTTTTCGCGGCCGCGCGCAGCATGGCCGGTCCGCCGATGTCGATGTGCTCGATCGCCTCGGCATAGCCGCAGTTCGGCTTTGCGACCGTTTCCGCGAACGGATATAGATTGACCACCAGCAGGTCGATGGGCGAGATCTGGTGCAGAGCCATCACCGCATCATCCACTCCACGACGACCGAGCAGACCACCGTGAATTTTCGGATGAAGCGTTTTCACGCGTCCGTCCATGATCTCGGGAAAACCGGTGTAGCTCGAGACTTCCCGTACGGTTAGACCCGCTCCAGACAGCAAGCGTGCCGTGCCGCCAGTGGAGAGAATCTCCACATCATGGCTTGCGAGGGCGCGCGCCAGCTCGAGAATCCCGGTCTTGTCGGAAACGGACAGCAGCGCGCGGCGAATGGGCAACAACATGGCCGCGGCAGGGACTCCTAGCCTCCGAGCCCGAACTGCTTCAACTTCTTGCGCAACGTGCCGCGATTGATGCCGAGGATGCCGGC
>CAYNTW010000175.1:0-6217 GCA_964400085.1 uncultured Steroidobacteraceae bacterium | reverse complement strand
CCGCGAAGCGGGCCGGACTGGCGGGCCGGGTTGCGGCTCCAGGGACGGTACAGTGAACCCGCACGAGAGAGCGCCGCAACGCTAACTGGCGCAGGTCACTTCTTGGCGGCCGCGCGCTTTTTCTTCTTTGCCGGGTCTTTCGGGCGTGACTTGCCGAACGAGCCTTGATAGATCTTGCCGCGGCGGCTGCGCGGATCGCCTTTACCCATAAATTCGACTCCGAAAACGTTGTGATGAGCGGGCGCGGAGTCTATCGGAAAACCCGTCAGCCGCGAAAGCGGGCGGTGAGCTGGTCGAGCGCGCGGATCTGCAGCACGGTGGAGTCGGAGGCGGGCAGAAGTTGGTTTGCCTGCACCACGAAGGCAGGGACGTCCCGCGCGGCGAGCGGGCGGCTGATCAGGAAGCCCTGCGCGAAGTCGCAACCGAGCTGGCGCAACAGGTTCCAGGCCTCCGGCTCCTCGACTCCCTCGGCCACCACGTCGAGCTTCATCCGGTGGCCGAGCTCGATGGTGGAGGTCACGATGGTCGCGGCATCGCTTCCCAGGCGGGCGTGCGAGATGAAGGAGCGGTCGATCTTGAGCTCGTCCACCGGCAGCATGTTGAGCTGCGACAGCGAGGAATGGCCGGTGCCGAAATCATCGATGGCGAAGCGGACCCCGGCGACGCGCAGCAGTTGCATGTTGCGGGCTGCCAGGTGCGGGTCCCGCATGACGGCGCTCTCGGTGATCTCCAGCAGCAGTTGTGTTGGCTCGACACGACGGCTGCGCAACAGATAAAGAATTTCGTCGCCCAGGTCCGGGTCGAGAATATCGGGCGCCGAAAGATTGACCGCCACGTCGACCTCCAGGCCCGCCTCGCGCCACTGGCCCATCTGCGCGATAGCCGCCTTCAGCACCCAACTCGTGAGTCGCCGCGCCCCGCCGGTGGCTTCCGCCAAAGGCACGAATTCCCCTGGCGAGATGGGGCCGAGCTTGGGATGCGTCCAACGCACCAGCGCCTCCAGGCTCTTCACTGAGCGAGTCGCCATGGTGACCTTGGGTTGATACACCAGGGACAGCCCATCGCGATCGATCGCCCCGCGTAAATCGGTGATCAGTGTCAGACGGCGGCGATGCTCCTCATCGCTTCCTGTTCTATATACGGCAGCACGTGTCCGTACCTCAGTGGAATCCTCGAGCGCTATCTGCGCGCGTCGTAACAGGGTTGCCGCGGTATCTCCATGGTCTGGAAAGACGCAAACGCCGCACGTGACGTGCAGATCAAGGCTGACACCTGAAAGGTGAAAGCCGCTTCGAACCACTCCGGTAAGCTGCTCCGCATACAACGATGCGCGCTCTCCGCGGCAATCCTGCGCAACGATCAAGAACTGCGTCTCACCCAGACGAGCCACCGTGTCGGCCGCGTGCGCATTCTGGCGCAGCCGGCGCGCGGCCTCTCTCAACGCCTCATCACCGACGTGATGCCCTAGCGAGGCGTTGATATCGTGAACATTCCGCAAATCGATCAGGATGAGCGCGAAAAAGGCCCTTTGGTCGGCCGCCCCTCGCACGAGCTCCTCGAGCTTGCGCTCCGCCATGGCGCGGTTGGGCAGCTCGGTGAGGGCATCGTGATACAGGTGGTGTTTGATATCCGCTTCGCGTTCGGCGATATTTCGTTGCATCGCGTTGAAGGTCGCGGCGAGGCTACGGAACTCGTCCCCTCCGGACACTTCGACCGCCGTGCCGTACTGACCTTGTTGGATGCGCCGGGCAGCCACGACGAGCTCACCGATCGGGCGCGCCGCGCTTCTTCCCAGAAGAGTTCCCACCAAAGCCGCGAGCACCAGGGCGATGCCGTCGATCACCAACAGCGCCTCCTTCACGTCCTGGTAAGGTGCGAGCACCTCTCGAATGGGCTTCAGGAGTATGACATCGACGGGGTCACCTCGGGCCTCGATGCGCTGAGCGAATCCGAGGTAATCCGTATCCGCAAGTCGCACGACGCGCGGCTCGGTCGTCGCGACGGCGGCCGACAAAACCGCGGGCGCGTCTTGCTGCGGGCCGGAGAGCGTTGCCGCCACGTGCGTTGCCCCGTCGCGGCCGTGCGATATCAACACAACTTGCGCACCGGCGAGATCGCGAATGCGTTGCGCGAGAGAGTCATCCACCACGAAGCCCATCGCCACCCACGCGATGGTCTCCGGGGTGCGGACCGGCGCCAGGAACAGCTGGTAAGAACGTTGACCAAACACCATGAAACTGGGTTGGTCGCGCGATGCCTGGGCGTCACGAACGAGGCTCGCCAGGCGGGTATGGCTGTCGCCCACTTCACTGGCCGTGGAGGTCACGAGGCCGCCCTTCGTGTCCAACAGCAAGACGATGTCCGCGCCGATACGTTGGGCGTTGTTGCGCGCTGCCGAAAGGATGGTGGGAACGTCGCCGCTGGCCACGGCCTCCCGGAAACCGAAATCCGCCGCCAACACGCCCACGCCGTTGGCGAGCTGACCGGCACGGAAACGGATGAGCTGCTGCACGAAGGAGCTACCGGAGCGTAGTTGCTCTGCAGCACGTGCTTCCACGTTGTGGGCGGTGCTGGCGAGCACTGCGGCGAGCGTCACAGTCTGAGTGACGATCACCAGCCCGATGATCAGCACGAGAAGCCGTTTACGGAAACTACCCATGAAAACCGCTCGAATCCATTCGACATCGTAGACGTCTGCCGGCATTTACCGCGAGAAATCAAAGGCAGGAATGAGACCTCACGCACGTCAAATCGGTATTCCGACAGCGCTCAGGCAAACGCTGGGGGCCGAACGGAGCGCGGCCGCCTGGTATCCAGCGCCGGCGGTCGTCCATCGGGAGACCCATAGGGCGGTCCTGGCACTCACTTTGCTCGCGTTCGCTGGCAGTCCCTCCTTTGCGGCACCGCTGTCCATTACCGTGCTGTTGCCGGATGGGAAACCCTTGCCGGGCGCCGTCGTGACAGCGCTGCCCACCTCCGGACCCTCCCATCCGGCTCCTCCGGTCAGCGCCGTCATGGACCAGGTGAACAAGACGTTCGAGCCCGACCTGCTGGTCATTCCCGTCAATTCGACCGTCTCGTTTCCAAACAGTGACACGGTCAACCACGAGATCTATTCGTTTTCGCCGCCCAAGCGCTTTCAGCTCCCGCTTTACCGTGGCAAGCCTTATCCGCCGGTGCGTTTCAACAGCCCGGGCCTGGTCACTTTGGGCTGCAACATCCACGACGAGATGCTCGCGTATGTCGTGGTCACGGACGCCCCATTCTTCGGGCGCGCGGCGCCGAATGGCACGTGGTCCGCGGAGGTTCCCACCGGTAGCTACCGTATCAACATCTGGCACCCCCGTATTCGGGACGAGGAAAAGGACCTCCAGCGGGAGGTCACGGTGGCCGAAACGGCCGGAGAAACGCTGCAGTTTCGACTGAAGAAGCTGTTGAAGCCCGCACCTCTCGAAGGACGGCCGCATTCATGGGACAGCTACTGAAGCGCGCCCTGCTGTCCCTGACCGTGTTGGCAGCGCTCGCGGCGGTCCACACGGCGTGCGCGGCCGATTGGGAGTTGCCCAACTGGGAATTGCAAATCGACGGGCGGCTCGTCGCGGTCAACGGACCGCTGCCGATCATTGACGGCGGGTTGGGCGCGGTGCGCTTTGGCGGCAATGAGTCAGGCGCGCGCCTCGGACGCGCGCGTTTCGCCGTTTCCCAGACATTCGGTGAGGTCTGGTCGGCGTACCTCGATGCCTCTTCCTGGGGCGACCACGACAAGATCCCGGTCGGGCCGACTGAAGCCTATCTGCAATTTCGGCCCTACCCGCGCGGCGGCTATCGGCTACGCGTCAAGGCGGGCGCGTTCTACGCTCCCATCTCGCTCGAGAACCGCTCGTCGGGCTGGGAGTCACCCTACACGCTATCCTACTCGGCGATTGACAGTTGGATCGGCCAGGAACTGCGCACCATTGGAGCCGAAACCCAGCTCGATTGGCTCGGGACCCACACCGGCCATGACTTCGATCTGGGGCTCACCGCCGGTGTATTTGGTTGGAATGACAATGCCGGCGCCGCCCTCGCCAACGGGGGTTTCACCCTGACAGACCGACAGAGCGTCCTGGGAGGGCGCGTGGGCAAGCCTGGCGTGCCGCCGGTCTACTCCGCTGAGCCATTCAGGGAAATGGACGGCAGAGCGGGCGTGTATGGCGGCGTGGAAGCGCGTTACCTCGATCGCGTCGTAGTTCGCTTCCTTCGCTATGACAACGAGGCCGACGCGGCGGCGAGCGATGAGGTGTCGCACACGAGCGCCTGGAGGACCCGGTTTGACAGCGTGGGCGCGCGCGTGGACAGCTCACACGGCTGGACGGCGATTTTTCAGTGGCTGGATGGACAAACGGACGTGGAGCCTCGCGGCTCCTATTCGAGCTGGCCTTTCAGGGCCCGCTACGTTTTGCTCTCCAAGCACTTCGGCGACCGCCATACGCTCAGCGCACGGTACGACCAGTTCGAGGTGGAGGGCAGCGGGAAGGACGATGACGGGTGGCAGAAGGGCCATGCCATTACCCTGGCCTATGTGTTCCGCCCGGGCCTCAGGTGGCGCTGCACGCTCGAGTGGCTACACGTGGTGGGCACGTCCTACAACCGTGACGAGTATGGCGACGGCATGCCAACAATCACACAAACTCAACTTCAACTCGCAATCCAATACTCGCTCGGGTCGCTCGCGCAAAAGTGAGGCCGGTGGACCCGAGCTTGGAGCTCGCATCCACCGGCCATCGACTGACCCGCTAAGGAGACCTTACCAGCGCTTGGGCGCACCGCCGCCGCGGTTGCCGCCGCCACCGCCGCCGCCGCCGCTACGCTCCTGCGCCTCGTTGACACGCAGCGGGCGTCCGCCCAGGTCCTTGCCATTGAGGTTCTGGATTGCGCGCGAGGCATCAGCGCGTGACATCTCGACGAACCCGAAGCCGCGCGGCCGGCCGGTATCGCGGTCCGTGATCAGGCTTACCGACTCGACGGTGCCGTGCTGCGCGAACAGCTCACGCACTTCACTGTCGGTAGCCGAAAACGGAAGGTTCCCTACATATATCTTCGTCATGCAAACAAGCTCCTGACTTCACAGGCGCAAGAATAAAGGGCGCCCTGTAGTCTTCGAAACACTACTAGCAGTTTCGCGGGCGCCGAGATCGGCCAAAAATCGGTCTATCGTCGGGCACGCAAGCTGCCACCTGGTCGAGAACGATTCGGCTTTTCGCTGCACTCGGAAGCCGGCTCGCAAACCATGCGGGCGGCAGGCGGGAAGGAAAGGGAAAGGTCACGAACCGGCGCCGACAATACATCAGGATATTGGCGCTGTACAAGCAGTCGTGGCACAGAACAACATTGGACCCTCACGACAACCGAAGGTTCCCCGTCGGTGCGGATTTTTTTCCAACCCAACCTGTTGGAGGTCAGCTCAGGCGGCACCACAACGGGTGCCGTCTCTCCCCCAGGCCTGAGATTGCTGCCTAGGCTGCAACAGCGTAGTCAGCAGTCCCCGTGCCAGGCGTTTCAGCGATATCGGGACAGGATTTTCTCCAGCCCCTTCGATCCCGGCGAGAGGGTCTCGTAGGGTAGGCTGTTCAGCGGCGCGTCCGGGGTGGCGTTGATGTCGTGGAATTCGGTTTCCGACTCCTCCACGTAAAGAAGCCCGGTGAGGTATTCGCCCGCCTTCATCCGTTCCTGGATGTGGCTAGCCGCCACCACTCGGTTCGTGGGATCGTACCCAGCCTCCAGCTTACGGAGGACGATGCGGCTGCCGTCATGCATGACCACCGGAAGCGTCTCACCTTCCTTGTAGTCGGCGACAATCTCGCGCTCGAGCGGGACGAAGTCCGCGTGCACAGCCGGCTCGTAGTGCTCACGAGTGTAGGCGTAGCTCTTGGTGGAGCCCTCGTGGTCGTTGAAAGTCACACAGGGCGAGAGCACGTCGATGAGCGCAAAGCCCTTGTGTCTCAAGCCGGCCTGGATGAGCGGTACGAGTTGCTGCTTATCGCCTGAGAAACTGCGCGCGACGAAGGAAGCGCCGAGGGTCATGGCCAGCAACACCGGGTCGATGGGCGGCTGGAAGTTGGTCTCCCCCTTTTTCGCCTTGGTGCCGACATCGGCCGAGGCCGAAAACTGCCCCTTGGTGAGGCCATACACCCCGTTGTTCTCGATGATGTACAGCATGTTGAGATTGCGTCGGATC
>CAYNTW010000174.1:4329-6460 GCA_964400085.1 uncultured Steroidobacteraceae bacterium | reverse complement strand
CCGCGAGCAGCTCGTGCGCGATCCGGGACATGCGCACTTCCGTGTAACGCATGGCCGCGGGCATGTCGCCATCCACCGACCCGAAATTGCCCTGGCCGTCAATCAGCAGGTAGCGCATCGAGAACGGCTGCGCCATGCGGACCATCGTGTCGTACACGGCGCTGTCGCCGTGCGGATGGTATTTACCGATGACATCGCCCACGATGCGGGCTGATTTCTTGTACGCCTTGTTCCAGTCATTGCCGAGCTCGCGCATGGCGTAGAGAACGCGGCGGTGAACGGGCTTCAAACCATCACGAGCGTCGGGCAGCGCGCGCCCGACGATCACGCTCATGGCATAGTCGAGATAGGACTGCCGCATCTCGTCTTCGAGGCTGACGGGCAGTATTTCACGTGCGATATCTGTCATCTAAGAGCAGGCGGTCTTTCAGTGAAAGCGTGGGTCCACGCGAGCAGGAAAGACGAATCTTAACACGCCGTGTGGGTTGCGTGCTTTGTCGCGCTCGTCGCGCGATGCGTGGCCGGATATAATTTTTGCCACATGTCACCCAAAAAATCCGTCGATCTCGTGATCGAGCCCCATTGGGTGCTGCCGATCGCGCCCATCAACACCGCGCTGACCGATCATGCCGTCGCCGTGACGGCCGGGAAGATCGTGGCGGTTGCGCCGATCGAGCAGGTGAATGCCCAATTCGAGCCGCGCGAGCGCGTGATTCGTGGCGACCATGCCTTGCTGCCGGGGTTTGTCAACGCGCATACACGTGCCGCGACTACTCTTCTGCGCGGCCTGCCCGTGTACGGTCCGCGACAGCGCTGGATGCGGGAAACCGTGCTGCCGGTCGCGCGTGGCTGTGTGACTCCAGGCTTTGTCCGCGAAGGCACCCAGCTCGCGATCGCCGAAATGCTGCAGGCCGGCATCACGACGTTCGCGGACATGTACCTGTTCCCCGAGGAAGCGGCCCGAGCGGCCGTGGCGGCGCGCATGCGCGCGGCCATCGGGCTACCCGTGACGGATGGACCAACCGTCTGGGCGGAGAGCGCCACCGGACATCTCGCCAAAGCCGAGCAGCTCTGGGATGAGTACCACTCCCATCCGAGCGTTTCGTTGTATTTCGCGCCCCATAACGCGTTTGGGGAGGGCGATGAGACGTTGGCACGGGTGCGGCGTGTGGCGGACGAGCTCGACGCTCGTGTGGCCATGTATCTGGCACCCGGCGAGGTGCACGAGAGCCAGACCCTGGGACGCAGTCCGCTGGTGAGACTCGAGGAGCTGGGCTTGCTGGGCCCGGGATTCACGGCGATCCACCTTGGTGGCCTCGTTGAGGAGGAGCTGGAGATCGCCGCTCGCACAGGCATCTGCGTCGTGGCTTGTCAGCAGGCGCACCTGCGGTTCGGTGGTGCGTTATGTCCTATCGCGACGCTCGAGGCGCGCTCAGTCGGTGTCGGATTGGGGACGGATAGCGCGGTGGGCGTTGGTGCGCTGGATATGTTGGCCGAGGCGCGGCTGGCGGCGTTGCTTGGCGCGAGTGCCGAATACGGTTTGCGCATGGCCGCTGGCGTGAGTGCGGGCCTGAATGCGGTCCGCGACGTGGGTGGGGGACTGGATGCGAGCGGCCGGCTGGATGCGACTGGCAAGCTGGATGTGAGCGGAAGACTGGATGCGATTGGTGGGCTCGACGCGAGCTCCGCGCTCAAGCGCCGAGGCCACGGAAGCCTCGGGGCGGAGGCCGTTTTGCGCCTTGCGACTCTTGGCGGGGCGTGCGCGCTCGGCCTCGGCTCGGAGGTCGGGTCGATCGAGGTGGGCAAGGCGGCGGACCTGGTCTGCATCGATCTGTCCGGGCTGGCTTGTCAGCCGCCGCGCCGACCGGCCGAAGCGGTTGTTTTCGGGGCGACGCGTCACCAGGTCAGCGATGTGTGGACTTCGGGGCGCGCGGCGGTTCGAGATGGACATTTGCTTACGATCGATGAGCAAGAGATGCGGGCGCTGGCGCGGCGCTGGGCTGAGCAGATAGCGGCAGGGTGCGACGTATAAGTCGCACAGACGGCCTCGCGAGAGGGTGCGGGGCATGCCCCGGAGCGACGGTGAGCAAGCAATGCTTGCGCAAGAGGGTGCGACGTATACGTCGCACGG
>CAYNTW010000174.1:0-4229 GCA_964400085.1 uncultured Steroidobacteraceae bacterium | reverse complement strand
GCGACGGTGAGCAAGCAATGCTTGCGCAAGAGGGTGCGACGTATACGTCGCACGGGTGACTCGCGAGAGGCACCCCGGGGCGACGGTGAGCAAGCAATGCTTGCGCAAGAGGAGTGACGGTATGATTTCGCAAGTGAATGCTGGTTCTGTCGGGAGCGGCGGCGCCGCCATGGGCGCGGCGGGCGGCAACGCAGACGCGAGCGAGCTCGGTAAGTTTGATGCCCTGGCCAGCGGATTCTGGGATCCGCGGGGCGAATTTCGGCCCTTGCACCTGTTGAATCCAGTCCGCGCGCGTTTCATCGCCGAGCGCGCGACGCTTGCCGGGGCTCGTGTGCTGGATGTCGGGTGTGGTGGCGGCTTGTTGGCTGAAGCGCTCGCGCGGGCTGGCGCGGCGAAGGTCACTGCGATCGATCTTGCGCCTGGAATGATCGAGGTTGCCCGCCTGCATGCGATGGAACAAAAGCTCGACATCGACTACCGCGTCGCGTCCGCCGAGACCGTCGCGGCTGCGGAGCCTGGCGCTTTCGATGTGGTGACCTGCATGGAGATGCTCGAGCACGTGCCCGACCCCGCGGGCATGATCCGCACTCTCGCGGCGCTCGTGCGTCCTGGTGGCGCTGTCTTTGTGTCCACTCTGAATCGAACCCTCAAGTCGTTTCTGCTGGCGATCGTCGGCGCGGAGTACGTGCTGAAACTCATTCCACGCGGCACTCATGAGTATGAGCGGCTCATCCGACCGGCCGAGCTCGCGCGCTGGGCACGTTCGGCGGAATTGAACATGCGGGAGCTCGCCGGCATCGAGCTGAATCCTTTTACGGAGCGTTGCGCTATCACGCGGGATGTCGGGATGAACTATCTCGCTTTGTTGGAGCGATGACTACCGCTTTGGACATCGTCCTCGCGCTTGCCGCGCTCGTGGTGGGCGCGATGTTAGGATTCCTGATCGCACAGATCCGCGCCGCGCGGCGCATCGAAGCCGTACGAATCGAGCTCGAGGCCGCGCGTGTGCGCATCGAATCCAACGCCCGACAAGAAGCTGAGCGGATCTCCTTGCTCGAACAGTCGGAGGCTCGTCTGCGCGAGGCGTTCGAATCGCTCGCCGGGGAGACGCTGCGTTCCAACAGCGAGCTATTCTTGCAACTGGCGCGTGAGGCGCTCGGGCGCGACCAGGCGATCGCGCAAAGCTCGCTCAAGGAGCGTGAGACGGCGATCGCGCAATTGATCGAGCCCATCCGGGCGGCGCTCCAGAAAACCGAGGCCCAGGTGGAGGCTTTGGAGCGCGACCGGCGCGATGCATTCGCGACTTTGCGAACTCAGATCGAGACTCTGGCTCATGGACAAACACAGTTGCAGCGAGAGACGCGGAATCTGGTTACCGCGCTGCGCCGCCCGGAGGTGCGCGGGCGCTGGGGCGAGCTGACCTTGCGCCGCCTCGTTGAGCTCGCCGGGATGTCCGAGCACTGTGACTTCACGGAGCAGCTCAGTATTCCGGGTATCGAGGGGTCTCTGCGCCCTGACCTGGTGGTGCACATGCCGGAGTCGCGCGACATCGTGGTGGACGTCAAGGCGCCGCTCGATGCGTATCTTGAGGCGCTCGAGGCTGCGACGGACGACCAGCGGCAGCTCGCGTTGAAGCGCCATGGACAGCAGGTCGAGGCCCGAGTGCGCCAACTCTCGGCCAAAGGGTACTGGGCGCAATTCGAGCACAGCCCGGAATTCGTGGTGTTGTTCCTGCCGGGTGACCAGTTCCTGAGCGCGGCTCTTGCCGAGAGTCCCGAGTTGCTCGAGAGCGCGCTCAAACAGAATGTCATCCTGGCGACGCCGTCCACGCTCATCGCCCTGTTGAAAACCGTCGCCTATGGTTGGCGGCAGGCGGCGGTCGCGGAAAACGCGGCCATCATCCGGGGGCTGGGGCAGGAGTTATATCGGCGCATCGGGAACTTCACCGGTCATCTATCGCGTGTCGGGCAGAGGCTGGGCTCCGCCGTGGACGCTTACAACGCAGCGGTGGGCTCGCTCGAGCGGCAGGTCATGCCTCAGGCACGGCGCTTTCCGGAGTTGGGTGTTACCCCGGACGAGCCGCTGCCTGAGGTGGAGCAAGTGGATCACGTGGCGCGCTCGCTCACGAGCCAGGTGAGCATGGATTTGGGGGCATCGGGCGGCTCGATGGCGGTTGGTGGCGGTGAGCCGAGTGGCTGATTCGTCGGGCGGCGGGGCGGGTATGGGCAGTGGCGCCAATGGCGCGGGCGCGAATAAGCCTGGCGGTGGTGGCAGGCCAGGCGCCGAACGCAATGCCGGGCGGGGCGGCGGGCCTGGAGCCGAACGCGATGCCGATTGGAAGCCAAACATGTTGTCGCCGGTGCGGTATCTCGCTTGGCTCTACTCGCCGGTATCGCAACAGCCGGCGTTCGCGGCGTTGTGCGCGATCGAGAGCGAGGTGGCGGCTAGCCTGCGGCCGGGAATCGATCATCACGTTGCCCATGCTCGTTTGCAGTGGTGGCGCGATGAGGCTGAGCGCTCCGCGCGTGGGCAGGCGGTGCATCCGCTGACTCGTGAGCTTGTGAAGGCTTACGCTGACGGGTGCTCAGTCGCGCCTGGGGCCGGGGGCGCTTCCTCGGCGCTGGGTGCGCCTTCATCGGAACGTGCGTCACGATCGCGCGGTTTGCGGTTTCCGGACACCTCCGGGTTTGTTGATACGGCAGTGTGGGATCTCGCCAGCGCGACGTTTGAAACACGCAGGGAACTCACCGCGTATTGCGAGCGATGGGCGGCGGCAATGTTTGAGACTGCCGCGGCGGTTGCGGCAGCGCATGCGGCGGCGTCCGACCATGCGGTTGAGTCTACCCATTCGGCGCCGAGCGGTTACTTAGCGCCAACGGACCGATCAGGGCGAGCGGGCCGATCAGGGCAATCAGCGCCAACGGGCCAATCAGCGCCGGATCGCTCAGCGTTCGCAGGCGATGCGTCCATGGCCCTCGAGGGCGAAATCGCAGAGCCCGGCTCAACGCCATCGCAGTGGCGTACTCTGGGCGCTGCTGTTCGGGAGATCGAGCTGTTGGCAAATTTGGGGCCGGAGGCTTACGCCGGCAGGTTGCGTGTTCCGCTGGATGAGTTAGAACGTGCGGGCGTGGATCCGAAGGCTGTTCCCAAGCCCCCGTGGCCTGCCCCGCTTGCGGCCCTGTTAGCCCAACGGCATGCGGCTTTGCGTGCGGTGATTGCAAACGGTGTCGTTGCAATCGCGAGCGAAGCGCAGGCGAGCTACCGAGGTCTCCTCGTTTGGGCGGCGCTGGCCTGGCGGATGTCGTTGCGAGCTGAGGGTGCGTTGCCTGGCATGATTGCGCCAGGCCCTTTCCATGCACTGACGGACGCGTGGCAGGCTTGGCGCGCAGCGCGCCGCGCCACTACAGGCACGTTCCGGTTGAGTTGATCGATCACGAGGTTGGAAAAATTTGAACTCTGCGGATCTACAAAGTCACGTTGCACGACCCGACGAGCTCGCGGGGCGTGTCATTGCCATCACCGGTGCAAGCAGCGGTATCGGCCGCGCCGTCGCGCTCGCGTGCGCTCGGCACGGCGCGAACGTAATCCTGATCGGCCGTAACGCACGCAAGCTGGAAGCGGTCCACGCGGAAATCGAATCCGCGGGCGGCCCTGAGCCGATCATCGCCCTGCTGGATCTCGAAAAGGCGCTGGCGAAAGACTACGACCAACTCGCCGCGGCCGTGTTGGAGCGTTATGGCCGCTTGGACGGGCTGCTTCACAACGCGGGACTTCTCGGTACGCTCTCCCCTATCGAGCACTATGACGTACCGACGTGGTGTCGCGTCATGCACGTCAACGTGACCGCCGCTTTCGCGCTCACCCAGGTTTTGCTTCCCGCGCTCAAGAAATCAACCGACGCCTCCATCGTATTCACCTCGAGCGGTGTCGGGCGGCGCGGTCGCGCGTACTGGGGCGCCTATGCGGTCTCGAAGTTCGCGCTCGAAGGATTCTCGCAGATCCTGTCAGCCGAGCTCGAGGGCATCACGGCGGTTCGCGTAAACACACTCAATCCGGGAAAGGCGCGCACCATGATGCGACGGAGCGCTTATCCCGCTGAAGACATCAACACCTTGCCGCTGCCTGAAACCCTCACCGGCCCCTATATCGCCCTGTTGGGTCCGGCGACCCGCGGTATCACGGGCCAAGCCTTCGACGGTCAGCCGCCCCAGTAGCTATCACACGGCCGG
>CAYNTW010000173.1:0-6479 GCA_964400085.1 uncultured Steroidobacteraceae bacterium | reverse complement strand
GAGGTGGTGGTGCGCCCGGCAGGAATCGAACCTGCTGCCTTTGGTTCCGGAGACCGGTTGGGGCCGTCCCGACACACCCCAACCCAACCCCGCCGAACCTCAGTCGTATTCGGACTCGGTCGCCACAAACCCCAGGCGACCCCGCCCATCCTTGAGTCTCCCCGGACGTTAGTGAGCATTCTCGTGAGCAGAGCCTTTGCGGACGCGCCGGGCCGAGACCACCTACCTCGGCGTTGTCGGCTGCTGCGCGGCTTGGCCGACGTCTTGAGGAGATGAGCGGCATGGCGCGGGCTATGTGATGTGATTCGCAGCGTTTACCGGCGGTTCCGCCTTTGACAGTCGGCCGGAACCGCTCTAATGCACCCCGTCGACCTCGGCGTTAGTGTTTGGCGAACGCTGCATAGCGGAGAACGAACCTCGAGCGCGTGACGTCATTGGGAGGTGCACAACACTGGAAGGGCGTCAGCGCGTGGGTTTGTGACTCTAGTCAGTGGTTGCAGAAGACGACGGGCTGGCCGCGTTGGCGAGGCGGCGGAACACGTCTGCGACCTCTCGCGTCGCTTTGTCGAGCCGTTCTGCGTTTGGCGCTCGCCCCTGCCCAAGCCGCCGCTCCGTGGCAAGGACCCTCGTCATGTACTCGTTCGCGAGCTTGTCGGCGTCTTCCTTGGTCATTACTGCTCTCCTGCTGTCAACTCATCGAACAGCCGATCGATGATCAACTCTCCAAACCACAGGTACCAGAACTTCTGACTCAGCCGCTTCTCCTCGAGATACTCCTGTAGCGGGTCGCACACATCCAACGCCGGCTTCAGCACCGGGACGACGTCATCCTGGCGGATCGCCTCGCCCGCTGCCTCGACGAAGCCCTTAGTGTAAGCGAACGCTTGTTCGGCCATTTCGCGCCAGAGGTCCTCATGCTGCTCGTAGAACTCGGTGAGCCCCGCCGATTGGAGCCGTTGGAGCTTAAAGAGAGCGAGTGCCATCGGTCAACGCAGCAGGAGCCGGGTCGTTAAGACGGCAAGCACGAGGACGGCGCCGAGTTGCACGAAGAAGGCGCCGACGACCCATCCGTATAGATACTCCGGCCCTGCGAGTGCCAGCCACGTGACGCTGGCAGCTGTCACCCCTAAGCTAATCGCGAAGACAGCTACGGTCGCGAGCACCGCCTGGCGGAAAGGTTCAAGAACGGACGGGCGCGTATCTCCCGGGAACCCCTGTAGCGCTGCGAGCAGCGACCCAAGAAAGACCAGGACGAGGCCGGCGATAGCCGCTTCCGCCGCCGCCGCAGTGATCACGACGTCCTTTGCGACTGGCCCACCGTCCAAGCCGGCCAACAGTAGGCCAGTCGGCATAAGCCGTCAAGAGGCGGTACTCAGGCTGTCACCGTGCGGTTAACAGTTGCCGCGCTTGCTCTCCGCACCGCCGATCTCAATTGCGGCGAGCGTCGCGGAACAGCGCCCAAGGGTGCCAGGCCGCGCCCGGGTTGCTGACCGCCCGGCAGACTGGTTTCGAACCGGTCTAAGCCGAATCCGGACGACCGGTTTGTATTCACGGATGCCCAGGGACACCCATGAAAGCGGCGAAGTCGGTCAGGGTCATCCCTCTTCGGTAGATCGCCCGCTTCAGCGACTCCCCGGATAGCTGAGGCCTCTTCGCATCCGCCTGTGCCCCGTCCACAGCGAAGCTGTACCTGCCTGTTGTCGGCTTGTCCGGCGACGTGAGAGGTGGGACCACCCTCGAGCGAGTTGCCAGGCGGCGGTTACGGCCGGGTAGCCCGGTCCTCCAACTGCTGGCAAAGCTCGCACAGGTCAAGCGCGGTCTGGGCAACCGAACCCATCATGATCAGGCGCACTTCCGCCGGCATATCGAGACTCCGTAGATTCCCGGCCAGCAATACTCCGGCTTCAATCAATCGCCTGAGAAGCCCATGAAGGCGGGTCAGTCGGGCAAGGAGCGGGGCGTTGGCTTTGTGAAGCATGTCGAGCTCGCGCATCCGGAACTCCAAGTGGTTGATGCTCTCTGGCCGGAGCGCCCGAGCGATCAGTTCATCGCCGTCCGCTCGGCTTGTCAGGTTCGAGATTGCAACCCGTCCTCGTTCATATACCGCGGCACGTGCCGCTCCGCGCTCGCTGAGCAGCGCGTTAACGACTTCGACCGGCACCCCGTACGGAAAGGTCAGGATGCGCGCGAGCATGAACACGTGATTGACGAACGGGAGGACCTGGTCAGCCTCGGCTTTCAGCCACGCATCAACTTGGATTGCTTCGCCCCGCTCCTGTAGGACAAGCGCGACGATCAAGCCGGCACCAAGCACTCCCCACAGGGTTGCGATGGCATTCCAGCGGGTCGCTTCGAACGGAAGCATCGCCGCGAACCAGACGACGGCGACAATCGCCAGCCAGGCCCGGTGGCGGATGAGCCATCTGGCGGCGGCTCCATGAGGGTCGATGCGAGCCAGCGCCCGGGGGAGGGCGCGCAGGCTTAGTAGCCGGACTCCGGGAACTCCTCGGGCGCCTTCCGGCCTTGATATGCGCGGCTGCGGTACATCTCCACGACCTTCTCGTGCTGCGGTCCCTGGTATGGATGTGAGATCACCTCCGCCTGGACAACGACGCTGTCCTGCACGGCATGCCCGTCCGAGACGTACTTTGCGCCGGTCACAACGTACAAGACTCTGAACGCAGCAAGCTCGGGCTGCTTCGATTTGTCGCGGGTATCAGTCACCAGCAGGTACTCCCCAACCGCCGGCACGTGGTCCGCCTGCTCGACCACAATGGAGTAGTCCGTTTCGCCGCCACCAGGCGGGACGACAGCAATCTCGTAACGCACATTCGCCTCCAGTCTCTTGATGCGGTGGGCCGCGAACTCTTTTCCCGCAATCGAGCCGCCCCAAACCATTGCACCAACGGACGACCGGCTTGCGAGAGCCCATCGGAACCAGATGTCCGATCAGTCGCGTCGTCCGGACCGAGGAGGCCGTGGGCGGCGTTCGCGTCTGACCAGCGCGCGCTTCCAGCGCCATGCCAGCGTTCCGCGGAAGGTTCCAGCCTGTTACGTCGTAGTTCTGGTTGTCCCTTTCTGTGCTGTACGCGCTCGTCCACCGGGTCGGGGCCTAGTTACTAAACTTCCTCACGATCGCCTTGATCCGGCCGGGAGCCTTGTAGGAGCCCGCTATTTGGCTGTTGGACTCAATCGATTCCTCGAGCTGGCGGAGGAGCGCCGGCGTCCACTGACGGACATTGGCGAGCAGTTCACTCCTCTGGTTGGCTTCGTCGAATGAGTTTGAAGCGACCACGTGCGCAACGATGGCCTCCGCCATTCGAGGCATGGTCAAAGAGTTCGAGGTCAAGATCCTGAAGATCCCCGACGCGATCCGCGCAGCATCCAAACCAGTCGCCCTAAGCGCCTGGTAGCGGTTCATGAAGCCATAGGGCACGGTGCCGAGGTTGACGGGGATGATCAGGACCCGGCTTCTTATCGCGAACCCGACCTCCTGATCGCACCACTCACTTGAGTGAAAGGCCGGCGTGAGGAACGCAGCGAGCGCGTCACACGAGCCGAGGCTGGCGTCGATGATCTGTAGCCACTCCTCGCTTGGCTCGATGTCCTCATGGGCAACGAAGACGTCGATGGCTACGTTGGCTAGTGCCTGCTTGACCTCGCTAACGAGAACCTTGTCGTCGGCCCTGTGACTCGCGAAGAGCCGGAAGAGCCCGACCTCCCACGGCAACCTCCGGGTCTCCGCGTCAACACTTGGCCCCACAGAGAGTGCGTGGACAGCTTCGATCTTTTCGTCGGGCTGCCCTACAAGCATCGCCAGGATGTACTCGCGTCTGCCCCCGCGCCACCCTGAGTCGAACGGCAGGCCGAACTCTTGGAGGATTAGATCCAGGTCGAGAAAGGCAAAGGCCCAACGCGAACCCGCCGACAGGCTCGAGCTGAGAAGGAGGGGTCATGAGACGCGGACGGGTCTTCAAGAGGTGCTCGAAGTGCGGAGGGCGCGTTACAGACCGGCGGTGCGCGAAGTGCGGGTCAGAGCGCACGAGCTGGGCCTACGTGGTCGACACCGCGCCGCCTGGTGCTCCTCGGCAGCAGCGGATGAAGTCCGGCTTCGCGACGAAGGCGCAAGCGGTTGACGCCATGAACGGGGTGCAGGCCGACAAGAAGGCGGGGACCTACGTCGAGCCGTCCAAGCAGACGGTGGGCGAGTACTTGACCGCCTGGCTGGCGGCCGCCCAAGGGATCCGGCCGAGCACTATCACCACCTACGGCGTGGCCATCCGGCGGCATATCATCCCCCGGATCGGAGCGGTGCCCTTGCAGCAATTGACCCGGGTGCGCGTGAAGGCGCTGTACCGCGAGCTTAGCGTCGGCGCTCGTGTACACGGTAGGGGCGAGCTGAGCGAGAAGACGATCCACAACGTCCACGTTGCCCTCAGGCGAGCGCTCGCGGATGCCGTCGAAGATGGCCTGCTTCGTAACAACCCCGCGGATCGCGCCCATGCGATGCCCAAAGACAGACCGGAGATGGCGATCTGGACAGTGGAGGAGCTACGGCGGTTCCTCGACGCGTCCGCGGGTCACCCGATGGCGGCGCTCTGGCGGCTGGCCGCGAACACCGGCATGCGCCGAGGCGAGGTTCTCGGGCTCCGGTGGAAGGATGTCGACCTCGACGGACGGCGCCTTAGCGTCCGGCAGCAGCTGGTCCGCGCCGGCGAGCGCGTTGCGTTTGGAGCGCCGAAGACGAAGGCCGGGCGCCGCGTGATCGCGCTTGACGCTGGCACGGTGGCAGCTCTCCGTGAGCGGCGGGCGGCTTGGTCGGCTGACAAGCTGCACTTCGGGAAGGCGTTTAAGGACCACGACCTCGTCTTCTGCCGACCCGACGGACATCCGCATGACCCCGATGTCGTCACGCACCAGTTCGATCGCGCCACCGTCCGCGCCGGAGTCCCGCGGATCCGGTTACACGACCTCCGGCACACGCACGCCAGCCTCCTGCTCCAAGCTCGGGTCCACCCCAAGGTGGTCCAGGAGCGCCTCGGTCACTCGAGCATCACGATCACGCTCGACACCTACTCGCACCTGATCCCCGACATGCAGGACGAGGCGGCGGCGAAGATCGGAGCGGTCGTCGACGGGTAGGATCGGGTTTGGAACCGGTCTGGCGACTTGATGCCTAGCGAATTGGTTGACATCCAGCGCTGTTGGATCTAACCCTTTGCACTCGTGCCGGCGGTCCGCTGGGAAATCGCTTTCTACCGGGCCCCGTGGATGGAGACCCCTCCAGCTCGAGACTTCCTCGACGAGTGCCCGGAAGCCGTCCGTGATGAACTCCTCGCCACGGTTCTGGCCGTGCGCAACTACCCGCCCCCAAGCTTTCCGACCAGCACTCCTCGTTGGACGGTCATGACCGAAACCATGGGTGGGGTCTATGAAGCTCGGGACAAGCTTGGGAAGGAGCTCTACCGGCTGTTCTGCCTCCTAGACCGGCAAGCACATCAGCATGGGGCTTCGGCGCCGCTCCTGGTCCTTCTTGGAGGGGCGAACAAGCCCGTGCGAACCGCCATGCCCAACGACGTCTACGAAGAGATACGGCTGTTCCGAGGGCATTACCTCTCCACGAATCCCAGACCTATCGATCAGTAGGTCCCAGGCGTCGGGAACCTCCATGGGCCGGATCTGAATGGGCATGTATCGATCCGGATCGTTCGCTGGCTGCTCCCGCACCTGCACGTCCAGATAGACGTTCATGGCGTCGAGTAGTCCGACCAGCGTTCGCACCGTTGGGTTCGGCTGATCAGCATTCAGCAGCCGCGAGATCGCAGCTGGCTTCGTTTGCATGTTCCGGGCGAGCTGCGTTCGGCTGATGTGCCGGCCTCGCCGAACTTCGTCGAGAGCGTCGACCAGTCGAGCCGTTGCGGCCACCGCTCGCGCCCTGCTTTCAAGCGAGGCACGCGCGGCCGGACTTGGATACCTCTCATGAAGATACCGCTCGAATGCGCCACCGCTCCCCTCGAGCATTCCCTTCGTCACGGAACTTAACCTCTACGTTAATACTAGTCAAGCTGTCCGGACGCTATTCCCGACCGGCATGCCACTCATTGGAGGAAAGCCCTATGGCCCAGGTCCCTGAGGTTCCTCTCGCAGTTAGGCAAGGATTCTTGATCCGATTGGAGCTGCACATTCGGGAAGGCCACCTCGAGCTCGATCCCCTCATCAAGGCTGCCCGTGAGCGGGGCTACGAGGACTACGCCCAACGCATGGAGCTGAACGTGGCATTCGAACTCAGCATCTTGGAGGAGCTGAAGGCTAAGTACGGCAGCTGACCGCCTGATCGCCTGCGCCCTCTGTGAGCATTCTGTGAGCAGGCGGCGACTTGGAGGCGGGCGAGAGACCATTTCGAGGGCTAATTGGTATTGAGCGGACTGGTGCGCCCGGCAGGAATCGAACCTGCTGCCTTTGGTTCCGGAGACCAACGC
>CAYNTW010000172.1:0-6593 GCA_964400085.1 uncultured Steroidobacteraceae bacterium | reverse complement strand
GATCCGGTCAGTGTGTGATCCCACTCAAACCCGGTGTTGGGCCGCGTGGTGTGCCAAAGGGCGGAAATCTGTTCGAGCCCAGAGGAATGTGAATTCACAGCGCACGTCCCGGTCCACGCACTGATGCCGCCGAGCGTACCCCAGCTCACCGCGAACGTTATAACCTCTGCGTGGTCGCCTGCCTCTCCGGGCGCACTGGGCTGGGCATGTGCCGAATTGATCCAGCCCACCACCGGATACTGCATCGAACCCGCGCTCGCGCCCGAGTGGGAGGTGTACGCACCCGAGATGGCGCCAGTGGCCGCATCGTAAGTCTTGATCTCCAGTACTGACTGCTGGCGGTTTTTCCACTTGCCCACGGGTTGAGTGCAGGTCGGAGGCTTCGCCTCAACGCTCGCGCACACATTCATGAGTGCCAGCCCCAGCACGGCGCAGAGGATTTGCCTATTCACTGATTTCGCTCCGATTGGACCCATGTGCTCCCTCCGTTTTTCACTGCGGGTTGGGAATGGTATTGGCCACAGCTGGAGCGACTTAAGACCGCTCGTTGCAGCAAAACCGCCACTCGCCGACGGACCTTCGCCACGTCCTTGGTATAGTGTGTAGCTCATGACCGACGCTCGCGCAGACACACGCCCAACTGGCTGGACCTGGATTGCGGCCATCTGGTGTGCGGGCGCGTTGTTCAATGCGAGCCAAACCCTCCTCACCATGCACGCAGTGGGTCTGGGGAAGCCTTGGCTTCGCCCATTTCTGATCGTATTTGTCTCCTGGCTGCCTTGGGCGCTTGCGACTCCGTTCGTGATTGATCTGGCGCGACGATGGCCAATCGTTCGCGGCAAGATCCGCAAGGCGATGAGCCTGCATCTGGTGGCGTTCGCCGCGATCAGTGTCACGGCGGAAGGCTGGTCGGCATTGCTCCGGGTCATTTTCGATCCATGGCACCACTCGCCGCGGCCCACTTTCGTGAACGCCTGGTCCGAGTTGCTCGTCGAGCAGCTCATGACGTTTTTGATCGCCTATGCGCTGATTTTGACGGTCACCTACGTGGTGGACTCGCGCGAAAAGATGGCGCGCCAGATGACCGAAACCGCACGGCTCAATGAAGAACTCTCCCGAGCCCAGCTTGCCGCGCTCAGAGGCCAGATGGACCGTCACTTCATGTTCAATACCCTCAACTCGATCGCCAGTCTCGTGGTCGACCAGCGCCCCGATGCGGCGGTCGGCATGATCGTGGGTTTGAGCGAATTCCTGCGCCGCGCCTCGGAAGACTCTCATCGCGTACAGGTCACCCTGCGCGAGGAAATGGAATACCTGCAGCGCTACATCGACATCCAGAAGGTCCGTTTCGGCGACCGCCTGCGAGTGAGTGTTGACATCCCCGATGAGCTGCTCGCGACGCAGGTCCCGAACCTGCTGCTGCAACCGCTTGTTGAGAACGCCATCAAACATGGAGTGTCCAAGCGCCGCTCAGGCGGCGAGATTCGAGTCGCCGGAATGTGCCGCGATGGCGCGCTTCGCTTGACTGTCTACAACGACGGTCCTTGGTCGCAGGAGGATCTGGCGGTCACTCCCCATCGCGTCGGACTTGGCAATTTGCGCACACGTCTGCAGATCCTCCATGGCGACCTATCCGAGCTCTCGCTGCAGCCGGCCGAAGCGGGTGGCGTGGAGGTGATCGTGACATTGCCGCTGCAGGAGGCGTGAACGTGCCGTTGCATACCAATCCGCTCGCCTCGATCCGAGCCCTGGTGGTTGATGACGAAGCCCCGGCGCGTCGGTACCTGACCCTTCTGTTACGCCGAGACCCCGATATCGGATCCGTGATCGAATGCGGATCCGGGTTGGAGGCGGTCGAGGAGATCAGGCGGTCCAGACCGGAACTTGTGTTCCTGGATGTGCAAATGCCTGAATGCGACGGCTTCGACGTGCTC
Organism: uncultured Steroidobacteraceae bacterium; assembly: GCA_964400085.1. Taxonomy (GTDB): domain Bacteria; phylum Pseudomonadota; class Gammaproteobacteria; order Steroidobacterales; family Steroidobacteraceae; genus 13-2-20CM-66-19. The sequence continues at coordinate 4,659 of CAYNTW010000172.1, read as the reverse complement.
GAGCTGTTGGGCGCGGACTTGCCCGAGACTGTCATCTTCGTGACAGCCTACGCCACCTATGCCCTGCGTGCTTTCGAAGCGGGCGCGCTCGACTACATTCTGAAGCCCTTGGACGACGTGCGCTTCAGCCGCGCGCTCGAACGCGCCAAAAGCAGGCTCGCGCGCGGCACCCCGTACCATGCCCACTCGGTGAGCCGGATCGTAGTCAAGAGTCGCGGCCAGACACTGTTCGTAAAGGCTTCGGAAATCGATTGGATCGAGGCCGCGAGATACTATGCGTGCCTGCATCTGGGCGGCGCCACGCACATCGTGCGCAGGACTATCCAGGAGCTCGAGCAGGACCTGGACCCTCGCACATTTCTCCGCATTCACCGCTCGATCATTGTCAACATCGAACGGGTGCGGGGGCTCGAACTGCAGGAAACCGGCGAGTACGAGGTCGTGCTGGACTCCAACATTCGCCTGAAATTGAGCCGACGCTTTCGCAAGCGCCTGCAGGACCGGCTGGGCAGGCAGTGAGCCTCATCTCGGGGAGTTGGTCCAAGGGGAGTACATCGCCGAGGTTTCTATTGCTGAACTAAATGTACAACCTATCCTAAAGCCCCGAGTATGTGTCAGAATCAAAATCTGAGGAGCAGGCGGCTCGGAGCTTCGACGATGGCAAGTCTCAGTGCGGAACAACTACGGCGAACACCGGCTTATACCTTCACTGAGGCCGCGCATTACTTGCGCGTCCCGGTCACTACCGTACGCGCGTGGTGCACCGGACAGGATTACCGCTCTGAAGGTCGGCTGAAGCACTACCAAAAAGCGATTCAACTGGACGGGAGCGGCCGCGAAGGATTGTCTTTCCTCAATCTGGTGGAGGCCCATGTCCTGAGTGGCCTCAGACGCATTCACCACATTCCACTGCCGAAGATCCGGCAGGCCCTCGATTGGGTAAGCAAACAGCTGAAGATGTCGCGACCCCTTGCCGAGACACGCTTCGCTACCGATGGGGTCAGCCTTTATGTGGAGCACATTGCGCAACTTATCGCCGCCGATAGAGGCGGGCAGCTCGCGATGCGTCAGATCATCGATGCGTACCTCCAGCGGGTAGAGCGAGGTCCTCGAGGTGTTCCAATCAAGCTCTATCCGTTCACGCGAAAAGAGACCTCGGCCGACCAGCAACGTAGCATTGTTATCGATCCCTCGGTTGCTTTCGGTCGCCCCGTGCTTGCGGGAACTCGCGTGCCGACCGCGATTCTAGCTGATCGGTTCAAGGCGGGTGACGCGTTGCAGGACCTCGCTGATGATTACCGCACGACGCCGCAAGCGATTGAGGAAGCGCTCAGATGCGAACTCGACCGCCGCGAAGCGGCTTAGCAGCGCAGTTTTCTATCTCGACGAGTCAATCTATTCGCGGCGTTTGGCTGCCGCTATGCGGCAGGCCGGCGCACAAGTTGTGACGCCTTACGAGGGCGGGTTGGCCGGCTCAACAGACGAATCTTGGTTGGCGCTCGTCGGTTCGCGACGGTGGCTTGCACTGATGCGGGATCAGAACATCAAGCGACGCGTACTTGAGCGACGTGCGTTGGTGTCCGCCAAAGTGGGCGCGTTTGTATGTGTCACTGGCGAGGCGACCGCTGACGAGGTGACGGCTGCGGTGCTCAAGCTGATAAAGAAGATGGCGAATATCGGAGTTAGCGAACCTCGTCCCTTCGTTTATGCGTTCGGGCTTGCCGGGGTTCTTCGTCGGATTCCACAACGCGAACTCGTTTGATACGCGAGCTTCCGTCTACCTACTCCTAAACTGAGATGATTCCTGAGTGGCTGCACAGCATGTCGGTTGCGTACCTGGTCCTAGGCTTTGGATGCGCGACCGTGATCGCGCTTGATGCGCTCAAACACCCCCCAGCACATGTGGATCATGAACGTGGTCTGACCCGTCACGGCCTTGTTCGGCACGGGCCATTGCTGCACAGGGTGCATCAGTGTCCTGTATCGCAGCCAGTGTAACGGGGATCGACCTCCGGGTACGCTGCGAATCGACCAACACGGAGGCCATCATGTACGCCGTAGAACTGACCGCGCCCTCGCTGAGCTCGTTTGGTTTTGTGAGCGGCACTCGTGGCGAGGTGGATCTGCGGCCGATCATTTCAAGGCGCTGAATGTGAAAGGTAACAACACCGGATCGGTTGGTGACTTGCGCGATGCCGCTGGGGCAATCGTTACCAGTGGAATCAAACCGGCAGTCGACCAGACTGTCGCCTCGATGAAACCGTGCAAGCCTACGCGCGGCAGGCAAGCCGCGGGCAGCATTTCTGCAACATTGCCATTGCTCACTGAGCGACCGATTGGGTCAGTGTGATGAATCGGGTGCTCGAGCCAGAAATCATGGCAGGCCAAGCGGAGGCAGCCGCCTATGCTGGAGCTGACTTCGCAGATTCAAACCAATGGTATGCCGAACGTTTCACGATGGACTATCCAGGACACCTGGAGCGAATCGTGGATCTGGGCTGCGGTCCGGCAGATGTCACTGTGCGCATAGCGCGACTCGCGCCCCAGGCGCGAATCATCGCCGTCGACGGCTCTGCAGCGATGTTGGCCTTGGCCCGGTCGGCAGTCGATGCGGCTCAATTGTCGAACCGCATCGCGCTACACCTGGGGCGGCTACCCGGCTTATCCCTGCCTGAAAATCATTTCGATGCCGTGCTCTCGAAGGACACGCTTCATCACCTGCCAGACCCGGGAGCATTGTGGAGCGAGGTACGACGGCTCGGACACGCCGGTGCTGCGGTGTACGTCATGGATCTAATCCGGCCAAGTTCCCCGCAACGGGCGAGACTACTTGTTGAGCAAGTCGCCGCCGCAGCGCATCCGCTCCTCAAGGAGGATTTTTTCAACTCGTTGTGCGCAGCATTTACCCTGGAGGAGGTACGCCATCAACTCGAAGGTGCCGGGCTGGCACTGATCGCAGAACAGGTCACGGAACGCCATCTGCGTGTCAGAGGGACCCTTTAGAATCAGAAGCGATCGATCACTCCTGGCATGGCTTGTCAGTGCAGGCGCGCGACGGCGAATTGTACGAATGCGCACGTCAGCGCCTCGTGGGCCGCAGGAGCGCCGCGAATAATGTACCGACAGCCACAACTGAATACCCCAGAGGCCATGATGGAACTTATCGGAATGCTCGATTCTCCATACGTGCGGCGTGTTGCCGTCTCGCTGCAATTTCTCGGGATCCCGTTCGAGCACCGCTCAATTTCGGTTTTTCGCCAGTTCGCGGAATTTCGAGCCATCAATCCGGTGGTGAAGGCGCCAACGCTCATCTGTGATGATGGGACCGTGCTCATGGATTCCACGTTGATTCTCGATTACGCGGAGACTCTGGCGCCCTCGGGCCGATCACTGATGCCCCGGACCGTTCTCGAACGCCAGACCGCTTTGCGCATCATCGCACTGGCACTGGCGGCGGCCGAGAAAGCCGTCCAGATCATCTATGAGCGCACCCTGCGGCCTGCGGAAAAGCAGCACGAGCCATGGGTGGAACGAGTCACCGGACAGCTCATGGAGGCCTACGGGGCACTCGAGTCCGAGGTCGCCCGAAAGCCTTTGTCGCTCCAGCCAATTGATCAGGCGGGAATCACCACGGCAGTCATATGGCACTACACGCACATGACGCTTTCCGAACTGGTCCAGGCTACGGCGTTTCCTCTCCTGCAACGCTTTTCGGTCCAAGCGGAACAGTTGCCCGAGTTCAGGGCGGCACCGCACGGATCCTCACTCAGGTCGCGATAAATGACGAAATGTCACCCAGTAGGCGTTCTCTATGCGTCAACGTGAGCCCATGAGGGCCCCCCTCGTAGACGATGAGACGACTGCCCTTGATCAGCTTGTGGGTTTTGATACCGGTCAACGGTAGCGGTGCGCTCGCGTCCTTATCACCCTGTAGTATCAAAGTCGGCAGGCTCAACTGCGCGAGGTCTTTGCGCGTGTCAGTGATGGCAATGGTGCGGCGGCATTCGAGCGCGATCGGCAGGGCGACGCTCAGCATCATCGTCTTGATCCAGTTGCGGGTCTCGGTGATCGTCTCTGGCGTGAAAAACGGTGCCTCGTTCTCCACTACCCACTTGGGGAAATCCTTGCCGATTGAATGAGTCTGTGCTTCGATGAATTCAACCGGAATAGCCTCAGGATTGTCGGGGGTCTGCTTGAGGAATGGCGTTGTCGGAGCGACCAGCACGAGCTTCCTGACACGCGCGGTGCCATGACGCGTGAGATAGCGCACCGCCTCGATCGTACCCATTGAATGGGCGACCAGAACTGCATCTCTGAGATCGCGCTGCTCGAAGACTGCGGCGACATCATCTGCCAGCGTGTCCACGTCATACCCATGGCAAGGCGCATCCGAACGGCCGTGCCCGCGCCGGTCGAAAGCGACGCAGCGGTTACCTGTCGCGCTCAGCGCGGCGATATGTTCGCCCCAGACAGAGGAATTGAATGTCCAGGCCGCCAAAAGAACGATCGGTTGGCCAGTGCCCCAGTCCTGCACATAAAGGTTGGTTCCGTCCTTCGCACGGACGAAGGGCATGTGTATCGATTGTTTGCTCATCGTCTTAATTTCCTGCGCTACTGCTCGATCGAAGGCTGTAGTGGTGAAGAAGGCCGCGGCGGCGG
>CAYNTW010000171.1:0-6635 GCA_964400085.1 uncultured Steroidobacteraceae bacterium | reverse complement strand
CCGCTAAGGCACACATCGTTGTCGCAGACCTGTCGTGGGTGACGGTGGCCGTCGGGATTATTGGCGCACGCGTTTTTCACGTGATGGATCACGCCGATGATTATCTGCAACACCCGGCCGCGATGATATTTTCTCAAGGAGGCTTTTCAATCTTCGGCGGTCTCTGCTTCGGTCTCGCCGCGGGGACCATTCTGGTTCGGCGCAGAGGCCTCCCGGTTGTTCCGATGCTCGATGCCGTCGCTCCGGCATTGATGTTGGGATACGCGATAGGACGGATTGGCTGCCAAATCTCTGGCGATGGCGACTGGGGCGTCGTCGCCAATCAAGCGCTGAAGCCAGAGTGGATCCCGACTTGGCTCTGGGCGCAAACATACGACGGAAATATTCTGGGCGTTACGATCCCGCCTCCCGGCGTGTATCCGGCACCGCTTTATGAAACGGTGGCGGCCATATTGCTGTTCGGAGTGTTGCGCTGGTGGACGAAGCGGCCGCGGCCGCCGGGCAGTACGTTTGCGCTGTACCTGATCCTCACGGGATTTGAACGGCTGCTGATTGAAAAGATTCGCGTGAATCCGCGGCTTTCCATGTTCGACGTCACCTTCACTCAGGCCGAATGGATCTCAATTACCGCCGTTCTCCTAGGCTCTCTCCTGATCGTTATCAGGCTGACAACGAAGCGCCGCTTTCTGAGATGGGGACTCGGCATAGGCCTATTGGCGCTGCTGTCAGCTTGCGTTGCAATCCGCTAACCGCGCATGGCTCTTGGCCGGTCCGAGACGGATTCGTGTTCCAGTATTGCATGCCCGGGGCGCTCACTCGGCGCGAGAGTATCGACGAATGGAAGACCTTTGTGGTTGCGGAGGGAACCTCCTGAAGAGAGCATTAGGAGTGCTGGACCCCTCGAATGAGATCAGCCGCATCTGACAAATGCTGGGCGCAATCATGAAGTCAGCTCCCGGGGCTTACGATTATTTTGTGAATCGTGACGCCTGACGACCCGGCCACTGGCACGCGAAGCACGACGTTTACTTTATGCGAAAGGTGTGTCCATCACGAAGAGCGGCGGAGACTGGCCCCACCCGCGGCGCTTGTGGGTCAGTTGGGAAAATTCAGTGTCCGCTCGACCGCCTGGAAGCGCGGCTCGTTGCGCAGAGAATCCATGAGTGGGTCGGCTTTCAGCGTCCGAAGCTCCGGGACGCGCATCCGCAGAGCCGCATCAAGCTGTTCGAGCGCCGCGGACGGATTTCCCCACTGCGCGTAGATCGTTGCGCATTGGTACGCCCAGCGATTACCGGCGGCGGTCCTCAACTTGGCCAGCGCAGCTTCCGCATCCGCATGCCGTGCGAGCCTGTGATAAGTCAGCGCAAGGCACCATTGACTGATCTCGTTGTCCGGCCCCGTTTCGCACGATGCGCGCGCGTTCTGAAAATCGCCGAGGCCGTAGTAAGCGAGGCCGCGAAGGCCGGCATCATCGGTGCTTTTCGGGTCAAGCGTCAGAGCATCGCCGAACGCGGCCACCGATTCCCCATACCGGCGTGCGAAATACAGCGCCCTTCCGAGTCTGTGGTGGCTTTCGGGATTGAGCGGATCCAGCACGACCGCATGGCGGGCGGCGGCGACGCCTACATCGTAGCGACCCGCCAACACTGCAAACACACCGTAACTCCCAATTGCCAAGGCACTGCCGGGTGCGAGCGCGACAGCACGGTCCATTTCCGCACTCGCCTGTGCGAAATCGAGGGCTCCGTCTTCGAAGTAATAGGATAAAGCGAGGTGGCCCTCGGCAAGCTCCGGTGCGAGAGCGATCGCGTTGCGCGCATCGGTCAGTGCATTATCAATGTCCTCGCGAGTCGTGGCGCCCTTTGAAAAAGACCAGGCCCGGTAGATCAACGCCATCGATCGGTCCGCAAAGGCAAGCGCATACTGAGGATCGAGACGGATTGCTTCGCTGAATCCCGTGATTGCGGTCTCGAGCTCTTTCGCAGTGTTGGCAAATTCGTAGGTCTTCGAGGCGCGCAGATAGGCATCGAAGGCCACCGGATTGCGCGTACCGCCCGGCTCGATCTTTGCACCCAGGTCCCCGAGCAACGTTACTTCAAGGGCAGTTGCAACCGCGGTCGCGATCTCGGTCTGCAGTTTCAGCACATCGCCCAGATCCCGATCATAGGTCTTTGACCACACGTGAAACCCCGTCACTGTGTTGACGAGCTGTGCAGTCACGCGAATCGTGCGCCCCGAACGCCGCACGCTGCCTTCCAGCACCCTGCCAACGTTCAACTTGCGGGCGACTTCCGCAATATCCGGGTGCTGCCTGAATGAAAAAGACGAAGTCGCAGCCGCGACCTGCAGTCCGTCGATATGGGCAAGGGAATTGAGCAGCTCTTCCGTAAGTCCATCAGAGAAATACTCCTGTTCCTTGTCGCCGCTCAAATTGACGAATGGCAGCACTGCAATGGAATGCGGGGGCGGAGCGAACGCAACAGCACTATTGGGTACCGCGTCCGTAGGGGGCCCCCCTGAGTGTGACAGCGTTTCCATACGAACACTCGTGGCGCCTGCTTCTGGGCGGGCGCGCCAGAGCGCGTAGACACCCGTGAAAAGCGCCGCTACAGCGATCGCGGCGATCAGGGGAAGCGCTGGTAATCGCGGACGCCAAACTGAAGCCAGGATGGCGGTTGAAGCAGGTGGTTCATCTCGGACGGTCGGTTCGTGCTCACTCGACGTCACCTTGGCCGTAGAGACCATGGGCGAGGCGGCTGCGCCCGCATCCGGCTCGGGATCGAGAGTTCCGATGAAGCGGTAACCGCGTCGCGGGAGTGTCTCGATATAGCGCGGGGTCTCGGAAGTATCCCCGAGTGCGCTCCGCAGCTTGCGGATCACGGTATTGAGACCTGCGTCGAAGTCCACAACGCCCTTGGGCCAAAGGAGCGCGATCAGCTGCTCGCGCGTCACGACGCTTCCGGCGTTAGCGATCAGCGACCGCAGTACCTGCGTCGGCTGCTCCTGCAGCCGTATTCGGGTTCCGGCGCGCTCGAGATCCCCCGATTCCGGGTCGAGCACCCACCCATCGAAGCGGAGTTTTCTGCTGTTCACGTCCAAATCAGCCGCAGGTCAGGGTTTGTCCAGTCACAGGTCAGCATCAGACCATGGATTGGCGTCGGCCGCTCGGCAACCCTGCAACCGGCAAAAAACTCCCTGCCAATGAGGTGAACTCTGATGTGCCCGTCAAGAAACATCGTCATCGGTCTGATTTCCCTGCTGCCGTTCATTGCCGCTCAGGCGCAGACGAAAGATCCATGCGAGCAGCAATTGCCACCGCATCAACAAAAGGACGCAGCAACTATCCAACAAATCGAGACCTCCTGGAACCTCGCCATCACCCGGGGCGACTCGAGCTTCGAGCGCTGTCTGCTCACTGAGGATTTCCAGGAAATCCTGAACAAAGGCGAATTGAAAGCACTGGCGGATGAGCTGGCCATGACGGACAAGAATAAGGGAAAAAACCGGCCCCCTCCGCCCATGCCGCCGCTCACGGTTGTGGTGCACGGTAACGTGGCCGTTGCATATGCAACGTGGGTACCGACTGATCCCACAAAGAAGTCGGATCAGACCGCGGACTTCTTCGTCTGGGAAAACGGCGCCTGGCACGTCCTCTTCTCCCAATCGACACCGGTCGAAAAGGAGTAACCCGGATGAGACAGGCACGGCGGTGCTGGCGCTCTCTGAGGAGCGACGTCTATTTCCTCGTCGCGGCCTCACTTCTGGTCGCGGGGCCCGCAGGCGCACAGCGAGCGGATGAGAACGCCGTCACCGCGGCCAGTGACGCCTTCGGGACTGTGGTTGGCAATCAGACCATTGGCCTCTACAGCCCGGGCAACGCGCGTGGATTCAGTCCCACCCAAGCCGAGAATCTGCGAATCGAGGGTTTGTACTATGATCAGCAGACTCTCCCACCGATCAATCCGTATCTGTTCAAGGGCAGCGACATGCGCGTCGGCATCGCCGCGCAGTCGTATGCGTTCCCTTCGCCCAGCGGCATCGCCGACCTGAAGCTGCGCGTCCCGGGCAACAGTGCCGCCGCCAGCCTTGTGCTCATTCGCGGCCCACTCACTCAGTGGTCGGCTGAGATCGATACTCAGTACCCACTCGTGCGCGACTCACTGAGTGTTGGTCTCGTTGTCGCCGAGGCTCACGACTTTGACTACACCCTCGCCCTGGCGAGCACTCAGCGGGCGATTTCGGCCCTGGCCAGATTCCACCCATCGGAAGAGACAGAAGTTGTTCCGTTCTTTGGATACATCCACAACACAGAGCGGTACGAGACGCCGTTGGTGTTCTCCAACGGAAATGACCCGCTGCCTGTCTTCGACGAGCCGCACCTGCCGACTCAGTCCTGGACGAGCTGGGGGTGGAACCAGACAACAGCAGGTGTGATCGTGAGGTCTGCGCTCACCGGTCCCTGGAGCGTGCGGGCTGGCTTGTTTCGATCCGTGGAGCAGGATTCTGAGAACTTCACTGATCTGCTGCTTGGCCTCGGGCCCACGGGCACTGGGGACCGTCTGGTCGACGTTTCACCTGCACAGACCGCAAGCTCCTATTCTGGCGATCTCCGGATGACGCGATCGACGGTGCAAAACACGCGGCGGAGCGAGCTGACTTTCATGCTCCGGGGTCGTTGGGTGAAGCGAAATTACGGTGGCGACTTCCTTGACGATCTTGGGCCTGCCTCTATTTATCAAAGTCCCCGGTTCCCGGACCCGGTACCTGTATTTTCTGCACGGAGCCGCGATACCGTGCGGCAGACTGGTGTAGGTATCAGCTACAGTGAACGCTGGAAGGATCGCGGCTCGTTAACCGTGGGAGTACTGCGTACTGACTACAATCGGCAGCTCAACGCGCCGGGCCTGCCGGCGAGCAGTAACAAAAAGGATGTCACCCTGCCAACCGTCAGCGGCAACGTCGATGTCATCAAAGCCGCCACACTTTACGCAAGCTACACCCGAGGACTCGAGGATTCCAGGATCGCACCGGCAGCTGCGGTGAATCGCGGAGAGCCTCCTCCGGCGACACCTACATGGCAGGTAGACGGAGGCGTTCGAGTCAACCTGCGGGAGCATCTCAAGTTACTCGTGGGCGGGTTCAAAATCCACAAGACTTACTTCAGCCTGGATACTCTGGATCGCTACGTGCAGATAGGCGACATCAGCTCTCAGGGTATTGAGAGCTCGGCCACGTGGACCGGACCGCCCGGGTTGACCGTCGTCGCCGGGGCAGTTTGGCTGCGACCGGAAGTCAACGAGCGAGTCGCAGTCTTGGGAGGGACCGGGCGAGTGCCCATAGGGCCCGTACCGCGGACGATCAACGTCAACGTCGATTACGCACCTCACGGAAACAGTGGCTTTGGGTTATCGGCGCAGTGGAAATCACTGTCGTCGCGTGTCGAGACGAGTGACGATCGTTACTCTCTGCCTCCACTTGCAACGCTGAATGTGGGTGTCAGGTACATGTTCAAGCTCTTTCATCGCCCATCTTCCGTGCGCCTCGATGTCGGCAATGTCACTAACGCAGCCGGCGTGATGCTCTCGTCTGATTACCTTGCGACGTCGCAGCTGCGTAGGAACTACACTGCAACGGTGGCATCTGACCTGTAGCGGCGAGCCGCCCGTAGTTGGCTCGTTCATACGAATTCATTCTACAGCGTCTGCGATCTGAAGATTCCGCGCCCCGATTTGGTCGCGACCGGCCGGAAGCAGTCAGCGAATGCAAACATAACCTGTGTTGCGCTAGAACGCTCAAGGAGTTTTCTATTCGCCCCCTGATCTGCAGGGGGTTCGGGGCACCGGCGATTTCGGCGGGTTTGAGGTAGCGAGCGTAAGTCCTTAAGCTGGCGGAGAGAGAGGGATTCGAACCCTCGAGCCACCCCTGTGGAATCAGCAACTTATTGATCTTTCAGGAATTTCGATCCCCTCAGATCCCCTGGAATCCCCGGATTTCCCACCAGATTCGCCACCAGAAATCCCTCACAGCGAGGCGCTGTTAGGCGATCCCCGGGAGATGGACAGGGCACAAAACAATACCACTTTCACGCCCCCACTGGTGCCGGGGCGCTGTGGACCTGCACTGGTAGCCGAGGTAGCGCTGCCGCTCCGTGCCAGATTATACCCGTTCGCGGGCATCGAGCCTCCCCCTCAAAGGCAGCGCGGCCGCCATGCGTAGCGCCTTATCGGCGCGGCTTCGGAGGCGGAACTTCTTTGACCGGCGGATCAGAATGCCGAGCCGGCTCCGATTGGATTAACGGCTCACCCGAGGCATCGGATAGGAGAGCGCGGCTTTCAAGTCCTGCCGCAATAAGGCGATCTCGGATGGTGTGAGCATCCGGGGAGTTTTCGAGGTAGCGAGCTTCCGACCGGGTAAGGCTGTCGTAGCCGAATCCGAAGGTTTGCCGCCACCAGTCTTCAAAGTCCTGTCCATGCTTCTCTCGCAACGCCGCGATCAGCGAGTCCTCGGGAGCCAGCTTGGCTGAGTACGGCTTGCCGGTCAAGACCGTGGCGGCAACCACGCGACCGCCGTGTGACACAACATACCCGATGAGATTGGCCAGCGTGCCGCCCTGGCCGACAAAATCATCCACCACC
>CAYNTW010000170.1:2045-6644 GCA_964400085.1 uncultured Steroidobacteraceae bacterium | reverse complement strand
GAGCTGCAAGCGCAGCTCCTGCACGTGTTGGAAGAGCGCGAGGTGCTGCCGCGCGGCTCGGAAAACCCTGTCAAAGTCGACATCCGGCTCGTCAGTGCCGCACGCGGCGGACTGCCGGACAAGATCCGGCGCGGCGAGTTCCGGGAGGACCTCTTCTATCGGCTGCAGAGCCTGGTGCTCACGTTACCGCCGTTGCGGGACCGCAAGGACAAACAGGCGCTGATCCAACACATCTTCTCGCAGGAAAGCGCGGCGACTCCCAACGTAACCCTGAGCGAGGATCTCATCGAGGCACTGTGCGCCTATTCGTGGCCAGGGAACATCCGCCAGCTCCGCAATGTCCTGCGCGGCATGATTGCCTTGCGCACCAGTGACCGGCTCGACAGCTCCAGCCTGCCGGCCGACTATGGGATCGGAGCGCCGGTGGCGGACCCGGAGTCCTCACCGGAAGTTTCTTCGGAAGCCCAGTCTCTCAACCCGCTCGAGAAAGCCGAGCGCACCGCCTTGTTGCGCGAGATCGATTTACATCACGGCAACATCAGCCGCGTGGCGCAGAAGTTGGGGATCGGGCGCAATACGCTTTACCGCAAGATGCGCCGATTGGATATCGCGTTTCCCGCCAGACAGGCAGCCAGACGCTAGCTGCCTGTCTGCCTGGGGCGGGCTACCAATCGTGATGGGTCAGGTAGACGTACGCGTACCCCATCACGAACAGCATGCAGATTCCGCATGCGATGAACGTTCCACAAGCCGCGGCCAGGAGCACGAAGATACTCAGCGGGCCCGTGCCGCCCCCGCCGAGTGCATCAAAAAAGGCCGTCAGGACCATCGCCACACTGCAGCTCAACGCCCAGCGCCGGATGTAGGCGGCCAGCGAGCCGCGCATGCGCCGATTGTGCCGATAAGCCGCGATGCGTTCCTCGAAAGTCCCGCGATTCACGTCCTTCATCATCTGTAATGGCGAAAAAAATCGCGAGAGGCTCTGTAACACGCTCGCCCTCAGGGGTCACCTTTACACTGATAGACGATCCGGCCGGATACATGTTCCGCCTGAAGGAGGCAATGAGCCAAAATGGGGCTTTACGGAGGAACGACCCATGGCGGCGACCATCTTTGGCAAAATACTTGCGGGCGAAATCCCCTGCCACAAGGTATACGAGGACGAAAATGTCCTCGCCTTTCTGGACATCAACCCCCTCTCCACCGGTCACACGCTCGTGATTCCGAAGGAGCCAGCGGAAACGCTGGATCAGCTTTCGGACGAGTCCGCGGCGGCGCTAGGTCGCGTGCTGCCGAGGATCTGCAGAGCCGTCGTGGCCGTCACGGGCGTCAGACAGTACAACGTGCTCGAGAACAATGGCTCGGCGGCTCACCAGGCCATCGCGCACGTGCACTTTCATATCATTCCAAAACCGAACTCCATCGAGGGGCTGGGCATCGGATGGCCGCAGCAGGCGTTTGACCATAAGGCCGGGGCAGAGCTCGCCGGCCGGCTACGGGCCGCCGTGGGGGGATGAGGTCTTGATTTTATGTAAGTATTCACTTACTGTAAGCAGTCACTGACTTTTGGCCATGAATAGACGGAGCTCCTCGGCCGCAACCGCCCTCGCCGCGCTTGCCGATCCAACCCGGCGGGAGCTGTTCGAGCGGCTGCGTTCCGGACCGCGCGCCGTGGGCGAGCTCGCTCGCGGAGTCACAGTCTCCCGACCGGCGGTATCACAACATCTCGCGGTTCTGAAAGCCGCGGGACTGGTCAGGGACACTGCCTCGGGCACCCGGCGTGTGTATGAGATCGATCCGAAGGGGCTCGGCGCCATCCGCGCTTGGCTGGATGATATGTGGGGCGGCGCGTTACAGAGCTTCACCGCGGAGCTGGAGAACCAAGAGCCCAACACGAAAGAATGAGGCTGCCCAATGAGCAATCTCGAGATCCGCCCGGCACCCGTACGACGAAGCGTTGTAGTCAATGTCGGTCCCGACCGCGCGTTCGGGGCGTTCACGGGCAATATCGGCAAATGGTGGCCCCGCACTCATGCCATCGGTTCGACACCTGCCACGGACATCGTCGTCGAGCAGCGCGTCGGTGGCCGCTGCTATGAAGTCGGCACGGACGGCGGCGAGTGCGAATGGGGTAAGGTGTTGCTTTGGGAGCCCCCTACCCGCTTCATTCTAGGATGGCAGCTTACCGCGGACTGGAAATACGACCCGACCTTCGTCACAGAGGTTGAAGTCACGTTTACGGCCCTGGCGCCAGGCCAGACGCGTGTCGACCTCGAGCATCGCAATCTCGAGCGATATGGAGATCAGGCCGGGCGTGTCCGTGAGTCCATCGCCTCGGATGGCGGCTGGCTGGCGATTCTCAGGGCGTACGTGGCGCACGCGGAAAGTTGAGAGTTGCAGCGGGTTCGGGTACGGTTCTTGCATTCTTGGGGCGGAACTGGACTCAGCCAAGTCAAAAAACGTGTCCTCTCAGCAAGCTATTGCAAAGTCTCCAACAGGGATACAAGGTTTAGACGAAATTACCAACGGTGGGCTGCCCAGGGGCCGCCCAACCTTGGTCTGCGGGGGAGCCGGCTCCGGCAAGACCCTGTTGGCGGCCAGTTTTCTCCTCAACGGCGTGGTTCGCTTCGGCGAGCCCGGCGTGCTGGTCACCTTCGAGGAAACAGCCGACGAGCTGGCCAATGATCTGCGCTCCCTGGGTTATGACCTCAACGAGCTCGTCAAGACAGGCAAGCTCGTCGTCGATTACGTGCGGGTCGAGCGCAGCGAGATCGAGGAGACCGGCGAGTACGACCTCGAGGGACTGTTCGTACGGCTGGATCATGCGATCCGCTCGATCGGCGCCCAACGCATCGTGCTCGACACCATCGAGTCGCTGTTCGCCGGGCTTTCCAACCCCGGTATCCTGCGCGCGGAGCTGCGGCGCCTGTTCCGATGGCTGAAAGACAAAGGCATGACAGCCGTGATCACCGGCGAACGAGGCGATGCCGGACTCACGCGGCAGGGCCTGGAGGAATACGTTTCGGACGCTGTCATTCTTTTGGATCACAGGGTCGAGGATCAGGTTTCAACGCGAAGGCTGCGCATCGTCAAATACCGCGGCTCGCACCATGGGACGAACGAGTACCCCTTCCTGATCGACCGCGACGGTCTATCGGTACTGCCAGTTACTTCGCTGAGTCTCTCGCATCCGGCTATCAACGAGCGGGTGTCCACCGGCATCGATCGCTTGGATGCGATGTTGAGCGGCAGGGGTTACTTCCGCGGCAGCACGGTCCTGCTGTCCGGGACTGCCGGCACAGGCAAGACCAGCTTGGCTGCCCACTTCGTGGAGGCGGCTTGCCGACGCGGCGAGCGGTGCCTGTACTTCCTGTTCGAGGAATCCCCACAACAGCTCATGCGCAACATGCACTCCATTGGCATCGAGCTGCAGCCGTGGGTGGAGCGTGGCCTGCTGCAGTTTCGTGCCGACCGTCCGTCACGCTTCGGTTTGGAAACCCACCTGGCGGGCATGCAGCGTGCTGTTCGGGAGTTCAAGCCGACGGTGGCTGTAACCGACCCCGTGACCAACCTGCTGACGGTCGGGAGCCAGAACGACGTTCGCTCGATGCTGACGCGCATCATCGATTATCTGAAGGGGGAGACCATCACTGGACTCTTCACCAGCTTGACCCCGGGAAAGACTGAGCTGCAAGAAACCGAGGCCGGTATCTCTTCCCTGATGGACACCTGGATCGTACTCACGATCAGCGAGGAGAACCGCAGGCGACGCCGTTGGTTATCGATATTGAAATCGCGTGGCATGGCTCACTCAGACACCATATGCGAATACGCGCTGACCGATCACGGATTGCAGGTTCTCGATACGGAGCTCGCGAGAGCGGTCAGGGCCGCTGGAGTGTAGGAACGTGCAAGAGCCGAATATAGCCGAGCCCTTGGGCGTTGTGAGCAGCGAGACCTTTCTCCTGCGCTTGTACGTGGCCGGACAGACACCCAAGTGCATCCGCGCCTTTGCCAACCTCAAGCGGATCTGCGAGGAATACCTGGCTGACCGCTATCACATCGAGATGGTCGACCTGCTGCAGAACCCACAGCTCGCGCGCGGCGACCAGATCCTGGCCGTACCGACGCTGGTGCGACGCCTCCCGGAGCCGATCAAGAAGATCATCGGCGACCTATCCAATACCGAGCGGGTGCTGGTCGGGCTCGACCTGCGCCCGGCCGGCCGCCCCAACATCTGACATTGTGACAGCGCCGGAGCAAATGCCCATGGTGATCTCCGACGAGGCCGGCGGCCGTTATATCCTGAAACTCTACATAACGGGGTTGACTTCCAGGTCGGCGCGCGCCCTCGAGAACCTACAGGGGATCTGTGAAAAACACCTGGCGGGGCGTTACGAGCTGCAGGTCATCGACGTATATCAGCAACCGGGCCTCGCCCGGACTGACCAGGTGGTCGCCATCCCGACGCTGATCAAGAGTCTGCCATTGCCGCTGCGCCGGCTCATCGGTGACATGTCCGACGAAGAGCGCGTGCTCGTCGGGCTCGACATTCTTCCGCGTGTGTAACATGGGAGCGGATCCGCCAGTGGGCAAGGA
>CAYNTW010000170.1:0-1945 GCA_964400085.1 uncultured Steroidobacteraceae bacterium | reverse complement strand
GATCGCGGAGCTCAGCGCGCGCCTGGAGGAAGCAGAAGAGACTCTGCGCGCCGTGCGCGCAGGCGAGATCGATGCGTTTATCGTTCAGGGCCCGCGCGGGGAACAAGTCTACACACTGCGCAGCGCAGAACAGCCGTACCGTACACTCGTCGAGGAAATGCAGGAAGGCGCCGCGATTTTGACTGTCGCGGGCGACATCGTCTATTGCAATCGCCAATTCTCGACCATGGTGGGAATCCCGCTGGAGCAAGTGATCGGTTGCTCGCTAGACCAGTTCTTGACTGGCGCGGATCGCGCGCCCTTCGGCGCGCTCCGAAAAGCCGGATTCGGCAAGTGCCGGGCGCGACTGGCCGCGAGCGACGGGCGAGTCATCGATGTCTATCTCTCTCTCTCGACGACCCGGGCGGACGATGAGACGGAGCGCCTGAACCTGATCGTCACGGACCTGAGCGCCTTGCTGGATGCGCAAAGCGGCCGCGACCGGGCGGAACAGGAGAACCAGGCCAAGGATGAGTTCATGGCAATGCTGGCCCACGAGCTGCGTAACCCGCTGAGCGCGATCAGCGCTGCCGTGCAGGTGCTCGAAGCCGGCAATGGCCAGGAAAATCCAGCGCTGCGCGCGCGCTCCATCATCTCCCGACAGGTGCAACACCTCGCGCGCTTGGTCGACGACTTGCTGGATGTCGGGCGCGTGGTCACGGGCAAGATCGCGCTCGATCGGCGCACCATCGACTTCGCCGACCTCGTGCATCGCGCGGTAGGAGTTTGCGCCGAGCAGCGCAACGACCAGCAGCTCGATGTACAGGCGCAGCCGGTCTGGATCGAAGGCGATCAGGTTCGCATGGAGCAGATCGTCAACAACATCGTCGGCAACGCGGTGAAATATACGCCTCCCGGTGGAACCATCCGCGTACGCGTGAGCGCCGAGGGCGCGGAGGCGGTGCTGCGTGTCGAAGACAATGGCTATGGAATTTCACCCGATCTGCTCCCTCGGGTGTTTGATTTGTTCGTGCAGGGTGAGCGGACCCTGGATCGTGCCCAAGGGGGGCTCGGGATCGGGTTGACACTGGTGCGCCGGCTCGTGCAACTCCACGACGGTACGGTGTCCGCATTCAGCGAGGGGCCTGGCCGCGGCAGCGTGTTCACGGTTCGTCTACCGAGAGTTGCCGGGCCGCAGCACGCCGAGAGCGCACAGCGGAGCAAAGGTCCCAACCGATTCAAACGCCGGGTACTGATCATCGAGGACAACCGGGACGCCCGCGAGATGTTTCGCATCATGCTGGAGCTCGCCGGACACGATGTGCTCGAGGCTGAAGAAGGTGTCAGCGGACTCGAGCTACTGCGAACCACACACCCCAACGTCGCCGTGGTGGATGTTGGATTACCCGGCATCGACGGGTACGAGATCGCCCGCCGGTTTCGCGCGGAGCCCGGAAGCGAACACGTGATGTTGGTTGCGCTCACCGGTTACGGGACCCCCGAGGCGCGCGAGCGCTCGCGACAGGCGGGGTTTGATCATCATCTCATCAAGCCGGTGAACACGGAGGCGCTGGAGGAGATCATGCGGGCCAACGCGCTTGCCGATATCGCGGAGGAAACGGGCGCTGCTGGGGGCACGGGGGCCGTGGATGGCACCGAGGTCAGTGGGGGCACGAGTGCCGCTAATGGCGTCGCAGGCGCGGCCGGTGTGGCTGGCGGCGGCGTTGAGGATGCTGCGAGAGTTTCTGCGGGTGTGAATGTCGCGGGTGGCGCTACGTCCACTGCTGCCCGCTAGCGTCCGCACGGGCTGAAGCGTTATCGGATCGGCGTTCGGCGCGCATTACTTGCGCGGTTCGCTGCGGCTTCGGTCGATATGCCTTGCTGCGGTTCGCGCCAGCTCGTATAATGCGCGGCTTCCTGGTGCGGGGTGGAGCAGTCTGGCAGCTCGTCGGGCTCATAACCCGAA
>CAYNTW010000169.1:0-6728 GCA_964400085.1 uncultured Steroidobacteraceae bacterium | reverse complement strand
GCCGCCGCATTGCCAACATCCTCGAGCGTCACGTTCCGCCGCAGCGGGGCCACCTCCGCGACTCGATTCAGCATCTTTCGGAACCCGGAGATCCCGGCTGCGGCCAGAGTCTTGATCGGCCCGGCCGAAATAGCGTTCACGCGAGTGCCGCGGGGGCCCAGGTCCGCAGCCATGAAACGGACGTTCGCCTCCAGACTCGCCTTGGCGAGCCCCATCACGTTATAGCCGGGGATCGAACGTACGGCCCCGAGGTAGGACAGTGTCAGCAGCGCTCCGCGTCGGCCTGCCATCAAAGGCTGTGCCGCGCGACCCAGGGCGGTGAAGCTGTAGCTCGACACATCGTGCGCGATTCGGAACGCCTCACGGCTGGTGTTATCGACAAAGCTCCCTTTGAGCGCCTCGCCCGGCGCGAACGCCACGGCATGAATGACGATATCGAGCTCACCCCATTCGCGCTTCAGCAGATCGAACGCCCCCTGAATCTGATCATCGACGGTCACGTCGAGCGGCATCGTCAGTTTGGACCCAAGCGAGTGCGCAAGCGGCTCGACTCGCTCCTTCATCCTGTCGTTTGGATACGAGAAGGCGAGCTCCGCCCCCTCGCGATGCATGACCTGCGCGATGCCCCAGGCGATCGAGCGATCAGTGGCGACGCCGACGATCAGTGCGCGCTTGCCAGCGAGAAATCCCATTGCAAAGTCTCCGCGGCCGACAGGAGGTGGCCAGTTCAGGCGCGGAGTTTAACGAAATAGGGCGCCGGCGCGTCAGCCGCCGCGACCAGCCACCCGAATGGTGAGCTTCTGGCCCCTGAGAATATGGGTCTCTGAGCTCAGGCCATTCCACGTAAGGATCTGCGATACCGAGACCTGGAAGAGCCTCGCAATCTGGCGAAGAGTGTCCCCCGCGCGCACGATGTACGTGACCCTGCGGCCCGCGCTCCCACTGCTGGAGTGCGACGAGCCCCCGCTGGTGGTCGTGCTGGAAAAACGGATTCTCTGGCCGGCCCGGAGCGGGTCGCCAGGATGCAGTCCATTCATGGACGCGAGCGTATTGACGTTCATGCCATGACGCCGAGCGATGCTCCACAACGATTCGCCAGCATGCACGACCTGAATACGTACTCGCCGCGAACGCCTGTTCTCGCGTACTTTCCCGTCGACGCGGGCCGCCGCAAGCATCACCTTCGGTGGCAGTTGCACGGCTGTGGGGTTCGGTACGCGAAGGTCGGTGCCGACCGTGAGGCGGCCCTCTGGCAGGCCGTTCAAGTCACGGATGACATTCACGCTAGTGCCAAAGTGGCGTGCCACCGATACAACCGAATCTCCCTTGTGGACCGTGTAGTGCTCCAGGCCCATGCGCTGATCTTCGGTAAGCTGCGTGATGTTCTCATTGAACGCCTGTGCGCCATCAACCGGCAGGAGCAGGTAGTGGGGTCCGTTCGGGTCTGTTGCCCAGCGATGGAACGCGGGATTGAGCTCGTAGAGCTCTTCGTCGGTCACACCGGCAATTTCCGCGGCGAGCTTGAGATTGATCTGTCCGTGCGTGTCGACACGCGCGAAGTAGGGTTGGTTTGGAATGTGGCTGATGGATAATCCGTAGGTCTCCGGATCAGCAACCAGGCGCTTCATCGCCAACAACTTCGGCACATAAGCGCGTGTTTCCGCCGGCAGCCGCAGGCTCCAGAAGTCGATAGGCCTACCGGCTGCCCGGTTGGCATCGACGGCGCGCTCGACCGCCATCTCGCCACAGTTGTAGGCGGCGATCGCCAGCAGCCAGTCGCCATTGAACTCATCGTGCAACGCTTGCAGGTAGTCGAGCGCGGCGCGGGTGGATTCGACGATGTCGCGCCGACCGTCATACCACCAATCCTGCTTCAGACCGAAGCGGGAGCCCGTATCCGGAATGAACTGCCACACTCCCGCGGCCCGCGCTCGCGAGTAGGCGTAGGGCTCGAAGGCGCTCTCCACGACGGGCAGTAGAGCGATCTCCAGCGGCATGCCGCGGGCTTCGAGCTGCGTGACAATGTGGTAGAGGTAGAGCTCTGACCGGCCGAAGGCACGCTGCAGGTAATCAGGGTTGGATGCAAACCAATCGAGCTGCTGGTCGATGCCAGACTGCTCTGGATGATCATCCAGCTTGAAGCCGGCGCGGATCCGATCGAAGAGGTCGGAGTATTGCGCGGGCGTGAGACCCGCAACCTGGGTCGGCTCCTCCGGCGCCTGTGGCTCGATCACGAGCGGTGACTGGGCCGAGGGAGGAATGGGGGCTTGCGGATAGGTGCTGCTAGGCCCTTCAGGGAGTACCGCACCTGTGGGTTGGGGCTCGGATGTGCGCGCGACCGGCGCGGTGGAACGCTCGGTTGGTGTGTGCGCGCACGCGGAAATTGCAAGGATCACAGAGGTCAGACAGATATGACGCGTACGTCGAATCGCTTCCGTCACCAATTTCCGAATCCTCTGTCGACGTGTTAAGTTTCCCCGCGGGCCGCTAGGCGCTGGTCGCGTGGGCTTGGCCGCGTGATCCCCAGAGCCGCGCACAGCCATTGACCTGGGACCCTACCGGATCAGGTCAACGAATTTAACCGGTAACTTCACACTATTGCCAGCGTTACGTCGTGCCAGTTCGCAATTCAGCCATTCTCGAGCGTGATGCCGCGTTGACGGCGTGGTGGCAGAGCTCACTCGGTCGGGTGTTGCTTGCCGCCGAATCGGAGTTGTTGAGCGAGGCGCTCGAGGACGTTTTTGGCTGGGAATTCCTGCAAGTTGGTGCATGGGGAACCTCACGCGATCTACTGTCGTGCTGCCGCACACGCCATAAGACAGTGGTGGCCGCTCCGGGGTTTCCCGGGGGCGCTGACATAATCGGCAGACCGTCGCAATTACCCATCACCAGCGACTCGGTCGATGCCGCTCTGTTACCGCACACACTCGAATTCGCGGCCGACCCGTATGCCATTGTTCGCGAGATCGACCGGGTACTGGTGGCCGAAGGCCAGTTGCTCGTGCTCGGTTTCCGGCCCTGGAGTTTGTGGGGCATGCGGGCTCGTTGGAGCCGCACTGGCTTCCCGCCCGGCATGCGCCGTGTGCTCTCGGAAAGACGCCTGCGCGAATGGCTCGTGTTGCTCGGCTACGAAGTTGTCGCCGAGCGCGGCTATCTCTACTGCAGTCCCTGGAGCAAAGGCCTCTCGAGGGGCGAGGGGACCGGTAGAATCCTGCGCAGGGGACTCACTCATCCGCTTCCGGCCAGCGCCTACCTGCTCAAGGCGCGCAAGCGTGTCTACACCCTGACACCGATCCGGCCGCGATTCCGGGAAAAGCCCGCGGTGCTCGGAGGGCTCGTCAAGCCCACCACCCGCCAGGGTCTCTCGCGCCAATAACATTTCATGGGTCTGGTCGAGATCTACACGGACGGCGCGTGCCGCGGCAACCCCGGCCCGGGCGGTTGGGCAGCCTTACTGAGCTATGGCGAGCGCGAAAAAGAATTGTCGGGCGCGGAGCCGCTGACGACCAACAATCGCATGGAGCTCACGGCGGTGATTCGTGCGCTCGAAGCATTGAAACGGCCCTCGGAGCTGCGCATCTTCACCGACTCCGAGTACGTGCGTCGCGGCATCACCGAATGGATCAAGAGCTGGAAGACCCGCGGCTGGAAGACCGCCGATCGCAAGCCGGTCAAGAATCAGGACCTGTGGGAGCGACTCGATGCGCTCGCCGCCGCACACAAAATTGAGTGGCGCTGGGTGAAGGGCCACGCCGGCATCCCCGGCAATGAGCGAGTCGACCGGCTCGCCAACGAGGCGATCGATGCGATGCAGGCGGCGCGGGTCTGACGCATCCCCATCCCCCCTGGCGGACCCAACCGCCAACGCATCGAGCGCATGCCTGCCGAAAGCGTCGGGCCTGAAAGCTGCTACCTCCGCCCGGCTAGTACAGCCACGGTTACTGTAAACTCGCGCCCCATGCGCCAAATCGTCCTGGACACCGAAACCACCGGCCTCGAACCCGAGCTCGGTCACCGCATCATTGAAATCGGTTGCGTCGAGATCATGAATCGGCGCGTCACGGGCCGGACGTTCCATCGCTATCTGAACCCCGAGCGGGCCATCGACGAAGGCGCCATGTCCGTCCATGGCATCAAGCGAGCCGATCTCGAGGACAAGCCCAAATTTCGCGAGATCGCCGCGGAGCTGGTCGAGTTCATCAAGGATGCCGAGCTGGTGATCCACAACGCGGCATTCGATGTCGCCTTCCTCGACTACGAGCTGTCGCTTCTCCAGGGTGAGGGCCGCCGCGTGGCCCATCTCTGCCGCGTGTTGGACTCCCTTGCCCTCGCGCGCTCCATGCATCCAGGACAGCGAAACAACCTGGACGCCCTTTGCAAGCGCTACGAAGTAGACAACTCACGCCGCGACCTGCACGGCGCGTTGCTGGACGCCCAAATCCTCGCGGAGGTTTACCTTGCGATGACCGGCGGCCAGGTGGGCCTGGAGCTGGCGGAGAGCTCAGCGCCCGCCCATGCTGCGGTCGGAGGTCAGGTCGCGCGGGTCCCTGTGCGGACCGATATTCCGTTGGTTGTAATCATGGCGAGCGAAGAAGAAGCGCGCGCCCACGAAGCCATGTTAGCCATCATCGCGAAGGCCAGTGGTGGACGGTGCCTTTGGCAAGCAACGCCCGTCCCCGCCGCCGTGCCCGCGCCGAATCTCTCGAGTGCCTGAAAAATCAAAACGCGCCGTGACTCGGCGCCCAGTACTGGAAGGAAATCGTGCTCAATCTGCGTAAATGCCGCATTGGCGTGGTCGGACTCGGTTATGTCGGTTTACCGCTGGCCGTGGAATTCGGCAAACACTTCGACACGACAGGCTTCGACGTGAAGGCGCCCCGTATCGCCGAGCTGAAAGCCGGTCGCGACAGCACGCTCGAAGTCTCCAAACAGGAGCTCAAGAGTGCGACGCGCCTCAACTTCACGACCGACCTGGCAGACCTAAAGAAATGCCAAGTCTACATCGTCACCGTTCCGACACCGATCGATGAATACAAACGGCCGGACCTCACGCCGCTGGTGAAGGCCAGCGAGAGCGTCGGCAAGGTGCTCAAGCGCGGCGACGTCGTTGTTTACGAATCCACCGTGTACCCCGGCTGTACCGAGGAAATCTGCGTCCCGATTCTCGAGCGGGAGTCGGGCCTGAAGTTCAACAAGGATTTCTTCGCTGGGTATAGCCCCGAGCGTATCAATCCGGGTGATAAGGAGCACCGGCTGCCGACGATCAAGAAGGTGACTTCGGGGTCGACGCCGGAGGTGGCGGAGTTCGTCAACAAGCTCTACGCGGCCATCATCAGTGCCGGCACCCACATGGCCTCAAGCATCAAAGTGGCGGAAGCGGCCAAAGTCATCGAGAACACCCAGCGAGATGTCAACATCGCGCTCATCAACGAGCTGGCACTGATCTTCAACCGCCTCGGAATCGATACCGAGGAGGTGCTGAACGCTGCCGGTACCAAGTGGAACTTCCTCAAGTTCAAGCCCGGCCTGGTGGGTGGTCACTGCATCGGAGTCGATCCCTACTACCTCACCCACAAAGCCCAGGAGATCGGTTATCACCCGGAGATGATCCTTGCGGGGCGGCGGTTGAACGACAACATGGCCCTCTATGTCGCCGACCAGATCGGAAAACTGATGGCCAGCAAGCGCATCCACGTGAATGGCTCGCGCGCTTTGGTGCTCGGAGTCACGTTCAAGGAGAACTGCCCCGACATCCGCAACTCGAAGGTGGTTGATGTCGTGCGCGAGCTCGAGAAGAACGGTGCCGACGTGGACATCTACGACCCCTGGGCCGATAACTCGGAGCTCAAGCACGAGTACGGCTTGCGCGTTATTCGCGATCTGAAGCCCCGAACCTATGATGTCGCGGTGGTCGCGGTCGCACACAAAGAGTTTCAGGAATTGGGCGCCGAAGGAGTGCGCAAGCTCTGCAAAAAGAGCCACGTACTTTATGACATCAAGCAGGTCTTCCCTGCGTCGCAAGTGGACGGACGGCTATGAAAATCCTGGTCACAGGTGCGGCGGGTTTCATCGGCTCGCACGTCGCGCACCTGCTGATCGGACGCGGTCACGACGTCGTCGGGCTCGATAATCTCAATGAGTATTACGATGTCACACTGAAACAGGCGCGCCTTGCGCGCCTCCAACAGCTCCCCGCCTTCAGCTTCGTGAGGCTCGATCTCGCGGACAACACGGGTATGGCGGAGCTGTTCGCGCGTGAGAAGTTCCGGCGCGTCGTGCATCTGGCTGCGCAGGCTGGTGTGCGCTACTCCCTCGAAGCCCCCCACACGTATGTGCAGAGTAACGTGGTCGGGACGTTGAATATCCTCGAAGGTTGCCGCTACAACGGCGTTGAGCATCTGGTGTATGCATCGACGAGCTCGGTGTACGGCAAGAACACCAACATGCCGTTCTCGGTGCATAACATCGCGGACCACCCGTTGTCTCTCTATGCAACGACGAAGCGTGCCAACGAGTTGATGGCGCACAACTACTCGTCGCTGTTCAAGCTGCCGACGACGGGCCTGCGTTTCTTCACGGTTTACGGGCCGTGGGGCCGGCCGGACATGGCGCTCTTCCTGTTTGCGCGGAATATTCTCGAAGGCAAGCCCATCGACGTCTTCAACAACGGTCATCACAAGCGCGACTTCACTTTCGTCGAGGATATCGCCGAGGGTGTCGTGCGTGTG
>CAYNTW010000168.1:0-6729 GCA_964400085.1 uncultured Steroidobacteraceae bacterium | reverse complement strand
CGCGACCCAGGTGCGCCATCACTTCCGCCTTCGACAGCCGCAGCACACCTTCGACGGTCGGCAGCGGCAATGCGTAAAACTCTTCGCCCGTCCGCACCACGAGGGCATGGCTGATCGCGAGCGTGAACGGCAGGCGGATTGTGAATACCGTGCCTTCGCCCGCCTTCGTCTCCATGTGCAGCGCGCCGCCAAGTCGCTTGATCTCGGTCGCCACCACGTCCATGCCAACGCCACGGCCCGCCTGTTGGGTGATGGACCCCGCTGTCGAGAAGCCAGGCTCGAGGATGAGCTGCATGGCGTCCTCGTCACTGAGCACCTGGCCGGGAGCAATGAGACCGAGGGCCAGCCCTTTGGCGCGGATCGCCTTCAAATTCATACCGGCGCCGTCATCTGTCAGGCGCACCATGACCTCGGCGCCTTCGCGATGCAGCTCCAGGACAATCCGACCCGTCTCGGGCTTGCCGGCGCGCACGCGCTCTTCGGGCTTCTCGATGCCGTGCACGACTGCATTGCGCAGCATGTGCTCGAACGGCGGCAACATGCGCTCCAACACCTGTCTGTCGAGCTCGCCGGAAGCGCCTTCGACAATGAGCTCGGCCCGTTTGCCCGTGTCCGATGCGGCTTGGCGCACGATGCGCGCGAGTCGCTGCACATGGCGCTGGAAGGGCACCATGCGGGTCCGCATCAAGCCGTTCTGCAGCTCGGTGATGGTGCGCGCCTGCTGCTGCAACAGGGTCTGGGTATCCTTCGCCAGGTTCTCCAACAACTGTTGGATGCTCGCGACGTCGTTCGCGGTCTCGGCAAGCGCCCGGGAGAACTGTTGGATGGACGAGTAGCGATCCAGCTCGAGCGGGTCGAACTCGCTGCGGTGGCCGTTGTCGTCCTCGTGACGATGCAGGATCTGCGCCTCGGTCTCGATTTCCAGGCTGCGGAGCTGCTCCTTCAGGCGGGTCACCGTGCGCGAGAGCTCGCCGAGGTTGAAATCGAAAGAGCCGAGCTGCTGTTCGAGGCGCGAGCGCGCGATGCTGGCCTCGCCGGAGATGTTCAACAGGTTGTCCAACAGCTCGGCGTCGACGCGCGCCATTTCCTGGCGCTCGACCGGCGCGACCGGCTCGCGTCCCGGAGGTACCGGCTGTGGAGGAACGAGACCTTCCTCGCTCACTCGTGGCTCTGAGCGGCGCTCAAAGCTGATTGAGACGCTCTTCGCAACCGCGGGCGTGAGCACCGACGCTGACGGCGTCGGCGGGGGCGTCGCGGCGGACTCCGCCGCGGCGTTTTCGAGTTGGGTCAAGGTGGCATTGATGCCAGTCGCGGAGAGTCGCTCGATCTCCGACGGCGGAGGCTCGACCGCGGGAATTGCGTCGAGTGGCTCACCCTCTATGACGATGATACCGGCGTCGTCGGCGCCGCCCAGACCCGAGCCGCCAATGTCGGTAATCTGATCCGCTACGGGTTTGGCGCTCTGGGGCGGGACGTCGGCTGCGGCATAGAGGGGATCCGCGTCACTGAAATGATCTGAGTCGGGGCGGTGATCCGCAGCGCCGAACGCGTCCGAAGTTGGCTGATGATCGGCGCGTCCGAGACCGCTGGAGTCGGGCTCGTGATCCGCAACGCCGAAGGTTTCCGAGGCTAGACCACGCTCAGCGCGTCCGAAAGCGCCTGAGTCAGGCCCGCGGTCCGCAGCGCCGAACGCATCCGAGGCCGGGCCATGATCAGCCCGTCCGAAAGCACCCGAGTCAGGCTCGTGGTCCCCAGCGCCGAACGCGTCGGAGGCCAAGCCATGGTCAGCGCGTCCGAAAGCGCCCGAGTCAAGCCCGTGGTCCGCGGCGCCGAAGGCGTCCGAGGCCAGGTCATGATCAGCGCGTCCGAAGGCGCCTGCCGCGGGGTCGTGGTCCACGCTGCTACGTGTTCCGGCGCTCGGCTTCTCGCCGGCACCGAAATCGGGGCTTCCAAACGCGTCCTCGCCAGCCAGGCCGCTGATTCCTCCCTCAACACTGAGGAACGCCGTCGCGTTCGCTGCTTCGCTGGCGTCGGAGGCGTTTCCAAGCTCACTCGCATCCTGGGGCGCCAATTCCGCCGGCCAGGGCTCGGGGGAGGTGTCTTTCAGCCACGCTTGCTCAGGCGAGGGTTGAGCCTCGCTGATGTTGGTTTCCGAAGAGGGCCATGGAGACCCCGTCGTCTGCCAGGGCTGCTCCTCGGCGTCGGCCGGCTGCTCGGTCACTTCGAAGCCAGTCTCGGAATGGAACGGCGCGGGTGCGAGGGCGTCCCCGGAAATTTCGGCCGCACCCGCAGCAGAGACAGAGTCATCCGCATGCGGCTGCCACGGCGACGAATCGCTCGGAGCCGCCCCAAAGCCGACTTGCGGCGCCGCTTCGGGCGAGCCCGCGGCGAGCCCGAATGCCGGCGTTGCGCTCGATTCGACCGGTGTCAGCGGCGGGGCGTCGGCGCCGAGCTCGGTGAGATCGATGTCGAGCTCTGTGGGCTCGAGCTCAGGTTTCGGTTCTGAAAAAAAGGGGGAGGCCCCAGCCTGGCCAGGAGCAGCGCTCGAACGAAGGGCGGCCGGTGCGGCCGCGCGCGGGGCCGGCGCGGGTGTTGGTTTCGCGGCGGCCGCGGGCTGGGCGGACTTCGGGCGTGTCAGGGAATGGATGCGCGCGATCATGGCACGCGCCGGGGAAACACGCCGGCCGTTGGCGACGAGCTCCCGCATGCGGGCCAGCTCATCGAGGCTCGCCTGCACAACTTCAAACAAGGTGTCATCCGGGGCAACCGACCCGTTGTCGACCTGCATGACGAGCGTCTCGAGCTCGTGGCTGAGGTCGCCCATGGCCATGATGCCCGCCATACGGGCGCCGCCTTTCAGTGTGTGCAGCGGTCGCTTGAGAGCCAGTCGATACTCCGCACTCGCCGGCTCCGAGCGCCAGTCGCCGAGCGCGTGCTCGGAAGCTTCGATGAGCTCGGTTGCCTCTTCGGTGAAGATCGCCGCGACTTCGGGGTCGAAGTCACCGGCATCATCGGGCGTCTCAATCTCTTCGTCGGGCATCGCGTCCTCGGCATCGGCAGCGGCGGCCGCTGCTTCTTGCGCGGCGCGGGCCGCGGTAGCGGCGGTGATACGCTGATCGAGAGCCTTGTCCGCTTCGGCGATGCGCTCCTGCAAACCCCAATGGGTGACAAAATATCCTGTCGGCTCGTCGAGATGACTTGCAACGGTTTCCATCGCGACCATGCAGTCCGACAACAGCGCCATGTCTCGCTGGGTCAGACCCAATCCACTGCTGAACACCCGTCTCAGCCAGTGATCGAGCGGCTCCGCGATACGAGTGCCGTGGCGTGCCTGCGCCATTTTCGAGCTGCCCGAAAGGGTATGGCACGCGCGGTAAACTTCTTCGGGGAGTACGTGCGGCTCAGGTAGACCCGCCTCGCGCTCGAGGTAACCGCGAACCGTCGCGATGTGGGTGTTGGTCTCGCGGGTGTAGATCTCGCGCAACACGTCATCCAAACCCGCGGGTTGGCCGTCAGAGGCGGCAGCGGGCTGCTCAGGTGCTGCGGTCGGTCTCGCGCCGTTCGCAGACCCGGCAACCGATGCGGGCGTCGCCGGTCCGGAGGCGGCTTGTGCCGACCCTGCAGCTCCGGACGCGGCGGGCACTGGAAAAGGCGTTACAGAGGCTGTCCTGAGGGGCACCGCGCCAGAGGCGGCGGCTGTGGATGGCGCCACCTGGCCGGGCGCGGCTGGCGTGCTCGCATTGCTGCCAAACGGGGCAGATGTGGCGGGGGAGCCTGAAAATGTCGACGGGCCGCTCGCGGGAGAGCCGTGCGGAGCCGACGCCGGCAAGACGTTGCTGCCGGGCGGGACAGTCGGTGACGTTGGCACTCTCGCATGAGTGGGCCCGCCCACCGGTGTTGGCGCGCTCGAAGGTGTTAGCGTGTTCGACGATGTTGGCGCTGCCGAGCCAGTTATGGTGCTCGCCGATGTTGATGCTGCCGAGCCCGTCAAGGTGCCCGGCGATGTTGTAGCTGAGCCCGTCAGCGCGGTCGCCGATGTTGGTACTGCCGGGGGCGTCAAGGCGCCGGCGGATGTTGGTCCGGTCGAGCCGACCGAGACGCTTCCGGAGCTCAGGGTACTCGGCGCAGCGCCGTTAGGCCTTCCGCCAGCGGCACCATTGGCTGTTGCGGCGGCAGCGCTGAACCCGCTTCCTGGAGATGCGGCAGCTTGCGCCACGCCGGGCGCCACCGAGCCAGGCAACGCGCCGAAGGAAGTCGTCTGTGTTGGTTCGCTGTGAGGCTGTTGGGCACCAGCGATGCCGGCATCAGGACTGACCGTACTTGCGGAACGTGCGGGTGTCGGAGGCGTCCCGCCGGCCGACACGGGAGCCGCTGAGGGGCCAGTGGGCGCACGCGCAGAGGGGGCCAATACTTGCGTGGCCGCGTCCGGGCCCCCAGGGGGCGCTGCAGTCAACGTGAAGGTCGCGGATAGCGAGCCAGGGTCCGCTGAGGCCATCGGGCCGGAGTTGCCGGAATTCGCGCCCCCACCCGACGGTCCGACGTGGCCCGCCGCGGGCCTAGGGGCGCCCGGAAAATTTGGGACAGCCACCGTTGCAGTACCGCCGGACGAGACGGTTTGGCCGGCACCGTCTCCATCAGCACGCACACGCGCCGTAGTCGTCGGTTGTTTACCCGCGGCGAGCGCATGCGCTCGCGCGGAAATCCCTGACATGTCCGCCTGCGGCGGCGTACCGTGCTCGAGTTGCGCGATGAGCTGTGGCAACGCCTCCACTGCTTCACGCAATACGGCGAGGATGGCCGGCGTGCGTGTCAGGGTATTGTCGAGAACGCGATTCAACAGATTTTCGATCGACCACGCGAACTCGCCGAGGTCACGCGCGCCCACCATGCGACCGCTACCCTTGAGGGTATGGAACGAACGGCGCACCGTGACGAGCGATTCCCTGTCCATGGGATTCTGATCCCACGCGGGGAAGTGACGTTGGATCTTGGTCAGCTCCTCATGAGCTTCCTCGATGAAGAGCTTGACCAGCTCGGGGTCCGCGCTCTCCTGCAACGCCCGAACCACCGAGGTGCGCGAGGCCGATACCGTTGGAGGAACGGCGGGTCCGCCCGCGCCAACCAAGGTTGCGCCCGGATCACCGAGATCGATGACGGTCCCACCGACAGTGGAAATCTGAACCGTCTTCGCGAATGTGCCCGGATCCAACGCAGGGACCGTGGGGACCGAGGGTGTTTGTGTCTGCTCGAGCGCTTGCACGCAGGATTGCGCGTTGTCGAGCATGTACCAGGGATCACTGCGGCCGGCCTGCAGCGTCTCCATGTAATACTCGACGCTCACGATCGCATCCGCCAGTCGATCGAGGAATCCCGGCGGCAGACCGCGTCCGCCCGGCTGCATGACGCGTTTCAGTTGGGCCGTGACGCCTTCGATGACCTCGACGGCGCGCGTCTTGCCGAGCATCAGGAGGCCGGCCTTCATACCGCGCATGAGGTCGGGCCAGCTATCGAGCCCCGCCGCATCGAGAGTACCGCCGACATTCTGGGTAATGGCTTCCTTGATGCGCGCGAGGTTGAGAATGCACTCGCGCAACACGGCGGCCTGTACCTGTTGGAATTCGATGTCCTCGTCCGGCTCGGACAGCTCATCCATCTTCGGCCGGATCATGCCGACCAGGCCGTCATCCAGCCGATCCTCGACGCCGATGAGGGTCGCGGCGATGTCCACCAGGATCGCCTCGTCCGCCTTGATGTCGCCGCCGACGATCTTCTCCAGGCGCTCGGTCTCGGCTTGAACCTTGGCGCGCAACTCCCCTAGACCCAACACGCCGAGCGTGTCGCCGATCTTGCGCAGCATTTCCACCTGCGGGGCGAGCTCTTTCGGCTGGGCGGCGCCGCGGCGGACAAAGATGTCCAGAACGTCCTTGACCTTCGACAGGTCCTCGCGGATCGCAGCCGCCACGGTCTGCATGAGCTTGACGCTCGGAGCGGAGAGGTTTTCGCGCTCCTGCTCGATACTCTCGTCGACCGGCAGCAACTCGGACAAGCGGAAGGAGGCCCGTACGGCGCTGACGCGCGGGCCGGAGGATTCGGCGCGGCCGACGTAGTACAACAGGTTGTTGAGCAGCTCGACGGCGGGCTGTTGCGAGTAGCGCGCCTCGCCCT
Organism: uncultured Steroidobacteraceae bacterium; assembly: GCA_964400085.1. Lineage (GTDB taxonomy): Bacteria > Pseudomonadota > Gammaproteobacteria > Steroidobacterales > Steroidobacteraceae > 13-2-20CM-66-19. The sequence continues at coordinate 564 of CAYNTW010000168.1, read as the reverse complement.
GCTCGTAGAGCCGCCGGATCTCGCGATCGCCCAATCCCAACAGGCGCTTTACGGAGACCCCGCCCTCGATGCCGTTCTCCTGCAAGGCTTCGATGACGGCGCCAATCACCCACCAGAGTTGGAACACCGGTTGGCGCGTGGCGATCTGCTCCAGTTTCTGGGCCACGGCCGCGAGGATGTCGAGGTTCTGCTCGGTGCGCTCACCACGGATCCAGCCGATGAGACCCACCTGGTAGCGGGCACGCAGGCGGCGCGCCCATTGCTCCACGGTGAGCGGCGGCTCGCCGGGCGCCGCCGCAACCGGCTGGGCCTGTTTGTCGGATTTGAGGTTCAGCAGCAGCAGCGTGCCTTCCGAGAGCAAGGCGCTGCCGCGTACGGCACGCAGGTCATTCAACAAAGGCAGCAGGACGAGCGCAAGGTCGCGACCGCCGGCGAGCACTCGCTCGAGATAGCTCGGGAGCTGGACCATGGCGCGCATGAGAGCGTCCAGGCTCTCAGCCTGACTCTTGCGCTCGGTGGCCGTCGCCAGCAGGTAGTTGGCGACCTGCTCCATTTCCTCCGCCA
>CAYNTW010000167.1:0-6739 GCA_964400085.1 uncultured Steroidobacteraceae bacterium | reverse complement strand
CGTTGCGTTGACACCGGAGCGAACCTCGTGCCGTTGCGCCCTTTACGCAATCGAATCCATTAACCCACGGCGACGCTTCGAGGAACCTTGACACAAGACATGTTTCTGAACAGACAGGCACTCCATCTGCGCCCGGATCCGGCGCGCGTCGTAGTGCGGCCATTCAAGCCAGCGACCGAGCCGCGTGATTTCAACCCTACCGACAAGACGCGGGCGAACCACATTGTGGATCGCGTTATGGCACTGGATTCGACGAGCATTGCCAGCCTGCTTGCGGAGGTCCTGGAGAACTTTGTCGGGCGGCACCGCAATCTGCTCGAGACCTTCGAGGCGCGCGCGGATGAGATGGAAGGGGCCTTTGCCGGACATCCGCGTTTCACACAGGAACAACGCCGGCTCATCGGCGCGTACTTCCTGCACGAATACTCCTTCGAGGCGGCGGCGTTGTTCAACCCGAGTATCGTGCCTCATCCCGATCAAACCGGGATTCCAACGGGAGCGCGCCGATTCGTCCTCAGCCTGCGCGCGGTCGGCGAGGGGCATGTTTCCTCTCTCACGTTCCGGTCCGGCGTAATTGCGGCTAATGGCAGTGTCAGCGTCGATTCACCCGCGCGCCTTGCGTCCATACCGAAGGTGAGTGCACAGGCACCGCCGGATCCGGACCGCGCCGAGCTGATCTTCAATCCGAACGAGGACATCAGCGAACGCGTCATCTTTCCGGTGCTCCCGTCCCAGTCGAATGGAGTCGAGGATGCGCGCTTCGTGGAGTTTGAAGACGGAGGCGCCAGGATGTTCTACGCCACATACACGGCGTACACGGGAAGGAGCATCCGGTCGGAGTTGATCGAAACTCGCGATTTTGTGAGATTCCGTATGACTGCGCTCGGTGGCGAGGCCGCTCGCAACAAAGGCATGGCTCTGTTTCCACGCAAGATCGACGGCAGGTACGTCATGATCGCGCGACAGGATAACGAAAACCTTTATCTCATCTACTCGGACGATCTTTATTGCTGGAATGGTGGCAACGCTGTCCTGAAACCGCAGTTCCCTTGGGAGTTCGTGCAGATCGGCAACTGCGGCTCGCCGATCGAGCTCGACGAAGGCTGGTTGCTGTTGACTCACGGTGTCGGGCCTGTCCGCCGATATTCGATTGGTGCAGTCCTACTCGATAAGGCAAATCCCTCCAGGGTTCTCGCACGCTCGCGCGACCCGCTGGTCCGACCCGAGCCGTCCAGCCGCGAAGGTTATGTACCCAACGTTGTCTACACGTGCGGCGGTATGCGGCACAATCAACACATTGTATTGCCGTACGCTGTCTCGGACACGTTCTGCAGTGTGGCGACTATGGAGATTGCGGCGTTGCTCGGGAGCCTTCAAGGCTGACGCATGCCGACAGTTGGATGGCCGCTGTGGGACAACATCAACCGGGAGCCGCGACTCGATCGATCCGCCTTTGGCGGCGGTCGCTTAGACGAACTACGGAGCCGTCGGCTATCACGACATCATAGAGCCACTCGGCGGGTTCGACATATGTCGCAGCCTTCCAGATGCTAAGGGTCCCGGCGCCAGGACCCGCCGCCTGCAAATGCATGAGTTCTATGCGTGCCTGGTGCCGTGTCTCGTACAATGGTGGGCATACTCGGTGATGCCGTCTGCCAATGACATCTCCCGTGGTTTGCACGACGTAAAAGACCTCGAGCGGAACGGGCACGGAGCCATCAGTGCTCGACGCAAATCGTGGCAATTGCCCGGGCAGGGAGGCTTTCCGTCTCATAGTGAGAGGAGCTTCCACATCGCGCGTGCCTGGGTCTGTGCGCTGGACCACAGAGGGTAGTACCGGTCTGAATCCGCTAGCGGCACCGTTGCCCAGACATCCAAGGCGGCTTGCGGGCTGCCGCGGCTCGGGTCGGGCTACACTCCGACGCCTCGATCAGGTTGAGCGTAGTAACCTTCAGACATGCCCCGGATTCGGTCCCCTGAGCAAAACCACATTCTGAGTTCGCTGCCGCCGGCGGTGCGCGAGCGGCTATTCCCCCATTTGAGGCCGGTGACCTTGTCGTTGGGCACGGTGCTGCATGAGTCCGGTAGCCTCATGCGGCACATCTATTTCCCGACCGACGCGATCGTGTCGCTGTTGTATGTTCTTGATAATGGCGCCTCTGCTGAAATCGCCGTCGTAGGTAACGACGGCGCTGTGGGCGTCTCGCTGTTCATGGGCGGAGAGACTACTACCAGCCGGGCGGTCGTTCAGAGCGCGGGTTGTGCATATCGCCTGACCGGATCGCGCCTGAAGCGGGAGTTCGCACTGCACGGTGACCTGATGGTCATATTGCTACGCTACACCCAGTCCCTGATAACACAAATGGCGCAAACCGCTGTGTGCAATCGCCATCACAGCGTCGACCAGCAATTGTGCCGATGGTTACTTCTCTCGCTCGACCGGCTTTATTCCAATGAGCTGATCATGACACACGAGCTCATAGCCAACATGCTCGGCGTGCGGCGCGAAGGCGTGACCGATGCTGCTGGTAAGCTGCAGAAACTGGGCGTGATCCGTTATCGTCGGGGACGTATCACTGTGTTGAACCGCCAGCACCTCGAGCGCCTTTGTTGTGAATGCTACGCAGTCGTAAAAACAGAGACCGAGCGCCTGCTGCCGCATCTTGCGCGCCAGGGGTAACTGGCGGTATCCGAGCCACCCTCCGTACTTGCGATTTGACGGGCTTTCGAGCTGCCTTCATGCTATCTTAGTTTGGCTCGTGATCCTTTCGCCTTGCCCCCTCGGCGCAGCGCTCCCTTTGGTGCGTTTGAGTATGCCGGGGCGCCATCTCAGAAGTCTCCCGAACCGCTGCAGCTTGCGATGTGCACGCCGGCGTCCTCCTATCTTTCTTGCGCGAGATCTCAATGACTAAGTTATATGTCGGCAATCTTCCCTTCACGGCCACCGAAGAATCGGTTCGCAATCTGTTCGCTCCGCACGGCACGGTAGAGAAGCTTTCTTTGATAACCGATCGCGACACGGGGCAGCCGCGTGGCTTCGGGTTCGTAGAAATGTCGAGCTCGGACGCATCGCGCGCCATGCAGGCGCTCAACGGCACGGACTTCGGCGGTCGGCCTCTCAAGATCAACGAAGCCCAGGACAAGGCGCGTTCAGGTGGTGGTCGGCCTCGCTATTGAGTGAGCCGTGCTCCCGGTGCTCTTGCGCCGGGAGCACGTTCGATCCCCCAGCTCCATGCGCTAATGCAGCGCCCGCTGTTTGTTTGACGCTACTCGAAGGAGCCACTCATGAGTTCGATGCTCACGCCGGTCTGGCTCGAAGGCCCAAGATCGGACTCAGCTCAAGATGACAAGGTTACGGACGAGCAGCACCTGCGCCTCGGCCGCGGCGCGTCGGCCGGCCTTTGAATTCGCCGCCGCGAGACCCGCTTGAGGGCCGCTCGCAGGCTCGCGTCTCATCCCTGTCGGCGACGATCTCTAACCCTCCCGAAACCGCCCGCCTTCTGGCGCGCGTACCGCAGGCGGCGGATGCTCTGAGTGAGAAGCTGGCGGAGCCTCTGTTGTTCCAGCATTGGGACGAGGCCACGCAGTGCGCAATCTGGATCGCGAGCGACGGGACCCATGTTCGATGCGTCACCGTCACCGGCCTGTCCGTGTTAGAGATGGCGGACATGTGGCTAAGCTTCGGCGAGCGAATTTCACGCGCCAGGTTCAATCTGTCACCCCAGTTGTTACGCGACATTATCGAAGCTGAAATTGAGGTCCCGGTCGCACTGGTAAACTGACCAGGAGTAACGCTCATGCAAATTCATTCTGCCGTGGTGTCAAACCGCTGTCCCACTGTGATCGCTGATGAAGATATTTTTCAGCTGGGTCAGGATCCTGCGGATTTTCGAATCCTGATCGTAAATGAGGACATGCAATCAGCCGGCTCGCTGAAGCGCACGCTGCGCGACCTGGGCTACTACACGACGCTCACCGCCTATTCCGCGAAGCGGGCGCTGGACGTGGCGGCGGATTTCTCCCCGTCAGTCGCGCTGCTCGATCTCGAGCTGCCAGATATGACGGGCTTCCAACTCGCGCGCAAGCTCCAGTCGCATTTGCTGAGCTGGGTCCGTCGCGTGCCTCTGTTGGCCGTCGCGGAAGGGCCCGTGTTTGGGAACCGGGAGCTCACCCGAGCTGCGGGCTTTGTTGGCTGCCTCACGAAGCCGGTGATGCCAATGGAGTTGAACAGCCTGTTATGGGAACTGCACGGTTGAGCTGCCGCCCAGTACGTGAGAAAGGGTTCATATGGGTCAAATACGTAAACGCCTCCTGAAAGACGCCTGGCTGCTGCCATCGAGCTACAGTGCGGAACTCGATGTGACCGTGGGCGCGACCATCGCCTATTCGTCGGAAGATCCGGCGCACCCCGTGGACAACGCCTTCGATGGGCGGGATGGACCTGGTGGAACGTACTGGGAAAGCGCGCGTGACAATACCTGCGAAACCCTGTTGATCGAGTTCGATCAGCCGCAGAACATCTCGCGCCTCATCTTCGAAGTCGAGGAACGCCAGTTCGAGCGTACACAGGAGGTCCGCCTCGAAGTGTCATGCGACTCTGGGATCAGCTTTCGTGCCCTGCTGGTGCAGGAGTTCGTATTCAGCCCGAGGGGTGCAACCTTTCAGCGGGAGGACGTACATCGAAATGTCCAGGGCGTAAATCATATGCGACTCGTCATTGTGCCGAACAAGAGTGGCTCGGGACGGGCGAAGTTAACTTCTCTGCGCCTCTTCACGTAAGCGCGGCCATGCTACTTCGCGGGCAGGCGCTGGTCAGGGCGATTCGGCCGGACTGGCTATACCGTGCACGCTAACTAAGCGTGCCGTTCGTGGGCGCTTTGTCGCTGTGAGTGCTGCGGAACTGAGGATAGGCAATGGGGCCAGGTGATCGGGGGACGGACTAGTCCCTATCAGAAGTGCACTCGGGGAACATCATGATGCGCGGCACGAGCTGCTCTTCCCGCGATCGCGCCAGTACACGGTGCGCGGCACAAGCGATCTCGGACTATTGGGCCGGGTCCCGGTGTACGAGCGGATTCATGACTGGCTCGGCGGCGGCGACCCCGGATCCTGAATTTCTGCAATGTGGCCGCCTGTAGTTATAACCGCGGCTCTAGGTGTTGGTAACTTCGCCAACTGCCACTGGGGGTGTCACTTGCTTAGCGCGCCGCGCCTGCTGCTCTTCCCGTAAACACGCAAGCGAAATTCCAGTGTTGGACGCGATGATACGGAGGATCGGATGAGCGGGGTCGGAGGGGAGGCGTAATCCATGCATCTTCTCCCACGCGCGGATCCGAACCGGCACCGCATTGACCTCCGAGCGCAACTCCTCGAACTGGCTGGTGCGCTTTCTTGCGCGTTCTTCCTCCTCGAGTGCGAGGCGCTCGCGATGATCTGCGAGCAGTTCAAGTGCGGTGAAGTGCCGACCAAGGTAAGTTGGAGCCGCTGAACTCATGTGCTTTGTCCTCGCGCTAAAAGTCATTTGGCAGCCTACGCGTAGGCAAGCGGTCGCCGGTCCGTGATGGCACTGTTGACACTGTGCGCCAGCGTTGAGATTCTCCGTGGCCTTGCAGCAGTGTTTTCGTTGGTTCGTCGAGATCGACCCATCCGCTGCAACCGGGGAAGGGACAGGGATAACGGAACGAGGCGAGCGCTGCCGGACGGAGAATGCGCAATTGACTCGAAAGCGACCAGCCAAATTCGTGGGCAAACTCGAGTTCGATTGTGAGCTCCTCGACACCCGGAGACACTGCACGAAGTGCGGAAGGGGGAGCGCGTAGGTTCCCTCGGACAGCGTTTGACACGGATTGTCTAACGAATCGCATTGTTGACCGATGGGCTGCAGGAGTGGTCACGGAAGGCACCCGATGTACCCCGCCGTAGTTCGAAGTGCTCCTGAAATGCCTGTTTCGGCCAGACGAGATGCCAGAACGGCAGCGGCCAACGACGGGCAGGACGAAAGATTCGAGCTGATCCCACCATACACCAAATGGCGGCACCCTGCTGGTTTATCGCCGGCCGAAAGTACGGCAAGCGTGACGACTTCCAAGGCGCCATCGACTGTGTCGAGGGAACAAAGGGACAGATCGAGTGGCTCAAATCCGAAGACGTTGCCGAGGCCATCGCGTTCACGGTAAGCCTGCCGAAACGTGTCAACCTTCAACAGGTCACCATCATGGCGACCGCGTGACCGACGTAACTGGTATTGTTGGGGAGCGGACGCCCGTCCGCGCCCATCTCATTGCGCAGGGTACGTCCAGAAATTGTTCACGAGCGCTGCCGCTTGTTATCGAACGTAGCGTTCGACGTAAGGACATGGCAGTTGGGCGCTTACTTTGCGCTCATTCCTCAAGGCGGAAAACTGTCGTGTAGCAACGCGGCAGATCTGCTCGATGGCACGACCTCGCGTATGTCGGGAGTGGCGCGTCCGCCTGCTGATTAGCTTCAGCGGGAAGTCAGATGCCGTAAAGCCTCTTCCACTTTTTTCAGGGTGTTAGAGGGCGCCGTGCAATATCGAAACATGAATCGGGCGTTTGAGATCGCCCGGATTTGATCGATGAGTAGGTCCGTGTCGTACTTCAGATCATCTGTCTTCTGGATGCGCACTCGCAACGGGAAGTTATCTCCAGGGGGCAATGCGTCCAGTTGACTGGTGCCCGGAACGACAATGGTCGTCGGATGGCCGGCTTTGTTTAGCGCG
>CAYNTW010000166.1:0-6796 GCA_964400085.1 uncultured Steroidobacteraceae bacterium | reverse complement strand
GCAGCCTTTACCGATTTCGCCTCGACGGCAAAGGTGTTTATCCAGATCCCGGCGCTGATGTTGCGCGGATCAAGCTGGTTTTGGCATAGTCACGCCGTGATCTCTTTGTCTTCAAGAACTGCCGCTGTTTCTTCGGGCTCGCCGAGGCTCGGCCGCCTCCGCCTTTCCCGATTCACCACCCCCTCGATCGCCATTAGCTAGGGTCGCGCGCTGCGGCGTAGGCCGGTGCGCAGCGATCCTGACGGCCGCCCAGACACTTGATCTTTGTACGTCCGGACTCGGAGGGGTCACCATGGAATTTCGCCTAGCCGTCAAAAGTGACGCGGAGAGCATCGCACTGCTACACGCAGCAAGTTGGCAGAGAACTTATCGCGGCATGATGCCGGATGAGTTCTTGGACCGCACGGCTGTCTCGGATCGACTCGCCGTATGGCGCGAGCGGATGCGCGGGAGTCAAGCAGACCGGTTCACGTACTTGGCTCTGAATGCGGATCGACTCGTGGGATTCATATGCGCCTTCGGCGATGAGGACGCCGACTGGGGTTCCTACATTGACAATCTGCACGTTGACGTCGGACATAGGCGCCGCGGAGTTGGTCTTGCGCTAATGCGTGGCGCCGCACGCTGGTTTCTCGAGCACTACGCCGGCTCGGGCGTCTACCTCTGGGTCATGGAAGCGAACGCATCGGCGCGACGCTTCTACGAGTCTCTTGGCGGACGACATCGCGGAACGGTGATGAAGGGGGACCCGGGCGGCGGCAGCGCTCCCAATTGTCGCTACACGTGGGATTTGCCGGAAGCGCTTGTTCGGGCGACGGAGCGTTGAACATGACCGCCAAAAACATCCAAGCGGGCACACTCTACTTCTTCTGTGGCCGAGCTGGCGCGGGGAAGTCCACGTTGGCACGCCAGATGAGCGTGGGGCGCGCGGCGATTCTGATCTGTGAGGACCAATGGCTTGCCCGCCTTTACGATGGTGCACCAAGCCTCGAGGCATACGTAGAGCGCCGTGGACGCATCCGGCAGCTTTTAGCGGACTTCGTGCCACAGATGCTCAAGAGTGGGCACTCCGTCGTCTTCGATTTCGGCGGAAATACCGTCCGAGACCGCGCGTGGGTGCGATCGATATTCGAGACAGCGGGAGCGAGCCATGAACTACACTACATCGTCGCCGAAGAATCTCTGTGTCGGCGGCGAATTCAAGAACGGAATCGCGCCCGGCCGGAAGGAATCTATTGGGGCGATGTCTCGGACGAGCTGTTCGAAGCGGTGAATAGATACTTCGACCCACCTGCAGCCCAAGAGATGTTCACGGTAGTGGAGCACCTTGCGACTAACGGAAAACTGTCGGAGACTGAAGACTGACCGTCGACACAGCGACGTGGTCTATTGTGGAACCGCCTGATCGACTCGAAAAAGGGATTCGCTTTGGTTGCGGCTTTGTTTTTGGCTGCTTCGCTGCTGTCGGCGCGCTGCTGACGTCGCTTTGGACCGCACATAGCATCATCGCATGCATCGTGCTCGCCGGACTGCTTTGTGGCTACGCCGCGATGAAATTTGGCGATACCTTCTGGGAGAACGTACTTCGGTGGTGGTGGACTTGGTGGTAACGGTTAGGTGGCCAAGGTCCTCCCGCGGCTAGTCGAAACATTGCAGAATTAGTGCCTACCGAGCGCTTTACCTTTGGAAATAACGCTCATGGGTCATACAATCTGGATTGAAGTTTCCGGGCGCCCAGAATCGGAGACTCATAGAGATATGAGTGTGCCCCTCCGGCTGGACAAACAACTGGATGTTTTGGCGGAAAAGTTGCGCGTAGCCAAAGTCACGTCGTTTTACGACTACCGAGAGTTGATTAAGTCTTATGGCGACGGCACAGAGGAGTTACCCGAACCAGTATGGTTCGACTCCACCATCGGCCTTGCAACCTTCAAGGCCCTGCGGCTCGGCTTAGAGGCCAACTGGGATGCCCTCGACTGGAGGCCGGATAAATCCCAGCAGCATTGGCCGCGATCGCTCCTGGACGACTTGCAGTTCTGTCAGTCGGTGCTTGAGGACGCCGTCCTGAAAGGACAGGTATTCCGACTCCTCATTGTCCCCTAAGAGCTGCCGCCAGCTCCCAGCAATCGGCGCCAACCAGTTACCGGTTTACCTCCCGCCCTGAGCATCAGGGAGATGAAGCGGCAACAGGGTCTTCCGTCGAGATTTTCTGAAAATCCCGGCCCGACATCGTCGTCAAAAACCTTATTTTCTTCTTCATGTTGCCGTAGCCGACCGTACAAAGCACGATCGGAGCAAGGAAAACGATCCAGGCACCGCTGTTGACGAGTATCGCCTTCACAGCAATCTTGACCGCCTCATCTCTAATGTCTCTCGCGCGAGGAATATTGCAATCGTCGAGGATCTTCGAGCGCTGCTCCGTGCGCAGCACCATATCCGGCTGCCTCCTCGACTCCAGCTCCGCACGAACCAGTGACGCAATGTCAAACTTATGCAGAACTGCAATCAGGAAGTTTATCCAACTTTGCAAGAACAAAAAGTGATTGTCGTCCAAAGCGCTCTTGCACTCTATCTTGAGCTTTCGGACCTCATCGCGAAGGACAAACAGCCTGAAACGCAGCGACAACCGGAACGACGGGGCCAAAATAGACTCGTAAACGAAGTGATACGCCACGAAAACAAAGAATATGAAGATCGCGTCAATCATTTCTTTCGTCCCCCACTGGACCTCATCTTGTTCCCCAGTTCCAGCTGCTGTAATTCGTTGCGCTCCCCGCTGAGTCGCTCAATTTCCGCAGTGATCAACTTTCGCTGATAGCGCGCATGAAAAAACCACCCCAGCAAACTCACGCCAGCGAATGCGTATCCCCAAAGGCGTTCCCGCTCAGTTGCATCCAGGATGCGGAATATCAGAATTCCAACATCAGCTGGTGGCATTCGCCAAATCATGGTCAATATGATCAGTCCGCCCAGCATCGGTCAAATCCCAAGCTCGTCGGAGGCGAAAAAAGAGAGCTCCGCGGATAACGATGTCAGTCGTTTCAACCGCGTCGCCTTCGCGACTTATTGCTGTGCCGCCGCACTTGCTATTTCCTCCTAATCTTCGCTCGAGCGCGTGTCGCCTCGAACATCGTCGCAGACGTGTTCGTGAGCGTGTTGACTAGCGGCGTTCTGATGACGCCATTCGCGACGCAGGTGTCGGCGGAAGATGGAACCGACGATCAACCGAGCGCGATGATCACACCCTCCGCCGCGCGCAGGCCAACATCGGTCACAACGCCCTCGTCCGCTCGATCGAGGTGGGTGGAGAGCACGGTGTGCCCAGTCACCCCCAGCGACCCGAGCGACAACTCAAACGCCTCGTCGCCGAGATTGAGCGCGACCAGAAATCCCTCACCCGAGGTGCGGCGAATATAGGCCAGTAAATCCCCGGTCATGGCCACCGGTTCATAGGACCCGACGGCAAGCGCGGCATGAGTCCGGCGCAGCGCCACGATGCGGTGGTAAAGGGTGAGAATCGAGCGCGGATCGGCCTCTTCCTCTTTGACGTTGACAGCCGAATAGTCGTCAGACAAAGGTAGCCAGGGCGTCGCCGATGTGAATCCGGCATTGCGCGACCCATCCCATTGCATCGGCGTGCGAAACGGATCCCGGCCGACGCCGATCCCCGGCACATTGCGCTCGTAGGGATCTTGCACCTTCTCGGGTGGGATGGGCACGTTGACCATTCCGATCTCGTCCCCGTAATACATGGTCGGCGTGCCGCGCAAAGTCAACAGCAACATAGCGGCAACGCGCGCCTGCGGTAATCCTACACGCGAGGCGATCCGCGGGTTGTCATGATTCCCCAGGACCCAGTTCGGCCAGCCGCCACGCGGCAAGGCCCGCTCGTACTGATCGATCAAAGCCGCGATACCCCGAGCGTTCCAGGCGCTTTGCAGCAGTTGAAAGTTGAACGGCAGATGCACTCCCTTCAGGTCAGCCCCGTAGTAGGCCACCAGCCGCTCGACGGGCAGGTAGATCTCCCCGATCAACACCCGGTCGTCGAATTCGTCAACCACTCTGCGCAACCCCGCCACGATCTCCTGCACCTCCGGCCGGTCCGTGGTGTATAGCGGGATCTGGCTATGGTGTGGCGGCATGCCGGGCGCGTACTGCGGATTGGGAGGATTGTCCCGGAACTCCTCGTCCTTGATGAGGTGCCATAACACATCGACCCGAAAACCATCGACGCCGCGCCGTAACCAGAAACGCAACACGTCGTGCATTGCCGCGCGCACGTCGGGGTTACGCCAATTGAGGTCAGGCTGGGCTGCCAGAAAGGCGTGATAGTAATACTGGCCGGTCCTTTCGTCCCACGCCCACGCGCTACCGCCGAAGTTGCTCAGCCAATTGTTCGGCGGCCCACCACCGGGGGCCGGATCGCGCCACAGATACCAATCGCGCTTGGGGTTATCCCGCGAGCTGCGTGATTCCTGAAACCAGGGGTGTTGGTCGGATGTGTGATTGGGGACGTAGTCGAGGATCAGACGCAAACCACGGCGCTTGATCTCCTCGAGCAGCATGTCGAAACGCTCGAGGCTGCCGAACACCGGATGAATGCCAGTGTAGTCGGACACATCGTAGCCAAAATCGGCCATCGGGGAGGGATAGATAGGCGAAAGCCAGATGGCATCGACGCCCAACCGCACGCAATAATCCAAGCGTTGCCGGATGCCATCAAGATCACCCACCCCGTCGCCGTCCGAGTCCTGGAACGAACGAGGATAGATCTGGTAGATAACGCCGCGCTGCCACCATTTCACCATGTCTCGCCAACGTGCCGCGCTTGGGTTTGGTTCCCAAGCCAGACCTTCGCCCGGGAGCGGTACCAGCTAAGCTCGGTGGCGCGTGCCCCTACCGCGCGTCCGCCACTTCCCGCAGCTTGGTACCCTGCTGCTGAATTGGCGGATCGCCCATCGAATCGAACAATGCGGCCGTGTCCGCGAGTCTCGACGCCCGCGCACGTATATATTGCACGTGCGCGGCCTGATACTGCTGCCCTGCTGTAAGCGTTGCGTAGAACGGTGTCGCGCCCAACTTGTAGCGAGCCTCAGTGTCGCCGCTCATGGCCCGTGCCGCGACTTCCGCGCGTTGCGTCTGGGTGAGCGTGTTGGCATCTTCGTCCAGAGCGACCAGCGTGTCCGCAATGCTCCTGAACGCCGACAACACGGTCTGTTTGTATTCGGACACTGCGGCCTCGTAGGTAGCCTGGTACTGCCGCTTGCGAGCGAGTAGTGCTCCGCCGTGAAACAGCGGCTGGGTGAGAGAGGCTCCCACACTCCAGATCTTCCCCTCGGGCGAGGTAAAAGTCGACCAGTCAAAACCCCCGCGCCCATAAGAAGCCGACAGCGTCAGCGAGGGAAACAGCGCTGCCGTGGCAGCGCCCGCCTCGTCAGCCGTCGCGCGCACCGCGGCTTCCGCGGCCAGTATGTCGGGACGCTGATGCAACAGATCCGAAGGAACCGAGATCGGCACGCTTGGCGGAAGATGTAAGGAATCCAGAGATACTGGCTCCGGCGCCTTGTCAGGAGTTCGGCCCAACAGCACCGCTTGAGCATGCCGCACGGCGAGCGCCTGCGCCCGCAGCGCCGGTAATGTAGCGGCCGCGTTGGCCGCGTCCTCCTCGGCGGCCAACATCTCTTCACGAGACGCGCTTCCGACTTTGTAGCGAGCCGCGGTTTGCTGGGCGCGCTGCTCCCCGAGAGCCACGAGCTCCTCGGTGGCGGCCACCTCCTCCTGCAACGCTGCCGCGTTGATCGTGGCCGTGACGATGTTGGCCGCAAGCGCACGTCGGGTGGCTTCGAGCTGAAATGCTTGCTGGCGGATCTGTCCGGCAAGAGCTCGATCCGCCAGGAAAGCGGCGCCAAAGAAATCAAACGTATAAGAGGCCTTCACCTCCGCGGCGAACACGTCGTAGAGAAAGGTCTGCTCCTTCGAAAGTGTCGGGATCGGGACGCCTAGAGCACGCTGTCGCTCCGGGGTGAACCCCACATCCACACTCGGAAGCATCGAATTGCCAATCTGAGACCGGAGTTGCTCCCGCGCCGCCTTGAGAGTGCTTTGCGCAGCCGCGAGCGAGGGACTATTTCGCAAACCCTCCTCCACCAGACCGTTGAGCTCGTCCGATTGATACGCCTTCCACCACTCAGGAACCGGCCGGGCACCCACTGCAACTTGCTGAGCCAGTCCATCGGCGCTCGGCAATGGCGTGGGCTGCGCTACCACCGGGTAGTGCTCCGGCGAGGACATCCGCGGTGGCTTCCGGTCGGGTCCGAAAGCGGTACAAGCTGACAGAACGAGTGTCGCTGCGGCAAACGTGAGAGCAGTCTTCATGCCTCCTCCCTCCGAACCCGGAACCACAATGCATACAGTGCCGGCAGGTAAACCAGGGTCAGCACAGTCGCAACCGTGATACCCCCCATCAGCGCCGTCGCCATCGGCCCAAAGAAGTTGCTCCGCAGTAATGGAATCAATGCGAGTACAGCCGCCGCGGCAGTCAGCGTGATGGGCCGAAACCGCCGGACGGTCGCACCCACCACAGCCTCGAAGCGACTGTGCCCAGCACGGATATCCTGCTCGATCTGGTCCACCAGGATGACCGAGTTGCGCATGATGATGCCGAACATGGCGATGGTCCCGAGCAGTGCCACGAAGCCAAACGGCTTCCCCAACAGCAGCAGCGCCATGACAACCCCGATCAGCCCCAGCGGGGCGGTGAGCACGACCATCAGCACGCGACTGAAGCTCTGCAACT
>CAYNTW010000165.1:0-6947 GCA_964400085.1 uncultured Steroidobacteraceae bacterium | reverse complement strand
GGGGGCTTCCCCGTGACGGCGGTCACCATGGCCGACAGAGGGTCCTGGACCGGAGCGGCCGGCGCGGCGGCGGTCGGTTTCGGCCCGGGAGGCAGGAAAAAGAATGCGGCGGTGCCCCAGGTCGGACCCGGGTACAGGGGTAGCCCATGCGGACTCTTGTGCGGACCGTAAGTGAGCTTTGCCCTCTCCACTTGCGCCGGTGTAAGGCACTCCTGTGTCTGTCCCTCCTTGCATTGCAGTTGGGCTGGATCGAACTGGCAACGAAACGGCGCACTGATCAGACCGTCCTTCAAGCCGTCGTCGGCGTCGCAGCGGGCCACGGCAGCGTCCACCAACAGCTTGGATGCCGCGGCATCCAGGTTGCCTTCGGGATGAGCAGCGGCTGCTTGCGCCAGCAGCATGCCGCGTGTGGTTGCTCCCAGATAATTGATGGCCGGCGCGCCCGCAAGAATTCCGTCATAGTCGGTCGGGTAGCGCTGCGCCTCGGTGAGGCCTTGCCATCCACCAGATGAACATCCACTGAAGTAGTTGTGTGAAGAGCGCTGCCCGTAATAGGCGTTGACCACGTCCTTGGCGCGTAACGCCATCAGGTGATGCGCGCGGTGACCGAAATCGATCACGCGCTGTGCGTGTCCTTCGATCCAGTCGGACTGAAACACGTCGTGGTCGGTAACGTGTCCGGTGTCAGTTGACGCTGTCGCGAAGTGGGCCTTCAGCGCGGCGGCCATGGCTGGATAGTTCAATGCTCCGGTGAGACCGGCGTTGCCCACACCCTCGAAGCGCTGGTTCCACTCCTGCGGCAACCAAACTTCGACCCGTATTTCCTTCTCGATGACCAGGCTTACCCGACAAAACGGCACCGCGACCGTCATGCGGGGGCCCGGTGAGAGTCGTGTAAACACGCCGTCCGGAATCGGCCACGGGGGTGTGCCGGAAATCGCTTCCGCCCCCTCGATGCGGGTATCGGGTAGCTCGAGCTGGCTGAGTTTCGCGCACTCGGCAGGATTGGCTGCGGCAGCGACAGATCCCGCCAGGCTCAAACCCAGCACTGCCAGGCAAGTGTCGAATGTTTTCATCGGATTCGCCGGGAGTTGCATTACGGCTTCGTGGGCGACTGTGCTTTCGCTCCATCCGGGGCACTCTTGGTCTCATGGGCCCGACGGTAGCGTGAAGTCACGATGTAGTTGCGCACCGCCTCATTGTCCTCGTGACAGGCATATTCATAGATTTCATAGGAATCGTCGCGCTTCCAGGGGAGCTGCGCCGTCCAGGAAGCTGTTTGAGTCACCGGGTCGGTCACCGTGACGGTGTACATCAGGTCGTCCGGTCCGGTGCGTTTGAGGTGCTCCACGATCTTCATCTGCGTGCTCGAGGCGCGTGGATCGCGGGGTGAGCCGCGCGTCGGGACATCCGTCATGCTCGTCTGCCCATTGAAGTTGGTCGTCTCGATGACCAGTGTGTCCCCTTCCCAGTGTCCGCGTGATGAACCCAGCCATTGCTGCACCTCGCCGGCGAGCTGCGGCACGTTTCCCAGAGGCACGATGCGTGCCTCGTGAATCATCTCGAGGTTGATCACCACGTACCCTGGTGACTGGACGATCTGGATGCCGTTGTTGTACGGATTGGGAAACATTCCCTCCGGCAATCCTCGGGTAATGCAGCGGTTCCAGGTGCCAAAATCGGCGACGCTGTCGAAGACCTCGCGGTTCCAGTCGCTGCCCATTTTGCTCGACATTTCCTTCCCGACAGGCGTTTGCGCGGGCAACTGACCATCCGGTGGATCGACGATCAGGGACGTCTGCACCGGCACATTCGTCTCCTCGACCCAATGTCCCATCCCCAACGCATTCTTCGACTCTTCGTTCTTGTATCCCTGATTCTGCGACTCGACCGCCTTGCGCTGTTTGGCCAACTCGTCCTCCGTGAAATACAGCCGCGTGCCATATTGAGTCGGACGCTGCAGCGGGACACTCATCAGGCTCGAAATCGGCCAGGTGCCCTGCAGATCCGGGTCACCCCACGAGGTGCGCAGTTGTTTCCACGGCTTGTTTGTTTTTTGGGGAACGGCGGCCCCCGCAGGCGCGGGCGCCGTGTCGGCGGCCTCTGCGTGGATGGGAATGAGCAACGCGGCAATCAGAGCGGCCGCGAACGGGTCTTTCATGGACATGTCTGCTCCGGCAGGTGGCCACTTGCGGGAAATCGGTCAGATCGGTCGGGGGTACGCGCGGGGCAGAGCGTGCGCTCGCGTTGATAATCTTGTCAAGACATGTATCATGATGTCCAGACATAGTTGCGCACACATAGGTACGGGGCCGAGTGAAGCTCACCGTACTTTGGTCTCCCGCCCGCATCGCCCGTTACGTCAAACAGGTCCCGACATGAAGATCCGTCTTGGCTTCCTCCTTGCGTTGTTGCCGGTATTCAGCGCGCTCGCGGCCTCCCCCGCAGCCTCTGCTCGCCTTGGCGGGCATCCCAATTTGAACGGCATCTGGCAAGCGATGAATTCAGCGAATTGGAACCTGGAGGCGCATTCGGCGGCCAAAATCCCGTCGCAGTGGGCAACCGGCGCACTCTTCGCGATTCCGGCCGGCAAGAGCGTGGTGGTCGGTGGGCACATTCCCTATCTGCCCGAAGCGTTGCAGAAGCGCGAGCAGTTCCGTACCGAGTGGCCCAAATCCGATCCGGAGACATTCTGTTATCTCCCGGGCATTCCGCGGGCCACGTACATGCCCTACCCCTTCCAGATCATCCAGGGAGACCACGATATTCTCATGGTCTACAGCTATGCCACATCCAACCGCACAATCCACATGGGCAAGCACGAGGACCCTCCCGTGGATACGTGGATGGGCCGATCCGAAGGACACTGGGAAGGCAACACCCTCGTGGTCGTGACCACTGGATTCAACGCACGCGCGCATCTGGATCGTGCCGGTAATTTCTTCAGCAGCGCGCTCAAGGTGACCGAAAAATTCACGCTGCAGAATCCCAACGTGCTCCAGTACGAAGCGACGCTGGAGGATCCCCAGACCTACAGCGCTCCCTGGACCATTCGCATGCCCTTGTACAAGCACGTGGAGCCAGAGGCGGAAGTTCTCGAGTTCAAGTGCGTGCCCTTTGTCGAGGAGCTGCTCTACAAGGACCTGGAACTGCCCGCCCAACACTGAAGGCTGCGCACCTGCAACCGGACGCGCCCGAATCGGAGACGATAGAAATGTCGAAGTCTTTAACCACACTGACGGCGATCGCACTCACGACCGGATTGCCGCTGCTCGCCGATGCCCATCATTCTTTCGCCGCAGAGTTCGATGCGAGCAAGGTGGTGCATCTCGAGGGAACCGTCGTGCAATTCTCGTGGGTCAATCCGCACTCGTGGATCTACATGGATGTGAAGAAGCCCGATGGCACGGTGGATCACTGGAAGATCGAGGGCGGCGCGCCCAGCCTGTTGTTACGCCGCGGCTGGAACAAGAACACGGTTCAACCCGGTGTGAGAATCATTGTGAACGCCTTCCAGGCCCGTGACGGGGCGCTTCGCGCCAGTGCGCGCGACGTCACCTTCCCTGATGGCAAGACCCTGGATGCGGCGTCCTCTTATCAACAGCAGGAAGCCAAGTAACTGAACGCGCGTGCGACTCCACGCCACGCAATGGCGATAGGGGCTGACGTCCTGCAGGAATCCGTTGGGAGGCGGCGCTTGTGAGGTGCGCGATGTTATGGAGACTGACGCTGGCGTTCGCCAGTGTGGCACTGTCGGCGGGCACGCGGGCTGAGACTTTGTTCTCCGGTGAGCCCGGCGCGACCTTCACCCCCGAACAGGTGGAGCACGGACATACGGCTTACGCGCGTTCCTGCCTCTCCTGTCACGGTCCTTCACTGGAGGGAACCCAGTTCGGCCCCCCTTTGAAAGGGTCCGCATTCGAAAGTCATTGGCGTGGCCGCCCGCGGGCAGCGCTTTCAACCCAGATTCGCACGACCATGCCACCCGGTGGTGTGAGCTCGCTGAGTAGTGAAACCTACGCGGACATTGAAGCCTACATTCTGAGCTCAGCCACAACGCCGTCATCCGCAGCGACGGGTGAATCCGGCTCCGGCTCTGGATCCGGCTCGAACTCTGGATCCGGCGTGGCCTCAGGCGCAACGCCCACCTCAGGCGCAACGGCAAGCGCTGCCCCGCCGTCGCCCCCGGCTGCTCCGAACCAAGCCTTGAAGGCGCCGCCCCGCTCCTCCGGACCCGATGCCTCAGCCATGTTCGCGCCCTTCCCCAAACACGACAACGATCCGCAGTACATTGCGGCCATGAAGGCGCGCGAGCAGCGACTGGGCGGCCTGACTTCCGTTACCGACGCGATGCTCGATCACCCCGCGCAATCCGACTGGCTGGTCTGGCGGCGCACCTACGATGCTTTGGGCTACAGCCCTCTGCGCCAGATCAATCGCTCGAACGTCGGCCGTTTGCGCGCGGCCTGGAGTTGGAGCCTCCCCCAGAGCTCGAACGAGATCACGCCGCTCGTCCACGACGGCGTCATGTTTGTCTACAGCGGCGCCGCGGTGCAGGCGCTGGATGCGGCCACCGGAAACCTGCTGTGGCAATACTCGCGTTCTCTGGCTGACGAGTTCGACAATGGACATCGGGCTCATGCCAAGACACTGGCAATCTATGGTGACAAGTTGTTCGCTCCCACCGCGGATGGCCACATCGTTGCCTTGGATACGCACACCGGGCACGTCCTCTGGGACCAGGAGGTCGTGGCGAAAACCGGACGACCGGCCGCCATCGGCTGGCAGTTGAGCGGTGGACCTATCGTTGCGAAAGGCAAGGTGATCACGGGAGTCGCCTTAGGTGTGTCGGAGAGCGGCGGCTGCTACATCATCGCCCTCGATGCTGACAGCGGGAAGGAGAGCTGGCGTTTCCACACTATTGCGCGTCCCGGCGAGCCGGGAGGAGATACATGGAATGGCGCTCCGGTCGAGGAGCGATTCGGTGCTGGCGTATGGACCGCCGGTAGCTACGACCCGGAGCTGAATCTCGTGTACTTCGGGGTCGGCAACACTTATGACACCGCGACGCTACTGGAGCCACGGGCCGGAGCCTCCGGTGTGACTTCGAACGACGGTCTGTACACGGATTCCACCGTGGCGCTGCGCCCGGACACGGGACAGCTGGTCTGGTATTACCAACATCAGAAACGCGACGTCTGGGATCTTGACTGGGTTTTCGAGCAATCCATCGTAACCCTGCCGGTGAATGGGCACCCGAGAAAGGTGATCGTCACGGGAGGCAAGACGGCGCTGTTCGATGCCGTGGATGCAGCCACCGGAAAGTATGTGTTCTCCGCGGATCTCGGTTTCCAGAACCTGATCACCGCGATCGATCCCATCACCGGCGAGAAGACCGTCAGCCCAACCGTGCAACCGGAAGCGGGCAAACCGAAGCTGATTTGTCCCAACAGTTTCGGGGCGCGTAACTGGCCGGCGACGGCACTCAACCCTGAGACCCACATTCTCTACACCGCCATCCTGGAAAACTGCGCGGACTACATCTACGCCCCACGCAGCGCGGATCAAACGGCTAAGGGCGGCCTCGACGTGCGCTTTGTACCTCGCCTGCCCCCCAATCACGACGGCAACTTCGGCCACCTCGCCGCGATCGACCTGCAAAAACGGAAGGTTCTCTGGACCTACCGCCAGCGCATTCCGCTGGTCAGCTCCGCTCTCGTGACCGGCGGCGGACTGTTGTTCGAGGGCGACGTCGATCGTTATTTCTCCGCATTTGACGAGTCGACCGGCAAAGTCCTGTGGCGCACGCGGTTGAGCGCCTCTCCGGAGTCCTCCCCGATCACCTACTCGGTCGATAACAAGCAGTACATCGCCGTCGTTACCGGAAGCGGCAGCCCGTTCGGTGCCGCGAGCCGCGCCTTTGTACCGGAGGTGGGTGCACCGGCCGCGGGTGTCACAGTCGTCGTTTTCGAAGTGCCCTAGGTTGCAACAGCTCAATTTGGAGAAACCTTCATGAAAATTCGCATCCTGGCCTCCCTGTTGATGTTGATGGCATCTCCCGCATTCGCCTCTGACGTGGACGGGAAATGGAGCGGCTCACTCGACACGCCGAATGGTCCCGTACAGGTCAGTTTTGAATTCAAGACCGATGGCAGCACGCTGACCGGCACAACGACAGGTCCCGACGGGAATTCCGTCGCACTGAAGAACGGCAAGGTCGACGGAGAGAAAATCTCCTTCGCCTTCGATGTCAGCTTCGGGGCAGATCCGATAACCTTCAATTACACCGGGGTCGTGAACGGTAAAGAGCTGAAGCTCCATACCGACTTCATGGGTCAGCCGATCGACTACACCGTGAAGAAGGCCAGTTGAGCCGCCGACGGGCCACCCGCAGCCGCCTTCCATAGGAGCCAGCATGGCCAAAAACAACACCATTACACTGTATGATCTGCAACTCGCGTCCGGCTGCACGATCAGCCCGTTTGTTTGGGCAACCAAATATGCTTTGAAGCACAAAGGGCTCGAGATAGACGTCGTGCCGGGTGGATTTACGGGCATCATGGAGCGCACGGGTGGGCGCTCCGAGCGTCTGCCCGTGATCGTCGATGATGGGAAATGGGTCCTCGATAGTTGGCTCATCGCGGAGTATCTCGACGAGAAGTATCCCGAGCGGCCCGCTCTCTTCAGCGGCGACAGCATGAAGGTACTGACCAAATTCCTGGAGAGCTGGCTGTGGACCACGGCGATCCGCCCGTGGTTCGGATGCTACATCAAGGATTACCGCGATCTGTCCCTACCGCAGGATCACGAGTACGTGACCCGTACTCGTGAAACGATGCTGGGGGGACGCAAGCTCGAGGAGGTGCAGGCGGGGCGTGAAGATCGACTGCCGCTGGTGCCGCCCACGCTGGAGCCTTTCCGCCAACTCCTCAGGGAAAGCAAATGGC
>CAYNTW010000164.1:0-7364 GCA_964400085.1 uncultured Steroidobacteraceae bacterium | reverse complement strand
CTCATTCTTTGGACCGCGATCGGCGCCGCGGCGCTGCTCCTGCTGCTGAAGAGCGTGCAGAACTCCGCCGAGTTCGGCCGCCTGCAACCGGCGGTGCTGGTGCTGAACGTGATCGGCGTGATCGCGCTGGTTACGCTCCTGACGCGCAAGCTGTGGCAGCTCTTTCGCGAGTACCGGGACCACGTGCCGGGCTCACGCCTCATTGCCCGCACCGTGCTCATCTTCGGCGCACTGGTGGTCGCGCCGTTGCTCATTGTCTATCTGTCCTCGCTGGAGTTTCTCAACCGCGGCATAGACAGTTGGTTTCAGGTCGAGGTGAAGCAGGGCCTGAACGATGCCGTGCGTCTTTCCCGTGCGGCTCTCGACCTGCGCATGCGTGAGTATTCAGAGCGCACGCAGTCGTTCGCGCGCACGCTGGAGAAGGTTTCCGCGGCCGATCTCCAGACGCGTCTCGATGACGAGCGGGTCGTCTCGGAAGCGTTGGAAATCGTTTTGTTCGGCGGACACGAGCGCATCATCGCCGCCAGCCTGGAGAATCCGCTCGAGACGCTCCCGTCGCGCCCGCCGTCGGATCTTCTGCGACAGGTCGGACAACTCCGCCCGTACGTGAGCCTCGAGCCGCAAGCCGGGGGCAAGTACATCATCAGAACCGCGGCAGCGCTGACCGATCCGCTCACCAGTACCGACAGTCGCTACGTTGTCGCGATCTACCCGGTACCGGCGCAGCTCTCCCAGCTCGCCGAGGCCGTGCAGCGTTCCTATTCGCAGTACGGCGATGTTGCAGCGATGCGCGAGCCTCTGAAGTACAGCTTCCGGCTCACTCTGACACTGGTGTTGTTGTTGGCGATGCTCGCCGCCATTTATGGAGCCATCTTCTCCGCGCAGCGTCTGGTCAGTCCGGTGCAGGATTTGATCGCTGGAACGCGCGCGGTGGGCAAGGGTGATTTTGGTACGCGCCTGCCGCTCCCGTCGCGAGATGAGATGGGCTTTCTGGTGCACTCCTTCAACGATATGACCAAACGCTTGCGCCGTGCGCGCGAGGAGGCGCTCCATAGTCAGCAAGCTGTCGAGCGCGAGCGCGAGCGGCTGGCCATCATCCTCGCGCGACTCTCCACCGGAGTGGTTGCGGTTGACCGGACGCTGACGGTGCGGATGGCGAACCACGCGGCTGGGGCAATTCTCGGCACCGATCTGTCCGCGGCAACGGGCCGCTCACTGCCCGAGCTGGCCGCGACAAATGAGCGGCTCGGGCAATTCGTAGCAGCCATTGCCGTGCGGTTCGCGGGCGGTCGCGAGGAGTGGCGCGAGCAGCTCGATCTGGACAGCCAGGCGGGTCGTCGTACCCTCATGTGTGCCTGCACCCCCTTGCCCGGGGACGATAGTGATATGGGTTACGTGATCGTGTTCGATGACATCACGGCGCTCCTGCAGGCGCAGAGAGATGCCGCCTGGGGCGAAGTCGCGCGCCGGCTCGCGCACGAGATCAAGAACCCGCTCACGCCCATCCAGCTCTCCGCGGAGCGCTTGCGCCGCCGCCTGCTCTCGAGCATGAAGCCGCCGGATGCGGAAATTCTCGATCGCGCGACTCATACCATCGTGCAGCAGGTCGAGACCATGCAGCAGATGGTCAACGCGTTCAGCGAATACGCGCGGGCGCCGGAAATGCGCATTACCCGATTCAGCCTGAACCAGCTCGTGACCGACGTGGCTGATCTTTACCGTTCCCAGGATCCGCGGACTGCGATCCACCTGGCGCTGGACGAGCAGCTCGACATGATCGAGGCCGATCGTGGCCGGGTGCGACAGATCCTGAACAACCTGGTGACCAACGCGCTCGAAGCGCTCGAGGGTGTCGCCCAATCGAGACTGGAGCTCGCGACTCGGCTGGAGAGCGGTGGGGATGCCGCGTATGCGGTCATCACGGTGTGTGACAATGGTCCCGGGTTCCAGCGCGAGCTGCTCGGACGGGTCTTCGACCCCTATGTCACGAGCAAGCCCAAAGGCACCGGCCTGGGGCTTGCGATCGTGAAGAAGATCGTCGAGGAGCACGGCGGGCGCATCGATGCGGACAATCGATCGGAAGGTGGAGCACGTGTGCGCGTCGTGCTCCCGGTAAAGGACAGCACACGGTCCGCCACGGGAGGCACGCGCACGCGCAGAGCACTGGCCGAGGGAGAGAGAGCATGAGCGGTCCACACATTCTGGTGGTCGACGATGAGGCGGATATCCGCGGCCTCTTGAAAGAGATCCTGTCCGAGGAAGGATATGAGGTCGATGTCGCCGCCAACGCGGTGCAAGCCCGGGCTTCGCGGGCGCGCCAAAGTCCCGACCTCGTACTCCTCGACATCTGGATGCCGGATGTGGATGGGATCAGTTTGCTGCGTGAATGGTCGGCGTCCACGACGGATGGTTGTCCGGTGGTCATGATGTCCGGACACGGCACGGTCGAGACCGCTGTGGAGGCGACCCGTCTCGGCGCGTTCGATTTCGTCGAGAAGCCGCTGTCGCTTGCGAAGCTGCTGCGCACGGTCGAGCGCGCGTTGGATGCCGGGAAGCGCCGCCGTCAATCGGGCAAGTTGCTCGCGCCTCAACTCCTGGCGCCGGTCGGCAAAAGTAAAATCATGCAACAGCTGCGCGCGGAGCTGCAGCAGGTTGCGGGAAATCCGTCCTCGGTGCTCCTCGTCGGAGAGCCTGGCTCAGGACGCGAGGCGTTCGCGCGTTATGTCCACGAGCGTAGCCCCCGGGCCGCGGCGCCTTTTGTGACGCTCGTTGCGAGTAGTCTTCGCGAAACTGATGCAGAAAGTCGCTTGTTTGGCCGTGAAGGCACCGACGGCCTTCATCCAGGTGTCCTGGAGGAAGCCGCCGACGGGAGTCTATTCATCCACGAGATCGAGGATCTTCCGGCCGGCGTGCAGCGGCTCCTGGTTGGGGTGCTCGAGTCAGGACGCTTCACGCGCCTGGGTGGGACCGAGCAGGTCGAGTTTCGGGCCCGCGTGCTGTCATCGGCACAACCGGGGATCGAGAATCGTGCCGGCCCGGAGGGGTTCCGGCGGGATCTGTTGGCCCATCTCAACATGTTGATCGTGCGCACGCCGCCGCTGCGCGATTACGCGGAGGACGTTCCCGAGCTCCTGCGTCATTATGTCGATCGGCTGGTGGATGCGGAGGGGCTGCCGTTTCGGCGCTTCAGTGTCGCCGCGCAGAACCGGTTGCGCAATTATCCTTGGCCGGACAACGTCCGCGAGTTGAAGAACCTCGTCCATCGGCTGCTGATCCAGAAGGGACCCGAAGAGATCCGACTGGAGGAAATCGAGCGCGAGCTCGCGGTCCAGGCGCCTCCAGGAGAGCCGTTGGTCAAGCAGGATCTGCTCGCGTTGCCGCTGCGGGAGGCGCGCGAGCAGTTCGAGCGAGCCTATCTGCAACAGCAGCTCCTGCTCTGTAACGGCAAGGTGGGACAGTTGGCGAAGCGCGTCGGCATGGAGCGCACCCATTTGTACCGGAAGCTGCGGTCGCTCGGTGTGGATTTCCGCAGCATCAGCGAGGACTGAACCGTCCACGGAGCGGCGATTTGGCGCCCGCGCTGCTTCGAGCTGAGATATTTGGGGTCCTCCCGACAGTGTCCAAGGGAAAGCACAACCCTAATGGGTGAACGGGACTCCCTTGGCCCCGCCGAAAGATCTTTGCTCGAAACCCAGAGCCTGCCGGTTCCCGCCCGTGGTCGTGACAGGCTTCTCTTGTATGATGTTCGTAACAGGTTTCCCGCAAGCACGGGCGGGAGGCTCCAGGGACGAGCAACCCGACACTGCGCGCGCTCGTTTGTCGCTCGCGGCCGTCGGTTGCCAAGGCCAACAGAGGTTCCGGTGTCGGACGGCCTGCGAGTACTGATCGTCGAGGCAGTCGTCGCGGCCGCCGAGCGCGCGAGGCGACAACTCGTCCAGGGCGGGATCCCCTGTACGTATCTACAAGTTGCCTCGGAAAAGGAGCTCCGCACGGCGCTGCGGCGCTTTGAGCCGCAGCTCATCCTGTCCAACCTGGTTCTTCCGCACCTGGATGGCTTCGTCGCGTTGGAAATCGCGGCTCGCGAGCTGCCCGATGTCCCTTTCATCTTCCTCTCGACAACTCCTGGCGAGGAGTATGCGGTCGAGGCGATTCGTCGCGGAGCGGCCGACTACGTGTTGCAGGCGAATCCGTCGCGACTGGTCCCGGCGGTGTCCGAGGCCCTGCGCGAAGTCAAGGAGCGCGCTCGGCAACGCCTTCTCGAGGGCCAAGCTCGCGAGCAGGAACAGCGGCTCCATGAGCAGCAGCAGGAGCGAATCGCGCGGCTCACGCGCATGCTACAGATGCAAAGTGGGATCAATGCGGCCGTGGTGCGGATCCGCGAGCGCGAGGACTTGTTGCGCGAGGCTTGTCGGCTGGCTCTGCAGGTCGGGGGCTATGAGCACGCGATGATCTCCCTCGTCGCTGCCGATGGCCGCCACGCGCAGCCCTGGTATCGGCTCGGAATGCAGCCTGGGTACCTGGAGGATCTGGACTTTCCGATCAGCGACGGCACGGAGCCGGACACCAGCCTGGTCAGTCGGGCGATCCGCACCGGCCAGATCACCATCAGCACGGATCTCACCCAATCCGAGCCGCCCGTCGCGGGTCGGCTCGAGCTGCTGGCCCATGGATTTCACTCCGTGGTGGCGTTGCCGCTGACCGTCGACGGGGCTCGCATTGGCGTATTGTCGCTGGCCTCCCGGGAGAGCGATCTGCTCAGCGACGAGGAACTGCGGGTGTTGCAGGATCTGATCGCGAACCTGTCCTTCGCGCTTCAGTACCGGCAGAAAGAGACCACAGTCCAGTATCTTGCCTACTACGATCCGTTGACGGGCCTGGCGAAGCGCGGCCTGTTTTGTGAGCGGCTCGACAAGCTGCTGCAAAACCGGGTCGGTCCGGAAGGTGCTCCGACGGTCGTCGCCTTCGATGTCATGAATCTCAGCAACGTGAACGACAGCTTCGGGCGTCACGTCGGTGATCTGCTCTTGCAGCGCGTGGCTGAGCGGCTCAAACACACGATCGATGACGACGAGCGCCTCGGCTACCTCGGCGGCGGCACGTTCGTGATGTTGCCGTCTCAGGTGGAGGTCTCCGCCGACAATGTCACCACGTTGTTGGATAACACGGTGTTCCGCGACGTCTTCAAGATCGATGGGCGCGCTATACGGACATCCTTCAAGTCCGGGCTCGCGCACTATCCCTTGGATGGCGAGGACGCGAGCACGCTCACCCAGCGTGCGGAAGCGGCATTGAAGCAAGCCAAGGAATCCGGCGAGCAATACCTCCACTACCAGATCCAGATGCACAGTGACATCGCCGAGCGACTCGCGCTCGAGCACAAGTTGGGTATAGCGCTCGACGAGAAGCAGTTCCTGTTGCACTACCAGCCGCAGATCAATGTCGCGACCGGGCGCATCGAAGCCGTGGAGGCTTTGCTGCGTTGGAATGATCCTGACGAGGGACTCATGCACCCGGCATTGTTCCTGCCGGTGCTCGAGTCCTCCGGGATGATCGTGCCGGTGGGCGAATGGGTCCTGCATGAAGCGGTGAAGGACTGTCAGCGGTGGCACGCCTTGGGTCTCGGGCCTATCCGTGTCGCGGTCAACGTGTCTGTCCAACAGGTGCGTCGGCGCACCTTCGTCGAGCACGTTCTCGCCGCCACCGCCGAGTGCTGCTCGCGGGGATTCGGTGTGGACCTCGAAATCACCGAAACGGGATTGCTGCACGACATGGAGGGGGCGAGCCGCAAGCTGCGCGACCTGCGCGCTTCCGGGATGCGCATCGCAATCGACGATTTTGGCACGGGCTACTCCTCCCTGGGCCTGCTCTCGAAGCTTCCGGTCGATATTCTCAAGATCGATCGCTCATTCATCAGCGGTCTACCCGGGGATCGCGCCAGTGTGACCCTGGTGTCGAGCATCATCGGCCTCGCCTCCGCATTCAATCTGACCGTCGTGGCTGAAGGGGTCGAGACGCTCGCACAGCTCGAGCAGTTGCGTCGCTTGAAGTGCAACTACTCTCAGGGTTACCTGCATTCGCGACCCGTGGCCGCGGCAGATCTCGAAAGGATGCTGGCCGCGCAGAACCTGAGGGCCACGCGCGCTACGCAGGCTGGCAAGCTTTCCGGTTGATGGCTCGGTGGCTGCTGCTGTCAGTCACCGACGCGGATCACTATTGCGTCCACGTCCGCCGCCTGGAGTTGTTTTCGGAGTTTGTTGAGCTCGTCGAGCTTCGTAATGGGACCGATGCGAACGCGGTGCCAGACATCACTATCGACCGCGACGCGTTGGACTTTGGCATCGATGCCTACCTTGGAAAGCTTGTCACGGACCCGGTCAGCATCGGGCTCATTGCGGTATGAGCCCGCTTGCAGCACGTACACACCTGGCCGCTCGATCTTCGCGGTGGCGGGAAGGTCGCGTTTGACATCCTTCTCCTTCTCCGGCACCACGACTTCGAAGTTCGGAAGCATCTGGTAGAAATCGTACTTCTCCGCGGTCTGAGTTGCACCCACGGTGGCCTCCGTGTCGGCGGGCGCCTGGCGATGCGGATCAGGGTGTGGCACTTCCACGCTCTCATGAGCGGACGGCCGCTTGCCCCCCACGTATAGGAATGCAACGCTGGCCAATGCCACCCCCGCCAAGGTGCCGAATCCGAATTCACGCAAGCGCCCGAGATCCATCGCCTTGCGATGGTTCGTCTTGTAGTCGCGATGCGTTTGCCTAGCCACTCACATACTCTCCGGCGCGGAAACCCCCAGCAGCGTCAGTCCATTGCGTAGGACCTGCTGCACCCCCAGTACCAGCGCGAGTCGCGCGTTACGCAGCTTCGAGTCGCTCACGATGAACTGCTCAGCGTTGTAGTACGTGTGGAGCGCGTTCGCAAGGTCGCGGAGATAGTGGACGAGTGTATGAGGCGCGCGGTTTACGGCCGCCTGCTCGAGCGCTTCGGGATAGCGCGCCAGGGATGTCAAAACAGCTTGCTCGTGAGGGCCGACCAGGAGTCCAGTGCAGCCAAGGCCCTCGGCGCGATCGAAGGTCAGTTGCCGAGCGGCGAGTTGCTTCATTACGCTCGCGACTCGCGCGTGAGCGTACTGGATGTAATACACCGGATTCTCGTTGGTCCTGGACTTCGCCAGCTCGAGATCGAAATCGAGCGGCTGGTCGTGGCTGCGCATGAGATAAAAGAAACGGCAGGCGTCGTTGCCGACCTCCTCGCGCAGTTGGCGCAGTGTGACGAATTGGGCCTCCCGCTTGCCCATTGCGATTTTCTCGCCGCCACGGAACAGGCTCACGAACTGGATCAGGTTGACTTCGAGGCAATCC
>CAYNTW010000163.1:0-7654 GCA_964400085.1 uncultured Steroidobacteraceae bacterium | reverse complement strand
GTCTTGCTGCCTTTGAGATTCACGACGCTCTCCTCACTTAGACTGGGTCTAACATCTAGGGGACCGACTGTAAGCCTGAGCCTGTGACACGTCAACCGCGAACTGCTTGCGGTTGATTTGACCCTCATTGGCGCCGCTGTGTAACGTGACGCCTTTTCCGTCACTGCGCTTATGAGCAATACCCCCGATTTCGAACAAGCCCTGGCGGAGCTCGAAGGCTTGGTGGAGCGCCTGGAGCGCGGTGATCTGCCGCTCGAGGACGCGCTCAAGACCTTCGAGCGGGGTGTGGAGCTGACGCGCCATTGCCAGAGCTCCCTCAAGGCCGCGCAACAGAAGGTCGAGATCCTGTTGAAACGAGGCAACAGCACCGAGATCGAGCCCTTCCGGCCCGAGGACGAGGGCACCGGCTCCTCCGCGGTGAACGGATGAGCGGGTGCCGCCGCGGCCTCGAGCGATGAAAGGAACTCCTGAGTTCACTGGGCGCCTGGCCGCGTACCGGTCCCGGATCGAGGCGGTGCTGGATCGCTGCCTCGCGCTACCGGATTCCGGGACCGCTCGACTGCGCGAAGCCATGCGCTATAGCGCGTTGGGCGGCGGCAAAAGGCTGCGCCCGACCCTCGTTTATCTCACGGGTGAATCACTTGGCGCGCCTCTCGAGGAGCTCGACGCCGCCGCCGCGTCGGTGGAGTTGATCCACGTATACAGCCTCGTCCATGACGACTTGCCTGCCATGGACGACGATGACCTGCGACGCGGTCGTCCGACATGCCACCGCGCGTACGACGAGGCCACCGCCATTCTGGTCGGCGATGCCCTGCAGGCACTCGCTTTCGAAGTTCTGGCTGATGAGGCCAGCGGTCACCGGGAGCCCGCGACGCGACTGGCCATGATCCGGGTGCTGGCTCAGGCGGCGGGTACCAGCGGGATGGCCGGAGGCCAGGCAGTGGACCTGGCGGCGGTCGGCCAGAACCTCACGGTCGCGGCCATCGAGAACATGCATCGACGCAAAACGGGCGCTTTGATCGAAGGAAGCGTGGTCCTGGGCGCCCTCGCGGCCGGAGTCACGCACGGCCCACGCCTCGAGGGGCTGCGTCGTTTTGGCGCCCAGATCGGTCTGGCATTCCAGATCCAGGACGACATTCTGGACGTGGAAGGCGATGCGTCCGTCCTAGGCAAGACGACCGGCGCGGACGCCGCTCACAATAAGCCTACCTATACCAGCACCGCCGGGCTCGCCCCCGCCCGTGATCGCGCCCGACAATTGCGAGATGACGCCATATCCGCTCTGCAGCCACTGGGCTCGAGCGGCACGCCGCTTGCGGAATTGGCCCATTTTGTCGTAAGCCGCGTGACCTGAGCGACGCTCAAATTCTGTGACGGCCGACCTGTGGCTGCGGCCCAACGCGTCGCTGTTTCGAGCCGCGTCCCGCCTCGGTGTACACTCCGCCAGATGACTGGCCCAAATGGCAAGAACCCGTTGCTAAATACCATCGAGAGTCCGGCTGACCTGCGTCAATTGTCCGCGGCGAAGCTGCCGGCCCTGGCCAACGAGCTCAGGGAATTCCTCATTCAGAGCGTGAGCACCCGTGGAGGGCACTTCGCTGCTGGACTGGGGACAGTGGAGCTGACAATCGCCCTGCACTACGTCTTCGACACGCCGCGCGACCGGATCGTGTGGGATGTGGGACACCAGGCGTACCCCCACAAGGTGCTCACCGGGCGCCGCGACCAGTTGCACACCATCAAGCAGCCGGGGGGCCTCGCGCCATTCCCGACGCGCTCGGAGAGTGAATACGACACTTTCGGTGTCGGTCACTCCAGCACCTCCATCAGCGCCGCGCTAGGCATGGCCGTGGCCGCGGAGCGACTGGGGGATGACCGTCGGGTCGTAGCCGTGATCGGCGACGGAGCGATGACCGCTGGCATGGCCTTCGAGGCGCTCAACCACGCGGGCTCACTGCCGACCAACCTGCTCGTCATCCTGAACGACAATGACATGTCGATCTCGGAGAACGTCGGCGCGCTGTCCAGCCAGCTCGCCCGCGCCCTCTCGGGACGCATGTACGCGCATCTGCGCGAGGGCGGAAAGAAAGTCCTCCGGCAGATGCCCACGGTCTGGGAGCTGGCGCGCCGCTCCGAGGAGCACTTGAAGGGCATGGTCTTGCCGGGCACGCTCTTCGAGGAGCTCGGCTTCAACTACATCGGTCCGGTCGACGGTCACGATGTGCGGGCGCTGGTCAGCACCTTGCGTAACCTGCGCCAGTTGCACGGGCCGCAGTTCCTGCACGTGGTCACACGCAAAGGCAAGGGCTATGCGCCCGCCGAAGCGGACCCGATCAAGTGGCATGGTCCCGGTCCGTTCGATCCGGCGAGCGGCACGATCTTCAAGGAAAAGGCCACCGGGCCGACGTACTCGCAGATCTTCGGGCAATGGCTCTGTGATATGGCGACCCAAGACCCCCGCATCATCGGCGTGACCCCTGCGATGCGCGAAGGCTCGGGACTCGTCGAATTCTCGAAGCGCTTCCCCGATCGTTATTTCGACGTGGCGATCGCCGAGCAGCACGCCGTCACTTTCGCGGCGGGCCTTGCTTGCGAGGGCTTGAAGCCGATCGTGGCCATCTACTCGACATTCCTACAGCGCGCCTATGACCAGTTGATCCATGACGTGGCGCTGCAGAACCTCCCCGTGGTGTTTGCGCTCGATCGCGCGGGCCTCGTGGGCAGCGATGGCGCGACCCACCAGGGAAGTTATGACATCTCCTTCCTGCGCTGTATTCCCAACATGACCCTCATGGCGCCGGCGGACGAGAACGAGTGCCGGCAGATGTTATACACGGCCACGACGCTACCCGGACCCTCCGCGGTCCGGTACCCACGCGGCACTGGGCCTGGCGTCCCGCTGGCCGAAGAGATGACAGCCCTGCCGATCGGCCGCGCGCAATTGCGACGCGAAGGCCGCAGTGGGCTGGCCATTCTCGTGTTCGGGACCTTGCTCGACTCGGCGCTCAAGATTGCCGAACGACTCGATGCGACGGTCGTCAACATGCGTTTCATCAAGCCGCTGGATGAAGACATGGTGATCTCACTCGCCGAGCGGCACCGTGCAATCGTCACTGTCGAGGAAAACGCCACGATTGGAGGCGCAGGCTCCGCGGTAGGCGAGCTCCTCGCCTCGGAAGGCTTGCTCATACCCCTTTTGCACGTCGGCATACCCGATCGTTTCATTGAGCATGGCTCGCGCGACAGCTGCCTCGTCGCCGCGGGGCTGGATGCCGCAGGCCTCGCTTCCAGCATCGAGCGCTGGTGGGCCATGCAGGTACGGGAACGCGAACGTATCCGCTCGGCGGGGGTCGCTTGAACCCCGGGCGCAACGCCCCTACTTACCTCGTAAACCGGTAAGCGATAGGCTTGAGTACATGACCCCTCCTCCCGCGAACGCGAAGCTTGTGCGCCCGGTCGTTACGGAAATCGAGGATGTGCAAGGACGCGCGGATACCCGCCGCTTGCCGATCAATCGGGTTGGCATCAAGGACATCCGTCACCCGGTCCGAGTGAAGGATCGTTCGGCCGGCGAGCAGCACACCATCGCGCAATTCAACATGTACGTGAGCCTGCCCCACAACTTCAAGGGCACGCACATGTCCCGGTTCGTGGAGATCCTGCACGGCGAGCGGGAAATCTCGGTGGAGTCCTTCCGGGCCATGCTCGAGAAGATGACCGAGCGCCTCGAGGCCGACAGCGGCCATATCGAAATGAGCTTTCCGTTCTTCGTCATGAAGAAGGCGCCGGTCTCCGGAGTCGAGAGCCTGATGGACTACCATGCGAGCCTCATCGGTGAGCGTCGCAATGCGCGTACCGAGATGTGGGTACGCGTGGTCGTGCCCGTCACGAGCCTCTGCCCCTGCTCGAAAAAGATCTCGGACTACGGCGCGCACAACCAGCGCTCACACGTCACCATCAACGCGAAGCTGCGCACGCAAGTGTGGATCGAGGAGATCATCGACATCGCCGAGAGCGAGGCTTCCTCCGAGCTCTACGGCATTCTCAAGCGTCCGGACGAGAAATATGTCACCGAGCGCGCCTATGACAATCCCAAGTTCGTCGAGGACATGGTGCGTGATGTGGCCGCGCGTTTGAACGCCGACGAGCGGATCGCCGCTTATACCGTCGAAGCCGAGAACTTCGAATCGATTCACAACCATTCGGCCTACGCGCTCATCGAGCGCGACAAGGACTTGTAGGCCCCCTGCTCCGTGACGATTTCTTAATCCGGCCTTCATGACGGCGAAAGGGCTTCCCGTCTAACGTGTGCTGCTCACCGCTGCACCCGGAGGCCCGAATGAGAATCGCCGTCGCTCTCGCAGTCGCTCTCGCCGTCGTAGCCGACTTCGGCTCGAATTCAGCTTTCGCGACCAATACGCCACGTCCGACGACGACCGCCACCCCGAGCGGAGCGAGCGCCACACCCGTCCACAAGCAGAACTCGCTGAAAGCCTGCAACAAGCGGGCAGACGCCAAGAATCTCACCGGCCCACAACGTTCGGCGTTCGTGAAAAGCTGCCGCGGCGGCAAAACGCAGAGCTGAAGCTATTTCGCGCTGGCGACGCGAATCATTTCGACGGCAGCTCGACCACAACGCGCAACCCCGGATCGTTGTTTTCCAATGTCAGCCGCGCGCGATGCAGCCGCGCGATGGCCGCTACGAGGCTCAGTCCCAGCCCGCTACTCTCGCCTTTGCCACTCTGCCCCAAGCGCACGAAAGGTTGCACGGCCCGGACGCGATCGTCTGCCGGAATTCCGGGTCCGTTGTCGCTGACGACCAGGCAGACACTGTCCGACAGCCGCTTCACACTCAGCTCGATACGTCCCCCCGCGGGCACATACTTCAAGCCGTTCTCGATGAGATTGGTCACGAGCTGCGCGAGGAGCTGCCGATTGCCCTGAACGATCGCACCACTCTCCTCGTGATCCAGCAGGGTCAACTGGCTGTCGCGCGCCACCGGCTCGAACAGCTCGGCCAACTCGGAGACGAGCTCACCGACATCGACCGCGGCAGCCGAGGCGAGCGGCGCACCGGACTCCGCCAGCGCGATTTGCAACAAGACAGTGAGTGTTCGCTGCAGACGATCCACTTCGCGCAACGCGGACTCCACCGAGTCATACACCGCCGGCTCCAACGGCGGCGAGCGCAACAACAACGCGTCCATGCGCGTGCGCAGACGATGTAACGGGGCGCGCAGGTCGTGCGCGGCGCTATCGAATGTCGCCCGCAATGTGCGCGCCTGGTCCTCGAGTCGCTCCAGAACATCATTCACCGCAATCGCGAGCGCATCGAACTCGTCGTTCGCGCCCGCCACCGGCAACCTACGGCCCAGCTCGCCAGCCAGGATGCGCTTGCAGGTGGCCGTTACATCTCCGACGCGGCGTGACAGCCGGTAGCTGAACCAAAAGCCGGTGGCGGCCGCCGCCAGCGACGTGAGGCCGATTCCCCACAGCATCGCGATCCGGAACTTGTCGGCGAAGCGGCGTCCTTGCGAGATGTCAGTGCCCACCAACAGGTGGTCCCCGTTGGGAAGAGTACGCAGAGCGGCCCGCACCGGGTGAACCGCGCGCCGGCCCGGCTCGATGGTGGCAATGTCGAATTCCGGCCGGCTATCGGCGGGCATGCCATCGAACGGCCAATGCGTCACGTTACCGGCAATCCTCTCGAAGCTCTTGTCGACGAGCATGTACACCGCGCCGATGCGACCCCAACTATCGATTCGCAGGTTCATCTCGTCGGTCACGCCGTCCACGCCGGCCCGCGCGTACTTGTCCTGGAGGCTCTTCAGCTCAGTGTCGATGATGAGGTCGACTTCGTCGGTGATGAGCTGGTCCGTCAGCAGATAGGCGCTGCCGAGCGTCACGGCGACGGCGAGCGTCACCAGGAACATGTATCCCACGGACAGGCGGAACGCCGTTGTGTTGAAAAGAGCCCGACGCACCGACGGCGCCGCCGCCGGCTTCTCTGGAGTGCTCAGAGCGTCGGTGAGCGCGTTCTCAGCCAGAAATTTCAATCCTCGGCGCGCAACACATAACCCGAGCCGCGCACGGTGTGAATCAATTGTCGGTCGGCGCCGCGATCGATCGCCTGGCGCAAGCGACTGATGTGCACATCGATGAGGTTGCTCTGGGGATCGAAGTGCAGATCCCAAACACCCTCCAGCAACATGGTGCGAGTGACGACCTGTCCCGCGCGACGCATGAGAAACTCGAGCAGCTTCAGCTCGCGGGCGGTCAGCTCGATCTCGCGGCCACCGCGGGTCACCCGGCGGGCGAGCAGATCGAAGTCGAGGTCGGCCACCTTGAGCTTCGTGGTGTCCGCCGCGCTGGTACGGCGTCGCGTGAGCGCCTCGATGCGCGCGAGCAGCTCGACGAAAGCAAAGGGCTTCGTCAGGTAATCGTCGCCACCAGCCTTCAGACCACGCACCCTGTCGTCCACGCTTCCGAGAGCGCTCAACACCAGCACGGGCGTGGTGATCCCCTTGCGACGCATGAGCTGGATCACCGTCAGGCCATCGAGATGGGGAAGCATCCGGTCGGTCACGACCAGGTCGAACTGCCCCTCCGTGGCCCGGAAGAGACCCTCACGACCATCCGCGGCGTGATCGACCGAGTAGCCGCTCTCGCGCAGTCCCTTGACGAGAAACTTCGCGGCCTCGGTGTCGTCTTCAATAAGTAAGATTTGCACAGCGCGCAGAGATTGGAGCGCTGTTGCGCGTTTCGCAACCCCCGCCGTTGTCCCGCGCCGGTCAGGTGCTGCCGGAGCTGGTCTCGCCGCTCTGCAGGCGCCCGATCAAGGTACGCAGGAATACTCGGTTGAAGCGTAGCTGGCACGACGCGGAAACCTGCTCCAGCAGGGTGGAGCTCACTTTGAGTACCGTCACGGCGCTCAGGGAGCGGATGGTCGCGGTTCGCTTCGCTCCGGGCACATAGCTGGCCTCACCGAAACAATCACCTGTTTCGAGCGTGCCCAGACGCCTCCCGTGGCGTTCCACGGCGCAGTTGCCGGTGACCAGAATGTAGAAGCGATCGTCCATTTCGCCTTCCTTGACGATCTCCTCGCCCTCGCCGTAGTCCTGCCAATTACTCGCCCGCAGCACTTCCCAGATCTCCGCGTGCGAGAACTCGTGGAAGAACTTCAAGCGACGCAGGACCCCGAACTGCTCCTGCCGGTCGATGCGCGAATTCGCCTCGCGCAAACGCTGGTGAACGCGGGTGAGCTCCGCTGCGAAATCGAGTCCGCTCTTGTATCGCTTCAGCGGATCCTTCTGGAGCGCCACGGCGACCACCGTCTCGAGCTCCTCCGGGACGTCCTTGCGCAAGGTGTGAATCGGGGGTGGGGTGGCGTAGACGATCTGGTGCAGCAGCTTTTGCAGGTTTCCCGCGCGGAACGGGCGCGAGCCGGTGAGCAGCTCGTACATCACCGCGCCCAGCGAGTAGAGGTCCGAGCGGTTGGTGAGATCCAGGCTCTGCACCTGCTCGGGTGACATGTAGGAGGGACTGCCGGCGATGCCCTCGATCCGCGAGATGTCCGAATCAGACACCAACGCGATACCGAAGTCGATGATGCGCACGTCGCTATCCTGCGTGAGCATGATGTTGGACGGCT
>CAYNTW010000162.1:0-8098 GCA_964400085.1 uncultured Steroidobacteraceae bacterium | reverse complement strand
GCAACAGCTCGCGGTCGGAAGGCTGCACCGGGCGAAACAAACCCAACTCGATGACAGCCTGCACCACCCCGCTCTCGGTGGCGGGCGCAATGAGCAGGTGAGTGGGATTGCCCTCTCCCAGGATAGAGGCCACCGGCAGATAGCCGACCGGCACATTGTCCACCTCCACGATGCGCTGCTCTTTGACGGCTTGCCCCGCAAGCCCCTCACCGGGTCGCAGTACCGCAGTGTCCTCGCCCTTCCCACGCGGCAGCGCGAAGCCGGCGAAGCGCCGCAGCCAACCGCCCGCCCCGGTGCCCGAACCTTCGGTTATATAGATCGCGCCCACCTGGGCATCCAGGTACCGCGCCAGGAAAGAGAGCACGTTCTCGCCGAGGACGTCCAGGCGCTGCTCCCCCTGGACCTGCTGCGCCAATCCGGTCTCACCGGCCTGCAGCCAAGCCTCGATCTGTTGAGTCTTGAAGTCGCGCGAGGCCAGGAATCCCGCGACCAGGATGAGCACGAACAACACCGAGGCGCCACCGGCGGTCACGATCACGGTCAGCTCAGCCGCCCTGCGCGCGGCTTCGAAGCGAGCCGTCAGCTCCTGGCGGTCCTGCTCCAGGAACTGCTGGACCAGGTCGCGGGCGCGATCCATGGTGAGCTTGCCGCGATCGGTCAGGATCACCTCGCGCGCCGCTTGGGGATTTCCCGCGCGTTGCAGGTCGATGGTCTGCTGCAGCTCCGCGAGCTTGTCATCGACGTAGTGCTGAATCTGGCCGAGCTGCTCCTGGCGCCGGGGGCTGTTGGCAGTGAGCCGCCGCAGCTCCTGGAGTTGACCGGGAATGTTGGCCCGCGCATCGTTGTAAGGATCGAGATAACTCTCGCGGTTGGTCAGCAGATAGCCGCGCTCACCCGTCTCGGCATCCTTCAGACTCGATAGCAGCGCATCCACGCGCTGGAAGACCTGCAGCGCATGCGTCGTGAGCGCAGTGCTTTGCTCCTGGTCATCCAGCAGGTGATAGCCGAAGAAAGCAATCGACACCACGGTGGCGATGGCGGCCGCGAACCCCGCGAACGTCCTTGGAGGTAGCGCCGGGCCGAAGCGGCTCACCCGGCGAGGTCTGGAAGGCGTTGCGGTTGGTTCGCTCATGTGCGGTCAGCGTCGTCTGTTGTGTTTGCCTCGGCGGCTGGGTTTCGCGTCCGGGTGCGGCTTCACCCGCCGTTCCCGGACAAAAGGGTTCCTGTCCGTGCGATATTCGATGGCCACCGGCGTGGCGAACAGGTCATATTTCTTGCGAAACACGTTTGCCAGGTAGCGCGTATAGGCATCCGGAACGGATGCCGTCTGGTTCCCGTGGATGACGATGCGCGGCGGATTTCTGCCACCCTGGTGCGCATAACGTAACTTGATGCGCCGACCGTGAACGAGCGGCGGCTGGTGAACGGTCAGCGCGTGCTCCAATGTACGGGTCAGCTCGCGAGTCGGCATCTCGCGCATGGCGGCTTCGTAAGCCCGCACGACCGATTGCACGACTTCGCCGACTCCCGTGCCGTGCCGCGCCGAAATGAAGTGTAACGGAGCAAACGGCACGAAATCGAGCTTGAGGGCGAGCTGGCGATGGATGGTCTCGCGCTGATCGAGTGGAATGCCATCCCACTTGTTGATCGCGATGATGAGCGCACGACCGCGCTCGAGGGCGATACCCAACACGCTCGCATCCTGCTCGGCGATCGTGTCGTGTGCGTCGAGCACCATGACCACGACGTGCGCCGCCTCGATCGCCTGCAAGGTCTTGGCGACACTCGCCCGCTCGATGACACCGTCCACCTTGGAGCGGCGCCGCACACCGGCCGTGTCGATCAGGACAAAATCGCGGTCGTCGCGCCGGAACGGCACGAGAATACTGTCGCGGGTGGTGCCGGGCAGGTCGCTCGCGATCACGCGCTCCTGTCCGAGGAGCCGATTCACGAGAGTCGACTTGCCCACGTTGGGCCGGCCGATGATGGCGATGCGGATGGCGCCCTCGTTGGGATCCTTGTCCGTCGCGGCTGCTTCCGCAGTAAGGCCCTCGAGCACTCGCTCCATGAGAGCCTCGCACCCCTGACCGTGCGCCGCCGCTATCATTTGCGGCTCACCCAGACCCAGGGAATGAAAGTCGCCACCGACCAGGTCGATATCCAGACCCTCGCCCTTGTTGAGCGCCAGGATGACGGGCTTGCCCGAGCGCCGCAGCTCGCGCAGAACGAAGTGATCCGCGGGAGTAAGCCCCTCGCGCACGTCGGCCACGAAGATGAGCCGATCCGCTTCCTCCACCGCGCGCTCGGTCTGCTCACGCATCTGTGTCTCGATGCCAGTCGGGTTTTCGACCAGACCGCCGGTATCGATGACAACGTAGGGAATAGGTCCGAGCCGTCCGAACCCATACTGGCGATCGCGCGTCAGTCCCGGAATATCCGCGACGATTGCATCACGCGTGCCGGTCAATACATTGAACAGCGTCGATTTGCCGACGTTGGGTCGGCCCACGAGGGCGATAACGGGGAGCATAGTTTCACGGTGGGCAGGCCCTTCCCTCCCCGATTGTTGATGTTATTGCGGACTCGCGGCTCCGGGTGGGACGGCGTCCGTCGCCGGCGCCGGTTCCGCGGCTGGCGGAGGCGGCGCTTCCGCCGGAACGGGAGCTGGCGGCGTACTGCCGCCGCTCGGAGCGGTTGCCGCGGGTGTTGTGCGGGCTTTCTTGGCGCCGCTGATCGGCGTCGCCCGGAATGCACTGATGTTGCCGGCGTCATCGATCACCATCACCAGGTCATCCAACACGATCGGCGGGTTGCTCACGCGCTTTCTGCCGGCGCGAGCGCGTGCCGCCAACTCGCCGGTCGCCTTGTCCAACCAGTGCACATAACCCTGGAAATCAGCCGTCACGACCGAGTCGCCACTGAGCGTTACAGCCGAGAGGCCCCGATGCAACAGCGCCTTCTGGCGCCAGATTTCCGCCCCGGAGCCCTGTCTGAGGGCGACCACCTCGCCATCCGCCATTGCGATATAGATGGCGTCGTCATCGAGGGCGATTCCCTTATAGCTCGAGGCGTCGTGCGCCCACCAGACTTGCCCTGTATCCAGGGCAAGTCTCGCCACCCGACCTTGGAAGGCGACGGTGTATACATAGTTTCCCGACACATGCGGGGTCGAATCGACGTCGACGAGGCGCTCGAGCTCTGTACGGCCGTGAGGAGGGGCTACGGTCTGCTCCCACTGCAGGGAGCCGTCGCTCATGTTGACAGCAATCACCTTGCCGTTGTCGAACCCACAGAGCGTCACGTCACCGGCAATAACAGGTCGCGACGTGCCGCGCAGAGACAACCGAGGCACCTGCTGCTCCTGCGTCCACAGCTCGTGCCCGTCCTTCGGGGAAAGGGCTCGCAACTTGCCGTCGACGGTGCGCACCGCCACGGCTTTCTCCGAGATCGCCGGCGCGGCGAGGATCTCGCCATTGAGCCGGACTCGCCAGCGGACCTTTCCGGTGGCCGCCTCCAGCGCGACCACCTCACCTTCGCTCGTGCCTACGGCCACCAGGTCGCCGCCCACGGCAGGGCCACCGGAGAAAGGCGTCTTTTTCAGCTTGGTGCGCCAGAGGACGTGTCCGGACTTGGCGTCCAAGGCTTCCACCTCGCCACGATAGCCAGCCGCGTACACACGGTTGTCCTCGGCGGCGAGGCTCAGCCCCAGACGCAACACCTTCGCCCCTTTATCGGCGACCGAGGCGGTCCAGACACGATCGACCTTCAGCGTGCCCGGAAAGGAGGTCAGCACCGCCGGTGTATCGATGTCCTTGTCTTTCGAGCAGGCCGCCACGAGCAGCAGGGCCGCCACCGTCATCCAGTGTCGCAGTCGTCGCATGTTACTTGTTTGCCTGGGTTTGCGCGGTCGGAGCCTTGGCGCCTGCCAGGGGCGCCGCATCCGCCACGAGATCGGAAATCTTCAGATCGAGCAGCGAATTGCCACCGCCGGCGCCCAGATCCATCGAGCGCGCCGCGCGATACTCCGACAAGGCGCCGGTTTTATCCCCTTTCGCAAGGTCCGCGTCACCGCGAACCTCGTGAAAGCGAGGGCCAAACGCCCCGGGGTCGATGCCGTTCAAGGTCGCAAGCGCATCGTCGGGCTTCTGCTGCGCGATCTGCACGCGTGCCAGCCGCAGCCGCGCCACCAGGGCGAGCTGTTTGTCCTTGGAGTGCTGGACCACAGCCTCGAGCTCCTTGGCGGCTTTGTCGAGCTGATTGCTCTCCACGTAAGTGCGAGCGGCGGCCAGCCTTCCTTGATCGAGGTAAGGCGTGGACGAGTAGTCGCGCTCCAGCTCACCGAGGATCACCAGCCCGCCCGACAGGTCGTTGCGTCCGAAGGCCTGCAGCATCTGCTCATACTTGGCGCTGGCTTCGGCATTGACCTTGTCGATGTGCGCATTGCGCCACTGCCAGCCGCCGATCGCCAGAGCGCCCACCGCAACGCCCGCGACAATCCACGCCCCGTTCTCACGCAGCCATTTTTTGACCGCTTCCCACTGTTCCTGTTCTGACAGGTAATCGTCCAAAGGAATACCCCTACTCGATTGTTATCGCGGACCCGGACCTCAGGTCCCGCGGGCGCCCAGCGCCGTCGTCACACCCGCCGCCAGCTCGGCAATCGGGCACTCGGTCTGACCTGCTTCCTGCCGCAAAGGTTTCAAGGCAACGGCGTCTCGCGCGAGCTCATCGTCTCCAATGATGAGCGCGAGCGCCGCGCCACTGCGATCGGCGCGGCGGAATTGCGTCTTGAAATTACCCCCGCCCAAATTGAGCTCGAACCGCACGCGCGGTAGCTGGTCACGCAGGCGTTCGACGATCACTGGACCCGCTGCGGCGGCCCGAGTGCCGTTGACAACCACGTAGACGTCCGCGGTGGCCTGGTCTGGCACCCGTTGGGCTTTCACCAGCAGCTCCACGGCGCGCTCGACGCCCATGGCGAAACCGATACCGGGCGTCGCCTCACCCCCTAGCTGGGCAATGAGGCCGTCGTAGCGCCCGCCGGAGCATACGGCATCTTGGGAGCCAAGGGCGTCTGTAATCCACTCGAAAACCGTCCGGGTGTAGTAGTCGAGACCGCGGACCAGGCGCGGGTTGACCTCGTACGGGACGCCGATCTCGCGCAGGCTGTTGCAGAGTGTATCGAAGTGCTCGCGGGACTCAGGATCGAGATGATCGGTGAGCAAGGGAGCGCCGGCCACGATCGCCTGCATCTCGGGATTCTTGCTGTCGAGAATCCGTAGGGGATTGCCTTCGAGCCGGCGCTTGCTATCGGCATCGAGCCGCGACTCGTGCGCGCGGAAGTAAGCGACCAGGTGCTCGCGATAGACACGCCGGGATTCCGGTGTTCCGAGAGAGTTGATGTGCAGTTTGATGCGCTCGATGCCGAGCCTCTGCCACAGGCGCGCGGTCATCGCGATGAGCTCTACGTCGGCATCCGGGCCGGGGAAGCCAACAGACTCCACATCCACCTGGTAGAACTGGCGGTAGCGGCCTGCCTGCGGCCGCTCATGGCGGAACATGGGACCCATGCACCACAGCTTGTGGCGCGCTCCACGGAGCATTCCATTCGAGATGAGCGCGCGCATCACGCCGGCAGTGGCTTCGGGGCGCAACGTGAGGCTGCGGCTATCGTCGCGATCATTGAAGGTATACATCTCCTTCTCGACCACGTCCGTGAATTCGCCGATGGCGCGCTTGAAGAGCTCAGTGTGCTCGACGATCGGCACCCGGATTTCTCCGAAGCCATACTCCGTGAGCAACTCGCGCACGGTGTCCTCGAGGTGTTGCCAGGCGCCAATCGCCTCAGGCAACACATCATTCATGCCACGGACACGCTGTATCTGCTCTGCCAACCTACTCTCCAACGGGGACGGCACGTCCGTGCGCATTGATGGTGAAACGGACGCTTCCGTCTGCTGAGGTACTGGTCGGAACCGCCGTCGGGCGGCCGTTGAATTCCAGCGTGACGCCCGCTCCGTTACCCAGGATGACGCGCATTGGGGCGGGGCCTTTCACGGTATGCGCGGTGGACGCGGCGCCTACATCGTAAAAGAGACGTTGGCCCGTTGCGTCGTAAATCTCAGCCCAGCTATCGGAGGAGAACTTCAACGTGAGCTGACCCTCTTTGCCGCGGCTAGTCGGGGGCGCGGTGGGTGTGGTCAGTGAAGTCAAATGCGGAGCCGCGGCGGGCGCCGTACCGGTGGGTGCCGCACCGGGCGCTGGCAACCGGGTCTGTGCGGCGGCCGTCATCGCGGCACCGCTGGCTGTTTGCGGTTTGCCCCGTGCTCCAGGCGGTCCCGCGCCGCTGGCTGCGGACCCGCTTGCCGCTATCCCGGCGCTGGTCGACCCTCCAGCCGAGGCCGCAACATTGGCGCCGGCTTTGCCGACACTGCCT
Organism: uncultured Steroidobacteraceae bacterium; assembly: GCA_964400085.1. GTDB lineage: Bacteria > Pseudomonadota > Gammaproteobacteria > Steroidobacterales > Steroidobacteraceae > 13-2-20CM-66-19. The sequence goes on along the minus strand of CAYNTW010000162.1, from coordinate 1,662 downwards.
CTTGGCCTCGCCGACGGCGCCGACGTCGCAGAGTGCTCGCCCGCCGTGCTGGCACCGGCGCCGCCAGTCGCGCTGCCCTCCGAGGCGTCACCCGCTGTGTTAGGCAACGCGCCCGGCCCCGTCGAGCTCGCCGGCACACCACTTTGAACGAGGGCCGGCGCCGGCTTCTCGGTCGGATGGCTCATCCACCACCACACCGTGCCGGCGGCCACCATGACAATCAACACAACCACCGCGGGGCCGGCGAGCTTGCCCGAATCGGGCTCCGGCGGCGGACGGGAGATCTTTGTCAGGTCAGGCTGTGCCGGGGCGGCGCGCGTGGAATGCGAATAAAGCTCCTGCAGCTCGGCGGGCTGTTCGCCGATGAGCTCCGCGTAGTGCCGCAAATGACCCCGCGCATACACCGCGGCGCCAAGAGCGGCGAAGTCCTCCGTCTCCAGCGATTCCACGATCCGGGGGTCGACGTGCAATTTCTCGGCAGCCTGCAGAATTGTCAGGCCCTTCTTCTCGCGGGCAGCCCGCAGCCGCGTGCCAATGCCGGCGCGTACACCGCCGCCTGCTTCCGCAGCCATACGAATCAGCCTGGATTGTGTTCGAGCTCGGCAAGCGCCTTCGCCTGGGTCGAGCTCGGGAAATCCAGGCGCAGCTTGCGAGCGTAGAGCATAGCCGCTACCCGGTCGCTCTGCGCCCTGGCGATCCGCACACCGAGGAGCAGCAAGTCGGGCGTCTCATCGAAGGCGCCGAGATAGGTGTCCACGGTCTTGCGCGCCTCCGTCAGATGCCCGTCCTGGAACTCGAGATCGCCGAGCTGAAAGGCGGCTTCCGCGAAGTTGGGACGGATGGCCAGCGCCTGTTGGAAGTTCTTTACCGCTTGCGGATTACGCTTGGCACTGCGCAGGCAAACGCCGGCGTTCGTGTAAGCCACCCAGGGCGTGCGGTAGAGCGCGTTGCGGGCAACCTGCTCGAACCGGCGCACACCGTCGTCGGTGCGACCGACCTGGCAGAGATAAACCGCGTAGTTGTTGCTGACGTCAGGGTCGTCTGGGGCGAGTGACAGGGCAGTCTTGAACTCGCGGTCCGCCTGCGCCGGCTCCCCCATGCGATCGAACAGCATGGCGCGCGCGCCGTGCACCTCCGGGTTGTCCGGGTTTTCCTTCAACGCGCGATCCAGCTTCTCCTTCGCCAGCGGTATGTCGCCTTGGCGCAGGTAGGAAATTCCAAGCTGGGTGTTGTAGTCCGAGGCATCGCTCCTGTGCTTGGCCAGGCTCTGCTGATTGGCGCAGCCGCTCGAGCCAACGGCGGCGCCCAGTGTGAGGACCACCACGGCCGCCAGTCTTCCGCCGGTGAAACCTGCTTTCCGAGCGCTCATTGCTGAACCGCCACCCCGAAGAGTTTGTTACCGAGTCGCACAGTCGTACGGTCAATTACCTTGCCCGCGAGCTGACCACACGCCGCATCGATGTCGTCGCCGCGCGTGCGGCGGATCGTCGCGAGCACGCCGCGTCGAATCAACTCATCACGGAATTCGGCAATGACGGGCATGGGCGAGCGCCGGTAGCGCGTGCCCGGAAACGGGTTGAAGGGAATCAGGTTCACCTTCGCCGGATGGCCTTTGAGCAGGGCCGCCAACGCCCGTGCCTGCGCCGGAGAATCATTGACGCC
>CAYNTW010000161.1:0-8163 GCA_964400085.1 uncultured Steroidobacteraceae bacterium | reverse complement strand
ATATCTCGAGCTCACGAGGCGGCGAAGCGTGGCGGGCCACCACTTGATACCATGCGCGCCCCCTGAATTTGACGGCCGTAATCCATGGCAGTAGTTACCCGATTCGCTCCGAGTCCCACCGGGATGCTCCACGTCGGCGGTGTCCGGACGGCGCTCTTCAGCTGGCTTTACGCCCGGCGAATGGGCGGGAAATTCATTCTTCGCGTCGAGGACACGGATCGCGAGCGCTCGACCGATGAGGCGGTGCGCGTCATTCTGGAAGGCATGGCGTGGCTCGGCCTCAATGCGGACGAGGGGCCGTACTATCAGACGCAGAGGTTTGACCGTTATCGGGAAGTGATCCGCGGCATGCTGGACGACGGCAGCGCGTACCACTGCTATTGCACGAAGCAGGAGCTGGATGCGATGCGCGAGGAGCAGATCGCGCGCAAGGAGAAGCCCCGCTATACGGGCATCTGCCGCGATAGGAAGGAGCCTCGGTCGGGCGTCGATCCCGTCGTGCGTTTCCGCAACCCGCTCGACGGGAGCGTCGTAGTCAACGACCTCGTTCACGGCGCCGTAACTTTCCAGAACAAAGAGCTCGACGATCTCATCATCGCGCGCTCGGATGGCACGCCTACCTATAATTTCTGTGTTGTCGTGGATGACATGGATATGGGCGTCACGCATGTCATACGTGGTGATGATCACCTCAACAACACGCCGCGGCAGATGAACATGCTGCTCGCGCTCGGCGCGAAAGTACCCGTTTACGCGCACGTGCCGATGATTCTGGGCCCGGACGGCGCGAAGCTCTCGAAGCGCCATGGCGCGGTAAGCGTTCTCCAATATGAAGAAGAGGGCTACCTGCCGGATGCGCTCCTGAATTACCTGGTGCGTCTGGGCTGGTCGCACGGCGATCAGGAAGTCTTCACGCGCGAGGAGATGATCGCGGCGTTCGACATTCATGACGTGAACAAGGCCGCATCAGCCTTCAATCCCGAAAAGCTGCTCTGGCTCAATCAGCAGCACATGATGCGAGCTGAGCCCTCGTCGCTGATTCCTCACCTGCGAGCGCAACTGCGCCGCCTCGGCGTGGACAGCCAGGACGAGAAGCTGCTCGAGGGAGTCATCCTGGCGCAGCGGGAGCGTGCCAAGACATTCAAGGAGATGGCGCAGAACAGTCGCTTCTTCTTTATCGAGCGCGTGGAGATCGACGCCAAGGCAGCCGCCAAGCATCTCTCGGGGGACGGAGTGCAGGTGCTCGGCAAAGTGCGAGCCCAGCTCGCCAGCTTGTCTGAATGGACCACGCCCGCCATTCATGGTGCGCTGAACGATCTGGCGACCCAGCTGCAGGCCGGCCTGGGCAAGATCGCTCAGCCGGTGCGAGTTGCTGTTACGGGTACCGCAGTGTCACCGCCCATCGACATGACACTGGCGCTGCTCGGCCGCGATCGCACCCTTGCGCGGCTGAATGCAGCGCTGGCACAGGCGCAGCCGACAACCTGAAGCGCCCGGCGGCGGATCCTCCGCGCTCGTCGCGGACCGCTGAGTACTCGGCGTGCGGTCGTTATTGGTTCCCTAGCGGGAGGCGTGAGCCACGCCTCGCGGCCCGGCTCACAGCGCCGTCCTGTCAGGCTTGACAATACTTCAGGGGGTGCGTAGTTTCCCGCGCCTCCGCGTGGGGCCATAGCTCAGCTGGGAGAGCGCTTCCATGGCATGGAAGAGGTCGTCGGTTCGATCCCGACTGGCTCCACCAATTCCCCATCTCCCTCACGGCGTGCTCCGTCGGGCGAGTCTTGCACCTCGGCAACCGAGCTAAACCCTTCGTTCACTGACTACCGCTCACGGGCTGCCGTTCCATCCAGCCCATGCGCCGGGCGCACGGCCCGGTCCATCGAGCCGATCAGTGCCGCGAAATCCTCAATCAGTCGCCGCAAGAGCAGGCGAGCGCCTTCGCTACCGACGTGCGAATCCCGGAGGACGCGCGTGGTCTCGCCGCAGGAGTTGCGAAGCGGTTGGATATCGATGGGCTGCGCATGGCCCCGCGCCATCGAGGTGACCTTTGGCGCCAAGTCCGCGAACACTCGCGCAAACTCTCGCAGTGAGTTGACGACCGGCTCCGAGGGGGGATTATCTCTTTGCAACTCCCGCTTCAAAAACACGATGTCGGCGTGCATCTGCAGCGTGTATTTGACCATTGCTCCGGCCGGGCCGGCTGTCGGCAAAGCATCAGGCCGGTCGCGGACGAGTAAGCCCAACTCGCGCAGCGCTTGGCGGACTCGAGCCTCTAGCTGGTAGCGCGCTCGCAGGTTCTCGGTTGCCCCGCCGCCGGACTCAGCTGACGGCTCGATCGCGTAGCCGAGCAACGTGACAAAATCGCGGAGCAAGTTGGCTGCGGCGCGTGCCACCACGATTTCGCGCCGGCTCGCAAAAAGAGTGACGGACACGAGCGAGCCGATCACCGCGCCCAGGCTGACACCCAGCAGGCGAATCCCAGCGGCTTGAAGGGGCGTGCCGCCGCCTGCCGGCGCCGAAAGAACGATCATCGCAGCGATCATCGCGGTTCTGTAAGCGCTGTTGTGCGCTGTGATCAATGCAAGCGGTGATAGTGCGAGCAGGATCAACAGCAGCTCAGGAATGTGAACCAGTCTGCCGAAGGTCGCCAGACAGGCAATCGCAGCGCCAACGATCGTCGCCAGAAAACGCTCGAAGCTCGCGCGCAGCACCCCGCTCGAATGGGGCCGAGCGACGATGAGCGTGGTGATCACCGCACTGTATGCGCCGGGAAGGTGGATCATCGTGCTGGAAGCGTATGCCGCCACAGCCGCGACCAACATCCGCAGGGCGGAACGTCCCTCGTGCCAATCAACCAATGGGCTGGTAAATGCGGTGACGCGTGCGTGCATCGGCTTCCTCCAGCGGCACTCGCACTGCGGCCCGGGTCAATTCCGCGTGCGTTCGGGCCTAGGCCGCGATATGATACGCATAGCGTATCAAATTGCAGTGTCTCATGGATGCAAATGTTTGGAAGCGCGGCAGACCGTCACTCCATGGTGCCCGTTATGGATGCGCGTGTGCGCTTCTAGGGCTGTTTGGGCTGGCCGCTGCCCATTCAGGAGCCGGCGAGCCCGTCCGGGCTCGCGTGCACAGTGGGGTGCTGGTCGGCGCTATGGACGACGGTATTCGGAGGCGCGCTCCTTACGCCACGTCGTCTGCTCCGGCCGTGGTCATCCCTGTTTGAGGGGCTCTGGCGCCATGTTCCTGGTCCGAGCGGCGCTTGAGATATCTTCTCAGTGCTATTGCCGGCCGGTCGCTCGCCAGTGAGATCTCAAAGGGTTCCTCGCCTGCTTCAGCGAGATTTTGTTCCACCGCGGTGAGTCCCGCTACGTCCTCCGCGAATGCCTTGAAAAGCTGCTCGTGCATGAACTGAGTGACACTAGGGTCGTCGCGCGCGAAATCGCGTCCATGCACGATGAAGTAGTGCGTCGAGGTCAGGGTTTCCGGAGTGGGTATGTGCGCGGTTCTAACCTCAAACTGAGGACGCTCACCCACGGGAAGCGCCGTGTCGTGAAACCGCACGGTGACGACATGTAGAGCGGGGGAGACAAATTCCGAAGAGACGATGCGCGCGGCTGTGTTCCCCACGATTCCAGTCGGTTGGGCCCAGACCGGGGGAAGCTTCGTCGGTGCGACCTGCCGGTTCAGGACAAAGCGGGGACGTTTAGTGCCTACGGCGTCCTCGATTACTACGTCATAGGGCGCGGCTGCATAGTCAGTGGTTCCAAAGGTCGCCGCGTGCAGATAGCTCAGGTGCGTGAGATCCATGAGATTCTCGTGCAAGCTGATATAGCTGGCCTGCAGGGCGATATAACCTTGGGAGCGCTCCCAGTCTGTCGACTCGAGCCAGGGTTGCAGAGGGATTTTGTCCGGGTCCGCCAACTCCGGGGCGCCCATCCAGATCCACAGCAGCGGTCCGCGTTCTATCAACGGGTAGTTCGCTACGCCGATACCCTTGGGGCACCGGGGCTGTGAAGGCACCTCTATGCAGTTGCCCAACGTGTCGTAACGTAGTCCGTGATAGCCGCATACGATCGTATCGCCGTCGAGCTTGCTCGCCGACAATGGAAAGGAGCGGTGCGCGCAGCGGTCCTCGAGCGCTACCGGACTGCCCGCCACAGTCCGAAATAGCACGACATGACGACCCAGGATCTTGCGCCTGCGCAACGTGCGATCGATCTCGTGGGAGAAGGCCGCGACATACCATTCATTGAAGATGAAGGGGGTCTTGCGATCCGCCATGGATCGATTCGCGACGCGCGCGGCACGTAGGAGGCTAAGAGCGGGAAGCGTCATAGGTCATGAGCTTTGGCGAGACAAAATCGAGCACGGATGGGCCACTGATGTTCATAATGACCGCGTGGCGCGGGTTCGTCTGTCATCTCGATGGATGACAGCGCTCTTTGCGAAAGCTTGGGGGTATCTGGTGGATAGCGCCTTGCTCAGCGAAACCATCCTTTCGTTGGGGGAGCCGGATTTCGCGCACGCGTTGTTGCGTATGATGGAGTCGTTGGTCCCAATAGACCATCTGGCGATAGTCACTTTCGACGACGAATTGGCCGCTCACCTGGTCACGGCCGTCAGCCGTCAACCGGGTAACCCCGCTCTCGAAGCGGGGCGGCTCTATGAGCGATCTCGGTTCTATCGTCACGATCCGGGGGCCAGGCAACTCAGCGCCGGTGGCCCCGTGCTGTCGCAGCTGCGTGCTTCAGACATCAAGGACAGGCAATACCGGCAGGAGATCTACGATCGGTACCGGCTTCTCGAGAGACTGTCCCTCGTGGATCGGGTACGCGACCGCTGGATCATGGTGAACCTCTACCGCGGTCGCGGCTCGGACTTTTTCCAGGAGCGCGACATCACGCGCGTGCGCGAGAGCGCGCCTCTATTACTCGGTCTCGCAGGCAAACACACGGACCTGACCGCGGCGACGATGTCACGTTCCGGCCGCGCCGAATCGATTCAATACCTGGACGATCTGCTGGGCCAAATCGAGACCCGGCTAACCCCGCGGGAGCGGGAGGTCTGCGCGCGAGCGCTCGCGGGACAGACGGTGCAGGGGATCGCCTCGGAGCTTGGGGTGAGGCCTACAACGATCGCGACCCTGCGCCGCCGCGCCTACGAGAAGCTCCATATCTCGAGCCTCAACGAGCTGTTCGCGCGCTGCATGGAGCAGCTCGCGCGCGGCCCGCCGAGGACTCGAGGGGATTGAGCGGGACTACTTGATCGTCTTGCTGACTTTGCTCGAGAGCGAGCTCGTCTGACCGAGGCTGTTGTAAGCGGATACGGCGAAGTAGTAAGTGCCCTTCGCGAGACCGTCGATCTGGTAGCTGGTCAGGCCGGCGTTGGCCACCTTGATGGTCGAGCTCAGCGAGCTCGAGTTGGTCCCGTAGTTGATGATATATCCGGCGAGGTTGGTCAGGGTCGTGCCGTTGGTGTTCTGGGTGGGCGGAGTCCAGTGCACCGTGGCTGCGCCGCTGGTGCCGGTCCCGGAGCCGCCGGTCACGGCTGCGCCGGTGACGGTGATCGAGAAAGCCGGCAGCGAGGCTTTGGTGAGCCCGTCCGTCGCCGAAATCACGATGTTGGAATACGTGCCGACATTGGAGGAAGTGGGGACGCCATAGAGGTGGCCGTAACGCGTGTCGAACGTGGCCCAGGCGGGCTTGTTCGTGATCGAATAGGTGACCGCGCGGCCGGTGTTGTCGGTGGCCCAGGACTGGAAGCCGTAATAGCGATTCTCGGCAACGGACGTGGCGGGCGTGCCGGAAATCGTCGTCGTCGCGTGTGCGATCGATGTGGCCAGCAGCGCGCTCGCAAGTATGCCCGCCACGGTCTTCCCCGAAATGACAAATAGTGTGCGCATGGATTCCCCGTCCATCAAAAAAGAGTCAAAAGATTGCCGTGTCAGGTCCGCCGACTTGCGATGGGTGGCGGTCGCTGACCGGACGCGAGGGCCGTCGCCTTTTGGCGAACGCGCCTTTACTTAAGTCGCGGCGGAGTAAAACCCGAGTGTGCGCGCAAGACAAAATGTCTCGACTTGCCGACGTAGTTGATCGGCGACATTTTCCTGCCACGCTTGACTTTCAAGACGAGCGTTCGTGTTGGTTTCGCCGAATCGTTCAATTCGCGCGCGCGGCTCGACTCAACATGAAGCGATGGTCATCGCTCTGCAATGAATCCTTCAAGCCGTGACTTCCGACACGCGTGCGAGCGTCGGTTGCTTGCATGACGCGTTGCACCGCTCGTTGACGAGAGTGCGAAGTTGAGAAGTGTGTCACCGTTTGGCGACGGTGTGCGGCGCGTGAATGGACCGACCCCGAAGCTCACTGAGGTTGATCGTGTCGTGAGGCGATCCGGCTCGTCGTCAGCGCGGCCGGCGCGATCCATCATCGTTGCGCAATTCGAGGCCGTCGCCGGCGAGCAGCTTTGGCGGCTCGCGCCACGGGCCGATGATTTGAAACTCCTGCAGCCCGGGTTGGACTCGTCGAGTTTCGTCCTCGTTGTGACACGGCTTGAGGGCAAGCTTGGCTTTGATCCGTCCCTCGCCGAGGGAGCCGTGGAAATTTGGCTCGTTGCGCGCAAAGCGCAGCATGAGCTCAGGCGGCTGGCGTTTGCAGGGACTGCGGGTGCACGCTACTCGCGGAGCTCTCGATTTCCGCTTTCCAGGCATCGTGGCAGCGGGGGTGGAAATGGAGGGTTAACCGCGAGTCGTCGAGCTGGGCCTCGACTTCATATTCGATTTCGTCAGACGACACCAGGACGCGACAGAAGTCGCACGGGACGCCACATCCCTTACCCCCCCAAAGCCGAATCGGCCTCGCCCGGCGTAGCTCGGCAACGGTAAGGCGCTCGGCGCGTGGCGCCTCTTTGGAATCCTCAGGGCGATCGGCGGAAGCGGACCCGTTCATTGGTATTACCTAGACCTACCTTGCAGTCTCGCGACTGCAGTGGCCGCTGAGTCCTCGCGACTATGCGCCGGATGACTAGTCCTCGCAAGTACTGCCACGCTTGTGGCGCTCCGGCCACGAGCCCGGTCGTGCGATCAGGCCGCGGTGGGCGGGAAGCTTGGATTTTCTTTGCCTGCCGCAACGCTTTCGGCTATTTTGCCCAGCGCTCGAGTGCGGAACAGTAAAATTAGTATTCGGTTCGGGGCTGTCGAACGTCGCACGGAAGAAATCCCATCGCGATTGGCGGGTTTGGAGATTCTCCGTGGGTTTATCAGGAGCAGTGCTCCTGCCGCTGGCCGTCGTTGACGGCCGGCGCGCGCATCGTCGCGCCTGGCATCGCCCAGGAGATCTTCTGCTTGCCTCAAGTATCTTGGCCACGGGCATTCTGGCGCGCTCCGCCAGCTGGACGCGGCCTTCCATTTCTGGAGCCTGATAATGGAAACAGTAGTGCGTGCACGCCGTACCTCAAAAATCGCCAAGCCCGGTCGGGGCAAGGTTAACGGCGGCGCGAACGGCGGCGCCGCACCGATAGATCCGGGGCAGCTTGACGTCCGCAAGCTCCTTCGGGCTCTGCAGGCCGTGCGTGATGGCGACTTTTCCGTGCGCCTGGCGAGTGACCAGACCGGACTTGCGGGTAAGGTCGCCGATACGTTCAATGAAATCGTGATCTCGAACGAGCGCCTCGCGCGCGAGTTGGAGCGAGCGGGCCAGATCGTCGGCAAAGACGGCAAGACGCGTCATCGTTTGTCGATCGACCGCCGCTCGGGCGCCTGGGGCGCGATGGAAGCCTCGGTCAACACGCTCATCGATGACCTACTGTGGCCGACGGCTGAGGTGACCCGCACCATCTCCGCGATGGCCAAAGGCGATCTCTCGCAGACCATGAGCCTCGAAGTCGACGGCCGCGCGCTGAAAGGCGAGTTCCTACGCTCGGCGACGATCGTCAATACCATGATCGAGCAGATGAGCGCCTTCACCTCCGAAGTGACTCGCGTGGCGCGCGAGGTCGGTACGGAGGGCAAGCTAGGCGGACAAGCCGCGGTGCCGGGCGTGTCAGGTACATGGAAAGACCTGACTGACAGCGTCAACTCCATGGCCAGCAACCTGACCGGTCAGGTGCGCAACATCTCCGAAGTGACGATCGCGGTCGCCAACGGGGACTTGTCGCGCAAGATCA
>CAYNTW010000160.1:0-8439 GCA_964400085.1 uncultured Steroidobacteraceae bacterium | reverse complement strand
GCGCTCGGCGCCGTGGAGTGATCGAGTCGAGGGCTGCTTGCCCGATCGAACTTTGGCGGCAACACGATGGTAAATCACGACGCGACGACGGCGTGGTCCAAGTCCGCCCTGTATAGTGTTCACGCAATCGCGGTCTCGCTGCGATTGGTTTTTGGTGCGCGCGATCTGTCAAATCCATGTGGCTGGGCAGCGAAGGGATGAGGCCGTACTTTGTTCCGCTCGTAGTGGTGCTCACGCTCCTGGGCAGCGCGTGCGGTGATGCCGCTCGGGCCCAGCAGGGTGCCGCATCTGGGGGCTCGGCCGCTGATCCCGACCTGCAGAAGTTCCTACAGACGCTCTCGTTCGTGTCCAAGCGGAACGAGCAGTACTACAAGATCACCGCACCGCACGGCATCGACGAAGCGCGGTACGTTCCGATCGGCGGCATTGATCAATACATCTCCATCCGCGGTGAAGACCGTGACAATCCAGCAATCCTGTTTCTTCACGGCGGCCCTGGCGACACGACGAATCCGTGGGGCTATCTGGCGTTCCGCTCCTGGCTCAAGTATTTCACGGTCGTGCAGTGGGATCAGCGCGGTGCCGGCAGAACCTTGCACAAGAGCGGACCGGAGATCGCACCGACCATCACAGTCGAGCGAATGACTCAGGACGGCATCGAGTTGGCCGAATACCTGCGCACCTCACTTCACAAGGACAAACTGATCCTCGTCGGGCATTCGTGGGGCTCGGTGCTCGGGCTGTCTATTGCGAAGACCCGTCCCGATCTCTTCTATGCCTACGTCGGCACCGGGCAGGTGGCAGACGAGACCCGCAATTACGCGGTCGCGTACGCGGATCTGCTGAAGAAGGCACGAGCGGTCAGCGACCAGATCGCAATCGAGGAGCTACGCGCGATAGGGCCTCCGCCCTATTCGGACTATCGCGGCTGGAGCGTGCAGCGGAAGTGGTCCAATCTCTTCGAACATGCGGATCTGTTCCTCTCCGGCATGTTTGGTGCGGCTTTGAGCGCCCCCGGGTACACGTTTGCTGACATCAACGACTGGATCTCCGGGCAGGACTTGAGCGCTCGGCAGCTGATTCCGCAGACCACGAAGCTGGACTCGAAAGCCCTGGGCGGGCAGTTCGCACTTCCCGTATTCGTCATCCAGGGAGCGGAAGATTTCACCACCCCAACGAGCCTCGCCCGGAGTTTTGTTGCCTCCATACGAGCGCCGCACAAAGAGTTCATCGCGATTCCGGATGCCGGACATTTCGCGGTGTTCATGAGGTCCGACGAGTTTCTGCGGGAGCTTCTTGTCCACGTGCGGCCGCTTGCGACAAAGCGCTGAAAGCCTGCCGGCGGCAGACACCAGTCTTGCGTCTGGGGCGTTACAATGCCGGCATGGAGCTCTTTGATTCACTTGGTTTTCGATGGGACCGAGCCTCTGTGCCTCGGGAGCTGCCGCGCGCCTCATTAGAACGGGTGGTATTCCGGTTTTCCCGGAATCTCGCTGAATACGTGTGGGACGCGGGAGTTCTTGAAGGCAATCCCTTTACGTTTCCGGAGGTCAAAACACTACTCGAAGGCGTGACGGTGGGAGGCCGAAAGCTCTCGGACCAGGATCAGATATTGAACCTTGCGGAGGGCTCCAGGTATCTGGTTGAGCTCGTCAAAAAAGGACGATTCAGACTCGACAAGGACACCTTCTGTTCGCTCAACGCACTCGTTGCGCGCAACGAAGCGCTCGAGTGGGGGCATTTTCGCGGCGAGGGAGCCGAAACCAGTTACACGCCCTATGTCGCACTGGGAGCGCGGGGCCGATTTACTCCACTGCCGACCGAAAAACATGCCGAGGCCCTCAACGAAGTCTTCACCGCCGGCGTTCGGGCGTTGCAAGAGAACGTCTCCAATCCCTTCGAAAGGGCAGCCGCTTTCTTCTTGTTCGGGTCACTGCAACAGTTCTTCCTTGTTGGCAACAAGCGCACCTCACGATTCATGATGAATGGCATTTTGATGACGGAAGGGATCGACGCCATCAGCATTCCCGCGGTGCGCGCCACGGAATTCAACTCTCGCATGGTGGATTTCTACACCACTCGGGACGCTACGCAGATGATGAGCTTCGTCTTGGATTGTCATCCGGAAATCGCCCTGATCCGTCAGCTCAACCCGGGGCTCTCCGTGATTAAAGATGCGGCCCAGATTGAGTACGTTCGTCTGGAGGCAACTCACGTCAAAGAAAACACGCCGGAGGCACATAAGACGAGGCTCGAGCGGGACGCGAGCATCGATTTGGATCCTGAGCTGTAGGGCGACTCTGCATCGACGACTGTGCCCGGCCCTCGATGGGGAGCGTAAAATCGGCGTCAGCTACTCGTTTCTGCGAAAACCGATAACTCCCTGTGCGCTTTGATCGGCCGCCGCGGCAGTGGTCGGGGTCGATCTCCAGAGGCGGGTGTAGTGGCACACTCCGCCATTACACTCGATCCGGGCGTTCGGCTTCAGGTTTGATTCCCATGCGGCGATCTTGCGCAAGATTTCGGCACGGCGCTCGCCCTGCAAAGAACGGATATAGCGCGCGTCAACCCGCACCCAGGGCGTGCCATAGCGCGCGATTTCCGAAATCGCCGCCTCCGGATCGACGCCTCCCATCAACACACGATACGCAGCTATCAACACTCCGGTGCGGTCGAGACCGTCCAGGCAATGCACGTAAACGGGCTTGGGAGCCCGCTCGACGATGGCGATGAAGTGCGCGACGTGTTCGTCCAAGAGCGACCAGTTGATCAGGTGCACCGGCTCGAAATCCGGCACGTGGAAGTACTGCACTTCATGACTTCCAGGGGGTGCCTGAGCGCGGTCGAAGGCAAAGCGATCGCTCAGAAAGACCTCCACATTGACGACTGTGCCGACACCATGCTGTAGGAGCCAACTCGCATCGCTCCGGTTGGGTCGCTCGCCGCGCCACACGGTGGGAGTCTCGGCGCAAAAGTTACGTATCGGCGCGCCGAGGTCGTTCCGACAGGCCCCTTGCGCGGTGTGCTTGGCGAAATAGGCACAGCCGCTCAGCAGCAGTACCAGGCTGCCCGCCGCCAAGCGACGACCCGTCTTCAAGTGCAGCGCCCCTGATCGGAGCATTCGGCGAATCACCTCCTCCCGGCCCTTTGCGGTGGGGGTAGCAATAATGATGCGGCGCTGGAACGCAACCGGGGGCTCGACCATAGACGTGGGACTTCGAGACTTTGTCGCCTGAACTGGGATCGCGGGAGCTTCGCGCGAACCCGGACATCAACGGCAGGAACAAAACAAATCGCCTCAACCCGCACTCTCGGGCTACAGGCTGGCCAAGGGCTGGCGCTCTTGCATACGTTCGCTCGTCACGGGCAGCAGCAAGCGGGCCTCCAAGCCACCACTGAGCGAATTCTTGAGTATGACCTCCCCGCCGTGACCTTGCACGATGGCCTGAACGACCGTCAGTCCCAAACCCAGCCCGCCAGTATTGCGATTGCGGGACTTCTCGACCCGATAGTATGGCAGGAAGACATCCGCGAGCGCGTGCTCGGGAATACCCGGTCCCCGATCGCGGACCACGAGCACGTAGGCCCTCGCCTCCTTCAGCAACTCGAGACTAGGTGGCGTTGCGTACTTGAGCGCGTTTTCCACCAGGTTGGTCACCGCTCTTTTCATGGCGAGCGGCCGCCCCTTGTAAACGGCCTGGGCAGGCCCATCGTAGCGGAGCTCGATCTGACGATCGGCGTAGTCATTCACAATCGTCATCAACATCTGCGCCAGATCGAAATGGGTGGTGGCCTCGGTAACGGCGTCGTCGCGGAAGAAAGCGAGCGCACCGTCCACCATGGCCTGCATTTCATCGACGTCCCGAAAATGTCGGGCCTGTTGTTCAGCATCGTCAATCAACTCACCGCGCAGCCGCATTCGCGTGAGCGGTGTGCGCAGGTCGTGCGAGATGGCCGCCAGCATCAGGGTGCGCTGTGAGAGGAACCTCTGTATCTGCGCCTGCATCTCGTTGAAGGTCCTGACCACCTGTCGCAGCTCGCGCGGACCCGATTCTGCGAGGGCCGACGACCGCGGATTCATGCCGAATTCGCGTACCGCAGCCGCGAGCTTCTCGATCGGCTGAGCAAACTGCCTGGCGGCGAGCGCGGTGATCAGAGATATCGATATGGTTAGAAAACATATCCACAAGAGTAAACGAGCGCCGACCGGTGCAACCCACATTCGAACAGGGGCCGTGAACACGGTCCAGCTCCCGTCCTGAAGGCGGACTCCCAGCAGCCATCCGTACAAACCACCGGGATCGGGTGGCAAGCCGCTCGGGAGCGCCGTCGAACGTGAGACTCGCAACACGACCGTCTTGTGCTGCAATTCAATCCCGATATGTTGCGCAACCCGCTCATCGGCGTTTCCCTGCGCCTCCAGGAATGGGACCACCGGCGCGTCGGCACCGAACCAATACGCGCGACTCGATCCACTCTTCGTCGCAGCCGATGCCAGCGTTGGACGCAGTGGCGGCGGGACCGCCTCAATGAGGCGAGCCGTGGCAATCACGTCTCTGAGCAGCGGCGAACGCTCCAACGGTTCGTCCGACCAGAAGCCGCCGACCTCTTTCAACAGGAAAGCCATTGCGACAGTGACCCCGACGAGCAGCACCTCCGTCAAGACAAAGCGCCGGGCGATCGTGTCGGTCAGCCAGGATGGAGGGTTCACGTTCGCGTGACCTCAGGCAGAAACATGTACCCCGCACCGCGAATCGTGCGGATCAGCGCGGGATTCCTTGGATCCTGCTCGAGCTTGTTGCGCAGCCGACTAACCTGCACATCGATGCTGCGATCGAAGGCGACATGGGTTGATCCGCGAGCCAGATCGATGAGTCGCTCGCGGCTCAGGGTGCGATGCGGATGTTCCAGGAACGTCAACAACAGATCGAATTCGCCGCAGGAGAGAAAGACGAGACTATTGTCTACTGACCTCAACTCGCGCCGCACGATATCCAGGCGCCACCCGGCGAAGCACAAGACGGGCCGCGTACCGTCGGGCTTTGGGTTGAAGGCTGCTACACCCACCCTGCGCAAGACGGCCTTGACCCGGGCGAGCAGCTCGCGTTGGTCGAAGGGCTTGGTCAGGTAATCATCGGCACCGAGCTCGAGGCCCACGACCCGATCGGTGTGGTCCGCCAAGGCCGTGAGCATGATCACCGGTACGTTGGAGGTGGCGCGCAGGCGGCGGCAGAGGCTGAATCCATCCTCGTGCTGAAGCATGACGTCCAGAATGACGAGATCGACCGCTTCCTTCTCCAGGGCAGCGAACATGTTTTCGCCGTCCGCCGCCGCCGAGACCTTGTGGCTGTGCTTACGGAAAAAGGCGGCAAGCAACGAGCGGATATCCTCATCGTCGTCGACCAGCAGCAGATGCGCCATCGGGAACACCCCTCGCAATAGACCACCAGACTGTTTCCCAATGATGTCCGGCTTCGGCTACTTGTTACAAGCCAGCCCGTCCACCGTTTCTGTCTTCGCCTATGTATCAAGACCGAAATATTGCGACCGATGGGAAAAAACTTCGACATTTGCGCGGAAGAAACGCGCGCTAACGTGCGCCACGTTCGCGAGCCGATGCAGGTGGTAGGCGAACCTGTTTCGCCTAGGCAATTTCGATCTTCGAAAGGACTCACTGTGACACGTCCCGTTCATGAGCGATCGAAGCGCCCAAAGATGGCTTGCCGGCTCCGGGTGGCCGGTTGGGTGCAACACGCAAGCTGCTTTGTCGCCCTCTACTGCGGCCGTGTGCTCGCGCAGGATCAGCAAGGCCCGCCGATCAACGAAATAGACATATCCGCCGAGCGTCAGAACGCGTTGCAGAACGAATCCATCACGCTTACCACGACGCCCGATGTCGGGCCGCGCTTACACCATACAACCGCCGTCCTTGCGGTCGGCGCGCTCGATCATCCGGTATATCCCGGTTCGAACCGGAGCAAGGTGGATCCGTTTCCCTATGTTGACATTCGCGGTCTGCTGAATGACCGGGTGTTCGTATCGGACGCGAATGGCATCCTGGGGGTGAAAATCCTCAATGATGGACCGGTCCGAGCGGGTATCGGGCTCAACATCGGCAACGGGCGCAAAAGCAGCGACGACCCGCGTTTGCAGGGTTTGCCCAACATCACGCCGGGCGCGCGAGTCCAGGGTTACGCGGCATTGGCGCTCCGACCGGTTTCTCTGGAGGCGGGCGTGGAGACCCGCGTGGGTCAGAAGCCTGGAACGCTGGCGAGGCTCGGCGCATCCTACAACATCGCGCCATTGCCACAATTGCATCTCTCGTTCAGCGCCGGCATCTCCTGGGCCAACGCTTCGTATCAAAACCTGTTCTTCGGTATCACGCCCGCGGATGCGGCAAACGCGAGGGCACAAGGCAACCCACTGGCCGCGTATACTCCGCGTTCAGGCCTGACCAATACCATTCTCGCCACCACTGTCGTCTACCAGTTGTCCAAACACTGGGGTATCCTCTCGCTGGTCGGTCTCAACCATGTCATAGGACCCTCCAGGGACAGCCCGTTGACCCAGCGTACAGCCGCGCCGTTTTTTGCGATCGCTGCGGCGTACATGTTCTGACTTCGAGCTCTTGCGAGGTCGCGGTCACGCCGCGATCTGGTGTCGATAATAAAGCGCTTCCCGCTGGCTGAGGATTTCCTCCAAGCGCTCGCGGCTCACGGCCGCCGGCGCGAGCCACTCGCCGACGTTGGCCTCCTTGAGCGCAATCACGCAGCGCTCGTGGCCGGTCTGCGCAATTTCCGGCGGCGGCTCGTCCGTCAAGGCCGCAAACGACCAAAGCTGCGGCTCACCCGCTTTCTGCCAGTGGTCCCAGAGGCAGGCCACCACCATGTCGGTCGGCGGTTGCGGCTTGAATTCCAACACCATGTTGGTCTCTTTCTCGCCGGGTTTGAGCTCGCGACGCTCATATCGGTGCGTGGCGACGTTTTCAAAAAAGCCGCTGATCACCAGCACGGCATGGTGGCGCCCGATCACCTCACGCCAGAACCCGTCCAGGTTGTCTCGCCGGGCGTTGTAGGTTCCGGGATAGCGGACATCGTAGTTGGCCGGCTTGCCTGCAAGGCGACAGCCATAGCGCATCGGCACGATCTGCAAACGGCCGTCGAGCTGCGCAACAACCGGTGCGTAGACCATCGGAAAGATACGACTGTCCTCCTCCTTCGGCTCTGACCGTCGCGCATCGGCCAATCGCTCGAGATAGGCCGCAATCTTGCTATTGCCGATCCGGATGTCCTCGCGGGCCTTGCGCGTCTCCTTCGTTTTCAAGCTGCGCTCGGCATCCACCACGCGCTTGCGCTGCCTGAAGAGGTCGGTTTCCCATTCCGAAACGCGCTTGGCGCGGTAGGCGTCGATGTCCGCTTTGATCCGCCGCTCGAGGTCGGATTTCGGCTCCGCGAAGTTGTCCTCCAGCGCGCGAGTCGCTTTGATGTCCTCGCCTTCCAGGCGGCGCCGGAAAAGCTGGGCGAACATGTCGTAGGCGATATTGGCGCCGTAGCGGCGGGCCAATTCGTGGATATTCTGGCGGACTTGGGCGGAGTAGCACATGCAGCCCATTCTACCAAGAGACGATTCGGACTCCGAATTTTATGCAGACTGCGGGATTTTAGAATCCCAGCGTCATCTGTGCCTGGTTGACGACGGGCGGGCGGAACAAGTCAGTGCGAAGCTCGTGGCGGCTTTCGGCGCCATCGAGTCCGCACTTGCGTTTTGCAATGTCGAATCGTGCGCGCAAGAGTTGCGCAAACACGCCTGTGCCTACCATGCGGGTGCCGAATTCGGACTGGTAGTCCTTGCCGCCGCGTGATTGATTGATCAATGACATCACGTGCTTGGCGCGCTCCGGATAGTGTGCTACCAGCCACTCACGGAACAAATCCTTCACCTCGTGCGGCAGCCGCAGCAGCACATATTCCGCACTGGTGGCCCCGGCCGCCTTGGCCGCCTCCAATATGTGTTCCAGCTCGTGATCTGTCAGTGCCGGGATGATCGGCGCCACCAGTACGCCGACCGGAATGCCAGCCGCTGACAGCTGTTCAATGACCTTGAGACGCGCCTGCGGCGACGCCGTTCGCGGTTCCAACGTGCGTTTGATTTCGCTATCGAGCGAGGTGATGCTGACCATGACCGAGACCAGTTGGTCACGAGCCAAACCCTGCAAAAGGTCCAGGTCGCGTAGGATCAGCGCGCTCTTGGTCACGATGGTGACCGGATGCCGGCACTCCGCCAGAACCTCGAGCACGCGACGAGTAACCTCCAGGCGACGCTCGAGGGGCTGCCAACCGTCTGTATTGATGCCGAGTGCGATGCTCTTGCACACATAATTGGGTTTGCTGAGCTCGGCGCGCAGCAACTCGACGGCGTTGTCCTTGTAGAACAGCCTGG
>CAYNTW010000159.1:0-8778 GCA_964400085.1 uncultured Steroidobacteraceae bacterium | reverse complement strand
CTGACCTCCGTGACACGCAAGGCAAAGGTGCGAGCCGCCGCCTGCGTCACAAGGGGAAGGTGCCAGCAATTCTTTACGGCGGTCACCAGGATGCCCAGGCGTTGGTCCTGGACCAACAGAACCTGTTGACCATGGTGGGCGATGAGCGGTTCTACTCCTCGATCGTGCGCCTGAAAATCGGCGAGCGGACGCAGGAAGCCATCGTCAAGGATATCCAGATGCACCCGGCGAAGAACGTCGTCGTGCACGTGGATCTGCAGCGGGTGGTGGAGAACGAGAAGATCCGTATCAAACTGCCGATTCACTTCAAGAACGAGACCGTGTCGCCCGGCGTCAAGACGCAAGGTGGCGTGGTTTCGCACATGCGCTCGGATGTTGAGGTCACCGCTCTTCCGAAGGACCTGCCCGAGTTCCTGGAGCTCGATCTCATCAACATGAGCCTGAACGAGACGAAGTTCCTGTCCGACATCCCGCTGCCGGCAGGGGTGACCATTACGGAGCTCCAGCGCCGTAACGCGCCGGTCGTTTCGATCCACAGCCCGCGTGCCGAGGAGCCCGAGGCGGTTGCCGCGGAGGCTGCTGCCGCGCCTGCCGAGGGAGCTGCTCCTGCTGCTGGAGCCGCGGCCGCACCGGCTGGTGCTGCTGCGAAGGCTGGCGAGGCCAAGGCCGGCGAAGCAAAGGGTGGCGAGAAGAAAGAGGCGGCCCCTGCGAAGAAGGAAGGCGGCAAGAAGTAAGCTTGCCGGGCGTTCGGCCCTCGGACCCATTTCCCCGCGCTCGCTCGCGGACGGGTGCAGTGCTGCGCGGACGGGCGCTTGCCTTTTTCGGTATCGTGTTGTGGCGGGAGTCCATCGGGCTCCCGCCCTTTCCTCACTGTCATAGAGCGCCATCATGTCAGCCCTGCCGCTCAAGCTGATCGTCGGGCTCGGCAATCCGGGCAGCGAGTACGCTCGCACTCGGCACAATGCGGGCTTCTGGTTCGTCGACGAGCTCGCTCGCCGCCATGGCGCAACCTTTCGCAACGAGCCGCGCCATCAGGCGGAGCTTGCGCGTGCTCGCGTGGGCGGCGAGGAGCTGTGGCTGTTGAAGCCAATGAGCTTCATGAACCGCAGCGGTGGGCCAACCCGTAGCATCGCGGGCTTCTACAAGGTGCCGGTCGAGTCGACACTCGTTGCCTATGACGAGTTGGACTTTCCCGCGGGCGTCGTCAGGTTGAAGCAAGGGGGCGGCGCCGGCGGGCATAACGGCATGCGCGATCTGATTGCGCAGTTGGGTGACCCGTTCTGGCGCTTGCGGATCGGCATCGGGCATCCGGGTGACAAATCCGCGGTGCTCAACTACGTGTTGGGTCGGCCGCAGCCGCAAGATGAGCGTCTGATCCTCGAATCTATCCAGGCTGCCGCCGACATCGTGCCGCTGCTGCTCACCGAAGGGCCGCAGAAGGCCATGAATCGGTTACATACTCGAAATATCGCGTCCGCCCCCGGCACGGGGCCGGACGCCACTTAGTCAGGAACTCGTTATGGCAATCCGTTGTGGGATCGTGGGGCTGCCGAATGTCGGCAAATCGACGCTGTTCAACGCGCTGACGCGCGCGCAGATCGCCGCCGAGAACTATCCCTTTTGTACGATCGATCCGAACGTCGGGGTCGTGCCCGTGCCCGATCCGCGCCTGCAACAGCTTGCCGCCATCGTGCATCCGGAAAAGATCGTCCCGACGACTGTTGAATTCGTCGACATCGCGGGGCTGGTTGCCGGGGCTTCTCAGGGTGAAGGGCTCGGGAACCAGTTTCTTTCTCATATCCGCGAGGTCGACGCGATCGCTCATGTCGTGCGCTGTTTCGAGAGCACGGACATCATTCACGTGGCCGGCAAGGTGGACCCGATCGCCGATATCGAGACCATCGATACGGAGCTCGCGCTCGCCGATCTGGCCACCGTCGAGAAAGGTCTCGAGCGTGCGACCAAGGCCTCCAAGGGCGGCGACAAGGATGCCTTGCGCAAGAAGGCGTTGTTCGAGCGGGTGAAGGTGCAACTCGATGCCGCGAAACCCGCCCGTGGGTTGGGGTTGAGCGAGGAGGAGCGTCGCGACCTGCGTGAGTTGAGTTTGCTCACGGCGAAGCCGGTGATGTATGTGGCCAACGTCGCCGAGGGTGGTTTCGAGAACAATCCACTGTTGGCCGCGGTGGAGAAGCGCGCGGCGGGCGAAGGAGCGGTCGTGGTCGCCGTCTGCGCGGCGATCGAAGCGGAAGTCGCGCAGCTCGAGGAGGCCGATCGGGCCGAGTTTCTCGCGGAGCTCGGCTTGAAAGAGCCCGGTTTAGACCGAGTCATCCGCGCGGGTTACCGGCTACTGGGTCTACAGACCTTTTTCACCGCGGGAGAGAAGGAAGTGCGAGCTTGGACCGTACGAGCGGGAGCTACAGCTCCACAGGCGGCTGGCGTCATCCACACCGATTTCGAGCGCGGGTTCATTCGTGCAGAAGTGATCTCATTTGCCGACTACATCGCGGGCAAAGGCGAGGCAGGAGCACGGGAAGCGGGCAAGTTAAGGCTCGAGGGCAAGGAATATGTTACCCAGGAAGGGGACGTGATGCACTTTCGGTTCAATGTGTGACGCAGCCGGCACAAATCAGGCCGTTGGTCACGCGTCGCAACATGACACAGGACCAGTGCTCTCGTATGGTTTCCCTGTTGCCGGCGACGAAATGGTGTGGGAACCATGGAGCAGGGATTACACCTGCTGATACTCGAGGACGTTGCTGCCGAGGCTGAGCTTGCTGTCTACCAGTTGAGACGGGCAGGTTTGCACTGTACATGGACGCGGGTCGATGCCGAGGCTCCGTTTCGGGAAGCTCTGCATGAGCAGCGACCCGACCTCATCCTTTCCGATTTCTCCCTGCCCGGCTATGACGGTTCGGCCGCCCTGGATTTGACACGCCGCGAGTCGCCGGACACACCGTTTATTTTCGTCTCCGGCACCATTGGCGAGGAGCGGGCCATCGAGGCGCTCAAAGCCGGTGCGGTGGACTACGTGCTCAAGAGCAATCTCGAGCGACTCGCGCCCGCCGTCAAACGCGCTCTTCGCGAAGTGAGCGCGCGGCAGGCACAGCGCGCTGCCGAGGCACGGATCGAGCGTTTGACGCGCGTTCTGCAGATGCTGTCGGCAATCAATGCGGCCGTGGTGCGGATTCGCGACCGCAGTCATTTGTTTCACGAGACCTGCCGGATCGCCCACGATGTGGGTAAGTATGCCTCGGCGTTCGTGGTGCTCATCGATCCGAGCACACGCATCGCGCGACCGGTTGCCTGGGCGGGCGCGGCTGCCGAATTCAAAGACCAGGTCAGCTTTCCGGTGGACTCTGAGGAAGGCAGTCGCGAGACCGCCACCGGGCAGGTGTTGCGCACCGGTGTTGAAGTGGTCTGCAACGATCTCCTGGGTGGGGGAAGTCGGCTGAAGTATTCCGACAGGCTGTTCTCCTTTCAAATCAATTGCCTGGTGTCACTCCCGTTGCTGGTGGATGAGACACCGATCGGCGCCATGACCATCGGCGCGGATGGGACCTGCACCGTTTCCGAAGAAGAGATGGGCATGTTGCGGGAAGTGGCTTCCAACTTGTCGTTCGCGCTCCAGTACCTGCACAAAGAGGACACCGTCCGGTTTCTGTCGTACTTCGATCCGCTCACCGGACTCGCGAAGCGGGCCCTCTTTTGCGAGCGAGTCGCGCGTCTGTTGGCGCGTCATGCCGGCGAGAAGCCGGAAGTGGTCGTCGTGGCTTTCGATATCGAGCGCCTGGGGGTCATCAACGACTCATTCGGCCGCCACGTGGGCGACCAGGTCGTCCAATTCGTCGCGGACAGCGTCAAGACTCAGTTCGAGGGCACCGAAAGTCTCGCTCACCTGGACGGAGGCAACTTCGCCGTCGTGATTTCCGGGCGCGAGTCCTACGAGGACTCCGTGCGCGTGCTCCACGAGAGGCTGGCCGCCGCGTTCAGTCAGCCTCTAGTGGTGAGTGGCCACGAGATCCGCGTGAACGTCAAGGCGGGACTGGCGCGTTTCCCGGAGAACGGCGCGGACGCCGAGCTGTTGTTGCAGAACGCGGAAGCCGCCCTCCACAAGGCCCGCAAGTCGGGCGAGCGCTTTCTGCGCCATCGGCGCGAGATCAACACGGAAGTGGCGGAGCGCCTGGCCCTGGAGCAGCGGCTGCGCACGGCTCTGCGGGCCGAGCAGTTCGAGCTGCACTATCAGCCGCAACTCTCGATTTCCAACGGCACGATCCTCGGCGCGGAAGCGCTGCTGCGCTGGCGCGACCCGGGGCGGGGAACCCTGGTCCCACCGGCCGTGTTTCTTCCGGTGTTGGAGTCGACCGGGCTCATTGTGGATGTCGGGGACTGGGTGTTGCAGCGGGCCACCCGCGATCTGCGCCATTGGCAGCGGCTCGGCTTCGAGTCGATGCGGATTGCGGTGAACGTCTCGCCGGTGCAGTTGCGCGAGCTGGAGTTCGCGGACCGGTTTGTCGCGGCAGCCGGCTGGTTGTCAGGGGCGCCCGCGGGTCTCGACATCGAGATCACCGAAGGCGCGTTGTTGGACGACTCGGTCGCCCTGTCCCATACCCTGCAGTCCCTGCGCGCCGTGGGCGCGCAAATCTCGATCGACGATTTCGGGACGGGCTATTCTTCTCTGAGCCGCTTGTCGAAGCTCCCGGTGGATACGCTGAAGATCGACCGCTCGTTCACCAGTGGGCTTGCGGCGGACGAAAGCTCCCAGGCGGTCGTCTCCACGATCGTCTCGCTCGCCCGCGCGTTCAAACTCAACACGGTCGCGGAGGGTGTCGAGACCACCGAGCAGTTGGAGATCCTGCGGTCACTCGGGTGCGAGCAGTCACAGGGTTATCTCCACGCCCGGCCGGTGTCGCGTGATCAGTTCGAGGAGCTCTTGCTCGCTGGCCGGTTGGCGGCGGCCCCGGTCGAAGGTGTCCCCTCATAACGCAGATTCCGGTTGAAGAACTCCAAAGCCAGGGAGCGTGCTTGCGCTTGCACGGCATGGCGATCAACAGTCGGGTCGTCGTGGCAGATTCGCTCCATGCCCATCTGCGGCGCCATCTTCTTGCCCTCTGCCGTGCACGTCGGCACGAAATCGTAGTGTCCAACCTTTCCCGGAATGACGATCAATCGCGCAGTGTGGATCAAAGCGGCGTAGCGCTCCGCGTTGGTTGGAGGTGGCGCAACCGTGTCCCCGGCACCTACCACGATCTCGACCGGGATATGGATGTCGGCAACGTCCTTCGCGGCGAAACCGCTGGCAAAGACGGGCGCCAGCGCGAACACAGCGCGAATTCTCGGATCTCGATACGAGTCTCCGGAATGCTTCAGGGCTTCCTGCACGACCGGATCGGTCTTTTCGAGCTGTTCGAACAGTTGAGGCGCTTGCGGATACTCCTCCTGCGGACCGCAGGTGAAGTCGCGCGCTGGTGAAGCGCAGAATCGTAGATACCGCGCGCGATCGATGCGGGCGCCTGCGACAGTGATGACGGTATAGCCACCGAGCGAGAAGCCCAGGGCGCCGATTCTGCGGGTGTCGACGTGTGGTCCAAACACCGGGTCGGCGAGCACGCGGTCGAGCGCAACCTTCAGATCCTGTGGGCGTTCCCACCAAAGCAGGAATCCACGGGGATCGGGCTTCGCTTCCGCGCAGGTATTTCCATGGTGATTCATCGCTGCAATCAGATATCCGTGCGAGGCCAGATAGTGCCCCATCCAAAGGAGCGCCGCGGCGCATCCGCCGGTTCCGTGGGATATCAGGATGAGCGGGTACTTTTCCTTTGTGTCCGCAAGTGGGGCGTCCGGGACAACGGCCGGCATCTCGAACATTCCACCTCCAGGCTGCGTGTCGGCGGGTGGCGCGGCAGCCCTGGTCGGATACCATATGTTTGTTTCTAACGGGCGTGGATTCTTTCCATCCCAGCTGCGCCGCTGTTCGTCCACATAGTGCCGCTTGATCTCGCCGACAGGCTCGGCGGCAACGGCCGCAGTGGCGCAAAGCCATGCGCCTGACATAACGGCCGCCTGCATTACCGCGCAAGCTGTTATGCCTGCGAGCCCAGGCCGATTACGCTTCGAGTCCATTGAAGAACCTCCGCATGGAACGTTGGAAAAGGCTACGAAATGCGGCCTCCTCGAGAGCGAAGCGGCCAGCTCTGTAAAGCGCGACATAACCGTGTGCAAACGACCAAAGGTCCATGGCGACTTCCCAGACATCATCCTTGCGGATCACGCCCGCCTTCATCGCCTCAGAGACGGTCTCGGCCACTAGATTCATGGTCGGCGAGCGGCCCGCGCGAAAATCGTCGGGAAAACGGCGCGCGTCGTCGCGATGTCTGGAAAAAACGTGATCGAACACGCGCGGGTGCGCGAAGCCGTAGTCGACGTAATAGTCCATCACGTGCAGCAGCCGCTCTTTGGGTGTTCTGCCTCGCGGTAACGCACGCATGTAATCAGCCAGCTTTGCGAATTCGCGGTCGGTGATGAAGGTCAGCAACTTCTGGCGATCGGAGAAATGGTGGTAGATCGCCATCGGGGTAATCCCGACAACTTCGGCGACGCGACGCATACTGACCGCGTCCGCACCTTCCTCTTCCAGGATGGCCAGCGCCGCGGATGCGATCTTTTCGGCGGTGTTTTCCAGCATTGCCTATACAGCGTATAGTATACGGCGTATAGTTTGCAAGTGGTCACGGATCGTATCCGCATGTCGGTTGCTCTAACTTGCTGCGTGCTAGCTGCGCTTCAGTCGCCAGTGTGGCGGCGAGCCGCGGGAGGGCCCGCGCTCCAGAGCGGCGCGCACGCTGAAGCGGTCCGGCCGATAGAGACTTTCGAATACCGCGTGAAGTTGACTGCTACCGGCGGCCGATAAGACGGCTCTCGTTCGCAACAACGGGGAGCCCAACGGCACATCGAGTCGCTTTGCCGCGTTGGCGTCAGCCGCGACCGCGCTCGTCGTGTACTCGGTTCGGGAGGTTCGTGGTGCTACCTGGTCGAGCAAGGTCAGGAGAGAGGTCCGGTTGAGGCTCTCCTTGCGAATCTTTCGGCCGAACTTTTCGGGGACGTAGGCGGTGGTCAACGCGTACGGGGTGCCGTGATTGCGGTGCAGGCGTTGGATAATCAGGGCGCGCCCTCCGAGGTGTGGCTGCAGCTCGCGTAACGAGGGTGGTACTGGCCCCATCTCGAAGCGCAGGGTGGAGATCGTCGTCTGGGTCGCCAGCGCTGGCAGATCATCGAAGAAGTCATGCAGGTTCAGCTGGAGGCGGGCGGGCTTGCGGTTCTGACGCGCGAAGGTGCCGCTGCCGCGACGACGGACGATCCGACCTTCCTCCTCCAGCCGCGCGAGAGCGCGCCGGACTGTTGTTCGTGAGAGCTTGTAGCGGACGACGAGCTCGGGCTCGCTGGGCAGAGCGCCGCCCGCGGGAATGGTCCCGTCATTGAGGGCGCCAGACAGGTGCTCGTAGAGCAGGTAGTACCGGGCGACGCCGCGGCCGGCGCGCCGACTCCGGAACCCCTCACCCCGCGCCTGTTTGGACTTGTTCGTACGCCGCGCGGTCCTCGATGCCATATTGGTGGCCCGTGTCAGGGACGGGACGCTTGTCGCCGGAGAGCGTGTCGTCGACGCCGCTCCACGACTGTGCGGATTTCGTAGCGATCAGGCCTGTAGAAATAATTGGCGTAGCGCAGAACCCGCCCGCGCGCATCCCGCGCCAGACACCTCAAATTGAGCACGGGCGAGCCCACGCTGAAGGCGAGGTGCTCGGCGGTGAACGGGTCGGCAGGAACGGCCGTGGCTTCCTGCTCCAGGCTGGCGCTGTGAAATCCGAGTTGGTCGAGGACGGCGGTCAGGGTGTCGTTACCCAGCCGTCGCGGTGTCAGTTGCCGCCCGATTTCTTCGGGAAGATAACTGGTGACCAGCGCGACGGGCTCCTGGTTGACATACCGCACCCTGCGCAGGGTGAGCACGGTGGGGCCGAACTCGGGCCAATCGCGGTGGAGGAAGTCGGGCACCGGTGTGCTCTTGAAATCGAGCAACCGCGCCGTGGTGTTGGTCACGACACTGCGCGGGTTGTCGATGATCGAGGCGATCTGTCTTGCGGATGCGGGTCGTACGATTTTGTCGCGGGCGAACGTACCGCTGCCCCGCCGCCGCACGATACAGCGCTCGGCCGCAAGGCGCGCCAGGGCGCGACGTACTGTCGTTCGGGAAACTCCGTACTGCCGTACGAGGGAGGGCTCACTCGGCAACGCCTCTCCCGCCGCGATGTCACCCTCGGCCAAGGCCTGCGAGAGGACGGTATAGACCTGCAAATAACGTGTCACGCCAATCCCGGCGTTTGTTGCTCTCGTCATAACGACGAACCCCCTTCCTTGGGTTGAGTTTACAGCGACGTTGGCTAGAGCGCTCTGCCATTGTAAAGATTAAGCAATCCAACGTGGGGGTGTGTAGAGGGGCGTTGGATGCGTTTGGAGTGAGAATGTTGTTCCTGGGATTGGACGTAATCCAATGTTGGGGAAGGGGATTCGATGAATTCGTCAGTTTCGCTGGGTGCGGAGGGGTGGGTTGGAGGAAAGGTCGTGCGTTTCGTGGGGTGGCGGGGCGACATAACGTGGCTGTTGGTGGGGACAGTGGCGTGTGCGTTGGCGCGGCGTTTTCTGTGGGGGGTGAGGTGGGGAGGTGTTGCGTGGTCGAGGGTGGGAAGGTTGCAGTGGGCGAGGGGGGCTGTGGGGTGGCGGTTGGGG
>CAYNTW010000158.1:0-9352 GCA_964400085.1 uncultured Steroidobacteraceae bacterium | reverse complement strand
CAAATAGTCGAATAGCCGCCGCAGCGGCGTATCGAGCGCCACGCGAAAAACGCTAGCCGGCTTCATGAAACGAGAAAAATCAATGGGTTGCGATTGCGTCGCCGAGTCAACCGCGGCGTAAGCACGCGCGTTATACGAGGCATGTCAGAGTTTGCTACGCTCGCGTCGCCTTATAGCATGCCGGTTGCACCACACGGCGACGTGGAACTGTCGGATTCGTCTACCAATGCCCAGTCCCGCACGCTGAACCAGTTTCTGGCCGGCGTCGAGCTGAAGGCATTCAAAATCGCTCAGGCGGCGCTCCGACACGAAGACGACGCATTGGATGCTGTCCAGGATGCGATGTTGCAGCTTGCCCGCGCCTACGCGGATAAGCCGGCTGAGGAGTGGAAGCCGCTCTTTTATCGCATCCTCGAGAACCGCATTCGTGACATGCAGCGCCGGCGGACGGTACGAGGGCGAGTGATTGCCTGGTTACCCTTCCGCGGCGATGAGGAGGACGACGAGCCGGACCCGATTGCACAGGCACCGAGTACCGACCCCTCTCCAGTGAAAAAACTGGAGCTCGCTGAGGCGATGGGGGCTTTGGAGAAGGCGCTGGCAGAGCTTCCGCGGCGGCAGCAGCAAGTATTCCTGCTGCGTACGCTCGAGGGGCTCGATGTCGCGGAGACTGCCGTCGCCATGGGCTGTTCGGAGGGCAGCGTCAAAACACATTACTTCCGCGCGCTACAAGCGTTGCGGGAGCAGCTTGGGGAATCGTATTTATGAGCGCGCAGGGTGAGCAATTGACGGACTTCGAGCGGCAGTCGCGCCTGGTGCTCGAAGAGAGTACGCGCCGTATCGACGGGCGGGTTCGCTCACGGCTGAACCAGGCCCGGCAGGCGGCGGTTGAGGCGGCAGCGGCACGACGACGCCCTGTCTTCTGGCGTTTCTTCACCCTGGTACCAACCGCGGGTGCGGCGGCAGCGGCGGTCCTCGTGGCTCTGATCTTTTGGCGCGGCGACGGACACATCGGGAGGAGCGATCTGCCAACGGCTGATGCGCGCATCGAGCACGTGCTGAATGAGAGTGCGCATCCAGGGGAAGATCTGGAGTTGCTCGCCGATAGCGAAGCCCTCGATCTGGTACAAGAAGGCGACGGATCGGGCTCCTTCTACGAATGGGCAACGGACCAGTCGGAGGGGGGCGGCGACGAGACCGCGACCTGATGTTCACATGGCGCCCCCGCGTGGTGTTGGCCCTTGCCGTGTTGACGGCGGGCTCCTGCGTGGGGCTTGCCGACGATACGCGCAATAAGCCCGCGGATCCGGCACTCGATGACGATCTTCTCGAATTTCTGGGCAGCGTCGACACCGTTTCTGATGCGACGCAGCCGGATGACGGCACGTGGATCGAATATCTCTCGCAAACAGACATCGGGAAGGTGGCGGCCAAGCCGTCCAACCCGACCGTGGTCGCGGCGAAACCCGCCGCGCCGGCGACCCCTCCTGCGCCGAAGTCGAGTGCGTCGGGAGCAAAACAAGATGAATAACAAGAAAGTTTCTCTACTGGCCGCACTGCTGCTGGCGATAGCGGCGTCCATGGGAGCCGTGGCGCAGGAACCCTCACCGGGCTCGACTCCGAGCGCCGCCGCGCCCGCGGCCGTACCCTGGTCGAGTCTGTCACCCGATCAACAGAAGCTACTCTCCAAATTCGGCAATCAATGGAGCACTCTGCCACCTGAGCGCCAACAGGCGCTCGCGCGCGGCAGCCAACGTTGGTTGGGAATGTCTCCGGAACAGCGCGGGGCGGCAAAAGAGCGATTCCAACAGTGGCATGCCTTGCCACCCGAACAGCGCCAGCAGTTGCGGCAGCGCTGGGAAAGGTTCCAGTCATTGCCTCCCAATCAGCAGGAAGCCGTACGCCAGAACTACCGTAGATTCCAGCAGCTTCCGCCGGATCAGAAGAGGACCCTACGCGAGCAATGGCATAACGCCACACCGCAGCAGCGTCAGCAGATGCTGCAGCAGAGCCGAGAGCGTCGAATGCAACGCATGCCCATGCCACCGCGCGCCATGCCACGTCCCGGCCCGCGTCCGCGCATGCATTGAGCTTCCGCGGACATTGAACAGCCGCCGGGCTTAGGCCATCGGCAACGCTGCGTTTTCAGTGTGCCGGCGTCGCGCCCGTGTGCATGCGCACCGGTATAGGCACGTTACAAACATCAACATGCCCAGCCGGCACCTTGAACCATTCCTCGTGCCGGTTCCGCCGTGCCTCAATGTAGTCCGTGAAGGTCTGCGTATCTGTGCGCAGCTCCTCCAAAGGCGTCCGCTGTGCCTCGGGCACATCTGAAGCGACTTTGACCGACAAAATCGGTACCCGCGGCTCGGTCTTCTGATAGAAGCCGAGGGCCCCCGTTCCGCGTGGCAGCGAGGACAGCAGCTCCATACCCTGCACGACCTTGCCGAGCAAGGTCACGTTACGATCGAGATGCCGAGGCGCCTGACCAATGACTACGTAGAGCTCCGTGCCGCCACCACTGTCCACGTCGTTGTCCCGCCCCGCCCCGACCATTCCGTAACAATGAATCAACCAAGCGCGACCGAGCTTAGGATCGATCGCCGTGGGGAATCCATCCGAAAACCCGACTTCGGGCGCGTACGTGTCAGGCTCCGCCAAAGGCATGAACGACAAACCCCGTGAGGTGCGCTCAAACTCGGCGGCTACCGTTTTTTGAGCGTTGCCCACCGACTTCTTGCCTTCGGGATCTCCCCACTGCACTACGTAATTGTCCTGGACGCGCTCGATCGACAGGCCGTTGTAATAACCCTCTCGAGCCAACGCCTCGACGTTCGCGACGTAGTGGGGAGCGAACTGGGGCGCGAGCTCGATAATCACTCGCCCGGACGGAAGCTCCATGTAGAGCGTGTTCTGTGGATCGAGCGCTCGCCAGTCCGCTGGCGTGGATGCAGCCAGCACTTCGGCCAGCGTCAGGGTCTTTTTCACGGGCTGCTGCGCGGCGGTCGCCGCCGCGGAGTAGGCCACGGGCGCGGCACCAGCCAAACAGGAGGCTACGGCCACCGCCAAGGTAATTTGTCGGAGCGTGCGTGGGCTTCTGGCTTCTCTCATCCGGTCAACCAACCGCCTTGATGGCCTGAATCAACTCCGCACCCGCTTTTTGCGCATCGCCGTAGAGCATGCGGGTGTTGTCGAGGTAGAACAAAGCATTTTCGATACCCGAGAAACCCGCCCCCTGGCCGCGCTTGATCACGATGACATTCTTCGCCTTGTCGGCGTTCAGTATCGGCATGCCATAGATCGGGCTGGATTTGTCGGTCCGCGCCACCGGGTTGACCACATCGTTCGCGCCGATGATCAGCGCGACATCGGCGGTCTCGAACTCCGCGTTGATCTCATCGAGGTCCGCGATCAGATCGTAGGGCACCCCAGCTTCCGCCAGCAACACGTTCATATGACCGGGCATGCGTCCCGCCACCGGGTGTATCGCGAACTTCACCGTCACGCCGCGGTCGATGAGCAGCTGGCAAAGCTCCCAGATTTTGTGCTGCGCCTGGGCGACCGCCATTCCGTAGCCAGGGACGACGATCACCTTCTGCGCGAATGCCATCATCACGCCGACATCGGCAGCCTCGATCGGCTTGAGGCTCCCCGTAACGCTACCGGTCGCAGCGCCGCCGGTGTCACCGAACCCGGAGAACAGCACGTTGCCGAGCGAGCGGTTCATCGCCTTGGCCATCAACTGCGTCAGCAGCGTGCCCGCCGAGCCCACCACGGTGCCGGCGATGATCATCGCGGCGTTGTTCAGCACAAATCCCTCAAAACCAACAGCCAACCCAGTGAGGGCGTTGTACAACGAGATCACGACCGGCATGTCGGCGCCGCCGATCGGCAGGGTCATCGTCAGGCCCAGGAGCAGGGCAAACACAAACATCCCGGTCACCGCACCCGGTGTAGTGTGCAGGTGCAGTCCGATGAGAGCTCCGTGGCCGAGCGCCAGCAGGAGTATCAGCAGGTTGAGGATCTGCAGCCCGCGGAAGCGGATGCTGCGCTTGATGAGACCCTGCAGCTTGCCGAACGCGATCGCGCTACCGGCGAAAGACACGGCGCCAATGATGCCGCCGACCACCGCAAGAATCGACGAAGCATAGTTCCCTGGCTCGATTCCCCGATAAAGCTCGACTGCGGCGATGGCGGCCGCGGCGCCACCGCCCATGCCGTTGTAAAGTGCGATCATCTGCGGCATATCGGTGATCGCGACCCGCTTGCCGCTCCACCACGCAAACACGCCGCCCACGAGAATAGCGGGAATGATCCACTCGTAATTCGACATCCCGGGGTAGGCGAACGTGACAGCCGTCGCCACGAGCATGCCCGCGCCGGCCCAGGTGATACCGCTGCGCGCCGTCACCGGCGAGCTCATCCGCTTCAAGCCGAAAATAAACAGGAACGCGGTAACGAAATAACTCGCCTGGATGACCAGGTCGCGCGAGGAGGCATCCAAGATCAATGCCCTCCTTTCTTCGCGCCAGCGCCAGCACCGGCGCGTGCCCCGCTCGACTTGAACATCTCCAACATCCGCTCGGTCACCACGTAGCCACCGACGGCATTACCCGCCGCAAGCAACACGCCGATGAATCCAATGACCTTCTCCAATGGCGTATGCGCGCCCCCAAGCGCAACCATCGCCCCGACGAGCACGATCCCGTGCACGAAGTTGGACCCCGACATGAGCGGCGTGTGCAGGATCACCGGCACTCGCGAGATCACCTCGTAGCCCGTGAAGGCCGCCAGCATGAAAATATAGAGCGCCACCATTCCGGTCATGTGCTTCCCTCGTGAGTGAGAGCGTGCGGGAGAGCGAGCTGCTAACCCGCCAGAGCCTTGCGTGTTGGTTCGTGTTTGATCTGTCCGGCGTGCGTCAGGCACGCCTGCGCGAACACTTCGTCGTTCCAGTCGATCTTGAGCTCGCCCTTCTCGATGGCGGGCTTGAGAAAGTTCAGCAGGTTGCGCGCGTACATCTCGCTCGCGTTGTAGGCGAGATCCCCCGGCAGATTGATCGGCCCGATCACCTTCACGCCCTGGTGCTCGACGATTTCCCCCGCGCGCGTGAGCTCGCAATTGCCACCTTGCTCCGCGGCAATGTCGACGACCACCGAGCCGGGTCGCATTCGCTCGATCGCCGCACGCGAGATGATCTTTGGGGCGGGACGCCCGGGGACCGATGCCGTTGTGACAACCGCGTCAGCGGCGGCTATACGCGAATCGAGCACTTCCTGCTGCTTACGCTTCTCTTCTTCGGTGAGCTCGCGCGCGTACCCTCCGGTGCCTTCCGCGCTGACGCCGGTCTCGACAAACTTGGCGCCCAAGGACTTCACTTGCTCGCGCGTCGCGCTGCGGACGTCATAGGCTTCGACCACAGCGCCAAGCCGCCGGGCGGTCGCGATCGCCTGCAGCCCGGCCACTCCCGCGCCGATGACGAGCGCCTGCGAGGGCCGGATGGTCCCAGCGGCCGTCGTCAACATCGGCATGAACTTCTGTAGGTGGTCCGCGGCGATCAGGACGGCCTTGTAGCCCGCGATGGCCGCCTGGGACGATAGGGCATCCATGGACTGCGCCCGGGAGATGCGCGGGATGAGCTCCATGGCGAAACTCGTGATCCCGCGCTCCTGCAGCGCCTTAACTTCCGCCCGCTTGGCGTAAGGCTGCATGAACCCGATGACCACCGCGCTGGCTTTCAGCCGCCCGATCTGCTCGACCGTGAGCGGCTGTACCGTGAGCACCACGTCCGCCTGTTCCAGGACAGCGGCCTGGGAGTCGGCCCACTCGACGTTCTTGTACGCGGAATCAGGGAATTGCGCCCGGGTCCCCGCACCCCGCTCCAGAAGCACCCGGGCGCCGGCCTGGGAGAGCTTTCCGGCCACTTCCGGAACGACACTTACGCGCGTTTCTAGTGGCGTGCCCTCTCGGAGCGCACCTATTGTCACTGGCATGCATGGCCCTCATGGGGTTGCCCACCGTGGCCGGTCGACCACGGTGTCAGAAATGTTTAATCGAATGAAGACGTTGCGATGTTGAATTCTTGCATAAAAGTGCCTTATCTTACACCTGCCATGCTAGGCATAGATCTCGAACGCGCCGACTACGGCGACCATGATGAGCTGCGCATCGTCTCCACGCCGGGCGCGCGCGGCCTCTCCCAGCTCGTCCTCCGAACGGACGTGGCAGGGATGCCCCTCGAGTGGATCGACTACAAGGAAGCGGCGCGACTGTACCATCAGGAGCAGGTTGCTTATACCTGCGGCTCCACTTTGTACAAGCTATTTGGTGGGGTTAACGCGAAGACCGGGCGTCGGACCATTCTCGAAGTCAACTCCATCGTCGCTACCGTCGGACACACCGGGAATCCCGGCAACACACGACATGACTATGTACCCCCCCTGAACAACCAGACGTTGTTTCGGCGGGATGCCTATCTGTGCATGTATTGCGCGGTGCGCTTTCCCGCGCGCGAGCTGTCGCGGGATCATATCCGTCCCTTTAGCCAAGGTGGATTGGACGTTTGGACGAACGTTGTCACTGCCTGCCGACGTTGCAACAACCAGAAGGCTTCGCGTACGCCCGAGCAGGCGAAAATGCAGCTCATCGCCGTCCCATTTACTCCGACGTACGCGGAGTACATTTTCCTGAAGGGCCGCCGCGTGCTCGCTGACCAGATGGAATACCTGCTGGCGCATTTCCCGCGCACGAGCCCACTGCACGCGCGCATCCAGCGCTGGCTGTCGTAATCGGCGCCGAAGTTGATCTTTCTAGTCGACGCATCCGTCTACGTCTTCCGCGCCTATCACTCGATGCTGCCTGACATGGTGGATCGGGATGGCAACCCGGTGCACGCCGTGTTTGGCTTCGCGCGCTTCCTGGGCGACCTGATCGAGCGCATCAGGCCGCGCTATATCGCGGTGGCCTTCGACCAACGCGCCGCGATCAACTATCGCAGTCGCCTTTATCCGGCGTACAAAGCCAATCGTGAGCGGGCGCCGATAGACCTCGTATTGCAGTTCGAGCACTGCCGCGAGCTGTGCCGACGTCTGGGTATCGCCACTTATGTGAATCCGGAATACGAAGCCGACGACATCATCGGCACACTCGCGTGCCTGATGCGCGATGAAGGCGTGCGCTCGGCCTTCATCACCCGCGACAAAGATCTCGCGCAGCTCGTACGCAGTGGCGATGTCTATTGGGATTTCGGCTTCCGACAGCAATGGGGCTATCACGACATCGAGCGTTACTTCGGCGTCAGGCCCGAGCGCTTCGCGGACTACCTGGCGCTGACCGGCGACGAATCCGACAACATCCCCGGGGTGCCGGGGGTCGGGCACAAGACCGCCGCCTCGCTCATGAAAGCCTTCGACTCCCTGGAGGAGCTTTACGCGGACTTGAATCGTGTCGCCGGCCTGAAACTGCGCGGCGCGCGCACCCTGAGTGAACGCTTACGCGAGTATCGCGAGTCGGTATTTCTCGCAAGGAAGCTCACCCAGATCACGTGCAACATGCAACTAGGCGTGACCGTGGAGGATCTCAGGCGACGGCGACCGGATGCGCCCGCGCTGACGGACCTTTACGATCGGCTCGGCTTTGGGCCATTCCTACGTCGTCAGAGTGAGCGTTTGGCGCAATTGCCGTTGAATTGAGACCGTCCCGAATGCGGGAGCGGGCCTTCCCAAGCGCGCACCTCGGTCGCGACCGCTCAGCGGTTCCCTATGATCTCTCCAGTCACACAGCCCAGCGGCTCACCGAACCCATCCGCGGCGTGGGCCTCGAGAAACACCTCCCGGCCTTCCAACGCTTGCGTATCGATGCGGATGAGATGGCTGCCATCCGGCTGCAATCGCGAGGTGTAACGGGTCGCCGGCAGCTCATGCTTCTCTGCGTCGGCGGCAATGACTTTGCGGTCGCGCGACACGCCCGACACACGGAGCACGGCGAACTTTGTTTCCGGCGCGTAGCGCAAGGAGGTGCAGTCGGCACCGCGGGTCGCGGCCGGGACGTTGAAGAAAGCCGTCTGACTGGAATCGAGGTTCGGCGCCTGGGTCTCGTGTCCGAACCAACCGCCCGCCGTCCCAAGCACCCCGCCGACCACCAGCGAGGCCGCCATGCGCCAGCCCACAGCCGCCGGCCCACCGTGGCCGAGCGTGGGCGGCGCGCGCATAGGGCGCGTCCGTCGCGGGATGTTGAGTTTGATGGCGCGCCACGACTCGACGTCCGCGACGCACTCGCTGCACCCCATCATGTG
The DNA here is from genome assembly GCA_964400085.1 of uncultured Steroidobacteraceae bacterium. Lineage (GTDB taxonomy): Bacteria > Pseudomonadota > Gammaproteobacteria > Steroidobacterales > Steroidobacteraceae > 13-2-20CM-66-19. Next base: position 1,059 of record CAYNTW010000158.1, on the reverse strand, counting down.
CATCTCGAATTCTTCGAGCGTCTGTTCGTCCAAACCATCCGCCACGTACACGGCGGCTGTTTGTCTAGCTTTGAACTCTGCGTGATCCATGGTTCTCCCTACCCATGCGTCGAGTGTACGGAAGAGGAGCGGCCCTCGTTCGGGTCGCTGAGCGCCAAACCAGCTTTCTTCAAAATGTCGCCGAAACGCTGGCGCGCCCGCCACAAAACCTGGTTGAACTGCATGTCGGTCAGTTGCAACGACTCGCGGATTGCCGTGCGCGGTTCCTCGTGCAGATAGAAACGCTCGAGGACCTCGCGGTCGCGCTGTACGGGCAGGTGATCCATGAGATCACGCACGTACTTTGCGAGTTGCTCGTGGTCGAGACGCTCTTCCAGTGACAACGCCTCATCCTTGAGGTTGGTCAGCAGCTCGCGGTCGTTCTCATGGCGCCGGGAAAGCTCCCCACGCCAGTAGGCCGTCGCAAGCTTGCATGCCGTACGGTACAGATAACCTCCAAGATTGCCTGGATCCTCCAGGCCCTCGGTTCGGATTTTCTTGATTGCCTGCAAAAAGGTGCGCTGTAGCAAGTCGTCCGCCACATCACGAGCGATGCGTCTATGGTGGAATACCTGCAGCAAGGGGCGCCGATATCTCAGGTAAAGTTGATTTTGCAGCTCGCTGCGTTCCGCAACGGCGGACACGAGCGTGAAATCGCTACTCTCGTCACGCTCGAGCGCCTTTGTGGCAGCGCTCGCGCTGGATTCGTCGGTGGCTTCGATGTAGGTCATGGACGTACTTCCCGGTGCGCTTCTGGCTTACGGCAGACGCTTGCGGAATTGGTGCCCTCCGTCGCAAGGAGACAAGCATCGGCCAACGGCACACCCTCCAGATACGGCGGCCGCGACCCCGGCTTCGAACGGCGCGTCGTCTTCGACATTCGCCCCTCCACGACCCCCGCCAGAAACTCGTCAGGACTCAATGTAGCATAGCGCGGGCTCGACCAGATGCCAGCCAGCAACCCCGCCAGAATGGCCGTGGAATTGGAACTCCCCTGCTCGAGCCGGTACTGCGCTGGGG
>CAYNTW010000157.1:0-9454 GCA_964400085.1 uncultured Steroidobacteraceae bacterium | reverse complement strand
ATCAAGAAAATCCAATTCCTTTGAGGCGTCGTGATGTGGGTCACCTATGGCCGGGGACGCAGCAAGCCCCCCGCTGCGCTACCGCAAATACGGCCCCTACCCGGGCCCCTGCGCCTCCATCGGGGGAGCGCGGCTCCCTTGCCCAGCCGAATGAATTCCAGAACGCAGCCTCACGACCGGGTTGTTGGCAGCGCGAGAGCTATTTGTAGCGCTTTATCCAACTGTTCTTTTTTCGTCTCGCTCAACTCCCCTACGTAATCTGTCAGACGTGATTTCTCGAGGCTCATCAAGCCGTCGCAGTGAATAGCGCAATCGTGTTTCAGGCCTTCTTCGGCTCCCACATTGACCTGTGTCGGTAACCCATGCCGCTCAGTAAAGATGGGCGCACAAACCACAGTCGAGTAGTTGGAATCCACGAGTGCCTGGCGACTGACGATCACGAATGAACGTGCCGGCTTGGCATCACCAGGTGGACGACGCACTCGATACAATTCCCCCCGGCGCAAGGATCAATCCATCCTCGCCTGAAAGGACAGCGCATCGCTCATTTCGGAATTGAGCTTCTCGGCGTGCTGATTGATAGCCGCCACTTCCTGTGCCAAGCGCTTTTGCCGGGCGCGCTGTTCGACAAAGTCGCGCAGGATGCTCTCAATAAATGATGACCGTGAGACTTTTGGACCCGCGATGCGATCCAAGTCTCTGAGCAGGTCCTCCGAGAGGCTAAGGGACGTTTTCGCTTTCATACCACCAGCATACTACCTTGGTAGGATGATCTCACGCGCTCGGCCGCCATCTGCGCAGCGATAACCTAAGCTCGGCGAACGCACCGCTCGTTGCAAAGAGCTCTCCATTGCCGATATCGACGGGCAATGGCCGATATATAGCCGATAAAGCTTGAGGCCCGGCATTTCAGCCGATATATTGGCCGATATATGGCCGATAAAGCTAATGTAGCAACCTTCCTCCGCAGTCGCGGCAACGCCTGGACCTCGCCAGCTCAGATTCGGGCAGTCATCGATGTGCCCGACCGAACACTCCGGACCTGGCTCCGGGATCTAGTCGCGGAAGGCGTCGTCGAGGCGCAAGGCGAGCGTAAGGGCCGGCGATATCGCGCGCGCGACCGCCTCATCGCCTTCACCGTCGAGGCACAAGCCCCGACCGTGGAGGTTCTGCCGCTTTTTTCGGCGGCGAGCCAGGCGGTGATCAAACAAATCGAGGCGCCTCTATATGCGCGCACGCCAGCGACGTACCGGGAGGACTGGCTCCAGGCCTATGTGCCGAACGAAAGCGCATACCTGACGCTCCTACGCCGTGAGGAGCTCGAGGCGCTCGGGAAGCGCAATCCGATCTACGGTCGGGCCGGCACTTACATCCAGAAAATTTACCACCGACTGCTGATCGACTTTACTTTCAACTCATCGCGCCTCGAGGGGAATACCTACACACTCCTCGACACCGAGCGGCTCCTGCTACAGGGCGCGGCAGCGCCGGGGAAACCCAATGCCGAGCGCATCATGATCCTGAATCACAAGGAAGCCATCGACTATCTCGCGCGGCACGTTGCTACCCTTCAGCCCGACGAGATCACGATCCGCACGCTCCACTACTTACTCGCCGACAGTCTGGTCGCGCCAGGCGCTGCAGGGCAGATCCGGGAGGACAGTATTCGTGTCAGTGGCACGACGTATGCCCCCATCGATGGCCGAGACAGGCTGACGCGCCTGCTGCTCTTGGTGCTCGAGAGAGCGCGGGCCATCCTGGATCCATTCGAGCAGAGCTTCTTCCTGCTCGTGCATATTTCGTATCTGCAAGCCTTCGTCGACGTAAACAAACGTACCGCACGCCTCGCTTCGATCATTCCGTTGATCCGCGGCGACTACGTACCGCAGTCATTCATCGAGGTGGACCCGGATTCTTATCTGAAGGCGACGATCGCGGTCTATGAACTCAACGAAGTCGGGCCGCTCGCAGACCTTTACACCTGGTCGTATCGGCGCAGCTGCCAGCGCTACGACACGACCGTCCAAGTAGTCGGGTTCGATGAGATTGCGGCGCTCTACCGCCCGTCGCGACGCGCTTTGGTGGCGAACCTGGTGCGTGCGAAGGTGCCATCCGAGGAGACGGCCAATTGGATCACAGCGCACGTGCCGGCCAATGTCGAGTCCCAGCACCGGGAGAAGTTTGTCTCAGATGTGCTCGCGGAGCTACAACACCTCGATGCCTCGCGCATCGGCGGATTGGGAATCACGCGACAAGAGCTCGAAGCGTGGCAGAAGCTGCGCCTGCGATGATGCGGAAGCGCGGCGAGCGAGAAAACGGCGGCGACAAATAGCCGACGCCGCTTCGGCGGCATCCAAATGATTCCGTCCTCCTGGGCGTAGGGCGACTGATCGGCCGGATGAGGTGCGGGTTCGGCCTGGCCCGCAGCCGGATATCCAGCGAGCTGGGGAGCGCGCGCCCATGTTCACCGCGTTCCAATCGCTGCACCATTCTTTACGATTGGTAGTACAATTTGATGGCTCAGCCATCCTGATGCCGTCAGTCACAATCGTGAAATTCGACTTGAACGAAACGCCGCGCGCGCGCTCCCATAGGCGAGCGACTCCGCGAGCCGCTGCGCCTACCGGCGCCGAACAACCCGTCAACTACGGGCCGCTTCCCACTCTGGTCGGTCATCATGTCCGCAAGGCGCACTCTTACCTGTTTCAAACGTTCACGGAGGCGCTCGCGGAAGTCGGCCTTGCGCCGAGTCAATACAGCGCACTCCTGTTGATCGGCCTGAACCCCGGCTTGAGCCAGTTGGCGCTCGCGGAAGTGGCCGGGATCGAGCGGACCACGATAGTCCCCATTACCAACCGCTTCGCCAAGGAGGGCTGGATCCTGCGCACCCGCCGACCCGAGGACCGGCGGTGGTACTCACTCAACTTGACCCCGAAGGGTGAGGCGGTCCTGGCCAAAGCGCGGCGCCTGGTCGACGCCCATGAGAAACAATTCTTCAAAGCCTTGAGCGCGTCCGAACGGACCCAACTGGGAGCTCTGCTCGCGCGCATCGCCGATCTGAACACGGTCGAGTCGCAAGCCCCGGTGTCATCTCGGCCCAAGGCGCGCTCGAAAAACTCATCCCGCTCCCGATCCAACCGATGACGCCGCTGAGCACACGGACCCGCCCTGCCATGCGCGCCCACAAAAGCGATCCGACGAAAATGCCGGACGCGTCAGTCGATTTGGGTCCGCTGCCGCAGCAAGTCAGCTATCAGCTCAGAAGGGCCTACAGCTACCTGTTCCGGACATTCATGTCCTCGTTCAAACATCTGAAACTGGCCCCCGGCCAGTACAGCGCCCTGGTGCTCATCAGCCATAATCCGGGAATGAGTCAGCTCGATCTCGCCGCGGCCACCGGTCTGGATGGATCGACCCTCGTGCCCATCACGAACCGCTTCGCGAAATTGGGGTGGATTCGCCGGACGCGACGCCAAAGTGATCGACGGGTCTACTCCATGCGCATCACCCCGGCCGGTCAGGCTGTGCTCGATGAGGCATGGCCGCTGATCCTGCAGCGCGAGAGCAAGCTCGCCACGGTTTTGAATGCCAGTGAGCGCCGAGCACTGATTGACATGCTCTCGCGCTTGACACCACCGGACTGACGAGGGTGCGCAGCAAGCCCCGCACTGCTGCGGTGGGGGAAGGATAGCGCGACGGCGAGGCGGCTCTCCTCATCCGAGGATCCCCTCCGCCCGCATCCGCCTCAAGGCGCGCTCGAACGCTATGATCAACTGTTTGACATCCTCGCCTTGGTGAATGCCGGAAAGGAATCCTGTCCCTCGGGAGCCGATGTCCACGCCCTCCAGATTCAATGCCATACGCAACTTGTGCAGCACCGGGGTCGACCGGCCTGCAAAGCGCTCCCAAGGAATGCGCTCGAGGTTGACTGTCCCGGACAGCCCTTCTGGTAACTCCGGCAGAATGTGGAAAGCGGAAAAGCGACCATAGGCGTGCCAGCGGATCTTCATCCGCTCGAACAGTGCATTGAGCCCCCCTCGAGCCGCTGCTCCCAACTCATTGGCGCGCACCCACAGATTTTGACTCACGACTTCCTGGATCGTGGCCACCGCGGCGCTCGCCGTCACCGGATTGGCGGTGAACGTGCCCTGGTGGAGGACCTTCTTGTTCGCAGTCGAGCCGGAAGCCTGCCCGAGCACGGCCATGATGCGTGCCGAGCCGGCAACGATGCCTCCGGGCATGCCACCGGCAGCGACTTTACCCATGCAGGTCAGGTCAGGTTGGAGGCCGAGCAGTCCCTGCATGCCGCCCGAGCCGACACGGAAAGCCGTAATGACCTCATCGAGAATGACGGGAATTTCGCTCTGTTTTGCCAACGTGATCGCCTCCTTCAAATAGGCGTCGCTGCTTGGCACGATGCCAAAATGCGAGCCCAGGGGCTCGAGCAACACAGCGGCGATCTCACCGCGGTGGCCGGCGAGCACCTGGCGCAAATCCTCCGTGTCCCCGGGGTCAACCAACAGCGTATTGCTGACGATCTCCGGGAGCACCCCGGGCGCGGGTCGGTCGTCGAAAAAGTCGTTGTACCCCGAGACTGCAAAGTCATGCCAGCCGTGATAGTGCGTTCGTACGCGAACGAGCTTCCAGCGGCCGGTAAACGCGCGTGCGATGCGAATCGCCAGCAAAGTGGCCTCCGTGCCGCTCCCCGTAAACCGCACGCGCTCGGCTGTGGGAATATGCTTCTGGATGAGCTCCGCCCATTCCACCTCGGTGGGATTGTTGGCGGCGAACTGAATACCGCGCCCGGCGGCATTCTGGATCGCACGCGTCACGCTCGGATGGCTGTGTCCGAGCATCATGGCACCATGCCCGCCGAAGAAGTCCAGATACTCATTACCATCGACGTCCCATTTGCGGCTGCCGATGGCGTATCGGACATACATTCCATACGGCTCGAACAGCCGGGTATCGGTGGAGACCCCGTCGGGCAGAACCCGTAGCGCGCGCCGGGCCAGCTCGCACGAGCCGGGTGTCATGGCTTTGTAGTCATCAACAATCATTGCGATAGTCCTTCAGCGCCGGTGTGTTGAACAAATGCCTCATCCGGGCAATTAGATTTACATACCAATTATTACCATGATATCTTACTCCGGGGGTGATGATGGCAACGTCCTGGTTCAAGCGGTACCTGCTGCCTGGCTTTGTGTTGAAGTCGGTCATCATCGGGGGCGGCTACGCGACCGGGCGCGAGTTTGCCGAGTTTTTTCTCTCCCAGGGACCCCTGGGAGCCCTGTTGGGCATTGCGGTCGCGACGGGAGTCCTCGGCGTGGTGTATGCCACCACCCTGGAATTCGCTCGTGTACACCAGACTTTCGAGTATCGCGGCCTGTTCCGCCGGCTGCTCGGACGCGGCTGGGTCGTCTTCGAGGTGTTGTACCTGCTCCTCCTGCTGCTCGTGCTATCCGTACTTGCAGCGACCGTGGACGCGCTGTTGATTGAATCGCTGCACCTGCCGGCACAGCTCGGCGCGACATTGTTCGCGGTACTGGTCGTGACCCTGGCGTCTTTCGGGACGACGGTACTGGAGCGCTACCTGGTGGCCTGGTCCTTCGTGCTCTACGGGTTCTACTTCACCTTCGTGGGCCTTTGCCTGTGGCATTTCGGTCACGACGCACTCGGTACGTTGCGAACGGCGAGCCTGGACAGGCCGGCCGAAACAGTCTTCAACGGGCTGCGTTACGCGGGCTACAACATCGCGGCCATCACGGCGACGTTGTTCTGCGCAAGACATCTGCGGCAGCGGCGGGATGCCCTCATCGGGGGCCTCATGGGCGGGCTGCTCGCCATGCTGCCCGGCGCTCTGTTTGTCTTCGCAGCCATGGCCTTCTACCCCCCGATCGTGACGAGCCCCGTCCCCATGTATCTGCTGCTGACCCATCTGAATATCCCACTCTTTCACGCGTTGTTTCTGATCGTGGTACTCACTGCGTTGATCGGCTCCGGCACCGCGATGATCCATTCAGTGAACGAGAGAATCGCCGCCGCCGGCTGGCGAGGGTCCGGCACGCTGTCCAGACTCGCCCGAACTGCCATCGCGGCGGGCCTGATGATCGTATCCACCGTCCTGGCGGCCCGGACCGGGATCATCGACCTGGTCGCGAGAGGCTACGGAGTCATCACGTACGGTTTCATTCTGGTGTTCATATTGCCGATGTTGACCCTTGGAGTCTGGCGAATTGCGCGCTATCGAGACCCGCAGCCCGGGTGATTCGAATCACGGCAGCGTGCTCGTACCTTATCGAGCTATGCATTTACCCGAGCTGTCGCATATGGAGTTCGATGCGTCCGCCGACACAGTCATGCCCGACGACGGGCCCAACAGTCGTCCGCCTTGCGCCTGCAGTAGCTGTTCGAGCTTCGAGAGCTGCGCCTGAGTCAGAAGAGATCGCAACTGGTCAACTCCCTCCTTCTGAAATTGCGCCTGCATCGCCCCGATCTGCTCGATACTCGGGTCCTGACCGGATGCCTTTTGCTCCCGCAGGTATTCATCCATTTTGGCGCGCTGCTCATCCAGAATGGCCCGTAGCTGCGCCTTCTGACCTTCGTCCAGGTCGAGCTGCGTGGCGAGACGATCGAGCGCATTCGGTTCGCCCGCCCGCAACGTGACCGGACCCCGCCCCGAGCCGTGTGGACCGTTGGTACTGAAGCTTTGTGCGGCCGCCGCGCCGCTCAAACAAATCGCAGCAAGCGCGATAATGACAACTCTCATGAGGATCTCCTTGGGATGGGGTGTTTGTACGAAGCGCGTAGCAGCCATTTGCGGCCACGCGTATGAACGCGTGCGGGATCAATGCTCGGTGCCATAAACTTGCGGCGCCGCCGAGCTCTGCCCGACAATTTGCTCCCAATCCAACGCCTTACCCGGAGGGACACAGCATCGGGCGCGCTGGTCGAGCTCGTTGAAATAGTCCGGATCGAGATAGAGGCTCGGCTCCATCGGCGATTGGGAGAACGCTGCCGGCGGACCCAGATAAAGCATTGCGTCGGCCTTCACACCGGACAGAATGTTGATTTCGCCTGCAATCATGTCCATGGGAGAAGGCGGCGCGGAGCGGCCCGGCGGCACCGAGGCCGGCCCGGGAGGGGAACCTGGCTTCGGTGGTCCACCGGGGCCCAATACACGGGCGCCGGCCGGCATGCCGGCGGCCATCTTCTTCATCAGGTCGAGTCGTTGCGGCGGGATGAAGTTGCACCCCGGTATTTTCAACTCCGACTCGAGCCAGGTTCCCGCCACCGGCGTGAGTACGGAAGGGACCGACCAGGATTTCGCGCGCGCGAGAAACTTCGCGTTGCATTGAGGCTCAACATAGCCGATGAAAGGCGCGACGATCGCCAGCGAATCCGGATAGGTCGCGACGATCTTGCTGCTGAGCGGACCGAGGCCACGGGGGCCGAAGAGATGTCCCAACCCGATGATCAGCAGCGCCTTCTTGTGCTCCTGGAGGATCTTCCCGCTCAGAATCTCAAACTCGCTGTCGTCCCTCATCCTCAAGTACGGTTGCAGATCCTGGAAGGACTGGATACCGGTCCAGTCGATCTTCGGATCGCCCAGCCAGACCTTGATGCGCTGCGCAGCCGGTAGTCTCAGATTCGCCGCGCGAACGTTGGCAAAGAAGTTGACCAGGCCCATGGGCACAGGCTCACCGGGCGCAAACGCGCCGGCCGTATCGGTCCAGACGCGGCGCAGCTCAGTGAAGGGTACCTTCTCACCCCCTACGTAGCGATCGATGATGCCCTGCGCCGCAGCTCCGCCGAACTCCACCACCACACTGCCGACTCGTTGGGCAAAGCGCGGGTCGCGCACGAGAGCGCTGTAGAAGTCCTCCTCCTGAGCCAGGCCATGTGCATCCCCGAGAGCGACCACCGACTTGTGCTCGAAAAGTGCGAGCACGCCATCTATCGCCGGCGTGACTGTCGGCGCAGGGAGTGCCGCCGCGTGTCCCGCTTGAGCAATCGCCTCCTCTGGTGCGCTCAACGAAATGATGGCGACTATCGAGGCAGCCCCGATCAAGGCGGCAACCCGTTCGCGGTAAATGCGGCGCAGCAGTGAGCCGGATCTCGGTACGGTGGAACGTGGTGTCACATTGCCCTCGTGTAAAAGCCTGCCTTGTCTCGGACCGGCGCCTGCGTACTTAGTTCAGTACACAATTGACTGGCATTTCTATCTATTTGCGCGGTCATGCATGGGCACTCGCTCCGCGGCCGCAAGGATGGAACCCTGTAGCGCGCTCAGCTGTTGCGAGTGGCCGTCAGAGTCATTCCTCCAGGACCACCCGCGAACGTGAAGGCGGTAACACGCCCGTTGCCATCCCTGATGAAGGTGAAGCGCAAGTCCGGAGCGTTGTCGTCGAAGAACGCGGTCGGTGAGAGGGGAAGCAGCCGATGCCGGCCGCCGCTGATGAGCCACAGACCCGTAGCGTCGGAACTGACTTCCATGAGCGCAGGCAGGGAAGGACCGCCACTGCCCGCTCCCGTCGGGCCCGCCGGAGCTCCGGGCGCGCCGCCGCGCGGCGGCGGTGCGACCGAGTAAGTGCCGGCGAACGCCTGCAGTGCGATGGCAGGGAGACGGATCTCCTGCGGCAACTTCTGACCGGTGAGCCATGCGCGCAGGCGTGTGTTGACCAAGTTGGCGCCATCATTGTAGTTGGACATTACCGCCGCGACATAACCGGTATCAGGATACATATCCAGGTTACTGCTGATGCCGGGACCGTCGCCGCTATGTCCAACGATGCGGACCCCATTCAGGAACTGCTCCATCATTCCGAAGCCGTACTTCGTACCAGGATGTATCGTGGCGACATGGCCAGTCATATCCAGATCGGTATGGACCTCGTCGAGCAGTATGTGGCCCTCGAGAGCCTGCGCGAAGCGCAGCAGATCCGTCACCGTCGAATAACCGCCTCCAGCGGAAGCGCCGCGCGGCACGAAGCTCGTGTTGGTTTTACGTTGCCCGGGCACCGATAGCGCGCCGGGAAAATTGAATACCGGGCGTCGCGGCTCGCCGGATTTCGGCTCGGGCTTGACATCCACATAGCCGAGCGCCAGATTGGGAACATCCTCGTCGGGCGCGTAATTTTCCGTGTCGATCATTCCAGCTGGTTTGAGCACGTGTTGCCGAACGTAGTCGTAGTAGCTTTCACCCGAGAGCTTCTCGATCACCAACCCCAGCACGATGAATCCCGCACTGCAGTACGACCATTTCGTTCCGGGCTCGAACAGCAGCGCCTTGCCGGTAAACAGCGGCAGGTGCGCGGCGATGGTATCGAGCTTGTCCTTCGGGGTGTCGACGAACTTCTCATTGAACATGTCCGGCAGCCCCGAGGTGTGCGTCAGGAGCTGATAGACGGTGATCCTGGCGGCAATATCCTTGTCGGGATAGTCGGGCACGAGC
>CAYNTW010000156.1:4394-9745 GCA_964400085.1 uncultured Steroidobacteraceae bacterium | reverse complement strand
CGCGGTCGGCCATCGGTCTGGCGATGCGCCATGTTGGAATCTTCTGACTTCAACACTTGAAACCCGGGGGGCGCATCCGCAAATCCGGTGTCAGGCGCAACAAGCGCAATCTACCCAACTTCAACATCGGAGGCCCCATGACAGTAGTTGCTTATGAGCCCTGGACGCTCGTGAATCGCCTGCATCGCCAGCTCGATCAGGTGTTCAACAAGACAGCTGCCCCTGAGAGCACGGCGAGTGTTTCCTGGGTGCCGCGTGTGGATATCTACGAGGAGCCCGAGCGCTTCGTCGTCCTCGCCGACGTGCCTGGTGTCGAGTCGAAGGACATCGACATCACCGCCGAGAACGGCGTGCTGACCATCCGCGGCGAGCGGCGTGCGCAGCAGAAGACGACGGACAAGAACGGTTACGAGCGCGTCGAGCGCACGACCGGCACTTTCCTGCGTCGCTTCACGCTCCCGGAGAATGCCAACACCGACACCATCACGGCCAAACAGACCAACGGCGTGCTCGAGGTCAGCATTCCCAAGCACCCGCAGGTTCAGCCGCGACGCATCTCCGTCGAAGCCGCCTAACTAACGTAAGCGCAACGGGTCCGCGCAAGCGGAACTTACGAACCTCGAATTGGACGCGGCCCGACCCGCTCTGATGGGGTTCCTACGGACCCACGTGCCCACATCCACGGGCCGTGGGTCGGTGACTATGTGAGCGCCCCGAAAAAAACGCCTTGACCGTGAAGGTCAAGGCGCTTCTTACGGCCGCAGGGGGGGCTCGTGATGACATCAGTTGCAACCCGAGCCGCTAGGGGTGACTGGCGTGCCATCGGTATGGACGTTACCCGTCCAGGTACCCCACGAAGCACCCGACCACGCTATGCAGTCGCCGCCACTGTTGCTGGAGTCGTATCCTCCAAAGGTGTTGTTGATCACATTGATGCCCGTGTCGCTCTCATTGTAGATGGTGTATTCGCCGCCAATGAACAGGTTGCCCTGCAGCGTATCGCCGGTCATGTTCGGGCCATCCCGATTCTGCGAGAAGTAAGCGCCAGTGGTGTATCCAATCGGTGTGACGACGACGTTACCCTGCACGAGAACGTTGTTGCTGCCTTCGTTATATACGCCATCGCCATGGCACCAAAGCCCGGTGCCGTCGCTATCCACGCACCAGGTGACTTGGGTGTAGATCTCGTTGTTCTCGATGATGCTGTTCGAACCCATTCCGGTAACGCCTTGCGGGAACCCGGCCAGCACATTGTTGTAGAGAAGCTCCGGGAACATGCCGGTATATTGCCAAACGGGAGCATTGTCCTGCTGGCCAAGGTAGACCGGGTAAGTCTGATTGGGCGGGGTTCCGCCGGTCGGGGGACCGGTACGCAGCGTCGAGTTGCGCACCGTGATCGTGGATTTGCCGTCCCAGGTCGTGCAGTGGTCGGCGATGGGAGGAGTCCATCCCGTGCCCGGCTGCTGGTCTATGATGGAGTTGGTAACCGTTATGTTGCCACAACCGCGCGCATAGACACCGCCTTGGATATATACACTGTCAAAGGTGAGATTGGTGTCGTCGCACTCCAGGTACAAGCCCGTTTGGTTCCAGGAGCAGCTGGTGCCCGGGGGGATTTTGCCGTTGGCCGCCGAGTAGACCGGCAGCGAGGCCGGCGAACCCTGGAAGCCCTGGGTGCCCGGAGTTACATAGGCAGTTGGACCTTGTTGCGCGAAGGCCTGGCAGTAAGCGGTCGTACCGCCACCGCTGCCGGCGCACGTCCACTGCCAGGGCCCGTTGCCCGTAATCGATGAAGCCGTGCCCGCCGCGCAGAAGTTGGTTGTCGGAGCACTTACCAGGTTTGCACCGTTCGAGGATCCGCACTGGCCATTGACGAGCGGGTCACTCGCGGTGGGCTCGAAGACGACATCGATCCAGTAATTGTCATCCTGCCATTGGCTTGCAGGAAAGGTACTGCCCGCGGCATATGTATAGACGCCCGCACCGGCGGGAGCATGCAAAACTCCGGCGCTATATGCCGTCGAAAAGTACTCTGAATCGTAGGCGTAGCGCCCGGGCGTGTGCAACGAGGCGACATAAGTGGTCCCGGCAACGACGGTGACCGGCGTGCTGAGGATAACGGTCTGCCAGCCGCTTGCCGTCTCATTGGTCGAGGTGGCGCTTGCGAGCTGTTCCTGATCGGAAGACCACAAGCTGACTACGTGCTCGCCCGTGTTCTGGGCTCCTTTATAGAAGCGGATCGCCGTGATGAGTCCGTTCACGTCACTGCTGAATTTGACGCCGACTTCGACGGAGTGGACATCGGATGCGGCGGCAATTGCCGGCGTGGCCGCGTCGCTCCAAAGCGAGTCGCTCTGTGTCTGGGCGTGGGCAAGAGTGCAAGTGAGGGCGGCGGAAGCGATCAGGATCGACCGCAATCCGAGATTGGTACGCATGAGGTCTCCATGATTGACGCTTGAATTGAACAGATCTTCCTGATCTCGACCGGATCGCCTCCTTGGCTGCGCGTCCCATGGAAAATACGCTCGGTGAGTGCAGCTGAGCGCTTTGGGTGGGGCGAACAAGGTAGAGCCAACCGAGTCGTCCGTCAACCTGTATCCGACTAGGTACAAACTGTGAAAGCATGACAAACGTTTTCACCGGCTCGTCCGCGCGACGGACGGTCGGGCGGCACGAGCCAACGACGAGTGTTCATACCACCCTTCAGCGCTGTCAGACCCAGACCGGAAATTCCAACATCAAACCCGACGTACAAGGCCGGGAGCCGTTGCCAACGCCGCTGCGTCCCGGGAGCAATCTCGGGCGATTGACTCACGAAGCCGTTGCCGTATCGAAGCCTCGATTGAACGCGGCTCGCCGGCGATGCGTGACCCGCTCCGGTAGGGCTTCCGACCGACCACGTGCTCACGTTTCAGGGCCGTGCGTCGGTTGCGATTTTGAGTGGCGTCCCGCCGCCACTCCTGCCCGCGGGGACTCCTGCCCCCAGCGGGGCTCCTACCCCGGTACCTCGTACGCGTAATGCGTACGGCTGCGTAGCCAGCCCGGTCCTGGACCGCTGTAGAATCAGGTGGTCCCGGCATCGCCCGATTCGGAAGCCACCATGAAACGTGCTGATCTCGCTCTCGCCGCGCTCATGCTTGTCGCGGTGATAGCTCCGCCCGCCCCCGCCGCCATGCCGGCCACGGTGGGCGATACCCCCGTGCCTTCTCTGTCACCCATAGTGAAGAAGGTGTCCCCCGCCGTGGTGAACATCGCCACCCGGGGCACGATCCGCGATCGGGGACCGCAGAATCCGCTGCTCGATGATCCCTTCTTCCGGCGCTTCTTCGACGTGCCTCCGGACAGCGGCCCGCGGGAACGCCCGTTTCAGAGTGCCGGTTCCGGCGTCATTTTCGATGCGAAAGCGGGCTATATCGTGACCAACGCTCACGTGGTCGAGAATGCGAGCGAAATCACGGTCACGTTGCAGGACGGACGCGACCTCAAAGCCGAGATCGTCGGCAGCGACGAGCCCTCCGATGTCGCGGTGCTGAAAGTCAAAAGCGATAACACCCTGGTGCAGATCGGGCTTGGCGATTCGTCCAAGGTGGAAGTCGGCGATTTCGTGCTCGCGATCGGCAATCCGTTCGGCCTGCAGCACACGGTCACTTCGGGAATCATCAGCGGCCTGTCCCGTTCGGGCATCAATCCCGACGGCTACGATGATTTCATCCAGACGGACGCCTCCATCAACCCGGGCAACTCCGGCGGGGCGCTCGTGAACCTGCGCGGCGAGTTGATTGGTATCAACACCGCGATCCTTTCGCGCAGTGGCGGCAACATCGGTATCGGCTTTGCGATTCCCGTCAACATGGCCCACAGCGTGATGGACCAGCTCATCAAGTTTGGCTCGGTCAAGCGCGGCCAGCTCGGCGTGAGCATGTACACGGTCACGCCCGACATCGCGCACTCGCTCGGCCTGCAGAACGCGATGGGCGCGCTCGTGTCGCAGGTGGTCGAGGGCTCACCGGCTGAAAAGGCGGGCATCCATACGGGCGACGTCATCACCTCGGTGAACGGGCAACCAGTCAAATCCAACAGCGAGCTGCGCAACAGCATCGGGCTCCTGCGTGTCGGGGACAAGGTGGAAATTGGGTTGCTGCGCGATGGCAAGCCGCTGAAGGTCACCGCCGTCATCGCCGATACCACTTCAGCCGCGCAGGTCGGACCGGCCGAAAGCATTCACAAGGCGTTCGAAGGGGCGACACTCGTCGATGCGCCCGATGGCGGCGGCGCACTGGTCAAGAACGTGGAGGCTGGCAGCGCTGCCGCGCAATCCGGCCTTCGCAATAACGACGTCATCATGGGCGCCAACCGCGGCAAGGTGACCAGCGTTCAACAGCTACGCGAGCGCGCCAAAGGCGCCTCCGTGTTGGTTTTGGAGGTCCGGCGCGGGAATTCGGTGATCATCATTCCGCTGCGCTGAAGGGTGGTGGCAAGGACAGCATCGAGTGCCGAGCGGGTCCAACGCGTGCCTCACCGCGACTTCAGCTCACGGTGCCCGTAGCCACCATACCCAACAGCACCGCGCCCAGCACAATGCGATACCACGCGAACAGCGTGAATCGGTGGGACTGCACGTAACGGAGCAGCCATTTCACCGCGATGAAGGCGACGATGCCGGAGACGACGAAGCCGATGGTCAAGGCGTTCCAGTCTTCATGATCCGCGCCGCCGCCGTGGCGCGCCTTGACGTATTCGAGCGCCGTCGCGGCGAACATGGTGGGAATGCCGATCAGAAACGCGAACTCCGTAGCGGCCGGGCGGAGCGTCAGACCGGCGAGCATGGCGGCGAAAATCGTCGCCGCGGAGCGTGAGGTGCCGGGGAAGACGCCTGCGAGAATTCCACCCAGGCCTACCCAGATGGCGACATTCCAGGTCACGACATCCTGTTGCGGCTTACGGGAGACGTACGCTTCGATCAATAGAATCAGAATGCCACCCACGAGCTCGGCGAGCGCGATCGGCAACACTCTCTCGGGGAGTTTGAATCCGAGTTTCACGACGACCAGCCCGAGAGCGCCGGTGATCGCGAACGCGACAATCAGCTTGAGCAGATAATCGCGGTTCTCGGGCTTGTCGAAGCGCGTGAGCAGGCCGAGCAAACGACGCCAGTAGATCAGCACGATCGCGAGAATCGCGCCTGACTGGATCGCGACGTTGAAGAACTCCGAGCGCTCCCCTAGCCAATGCTCCGCGACCAGCAGGTGTCCGGTGCTGGAGATCGGCAGAAATTCGGTGATGCCTTCAATCACACCCAGGGCAATCGTATTGATTGTGTCAGCCACTTGAAATCTCGTTGAAAGGTAACG
>CAYNTW010000156.1:0-4294 GCA_964400085.1 uncultured Steroidobacteraceae bacterium | reverse complement strand
GAAGAGCAAAGCCGCCAAGCGATGCATCATAGTCGCGCGTGAGCGCCATGACTTTGAACGCCTCGCCCATTTCCCCAGGCATCAGCAGGCGGCGTGCCTCACCGGAGCGGCGCGTTTGCTCGACCACGCCGTGCGCTCCGGCGACGAGTCGCTCGATGCCGGTGCCGAGGAGAAAAGCCGCTTGGGTACAGAAGCCGGAAACATCCAGGCCCGCGGCAACGGCCGCCTCGGCGACCCGGGTAAAGTCAACCCAGGCGGTGATGTCCTGCACACCGACATTGATGTAGGGATTATCGTGCGCGCGCTGTTTGAAGTGGCAGCGGAGCGTGCCAGTGGTGCGCTGCGGATGATAATAGTGCGTGCGCGGCAGACCGTAATCGAACAACAGGATGAGCCCGCGCTCGAGGCACTCGCCGAGGCTGGCGATCCACGGCTCGACACGGAGGCACACCTCGGAGGTGTAGCCCGGCGCGAGGGGCTCCGGAAGTTCGCGGAGCAATGTCTCGCAGGCGCCCGCGAGCTCTCCATCAGGAGCGGCGGCGCGCTCGACAAATTCATCGCCGTCGAGCGCGACACCTAGCTCCAGAACGGAACCGACTGAAGAGGACGACGGATCGCCGGATCCCGAGACCGCCGGCGACGCATCACGTGTGAGAACGCCCGGGCCCGAACCAACGTCAGGGCCCGGACGAATGGCAGCGCCGGGCCCAACGGCAGCGTCAGGACCAACGGCAGCGCCAGGCCCGACGCCAACAGCGCCAACACCGACGTTAGCACTCGGTCCCACGTCTGCGCGCGAGCCAACGGTACCGGGTTCGATGGCTGCGCCAGCGGGCGCGCTCAATCCAACGCTCGCCGGCCCAACGGCCGGCGCGCCCTTCGCCAGGGCCTCGCGCGCGACCACAAACCGCCGACATGGCAACGCATCCAGCACCTCATTCGCGAGCACCACGCCGCGCAACGGGCGCTCGGGTAATCGATCCAGCCAGACGACGCGCTCACGTATTCTGGCTGGCAAGGAGCGCAGTCGATCGCGTTGACGCTCGGCCAGGTCGGCGCTCACCTCCAGAATGGCATAGCGGTCCGGCAAGACCTCCGCTGCGGCGAGCGACTCGAGCACCACTGCGGCCATCCGACCCGTTCCGGCGCCGAGCTCCAGAATCTCCCCGCCCGTGGTGGATAACACTTCCGCGCACTGCCCGGCCACGCAGCGGCTGAAAAGGTCGGAGACCTCCGGGGCCGTGACGAAGTCGCCGCTGGCTCCGATCTTGGCGCTGCCGGCGCTGTAATAACCCAGTCCGGGCGCGTACAACGCAAGCTCCATGAAGCTCTCGAAAGAGAGCCAACCACCAGCCGCGCGGATGGTCTCGCGCAGCCTGGCGGCGACCGCGGCGGAATGCTGTTGCTCATCGGCCGACAGCGGTGGGAGGATGGGATGTGGAACAGATGAGATCATGATCGCGCGCCATGGAAAACGATGAACCCACCGCCCACTGTGGCTCCACCCGTCTGTCTGGAAAAACCGCGCTCATAACGGGCGCCGCGAGGCGCGTCGGCGCGGCGATCGCCCGTGTCCTGCACGGCGCCGGAGCGAATCTGGTTCTGCACTATCGCAGCTCGGCGGAGGATGCCTCTGAGCTCGCCCAGGAGCTCAACAAGGCCCGTCCGGCCTCGGTTACCTTGGCTAACGCGGACCTCCTGGAAATCGAACAGTTGCCCGCGCTCGCTCACACGGCAAGCGAAGCTTTCGGTGGCCTCGATATCCTGGTCAACAACGCGTCGTCCTTCTACCCGACGCCGGTGGGCGATATCACGGAGATCGACTGGGACGATCTCATTGGCACCAACCTGAAGGCGCCCTTGTTTCTTTCGCAGGCCGTCGCTCCTGCGCTGCACGCCAATGGTGGGCTCATTGTGAACCTGGCTGACATTCACGGCCTGCGCCCCTTGCGCCGCCATCCGGTGTACAGCGTCGCGAAGGCCGGCCTCATCATGCTCACGAGGTCTCTCGCCCGTGAGTTGGGCCCGCATGTGCGCGTAAACGCGATCGCGCCCGGACCGGTTCTGTGGCCGGAGGACGGCCTCGATTCGGCGCTGCAGGCGGAAATCATCGATCGCACGGCGCTCAAGCGCCCCGGCTCGGCGTTGGATGTGGCACGTGCCGTGCTCTTCTTCGCGACCGAAGCACCGTACGTCACGGGGCAGATCCTCGCCGTGGATGGCGGCAGGAGTGTCGGCTGGTAGTCGCACGGCACCGGGCTCAACTGTCCGCAAGCCGCGTCGGTTCCACCTCTATCATTGGATGGGCGGCGCGATCGAAGCGCTGCCACAGCTCGCCGATGGTGAGCTTCTCGGTCGGATGCACGAGCTCTGGAGCGAGAGCCGCCAACGGGCCCAGCATGAACGCTCGCTTCAACAAGTCCGGACGCGGAAGCTTCAGACGCGGTGTATCACACACCAGATCTCCGTAGAGGAGTACGTCGAGATCCATCGTGCGCGGGGCCCAACGAGGTGCATCACGTGGTCGACCGCAGAGCACTTCGATCGCATGTAGACGTGCGAGGACCGACTCTATCGGCAGCGTAGTCGTGAAACCGGCGACAAAGTTGATGAAGTCCGCCCCCTCGAATCCCACCGCGCGGTTGCGATACCACGGCGAGAATTCAACATCAGGGAACTCCCGACGCAGCTCGCGGGTGGCCAACGCGAGATTGCGCTCCGGCTCCACGTTACTCCCGACAGCAACGTACACCGCGGGCACGTGATGTCAGACCCTGCCAGCGGCCGCGGACGTCAAGTCGGCGCGCCGGCGCTCGATCATGACCCCCACGTCGCGGGAGTTGCGGATGGCGCCGGGTTTGTTGACTTGCAACCGCACCCACTCGAGGCCGAACTCCTCGAGAAGCAGCATCGCGAGCCGATGCGCGAGGGTCTCCACGAGCTTGAATTCGGAGGCTTCGATGAAGGCGAGCACCCGCTTCGCAACTTTCTTGTAATCGACCGTGTCGGACACTTCATCGGTCAAGGCGGCGCGCGCGCAGTCAACCGGTACCTCCAGATCGACCACCACGGTCTGCCTGACACGACGCTCCCAGTCAATGAAGCCGATGATGCATTCGGCCGTGAGGCCGCGCAGAAAGACGCGATCGCTTGAGTACAGGGGGTCAGTCAAGTGAGATCCCTTCCGCAAAGCTCAACGAAGGGCAAGCAAGGTGGAGCCTCAACGGGCATGGCTATTTATCGACCTCAAGTATGACGCGGGGCTCGCGGCTGAAAGTGACTACGATCTGACGCTATGTTGCCACGGGCTGCAAAGTTTCCAACGCCCAACGCGCCCGGGCCTCGATGCCGAGGCCGTCGTGCTGACCGGCCTCGAGCCGCGCAAGCCCGGCGACCGCGATCATGGCGGCATTGTCGGTGCAAAACTCGATCCGGGGATAGTACACGCGAGCGCCGCGTCGCTGCGTGGCTTCCGCGAGGCGCTCACGTAAGCTGCGATTCGCACTGACCCCTCCGGAGACAACGAGAGTGTCGAGCCCAGTCTCCTCCAGTGCCAGCAATGCCTTCGCGGTGAGCGTCTCGACGATCGAGAGCTGCACGCCGGCTGCGACATCAGCGCGCAAGACATCGGTCATCTCGCGTCCACGAATAGCATGCATCACGGCAGTCTTTAGACCCGAGAAGCTGAATTCCAGGCCCGGCCGGTCGAGCATCGGGCGGGGGAAGGCGAACGCTCCGGGCCGACCCCGCTCGGCCAGCCGCGCCAATTCAGGTCCACCCGGATAGGGTAAACCCAGCAGCTTGGCGGTCTTGTCGAAGGCCTCACCCGCGGCGTCATCGCGCGTCTCGCCAAGGAGCTCGTAGCTGCCGATCCCGCGCACGTGGATCAGCATCGTGTGTCCGCCGGACACGAGCAGCGCCACGTGGGGAAAGGGCGGCGGGTCGGGCTCCAGCAGAGGAGCCAGCAGGTGGCCCTCCAGGTGATGCACGCCGATCGCCGGCACCCGCCAGGCATATGCCAGGCTCCGGGCCAGCGAGGCTCCGGTGAGCAGGGCGCCGATGAGGCCGGGGCCGGCCGTGTAGGCCACGCCGTCCAGGTGTCCAGGCACAGTGTGCCCCCGAGGCTCCGATACGCCCGCCCGCTGGGAAATCCCCTGCGCGGACGCCAGATCGCCCTGGCCTGCAGCGATGCCTTCCGTAGGCATGAGACCGGCGCTCCGGCCCGCGGCGTTGCCTTCCGTAGGCGCGAGACCGGCACTCCGGCCCGCAGCGATGCCTTCCGTAGGCGCGAGAC
>CAYNTW010000155.1:2765-10049 GCA_964400085.1 uncultured Steroidobacteraceae bacterium | reverse complement strand
GCTCGCTCGAGTGCAACGTTGAGCTGCAGAGGAGCGCCATCCAGGTCACCATGCGCTTCAATGGTGCCCCGAGGCGCTTTCGGCAAACCCGCAGCATGCACGGCGGCGGACACTGTCCCTTTGGGAGACCCGCGAACCGACAAGGTGGTTGTCAGGTCCGCGACGGTGCTCAGGTCAGCGCGCGGGCCGTTGACTCTCCCGGATAGTTTCAAAGTTCCGTCGACCGTGGGTGAGAGTTGCTTCAAATCGGGGAGGTCTAGGTTGAGACGCGCGTCCATATCCTGGGTCGCGGTGCGCGCGATGCTGCCACTTGCGCCGAGGGAGAGTGCACGAGCCGTCAATACGAGTTTGTCTATCGTGATTTTGGTGTCGGTTAGCGCTCCCGCGAGTTGCAGCCGGGCGGCGCCACCGCGGACGAGTCCAGCCCAGGAAGCCGTACCACCATCCAGGTTGGCATCAACGTCCGCAGTAAGCCGTGTCGCGCGCGTATCGCGAGTAACGTGCGCTTTTAGTGTCCCTTCGCCGCTGACCTTCTCGCCCGCTGCCGCTGCGAGGGGTGCGACATCCGGAAGATGCAGGTTGAGTTGTGCGCTCTGCTCTCCGACCGTGATGGCGTGTGCTTGCAATGTGAATAGGCGATGCGCGGCGGTCAATTCGACCGGACGTTTCGGATCGCTGAGGTGCACGGAAGCCTCCAGGGTCAACGGGGCATCCTGGAACAAGTTCGGTTGCGACCCAGGGATGACGAGCCCTTCCACCGTCGCCCGCGCACCGAGTGAGCCGCCGCTCGCCGTCAGGTTGGCAGTCAGGCTTGCCAGTTGCGTGTTACCCGGAACCTGCAGTTGTCTGATCAGCAAGTGTCCGGTCGCGGAAGGTGAGCTTATCGTGCCGTGCCAGCGCCCTTGGATCTCCACACTTTGCCAGGATAGTCCCGGACGAGGCGTCATCTGATCCGCGGTCACCGCATAGTCGAGGTCACCCGACGTTGCTTGGAGATTCACGGTCCCTTTGACCCGGGCTTTCAGGGCGCCCGCATCCAGGGTGAGCGCGATCTTCTCGACCGTGCGCGGACCGCTGATTTCGGCGAGTACGGACAGATCTCCCAGGCCCGGCAGTTGCAGGAGATTTTCCAGCGGACCGTTGGCGGGCTCCTGGAGTTTCAGGGTGGCATCCATGCGGTCCGCATTGAACCGAAGCTTTGCGTCGTAGTTGCCGACGCCGCCTGATCGTTGAGCGCTCAAGGAAGCGACGGCATCCTGCATGGAGCGCCAATGCGCACTGCCGTGGAAGGTCAGGGACGTAGCGGCGCCGGCCAGATCCGGACCCAGCTCCAGGGTGTCAATGTCGAGATGGACGAGATCGGAGTGCGGGATCGAGACTTGGCCACTACTGGGCTTTGTTGCGGGTTTGCTGACGGGCGCGCGCTCGATATGCAGCCGACCGATGTGCAGTGTGTCCACTTGCACGTGGCGGGCCAGAAGCGCTATGGGGGACCAACGTAGTGAGATGCGCTCAGCGAGGAGCCAGGTGCCCCGGTCATCGCGCAGCTCCAATTTGTCGAGGTCCAAAGCGGCTGGGAACGTGCCGCCGATGCCGGCAAGCTCGACCTGACCGTCGGTCAGACGACTGGTCATGCGCACAATCAGTGCGCGGCCGCTGTCCGTGTTGCCGATGATGAGCAGCAGGCCGAGCAACAGCACGACCAACAGCAGCAGCGAGCCGAGGATCCAAGCCGAGATTTTCAGGGCGCGTGGCATCAGAACGCTTGTCCCAGGCCTATGTAGATCTCGAAGGCGTCGTCGATATAACGATGCTGGGCGTCGTCGTAGCGCCGGTTGATCGGCAGCGCGAAATCCAGACGGATCGGGCCGATCGGCGTGTAATAACGCACTCCCGCGCCGGTGCCGAAACGAAGGGTCGCGTTCAGAGGGTTCACGTTCTGACTCACCTGGCCGGCATCGACGAAGACCGCAAAGCCGAGGCTCTGACCGATGCGCTGTCGGAACTCCACCGTGCCGGCGTTGATGGCCGCTCCTCCAATAGGGTTGCCATCGATCGGAAACGTGGGGCCTACGGCCTGGTAACGGTAACCACGAATCGTGCCGCTACCGCCCGCATAGAACCGCTGGTCGGGAGGCAGGCCGAACTGGCCGGCACCCTGAGCGAGGCCGCCCAAGGCGCGCAGGGCGAGGACACTGCGACCGGGATCGGGGTTCAGTCGCAGGTCATGTAAATCCAGGTAATACGCGATGTTGCCTTGGGTAATGAAGAACTTCGCGTTCCGGGTCCCCAGCGACAGCGTGGGCGTTTCGCTGAAGGAGGCGCGGATGCCATGGGTGGCGTCCTCGATGGGCGAGTCGAGGCCAGTTGTGTTGTAAGTCAGAATGAACGGAATGGCCACCAGCTCGTAGTGCGAGGGGAGACGCTGCGTCGTGAAGATCACCTCGGTGCAACCCGCTGGCGTGCAGGTAGGGCCGCTTTGGAGCTGCTCGGTTTTGGGGTCCAGCGCAGGGCAAGCGGCTCCGCAGTTGATTTCCAGGAAACCCTCCTGGCGGATCCGCTCCGCTGTCGCGGTGATCCCGACACTGGCTGTCCAGATGCTGGAGAGCTTGCGGCTGAGGGTCGTCCCAAACGTGACTGCCTTCTGATCGTAGGCTTGCAAGGACTGGTTGAGGGCCTGCAATGCGAACTGGAGCGATTGGTCGCGATGCGCGAATTCTGGGATCAGGTACTTACCGCTCAAATCGTACCCAATACCGTTGGCGGCGGTGCTGCCGCCGAGATTGATGACCGACGCCGACAGGGTGAGTTGATCCGCCCTTCCTGCGACGTCCCTGTTGGTCCAGCTCACTCCCGCACTGCCGCCCAGGTCGGTGGAGTAGGCGCCGCTCACGCTCACGGCGTGTAGGGGGCGCTCACGGAGGCGGAAGGTGATCGGGACTTGCCCCGAGCTGTCGGGCTTGGTGTCCAATTGCACTGTCACCGAGGTGAACACGCCGAGGGCGAGAAGATCCTTCCGCGCTCGTTCGACTTTGCTGGCGCCGTATTCCTCACCCTGCTGAATCAGGAGGCGCCGACGCACGAACGACTCGTGCATGCGTTTCAACCCGCGGATGCGGATGGGACCGATCTGGACCTTCGCTCCAGTGGTCACGTGGAAGCTGACATCGAGCACACGCTCGGCGGGAATCTCCTGCGCTATCGGAGGATCGACCTTCGCGAAGGCGTAGCCTTCATCTTCCAACGCGGTTTGCAAACGCTCGCCTGCCGCGAGAACGTTCGCTGCAATCGCGAGGTCTCCGGTGTGTAGAGCAAGCTTGCCCGCCGCGGACTGCGGGATGTCGCCGTCGATCTCGACCTTGCGCAAGTGATATTGCGGACCGATGCTGAATGTTACTTTCACCGTTGCATCGTCGCCCTTCGCGCGCGCGCTCAACTCCTCGCCGAGTCGCGGGTCATCCAGGGGCAAGCCGTCGATCGTGATGCCCACGTAGCTCTGGTAATACCCATAGCTCTCCAACACTGTCTTCAGGCGGTCGAGATCGCTGCGCGCGCGGCCGATCAGACCGAAGGGCCCGACGGGCGCCGACGTGCGCAGGGTGACCAGGTCGGAAGTCGCCTTGAGCGTGGCGTTCATATCGCTATCGCCCGTGGACGCCAGGTCGACTTTGTAGGACTGCGGGTCGGCGGCGTTCGTTCGCAACGGGAGCAGGCTCGCGATCACAATGAGCATGAGGGCGACGGCAGCCCTGGGATTGCTCACGTGTGCGCCGGTGCCATGCTGCGGATTCCCATTTCTTGCTAATGTGCGCATCAGACGCGAGTTCCGTTGGAGAGGATCACGGCTGTTGAGCAGTACTGCGGTGGATGTGGTCTACGTTCATGGTTTGTGGATGTCCGGTGGCGAATCCCTTTTTCTTCGCCGCCGACTGGCGCACGAGTTCGGTCTCCAGGTGCACCCGTTCCGGTATTCGGCTTCGCACTCGACGATGGAGAAGATTACCGCACGACTGCAGAGCTTCGTGGAGTCCTTGGAGGCCCCGTCGGTTCACTTTGTCGGGCACAGCCTGGGTGGGCTGGTGATCTATCGTTTCCTGGAGCGCTTTCCGCGGCAGCCGCCCGGGCGCGTCGTTTTTCTCGGAACTCCTTGCGTCGCGAGCCGCGCCGCCGAGCAGGCCAGCCAATTCCGCCTGGTTGCCTCGCTCATGGGACAGCCTATCGCGGAGGAGCTGCTGCGGCCGCAGGTTCAGGAAAGGCGCTGGACGCTGGAGGATCGACCGCTCGGGATCATCGCGGGGACGCAGCCTATCGGCTTCGGTCAGATTCTTGCGCAATTCGAGGAGGATTCTGACGGGACGGTCGCGGTGAGCGAGACATGTCTTACGGGGGCGACCGAGCACCTCGTTTTACCGGTGAGTCACCTTGGACTTCTGGTGTCCGCGCGCGTTGCGCGCGAGACCGGGTTGTTCTTGCGGGAGGGAAGGTTCTCGACGCGCTAACCGCCGCCGGCGCTTGTGACCGCCCCGGCGGTCTCGGAGGCCAGTGCCTCGTGATGCGCGCCTTCACGAGCGCCTTTCAAGGATCTTTCGCAACTTGTATAGCGTGTCGAGGGCTGCTCGTGGCGAGAGCTCGTCGGGGTCGATGGCGGCCAGGGCTGCGCAGACTTCGTCTGCATTGGTACGTCGCGGATTGCCTCCGGAAGCGGCGGCGTAATTGCTGTCGCTCGGTCGTGCGGCCGCGGCGGGCGCCGCTGATGTTGATTCGAGCAGCGCGGGTGCGGCTTGGTGAAACGCGGGTTCGAGCGATGCCGGTACGGGTTGGCGGTGTACCGGCGCGATCGGCGCCGGCCCGAACAGCGGCAACTCCCTTTGCGCCGACCCGCCTCTGCCATTGCTGCCGTCGCTGGCGCGATCCCGCTGCGCTTCCAACATCTCGAGAAACTGGCGCGCCTGCGCGATCACGTCGCGGGGAACTCCCGCGAGCTGCGCCACCTGCAGGCCATAGCTGCGGCTGGCGGGTCCGTCCTTGACCGCATGCAGGAAAACGATCCCATCACCGTGCTCGGTTGCATCGAGATGCACGTTCGCGCAACCCTCCACCTCCGTTGCCAAGGTGGTGAGCTCGAAATAGTGAGTTGCAAACAGGGTGAACGATTTCACTCGGGTCGCGATGTGGCGTGCAATCGCCCAGGCGAGTGAGAGGCCGTCGAAAGTGCTCGTGCCACGGCCGATCTCGTCCATCAGGATGAGGCTGCGCGGCGTGGCGTTGTGGAGGATGTTCGCGGCTTCAGTCATTTCGACCATGAAGGTGGAGCGGCCACCGGCAAGATCGTCCGCCGCGCCGATGCGGGTGAAAATGCGGTCCAGCGGGCCGAGGATCGCCCGGTCGGCCGGTACATAGCTGCCGATGTGGGCCAGCAGAGCGATGAGTGCCGCCTGGCGCATGTAGGTCGATTTACCGCCCATGTTGGGTCCGGTGATGATGAGCATGCACCGGCCCGCCTCCAGGCGCAGATCGTTCGGTACGAAGGGCGCGTCCGAGAAACGCTCCACGACGGGATGCCGTCCTCCCTCGATCGTGAGGCGCGGCTCGGAAACGAGCTCTGGCTGGGTCCACTCCAGCGAGCACGCGCGCTCGGCCAATGCGCTGATGGCATCGAGCATGGCCAATGCGCCCGCGGTGGCCTGCATGGGGCCGAGGCGATCGATGAGTTGTGTCAGGATGATCTCGTAGATCTCCTTCTCACGCGCCAGTGCCCGGTCTCTCGCGCTCAGGACTTTGTCCTCGAACCCCTTGAGCTCCGGAGTGATGAAGCGTTCAGCCGACTTGACGGTTTGTCGGCGGATGTAGTCCTTCGGCACGCGCTCGGCGTCCTTGCGCGTGATCTCGATGAAAAAGCCCTGCACGCGATTGAACCCGAGCTTCAAGCCCGAGATGCCGGTGCGCTCGCGCTCGCGCCGTTCGAGCTCGAGCAGGAATTCGTCTGTGTGAGTGGAGATGCGTCGCAGCTCGTCGAGTTCCGAGTCGTAGCCGCTTGCGATCACGCCTCCGTCGCGTACGAAGGTGGAAGGCTCGGGGTCGATGGCGGCCGACAAAAGACGGACCACGTCATCGTGCTCGTTGATCCGCGAGTGGAGGTCGTGGAGGAATGGGGAGTCGATTGTGGCAAGGGCGGATCGCAAGGAAGGTAACATTGCGAGCGAGGCACGCAGTTGAGTCAGATCTCGTGGCCGGGCTGAGCGCAGGGCGACTCGCGAGAGAATGCGCTCGACATCGCCGATACCGCGCAGATGCGTTCGCACCTCTTCGAACCGCCGAGCGTCGCTGAGTGCGCCCAACGCCTGGTATCGTGCGCGCAGGACCGTTTGGTCCGTGAGCGGCCGATTGAGCCAACGACGCAGCTCGCGCGAGCCCATGGCGGTGACGCATTTGTCGATCAAGGCGAAGACCGTCGCGTCCTCCTTGCCGGAGAGGCTGACATCCAACTCGAGATTGCGGCGGGTCGAGGCGTCGATGATCAGGGCATCGGTGCGCTCCTCGACATGTAAGCTGCGGATGTGAGGCACCGCTGCTTTCTGGGTGTCGCGAACGTATTGCAGCAGAGCGCCGGCAGCGCAGATCGCCAGCGGTAGCTCGTCGGCGCCGAATCCCTTCAGGTCTAGCGTCCCCATCTGATCGGTCAACAGACGCGAGGCGCTCGCTAGCTCGAAGTACCACGGTGGTCTCGTTCTGACCGCCGTACCGTGACGCATGAGGCCGTTGCTCGCGGCCTCGGCGCCGCCGCCCTCGGGGACCAACAGCTCGGCGGGTTTCAGGCGCTCGAGCTCGGCGGCCAGCGTGACACGTCCCTCCGATTGCAACACGGTGAAGCGTCCGGCTGCGAGATCGAGCCATGCGAGCCCGAAGCGCTCGCCGTCGCGCGCGATCGCGGCTAGCAGCGTCTCCTGTCGCTCCTCGAGCAAGGCCTCGTCGGTTACCGTACCGGGTGTGATGATACGGACTACCTGGCGTTCCACCGGGCCTTTGGACTTCGCGGGATCACCGAGTTGCTCGCAGATCGCGACGCTCTCTCCCTTGCGCACGAGTTTCGCGAGATAGCCTTCCACGCTATGGAACGGCACGCCGGCCATGGGGATCGGTTGTCCCGCCGATTGGCCTCGCGCGGTGAGAGTGATGTCGAGGAGCGCGGCTGCTCGCCGGGCGTCTTCGAAAAACAGCTCGTAGAAGTCTCCCATCCGGTAGAACAGGAGGACGTCCGGATATTGGCTTTTGATGCGCAGGTAC
>CAYNTW010000155.1:0-2755 GCA_964400085.1 uncultured Steroidobacteraceae bacterium | reverse complement strand
GAACACCAGCGTGCCCGGATGCTCCGCCTTGATGCGCAGATACTGCTGCATCATGGGCGTGTGCTGCGACAGTGCGGTGTCGTTCATGGACGCGAAGGCTACAATGCCCTATGCCCACCGACAAAGATCTCTTCACTCTGGTCGAGCGCGTCGCGCTTCAGATGCGTGCCACGGACCGGCGCCTTGCGACCGCCGAGTCCTGCACGGGGGGGTGGGTCGCGAAAGTATGCACGGATCTCGCGGGCAGCTCGCAATGGTTCGAGTGCGGCTTCGTGACGTATTCCAACGCGGCGAAGGTGCGGGATCTCGGCGTATCCGAGCGCACGCTCGCGGATCACGGCGCTGTGAGTGAGGCTACAGTGAAGGAGATGGCGGCCGGGGCTTTGCGAGTGTCTGGCGCCGATATTGCTGTGGCGATCAGTGGCATCGCGGGGCCGGACGGAGGTACGCCGAGCAAGCCGGTGGGGACGGTTTGGTTCGGGTTGGCGTCTCGACAGGGTGCCGAGACTGCCGCGGTCGCGGAGGTGCAGGTCTTTGCGGGGGATCGCGAGCTCATTCGACGCCGCTCGGTCGAGCGGGCCCTGCAGCTTGTGCTGACTGCATAGGGTGAGCAGTCGCCGTGGGCGCCTTCTGTCATGAGTGAATCGACGCGGCGTGTCTTTTTTGCTTTTTGGCCCGACGAGGGAGTTCGGGAGGCACTCGTCCATGCTACGCATAAGGCCGTGCGTGCGTGCGGCGGCCGCCCCGTGCCCGCCCAAAATCTCCATGCCACATTGCTGTTTCTCGGTTCTGTCGCCGAGTCGCGGATTCCTGATCTCGTCGCTCTCGCCGCGCACGCGGGTTCGGCCGTGGAGACCCTCGCGGCGATGGGTGGATCGGGCGCAGGAGCATCGATGAAGCCGGATTTCACTTTCGATCGGATCGAGCTCTGGCCGAAGTCACATGTGCTCGTTGCGGCGACGAGCGCGTCGGAGAGTCCCGCACATGCGCTGGCGGTGGCGCTTTCAGGGGCGCTGGAGCGAGGAGCGAGGGAGCTGGGGCTCGCGCCGGATCTCAAGCCCTTTCGAAGCCATGTCACCCTGGCGCGCAAGGTTGTTCGTGTCAGTCGTTCCCTCGATATGCGTCCGGTGCGTTGGAGTCTGGATGGCTTCGCGCTGGTTGAGAGTCGTACAGAGCCGGAGGGTTCGCAGTACAGCGTGCTGGAGCGCTTTGCGCTGCAAAGCCAAATGAAGGGCACGCCAGCGACGCCGTAGGCGAGCGCAGGTCGGGTCTCAAAGGACATGGTCATCTGTCGACCTGACGCAAGCAAGGGCCGACGCCACGCGCGCCGGCCCTTGCGTTGACTGTCAGTCTTCGCGTTCAAACTCACGCCGGATTTGACCCCGAATCTCGCCCGCCGGGAAATTGCTGGTATGCACGTTCACGTAAGCCGTATCGCTCTCCAGAGCGTCCGTCAACGCGTCGAAGTCACCCGCATGCACGTTCTGGCCGCTGATCGCGAGCACGTTCGCAGCGGTCAGTGTGCCCGAGACCGTCCCGCCATCCGCCGGGCAGGGCTGGGTGTTGGGTGGCGGGTTGGGAAGGTTCGAGCAGAAGAACACCATCACACCGCCGGCCATGTGCGGCTTGCCGAAATGAATGTGTGATTGAGTGACCGGCGAGCTGAGGTTCGAGAATTTCAGGACAAAGCTGAGGGTCTGGGCGCGGCGATCGAGCCTGAGCTCGAGGGTGCCGTGGCCCTCGGACAGGATGGCCCCGCTCTCGTTGTTCAGCGATCCTACTTCATTGAAGCCCGACAGTACCGCGTGCAATTCCTCGGCTGGCGAGGCGAGCGCGGCACCTGCGAGCGTCGTGGCGGCAACCAGAGTACCTAACATCATAGCCCGATACATAACTCCCTCCATCGAGTTGATTGATTGCGATCGTCCCGGTCCAACATTACACCGCGGCGTGGGCTGTCAGGTGACATCTGGATACTCGCCGGCGTTCCCATGCGGGGGTGTTCCCGGGGTGCGCGCTCGGGGCGAGTGCTGACGCCGCCTCGAGCGTCCGGCGTGTGCCGCGCGGGTGACCACGGCGCGCTCGCGTGGTATTGGGAAGTACTCTGAAATGGCGATAAGCTGAGTGGTCACTCGGTGGTAGGGTTGCGCGGCGGGAGGGAGCGTCGCGGCTGGGTTTCGCGAAGTCCAACCGGGGCGCAGCGCGCGAACCTCGCCTGTGGCACGCAGTGATGCGGCCGGCTGGAGCAGTAGCTGAGGCTGGCCGGCGGGGCGGGTTCCGCGCGCGACTTCGCGATCGACGCCGAGAACGGGCGCGCGCGTGATCAACTGTGGTCAGAGCGCCGCCGAGCAGGCCCAAAATCAAATGCTTCCGCGCATATGCCACGGTAGCGCGCAAGGTTGTGCGCCTAACTGCCTCGCGAGCATGCATTGTCGGCCGCTGTGAGTGGCGCGCGCGGGTCGACTGCGGCGCCCGCGTGCCTTCCTTGCAGACCGCCTCTCATGGAGTCGAGCTGCCGCGGACGCGTTATACAGTGTTATCTATTTGGGGCCACTGGATAGGCGGCAAAATGACTTGAATAACATCCAAACTCGCTCGCGACGAGCCTCACGCCGACGATTTCTTGTGAGATAATGACTTCATTCCAGAACACCCCTCTCACCGACATTGACGGGAATCCACGCGATGGAAGAGAACCGTAAAAAGGCGCTGGTCGCCGCATTGGGTCAGATCGAAAAGCAATTCGGCAAAGGCT
>CAYNTW010000154.1:4619-10093 GCA_964400085.1 uncultured Steroidobacteraceae bacterium | reverse complement strand
ACGGCCCGGACCCGCGCCAACAATGCGCTACCCCGGAACCGCCCCACCATGACGCGCAGCCCGTACGCATTACAGGCGAGCCTGCTTCAGACAATTGGCAAGAGGCTTGCAACTGAAGACGAGCCGTCGTCCCTATCAGGCCGGCGCGGGTTGCCGCGGGCCGCCAGGGCAAGGGCCGCACCTTAAGCTGTGACTCAGGCCCAGTAAATGCTAGCGGACCTGAACTGCTCTCAAATCCAAGCCAAAGGTCCAAGGGAAAGCCATGCGGAGACTCTCTTTCGGTGTATTGCTGATCGCCCTGTCGACCTTGGTTCTGGAGCTGATGCTGACCCGGGCTTTCGACGTCACTCTGACCCCCAACCTATCCTATTTTGTCGTCTCCCTGGCGGTATTTTCCTTTGGATTGGCGGGCATTTACGCCACTTTACAGCCGGTACCGGTAGAGACCGACATCCGCGGCAGGTTGGTCGGATGCTGTGTGGGGTTCGCGGCCGCGGTGCTGCTGTTACACCCGGTGATCAACGCCCTGCCTCTCGACTATCTGCGCATCGCGCGGGCGCCGGTGACCACGCTCGCCGCCTTCACCACTTTGTATCTGGCGCTGCTGGTGCCCTTCTTCCTGGCCGGTTATGTGCTGATCGCCATTTTTTCCAAGTATGCGGCGAAAATTCAAAGGCTTTACTTCTGGGATCTCGTGGGCGCCGGCTTGGGCACGGTCCTGGTGATCCCCTTCATTCTGCAGATCGGCCCCGGCGGGCTGGTTGTCTGCGCCGCTGCGCTAGGGCTGATCGCCGCCGCGTTGTTCAGCGAATCGCGAGCCGCAACCCGCGCTTACGTGGTCGCGGCGATCGTTGTCGCGTTGGTGCCGGCGATACGCGGGCAGAACTACATCGACTTCACATATCACATGGACAAGCGTGGCATCTTGAAAGCCGTGGCCCAGGGACGCGATGAGCTCGTACGCTGGGATCCAATCTCCAAGATCGACGTCATCGACGAGACCTTCTCACCTGAGACGGCCACTCCCTGGCACAAGTCGGGAGATCGCAAAGCCATCGAATACGACGGCGGCAATCAGACCAGCTACTTCTACAAGTTCGACGGCAACCTGAAGGCGCTGCGCGAGCTGATGGACCGTGATCGGTCGAAGGTCAACGAGAACTTCTGGCAGATCGGTGTCCTCGCCTCCCACTATCTCAAGCGCGACTCTGGGCAAAGTGTCCTCGTCATCGGCAGCGCCGGTGGCCAGGAGACCAAAGCCTCTCTCATCTACGGCGCGAAGTACGTCGACACCGCGGAGCTCGTGCCTACCGTGGTCAATCTCGCCACGGGCCTCTACTCACCCTACATCGGCGACATCTTCCGTAATCCCGCCGTGCATCCACATGCAGCGGAAGGCAGAAGCTTCCTGCGCTCGACCGACAGGAAGTACGACATCATCCAAATCTACAGCAATCATACGAGCTCGAGCATCGCCCAGGGCAGCGGTGCCCTCTCGCCCGTCTACCTCCAGACAGCGGAGGCGTACGAGGAGTACTTCTCTCATCTGACACCAAACGGTGTGTTGCATATCAATCACTACGGCTTCCCGCGCATGATCACGACAGCCGCGCTGGCGTGGAAAAACATGGGCCGCAAGGATTTCCGTAAGCACGTAGCGCTGTACTTCTCACCCTCGGAGCTCACGTTACCGACACTCCTGATCAAGATGTCACCGTGGACTGCGGCGGAGATCGCCGAGCTCAATACCTACCTCGCGCCTCCCGAGCTCGACCCGAAGGATCGGTTGGTGTTGATGGAGAACCCCCTCGATCCGAGCAAGAGCTTTCTATCGGACGACTTCTATTCGGGGAGCTTCCCAGCCGAGCTCGCCGAGCGGATGCCGGTAAACTTCACGCCGCGCACGGATGATCAACCTTACTTCTCCGAATTCCGCAAGCACATTCGCCCCCTGCACGAGGATCCCAAGACGTTCGTGGACCCGGGCACGGCCTACATGCTGAACGCCTCGCTGCTCCACGGAATCCCGATGGACCAGGTGCATCTGTGGATCACCGCCGGCGCATCCCTGATCTTCGCGGTACTGTTCATCTTCCTCCCGCTGAAGTTCTCCAGAATTGGCCGCGAGGAAGGAGCCACCGCTCTGCCCCTGTTGGCCTACTTCTCCTGCTTGGGCGCGGGCTTCATTACCCTCGAGCTGGTTTTCATCCAGAAGTTCATGCAGCTCATCGGCAGCCCACTCTATACCTACTCCACGGTCATCTTCACGATGTTGCTCGGGGCGGGCATTGGCAGCGCCGCGTCCGAGCGGCTCGGCATCAACAGTTACAGGCGCTGGGTATTCCCATTCATCGCCATCATTGCCGTGGGTCTCGCGCTGGTGCTGCTCTATCCGACACTCGCCAAGGCGGGACTGGCCCTGCCGCTGGGCGGCCGGATCGCGGTCGCCGCGCTCATGATCTTCCCGCTGGGGTTCTTCCTGGGAATGCCATTTCCATTGGGCATTCTGGCCATCGAGCGCCAACCGCGCGGCGCCATCGCCTGGGCGTGGGGTATGAATGGACTCTTCACCGTGATTGGCGGGCTGGCAAGCGTGTTCGCCTCGCTGGAGTGGGGATTCAACATCACGACCCTCCTCGCGCTGGCTCTTTACGGTGGAGCGCTGGCCGTGTTCAAGAAGATGCGCGACATCGCGCCACGCGGCGCGACGGTCAGCGGTGACGGCAAGGAGCCGATCGTCACGCCGTCGTACAACGGGCCGTGGCAGCCGGGCGCAGCGGCGAGAAGTAGCCGATCACAAGCGTGAGTGCATCAAACGCTGCTCGGCTTCGGCACCGACTGATCATCGCCCTGCATGTCAGCGGCACGATGAATCGCTTTGCGCACGCGATTGTAGGTGCCGCAACGACATAGGTTCGTGACGGCGAGATCGATCTCGGCATCGGTAGGATGCGGTTTGTTGTTGAGTAGCGCCACGGTGGCGAGGATCATGCCGGATTGGCAGTAGCCGCATTGGGGCACATTTTCGGCGATCCAGGCGCGCTGCACAGGGTGGCTCTTGTCCTTCGACAAGCCTTCGATGGTCACGATCGGCTGCTCGGCGACCGCGCTCACGGGCACCACACAGCTACGAACGGCGCGCCCGTTCAGTAGCACGGTGCAGGCGCCGCACAGTCCCAGGCCGCAACCAAACTTGGTGCCGGTCAATGCGAGCTCGTCGCGCAATACCCACAACAACGGGGTATCCGCTTCCGCCTCGACGTTGTGCTGCGATCCATTGATGTTGAGAACGAACATG
Source organism: uncultured Steroidobacteraceae bacterium (assembly GCA_964400085.1). GTDB lineage: Bacteria > Pseudomonadota > Gammaproteobacteria > Steroidobacterales > Steroidobacteraceae > 13-2-20CM-66-19. The sequence continues at coordinate 6,795 of CAYNTW010000154.1, read as the reverse complement.
GTCAGGCTCTCGCAGTCCGGTAAGAGAGAGAATGCTTCGAGAGCGGCAACGAGCGTACTCGCGTGCCGGTGGCGGCGTAGATCGCATTGGCGAGCGACGGCGCGATCGGACCGGTGCCAGGCTCACCCACTCCACCCGGCGCCGCGGTGCTGGGGACAATATAACTCTCGACCGGTGGCATTTCCGGCAGGGTAAGCAGCGGGTAATCGTTGAAGTTGCCCTGCACGACGGCCCCGTTGCGGAGGGTAATCTCACCCCGCAAGGCGGCGGTGAGCCCGAACACCATGCCGCCTTCGAGCTGCGCCCGTATGTTGTCCGGGTGCACGGCCACGCCGCAATCAATCGCGGTGATTACACGGTGCACCGTCACGACGTTGTCTTTGACGGAGACCTCCACCACCGTGCCAATGAAGCTTCCGAAGGCAGGAAAGGCCGAGATACCGAACGAATGGCCCGCGGGCGGATGCTGCCAGTTGGACTTCTCGGCCAGGAGATCGAGCACCGCGCGTTGCCGACGCGAGGCCTCGTTATCCTGCTGGAGCAGGGCCCGCCTGAACTGGTATGGATCCTGGCCGGCCGCGCGGGCGAGCTCATCGATAAAGCCTTCGATCATAAAAGGGTTGTGCGAGTGGTTGACCGAACGCCAGAACCCGAAACGCACGCCAAGATCCTTGTTGAGGCCCGTGACGCGGAAGTTCGGAATCTGGTAGGTCGCGTCGGCTACGGCTTCTGTGAAGAAGGGGGCGCCCCGCGGGCGACCAAAGGCGGGCGCCGAAGCGCTGACCACCTTGCATTCCAACGCGATGAGCTTGCCGCTGCCATCGAGTCCGCCGCGAAACCGGATTGCCGCGGCGGGACGGTAGAAGTCGTGCTGGATGTCCTCTTCGCGAGTCCAAACCAACTTGACGGGCTTCCCGCCAGTGGTCTTGGCGGCAGTAACGGCTTGAGCCACAAAGTCCGCTTCACCGCGCCGACCAAAGCCCCCGCCCAGATATTGAACATGGACCTGCACCTTGGAAGGCGGAATGCCCAGCACGCGCGCCGCGGCTGCTTGCGCGGCCTGGGGGTTCTGGGTACCACACCAGACCTCACAACCACTCTCGGTCACGCGAGCCGTGCAGTTCATCGGTTCCATGCACGCATGCGCCAGGTATGGAACTTCGTATGTCGCATCGAGGCGCTTCGCCGCGCGCGCCAGCGCGGCTTCAACATCGCCATCGTTGCGAGCAACGATTCCCTGCTCCTCGAAACCCGCGCGCAATCGACGCGAAACTCCCGCGCTATCGAGCTCAGCCAACGAGCCGGGGTCGTATTCCACGTGAACGCGCTCGAGCGCCTTGCGCGCCTGCCAATACGAGCGCGCTATCACGGCCACACCACCGTCGATGGCAACCGTGCCTACATAGGCCGGCATTGTCTTGCAGGCACTGTCATCGAACGATTTCAGCTTGCCGCCAAAGGTCGGACAGGTCTTCACGGCGGCGTACAACATATCCGGAAGCTGCACATCAATGCCAAACCGCGCGGTGCCGTCGACTTTATCGGGAATATCGACGCGCGACGGGGAAGTGCCTATCACCGTGTACTGCGCGACGGTTTTGAGCGGGGGATCCTGCGGGATCGGCATATTGGCGGCGATCCGCGCGACACTACCGAATGAGCACTTGCGTCCGCTCGGCGAGTGAAAGACCAGACCATTGCCCGCGCTGCACTGGGTAGCAGAGACTTTCCAACTCCGGGCCGCAGCCTCCACCAGCATGATTCTCGCGGCGGCGCCGATCCGCCGCAACTCGTTGTACCAGCCGCGAACCGAAAAACTGCCCACCGTGGCTTGCAGACCAAACATGGGATTGTTGTAGACGGTGGCCGCGGGGGCATCCACCACTTGCAACTGCTCCCAGCTGCCGCCCAACTCCTCCATGATGAGCATCGGCAACGAGGAGTGACCGCCTTGTCCCATCTCGACTGCGGGCGTAACAATGGTGATGCGGTCATCCGCGCCGATCTGCAGGAAGGCCGACGGGCTTCGGGGCGCGGCGGCTCCGGCGGGCAACCGCGCGGGCTCCTGTGCCGGCAACTCCAAGCTCAGCGCCAGGCCACCCAGGGCGCTTGCCACGCGAACAAACTCACGACGATTGATTTGAGCCATGGTCTAAAGGTCCCGCGAGGTGAGATC
>CAYNTW010000154.1:0-4519 GCA_964400085.1 uncultured Steroidobacteraceae bacterium | reverse complement strand
GAGCGCACGCCCGATTCTGCCGAAGGACGGGAGACGACCCCCAGCGGGCTACCGTCGTGGTTCGTTGCGCCCTGGTCTAGAGGGCGGCCCCCGCTCCTCGCGAGCCGGCGGCGGCGGCGCACGCTGTTGCGGCGGGGGTTCGGCGTGCGGTACCGGAGCGGGTGGGGGCGGTTGCGCCTGGAAGTGCGGTACCGGGGCCTGGGGCGGCGGCGTCGCCTGGAAGTGCGGTACCGGCGCCTGGGGCGGCGGAGTTGCCTGGAAATGGGGAACGGGAGCCGCAGGGGGTGATGCCGGCGTTGAACGCTCGAAACCACGGTTCTCAAACTGCGGACGCTCAAACTGCTGGGGGCGCTCCACCGGCGCGCGCTCAACCGGCGCGCGTTCCATTGGCGCCCTCTCCACCGGTGCGCGCTCCACGGGTGGCCGCTCGTACGTATTCACCGGCGGACGTGACTGCTCAAACCGATTAGGCTGATTGGCCGAAGGAGGCCGATCGTTCCGAAACGTTTCGCCCGGCGCTCCACGCCCACCCTCCTCGTTGGGCTCCGTCGGGCGCACCGGCGGGGAATAGCGAGGCGCCTGCGAAGGTGGCAGACTGTGTTGGTCCAAAGCGTGCGCCCGGTCGGCCCAACTCCGTCCGTCGGCGCCACCCGGATTGGACGGCTCGACGGCGCCCGGTCGTTGCTGCACCGGAGCGCCTGGACGCTGCTGCACCGAGGCGCCCGGCCGTTCTTGCACCGGCGGGTGCTGTTGGATCGACGGTCGCGCCGCCGGCGCGCCGTTGCCGCCAAACGCCGGACCGCGGCCCGGCTCACCGCGACTCGCCTCCCCACGACCGAACTCTCCACGCCCAACCTCGCCACGGCCCGCTTCCCGGGGCGGCCCGACCAACCTCACATGAGCCGCGGTGGCCGCGGGCGGCGGAGTACGAGCGACCACGGGCCGACTCACCACTGCCTGCGGTGGCCGGCGCCCAAAACCAACAGGCGCGCCCGCGCCCAGGAAACTCTGCCGCACCGGCGTGATCGCCGGCGGAGCGGGACTGGCAGCCAACCGCCCAACCTCTCCCGGAGCCAAGTTGATCCGATGGCTGTGCACGGGCTGCGCCGAGGTGAACACCGTACGCGAGACAGTGGTTACCGCCCCCGGTACCCTGCTGTTGACATACGTGACGTTCGTCACCCTGTGCTCATATATATTGGTGATAGTCGTCTGGTTGACGATCGTCGTGTTGGTCACGTTGATCGTACGAACGTAGTGCTCGCTCACGTGATAGCCCGGCACGTATACCTCGCGGGGCCCGAGAGGAAACCAACCGACGCCAACCCCACCGGCCGGCCCGCCAACCCAGGCGACCATGGCGGGCGCATAGACTGGGCGCACCCGCCGCGGACCCGGCACCCAACACCACGAATCGTGCCAACGCGCCCAACGGCCGTAGTGGAAAGGCGCAAACCCCCACGGCGCGTTGTCGACCCATGTCCAACCCCACGGCGCGACCCAAGCCCAGTGTCCGAAGCTGTAAGGCGCCCAGCCTACGGCCACAGTCGTTGGAATCCACACGGGACCGTAGTCCGGCGTGCTCTCCCACTGCCCGTTCTCATCGAGGTCCTCGGCTCCGGCGATATTGTCCGCGACGTACTGGCGCGAGGTGGACTGCTGATACTCGCGATCGCGCTCGAACGACCAGTCGTCGAAGCCGTCGGGAGCGCCGAGCGTCGCAGCGGTCGCTTCGACGCGATCGGTACCGACAAAAGTCACCGCCTGTTGGTTGTTGACCGGGTAGGTTTGGCCGCCGCCGGTCGCTTCGGCCTGGCCATCGCTCACCCGCACGACGGTGCTGTCACCGGAGTCACTCACCTCGACCCGGTACTGCCCCGGCTGATCCAACACCACGGCCATGTTCGGAGTGTCGACCTCGTAGGTCTGGTTCTCCAACAGCTCGCGCACGTGCACGATCACCGTGCCGGCGGTGACCTGCATCTGCGCCACGTTATCATCGAGGTTGAGGAAGGAGAACCCGGTGTTGGCCCCCGCGCGGATGACCGCCCCACCGATGTCGAGCTCGGCACGCGAGCCTTGGGCATCCGACCAGAGCTTGTCGCCGGTCGTCAGGGGGCGATTCAGCTCCGCGGCGACCCAATCCTGTTGGCCGGCGGGCTGCAACGAAACGGAGCCCTGGATGTAAGAGAGTCGCGCGACGCGCCCGGGAGGATCGCCTCCTTCGTCCGCAAGCGCGACCCCGAGCATGCAAAGAGACAGCAGGAGGAGCGCTAGCAGGCGAGCCCCCGCAGAGGACATCCCGAAACACTCACGCAACCGCATTCGCTTCACCTTAGGCGCCCCCCTCGCTACCGCTCGAGGTCGCCCCTGATTCCCGAGCTGTCCAAGACCACAGGCGACGCCTGGAAAAAGGGAGCACAGCTCGAGCTCACCCTAGTGTAACGAATTGTCTGGCCGCCGCACTGAACCCCTCGTGAACTGTCTGCGTGGACCGGCAACGCACGGGAAATCGTGTTGCTTACCGCTCCGGTACCGGCCGGCGGTCATGCCCGATCACCTCATCAGATGTTTCGACGGGTTCCTCTGCCTGCGGTTCCAGGGCCTCATCCATCTCGTGGTCAGCCGCACCGTCATCTAGCACAAACCCGCCCGCTTGCCGGCTCCAGAGCCGGTGATAGGCGCCCCGGCGCGCGAGCAACTCCGCGTGCGAGCCGTCCTCGACAATAGAGCCGCGATCAAAGACCAGAATGCGATCGAGGTGCGCGATCGTGGAGAGCCGGTGCGCGACCACGATGACCGTCTTGCCTCGCATGACCTCATCCAGTGTTTCCTGGATGGCCTGCTCGGTGATCGAATCGAGACTCGAGGTGGCCTCGTCGAGAATCAGGATCGGCGCGTTCTTGACGACCACGCGCGCGATTGCGACGCGCTGGCGCTGGCCTCCGGAAAGCTTCACGCCTCGCTCGCCGACGAGGGCGTCGTACTTGTCCTTGATCTGCATGACGAAGTCGTGCGCATGCGCTTTGCGCGCGGCCTCCATCACCTCCTCTTCCGTCGCCTCCAACCGTCCATAGCGGATGTTTTCCATGAGCGTGCGATGAAACAGGTTGGGATCCTGCGGAATCAAACTCAACTGGCGATGCAAGGAGTCCTGCGTCATGGCACGGATATCGATGCCGTCGATGAGGATACGACCGCTATGGATGTCGTACAGCCGCAGTATGAGGCTGACAAAACTTGACTTGCCCGAGCCCGAGAATCCCACGAGCCCGACGCGCTGGCCCGCCGGTATCGTCACGCTCAGATCATGGAAGATCGGCTGCTCGAGCGTGTAGCCGAACGTGACGTTCTGGAATTCGATGCGCCCGCGCTCGATCCTTGCGGCGATCGCCCGCGGCTGATCGACGATCTCGTGCGGCTTGATCAGAATGTGCACGCCATTGGCAACGTTGCCAACATACTCGAAAAAGTCGAGAAAACGCCGGCTCAGGTTACGCGCTTCGTTGATGATCAACAGTGCCGTGGTACAGGCCACCACGAACTCGGCGACCGTGATCGCGCCTCTTTCCCAGAGCTCCAGGGCATAACACAGGACACCGATCTTCAGAATCGCGGCCGCGCTGTACTGGAACCAACGGACGCGCTCCGAATAGCCAGCCGACTTGCGGACCGCACTCAGCTCCTTGCGCAATTGCCCATCGAGATACTCGCGCTCGTATCCCAAGCGTGCGAACAGTCGCGTGCTGGTGAGATTGGTCACCGCGTCCACCACCTTTCCGGTGGTCTCGCTGCGCGCCGCAGCCGCGGCTACCGCGAACGGACGGGCTCGCATCGCGAGCCAGAACGAAATCGCCACGAAGCAGGCGGACCAGATCCCAACGAGCGCGGCCAGCCCGGAATAAGAATGCCGCAGGATGCCGATGGCCACACCGAACACGATCGCCATGGGCCAGAAGTCGAAAATGATGGTCCACAGCGTCTGCGATACCCCAAGCGAGGTCTCGCTGATGCGATGAGCGAGAGCCCCGGCGAAGTCGTTGCTCAGATAACGGTGCGAATGATGCTGGAGGTAGGCGTAGAGCGAGCGGGTAACACTCTGTCTCTGACGAGGGCCCAGGATGACCTGGCAGCCGCCACCCGCACGACTGAAGATCACCTCGCCGACACTCAATCCTATAAAGAGCCACACAGGTCCCCGTAGGGCCCCCACCAGAGCGAGCGAATGCTCGTGCGCGGCCGTAACCGCCTTGATGATCTGGCCGGTGGCATAGGGAATGAGGATGCCGCACGTGGAGTTGATCGTCTCGAAAACGACCATGGCGAGATACCACCAGCGGAAGCGCGCGACGAAGTGCCAGATAAAGCGGAACGGCGTATCGGGCAACGGCGGCGCGCCCGGCGCGCGTTGAAACTGGGTACTCGCGTCCATCGGTGTGAACGGCGTAGCGTACCTTACCGCCGTGGTAACGCGCGAGCGACGCTTGTGCTTCGCCGCACGGTGCAGCCGACGCCTGTG
>CAYNTW010000153.1:0-10466 GCA_964400085.1 uncultured Steroidobacteraceae bacterium | reverse complement strand
CGAGCCGCATAGCTGCGAGAGTAGCAGGGTTGTTGACGCTGCCAAACGGGTTGAAGGCGGTCGCTGGATTGGTGTCTGCTAGGGCGCTATTCAGTACGTCTAGGTTGACAATGTTATATTCGCTATCGAACAGCGTTTCACGCCCGTAGGACTCGGAGAGTGTAGCTCTCCAATCATGTCCGAACTTGAACCTCGCTCCGCCGGTAGCCGCATAGTTTTGAGTATCGGCCCCTAGTGTGACGGGACCGAACTCCGGCAAAAAGTTGTATGCCACGACGGTATCGCTTCCAAGCGAATTGAACGGGTTTGAGGCCGGCACATAGAGTGTTTCCGTCGTCGGAAAGTGCTGCACATCCGTGCTTCGTTTGGTGAATCTTCCTTCCCAGAACAACTCGACGTGATCACCCGCATTCTCGGATACAGCGGCATACACGCTGTGCGAAGTTCGTTGTGGGAACATTTGATGCCGAACGAACTGGTTCTGGAGATTGATCGTAGGTGACAACATGGACGCCGTGAGCGGTGCGCCGTTCAAACCCGCCGCGATACCGAAAACCGGCTGCAAATTATTGGGATCAAGAATGTTGCCAGGATTGGTGAAGTAGCTACGATAGTCGGCGCCGCCGTATGGCCGCTTGTCAGCATTAGCAGCGTAACCCCGGGTAGAATCGGGAAGCGTAGAGCCATCCTGGTATTGGTACACCAACATGACCCTCCCAGTACCCCAGTGTGTCCCGAGCAACTGGGAAGCCGTGATGTCATCGCGACCGCCCGGCGCTCCTCCATAGCGCACCTGGGTCTCGGCGCCCTGAAAATCATCTTTCAGAATGATGTTCACAACGCCAGCGATCGCGTCGGAGCCATAAGCAGCCGCGGCCCCATCAGGCACTATTTCGATCCGATCAACAGCGGCCATCGGGATGTTGGATACGTCGACAAAGTCCCCATACAGCCCCGAGAAAGGCTGACGCTGCCCGTTGACGAGCACCAGGGTCGCGGCCACGCCAAGACCGCGAAGATTGATTCCACTCCCAAAGTTGTAGTTATTGTTAAGCGCCAGATCCTCGCGAGGCGCGTTCAGGGAGTTGATGGGGAGTTGATACAACGTGTCCTGGACCGTCGGAAATGGCGCTTGCGAGAAGTCCTTCTGTGTCAGGAACACAATCGGAGCCTGCACATCCATCGCGGTATGAATGAGGCTCCCGGTAACGAGAACCTCCGGTACCACGTCAGAGGCAACCGGCGACTGCGCAGCGGCGAGGTGATGATAGAGCGGCAGCTCGGTCGTTTTCGGTGTGGCGTGTACGAGTGGAGCCGACGACGGTGCCGCGCCCGGCCGCTGTTTGACGATCACCGAATGCGGCGTATCGAAATAAAAGTCCAGCCCAGTCCCTTCCAACATCCGCTTGAGCGCCTCGTGCGGATCGAGCTCACCGATCACCGCGTGCGTATGAACCTTGTAGAGGCTGTCGTCCGCGAGAAACAGCACCTCGAGTTTGGTCTGGTGGGAGAACTCGAGGATGGACTTGGGAAACTCGTCGGCGGGGAGATTGAACTTCACCTTGCCATCGGCTGCCCAGGCAGGAGAGGCGCCGCCGAGGGAGGCGAGCAGCGCCAGGGGCAAAAGCCAGCGGCGCAGCGCTACGGGTAGCCGCTGCCCGGTTTCCCTGCTTTTCACGATGGCGCTGTCCATGATCCGAGTCACCGCGACCAGTCTGCCACGTGTGCATTCGCACGAACGAGAGATACGTCTGAACAACCACCACCGGGAAGGGAGGTCCGTCTCGTCGAGTTGCCAGGTACTGTCGCTTCCATGGCTTCCTGGTCAGGCGGCGGCGCGCCAGCCTTGATTGCGCCAGCGCCGCAACCACGCTTCCGCTGCAATGAAGTGGAGCATCTCAGCGCTGCCTTGCCGCACTTTGCTTGGCTTCCCGGACAGCGCTGTCGTCAGCTTCTTCCGATCGACGATACCCTCCCCTACCAACCCACCATCGAGCAGCAGCTCACGTATGAATCCCCGGTTGTGCTCAAAAAGGGCCGATATGTGCTCCTCGATTCCGCCTTTGTTCCTGCGGTTGGCGATCTCGCGCGGCAGTTCACTATAGAACGCGCGGCGGGCAATCGCACGGTCCCAACCTCCGAGAGTGAGCACGTGGACGGGTATGCGCAGACAGAGTTCGAGTATGGGCTGTGAATAGAGGGGAGAAACCAGCTCGGGATCCTCCTCGCATCCGAGTGGATCGTAAAAGTCCCAGGGTCCGAGGGCGATGAATGCGTGAAAGACTTTGCCGCTCGGTATCCCTCGAGGGTCGCGTAGCAACGGATGCAAATAACCGGGATTTCTGTACACCTCGCTCAGCACTTCCGGGCGGATGAGCAGTAGGTAGGTCGCGACCTCGCCGAGAGGGCTCCAACGCCGCTGCTGAACATGCTCGGCAAAGGCCTGTTTCAATACATGCCAGACCGAAACGCTATCCATCTGCGCCGAATCGAACGCAATTCTCAGAACTTCCGGGCGCACGCCCTTGTAGTGGAGGTAGTCACCGGCTCCCAAGAAACCTCGCGCCTGATAGAAAACCTGGTCCCCACCCCAGCCACTAAACACCGCCGTAGCGTTGTGCTCTGCAGCAAATTGGGCATCGAGTCGGCTGTGCTCGAGGTAATACAAGTAGTCCGCGGGCGAATGTGAGGCCTCCACACCGAGCAGCGGCTCGAGACTCACGGTTGGAATGCGCGGGCGTTCGATCAACTCACTGCCACCGGTTTCCGCGACCAGGCGCGCGAAGTGACGCTCATCGAGGTCGGACCCGATCGGGTAGTGGTGGAAGCATGTGAGCTTCGCCTTTGCCGGCGAGTCGCGCAGCGAGGCGTAGACGATGGAGGAATCGAGACCTCCGGACAGGGCGAGTGTGATGCCGCTATAACAGGACGCCCAGGCGCGTACGGCATCCATGACACGGTCACGCAGTGCGTGAGCGGCTTCGTTCGGGTCGTGAATTATTTCAGAGTGTGCGACCTGCAGCGGATTCCAATAGAAGGTGCTGAACGTCTGGTCATCACGCACCTCGACACACTCTCCGCCCAGAACTTGCGAGACCTGCCCTAGGGCAGTCGCGTGGGTTGGGCCCTTCATCATGCAGACCCAGCCCGCCAGGTACTCCCAATTGATCTCGAAGGGTCCGAGCCCGAGGTGCTCGACGGCGCGCATGGCGGAAAAGAAAACTCTCACTCCACCAAAACGCACGGTGAGGCAAGGCAAGCCAGCGGAAGGGTCACGCAAGACCCAGCTCGTTCCGTGGGCGTCCTGAAGGAAAGCGACGTATCGGCCCCAGTACCGCTCCACCAGTGCCCGGCCGTGGGATTCGAGAATCTGTCGGGAGCGCGACTCGTCCAATGACAGCGGCGCGGAAATCGATGCGCTGTTGGTCGGACGCTCAAAAAGCTTGCCCAGCACCACCCCGGCGCTACCCGCAAGGCAATAAGGCTCACTCGATCCGACTCGGGCGCCGGCGTACCCCACGTAAAGTCCCTTTTGGCTGAGCGCAACGTGCCACCCAGGCGCATGTGAAGAATGCCGGTCAATAAGACGTCGCGCGGTCTCCCGCGCAGCGGCGTCCTCATCGTGCCATACAAATGCCAGATAACGGAACAACGCCTTGCTCTTTTACGTTCGTTAAACGACCAAAATGGGTGAGAACCCGCGAACGTAGTCCGCGGTATCGTTGAATACATAACCGCCCTGCTGCACCCAGCAGTGGGCATAGAACGGGTCGGTTTTTACTCCAAAAACCCATTGCGGAAAGACGCCATAACGGGCCAAAAAATTCACGAGCGTGAGCGAATCGAGCAGGCATGCGTTGCGAGCCGTGTAAAACCAGGGCCGTAGGTGGAAAAACGCGGTCACGAGAGGTCTCAAGGTACCGATGTCGGTGGCGAGACCAGAGGACGGCTGGGTGTCGGGCGATCGCGCGACAGCGTATCCCTGCGCGCGGCTCTTTCGCAGCCTGGCCGCCTCCACAACCGCTTTGATCGGTCGGTGCCGCAAAGACCATTTCGCGGCCGCCTGAGCGCAGAACAAGTTCCAAAACGGCGCAAACTCAGTGCGGGGCCGAGCGTTCAGGTCATATTCAACCACGGCGGTCCTGGGCTGCTCGGTGACGACCGGCGCCGCCTCCTTGCCTTTGGCGGGATCGGCCACCAACAAACCCTGCGAGATCATTTTGGCCAGCAGTCCATTCTCCACCTCGACCGGCGGGTCCACGGGAGTGGAGTCAGATGGCACAGGCCAGCCCCTCACCCAACGGCCGACGGGATGCGCCCGCGCCAGCGAGAGGTATTTGTCGCGTTCGAGGTCCAGTAGCACCACTTGCTTACCGGCGACGCACACGTGCACATGCGGAGAGAGGAAATAAGAAGCGCTCATCAGGGACTGTCGAATTCCTCAAGCGCGCATGTCGGGTTTATTCAAAATCTATTCTCCTCGCGCATGCCTTCGGCGAGCTCATGGAACGTGCCGTCCACTTCCGATATAGCCCTCCCCCGGGCGCTGAAAGCTCGAGGCTTGCGCCAGAGACCAATTCAGGTTATGGAAAGCGCGTGCAACCCTTCATTTCCCGCACGCGCCAGCTCGCGCCAGACGGGCCCCCCGGATGACTGCGCGTTCCGAGTTTAGCGACACCTCCCGGTAATGCAATGATTGTGCGCAATTTAATGCGTTGTTATTGCGCGTATCGTCGATTGGACGTTAGGGCATTACGGATTTCTACCAACTGTTCGTCTTTAGCTAAGCGATCGATAGGAGTCCAAGAAAAACAAACCTCGGCGGGGGCCTGAGGTTTGAGAAGCCGTGAAACGAGGAGCGTGACGGGCGAGTCCCCGGGGTGAGCGCGCACTGCGGCGCGCTGCAGCGCACTAGTGGATCGTCAGGATCCCGATTCGCCCGGCAGGATCCGAAACGGCCTCAGAGCAGACCGTCGAGGCGATCCAGATCGTTGATCACCCGCCAGCGGCCCCCGCCTTTTTCCACTTTGGCTTTCCAGGAATCGAGCCGGTTGAGGTACTCGCGCGGGTCGAAGTTGTCCGAGCGCAGCTTGGTCACGTTCAGTGCCACGACGTCAAAGCCCTTGAAATCCAGCGGCAGATCGTCGCGGATATAACCCTTGGCGAGATCCTCCTTCATGTCGGAGAAGATGAGGATCTCTTTGCGACCGGGGTCCTTCTCCTTGAGGAACTCAATCGCTTGCAACAAGCCGCCGGTGATGTCCGTGTACGGCGCTGGGGTTGTCTCGTCCATGAATTTCTCCACCCGGCTGGCGAACGCGCGCTTCTGTTGGTTCGCCGTGCTCGGCCGCTCATCGAACGTCGCCTTGGCGATGATGTTCTTCTCGGTGAAGCTGCCCGTATCGATACGCGCCACCGCGATGGAGTCAGCCGGCTGCAGACGCGAGAGCGCGAACAGGATGATCTGCTCGGCCTTTCTCACCTGTCTGTTATAAGTCCCGGACGTGTCGATCAGCAGATAGACCCCGGTGTTGCGCGGTCCCGCGGCCGGCCCGCAGGCGCCCAGACCGAGCGCCATCGCCAGGATGATCCATGTGTGTTTCACGATTGTGCTCCTCCCTGTCGTCACGCGGGCGTCTCCACGCGACGCCGAGCTCGCATTTCGCCCGGATGTTGCTGTTCGGCCGCCTGCTCGGCAGCTTCTTCAGCCGCCTCCTCCGCGGCCGCGGCAGCCATGCGAGTCTCGATCCACAACGGCACAAACAACAAGAAGTCGTACAGCTGCTGCAGAAGCGCGCCCAGGTGACGCGCCCCGCTCGCCAGGATCCGGAACAGCAGTGCCGTCAATCGAAGCAGACCGATCGCGAACAGCCCCATCACGGTCCGCAGCGAGTGAACGAACGTCTCGAGCGGAATCGCGACAAACACGAGCGCGAAGGGCAGAATGAAGCCCATCCCCATCTGCGCCGCGGTGGTGATCCACAGGTGTTGATTGACCGGGCCGGCGACATCGCCGCGCAGCAACGCGCTCGTGGCGAGCTCATCCTGCAACAACACCTCGCGCATGTAGGCCAAGCCCGCCTCGATGCTCGCCATCAGCAGCAAGATCGCGAAAGTGATGAAGATCATGCGGACCCGCATTTTGTCCGACAGGGCCCCAATGACGGGAAACAAGCGGGTAATGCGCAACGACTCCATGAGAAAGAGTCCCATGGAGATCTCAACCATGATGATCACCAGGGCAGCGATATCAGCGGTACGGAATCCACCGATGAAGCTCGTGCCGCCCACCATCTCGGCCATCGGCCGCGCGATCAAAGTGAAGTTGATGGCGGCGCCGGCCGTGGCGACGGCAAGAACCAGTGCCGAGACGAAGAAATACACGATGGATGAGGATGACAACACCGTCACCGCGCGGTCCTCGCCGCGGACGATCGCGTTGTACTCATCCATGTGACGATCGATCGTGACACCCCGCTCCAGAACACTCTCGACGCTCTTGTTGACCCGTCCCAGGGTGTCCTGAATGAGACGCCAGTCGGGCATCATCCGGCGCAGGAGCGAATGGCGCTCCGCGCTGGCTTTCCTGTAGTCATCCATGGCCTCGTCGTGGGCCTTGACCATGGATTTGTGGATGTCGGCGAGGATGTCCGCGCCGGCGTTGCGCGAGTCGAGTTTGGCCACGACCTCGACCGCCTGCGCCCAGCCCGGCGCCTCGGGCGGTACTTCGACTGCCTTCTCCTGATCCTCCTCGATGCGCAGAATGGCCTCGCTCAGCCGCCGGTGCATGTCGGGATAGTTGGCAAGGTCCTTGCGCACGGTATCGCCCACACGAACGAACTCGCGCTCGACGATTCTTTCCTTGGCCTCTCTTCCAGCGGCCAGCAGCACATCCCTGTTGCGCGCGGCCAGCCGGATCTCGGCGCGCGCGACCGCACGTGAAGCGAGCCTGAATCCGCGCGACAACGCGACTGCCAGCGCGTGGATGGCCTGATGCGCTGTGCCGCGCGCGAGATACAATGCGGTCACGAGCAGCACCAGCAGGATGAAGGCCGAGAATGCCGGCCAAGGCGTGAACGCCAATAGACTCGTCATGGACATTTCAATGCTCGCTTGTGTTAGCCGTAAGTGCGGGGAACTCAGCCGCCGTTTCGCGTGAAACAGCAGGCCCGATGCGGTCGATTGCCGCATGAGAATGTGGGCGAGTGCGCCACGCCCTGGCGCGTATCAACCCAGTCTTGGTCCATTCGTGCAACCGAAGCCGTCATAGGAAACTCCTTAGACCGCTAAGCTTGCGCGCCTTCCCCGAAGCGCTCACTCGAAGTCCGGCAGTGTGCCTCGTGCAGACAGGGTTAGGGTGCGGGAGCGCGGCGGCGCTGTCAACGCGCCACAGCGTCGCGATTTGCAGCCATTGTTATGTCATCAATGGCAAACACACGGATTTGCCTGAAGAAATTTTCCGCAACACTCAGGCGAGGAGACGCCGTAACTCTCGAGATGTGACGTCGGCCGCAGGTCCAACAATGACGTGGACGCATTCGGGCGACAAGACTGTAACTCCACGCAGTCCCAGGGAACGGATGCTCGCAGCATCGACCGTGGATGACTTGACTACGTTGATACGAAGTCGGCTCGCGGCGACATCGACCGTGCGTACATTCGCGCGGCCCCCGAGCGCGATCAAGAGCCGCTGAATGATGTTCATGTCCGGCGGAGCTGTTGCGGTCTCCGAAGAGCCAGGCGAGACAGGTGTGGCGAACGCCACACCTCCTTGAGTTGCCGCAGTTCCTGCGAGCGGCCCCGCCGGAACACCGGAGCGCAGGGCCGCTCGAATCTCGCCAGCAATCTGGTCAGCGTTGGCGCCAATGACGACCTGCAGGGCAGTCGGCGACGGGCGCACGAAACCACGGGCACCCAGAGCCTTCAGACCATCGGTGTTGACGGCGTCGTGTTTCCCAACCACGAGCCGCAGGCGCGTCGTGCACGCATCCACGGTTATCAGATTGGCCGCACCGCCCAACGCGGCGATATAGGCCAGGGCGCGCTCTCCAGCGGATGCTGGAATACTCTGCGGCGCGCCCGCCTCTGTAGCATCGCGGCCGGGAGTCTTCAAATTAAGCTTCACGATGGCGAAGCGAAACAGTCCGTAGTAGAGCCCGAAGTACAACGCGCCCACCGGAAGCAACAGCCACGGCCGTGTCGCCCGGTTGAAGTTCAGCACATAGTCGAAGAGTCCGGCGGAAAAGCCGAAACCGAGGCGAACCTGCAGAGCGTTCATGATGACAAAGGCGATGCCGGTCAGCACCGCATGCACCGCGTACAACACCGGCGCCAGGAACATGAAGCTGAATTCGATCGGTTCGGTGACTCCGGTGAGCAATGAGGTGAGAGCGATCGAGGCCAGGAGCCCACCGACGGCCGAGCGACGCTCCGGCAGCGCTGTATGGT
Organism: uncultured Steroidobacteraceae bacterium; assembly: GCA_964400085.1. Classification (GTDB taxonomy): domain Bacteria; phylum Pseudomonadota; class Gammaproteobacteria; order Steroidobacterales; family Steroidobacteraceae; genus 13-2-20CM-66-19. Next base: position 2,018 of record CAYNTW010000153.1, on the reverse strand, counting down.
ACATCGCCAGGCAGGCTGCCGGCAGGCCAAACATCATCACGGGAAAGAAACCCGCCATGAAAACACCGGCGGTCGGATCGCCGGCGAAGAACCGCTTTAGATCACCCGTCACCCCGTGATAATCACCGAGGATGAACCATGCGATGTTATTGATGATGTGATGCAGACCCGTGACGATCAGCGCCCGGTTCAACACGCCGTAGGCAAACAGGCCGAAACTTCCAGCGTGTAGCACCGAGCGGCTGAGCGCATCCATTCCCTGCTCCAGGTGTTGCCACTCCATTCCGAACGCCGCCGCGAACACCAGGCCGGCAAAGCCGCTTACGATGGGCACAAACCGTCGGCCACCGAAGAAAGTCAGATAGCTCGGCAGATTGATGTTGTAGAAGCGGTTATAGAGCGCGCCCGCGGTCAGGCCGGAGAGAATCGCGGCGGGGACGCTCAGCTTTGACAATTCGTGAGCTTTGTAAGAGGCGGCCACCAGGTCAATCGACTGGCCGGTGAAGCCCGCCAGAGCTTCCGCGGGCACGTGGATCAGCACCTCCGCGCCCTTCGTGGTGACCAGGTAACAGACCACACTCGCGAGCCCTGCCGCGCCATGATTCTCGCGGGCGAGGCCCACCGCCACGCCCACGGCAAACAACAATCCGAGATTGTCGAAGATCGCCTCACCCGCGGCCGCCATAGACGGCAAATTGAGCAGGTCAGGCTGGCCGAGCCGCAGCAGCAGTCCCGCTATCGGCAAAACGGCAATGGGCAGCATCAACGCGCCGCCGACCCTTTGGAGATTCGCGAGCAGCTTTTTCATGGCGTCACCGTTGGAGCGACCTCGGCTCGGGTCGCTCGCAGAGCCAGCGCCCGCACCGCCTCGGCGGTTTCGAGCTCGAGCGCCTCACGCGCCAGCTCACGACACGCCCCCATGGAAATACCGGCTATCAACGCCTTCACTTGGGGAATCACGGACGGCACCATTGAAAGCTCATGCACTCCGAGCCCTATGAGGACCGGCACGGCCGTTGGATCAGAGGCCAAGCCACCGCAAACCGACACGCTGCGCCCCTTCGAGACCGCTGCATTCGCTGTACGCGCGATGAGTCGCAACACCGCCGGGTGCAGGGCGTCCAGGCGCGCGGCGAGCTCCGGATGCCCGCGATCCATCGCCAACGCGTACTGCGTCAGATCATTGGTACCGATCGACAGGAAGTCAGCTTCCGCGGCAAGGTGATCCGACATTACGGCGGCGGCGGGCGTCTCGATCATCACTCCCAGCTCGATCGGGGCGGCGCGGCCCAGATTACGACGCTCCTCTTCCAGGATGTTACGGATGGTGCGGATCTCAGCGGCATCCGTGATCATCGGCAGGAGGATGCGCGCCTGACTCTCCGGACGGATGGCAAGCACGGCGCGCAACTGCACACGCAGCAGATCCGGACGCCACAAACTCGTACGCACCCCTCGCAGGCCGAGCGCCGGATTGTCCTCGTGAGGGAGCGGCAGATACGGGATTGGCTTGTCACCGCCAATATCCAGCGTACGCACCGTAAGGGGCCGGCCGGCGAGCGCTGTCGCAATACCCTGATATTGGGTGGTCTGCTCCGCTTCGTCGGGTGGCGACTGCCGCTCGAGGAACAGAAACTCTGTTCGCAACAGGCCACACCCTTCCGCTCCGTTGCGGACGGCCGCCTCCGCCTCGGCTACCGAGCCTACATTGGCAAAGACTTCGATGCGTGTGCCGTCGGCAGTCCGACATTCACGCTGTGCGGCCGCTTGCTCGGCAACACGTCGCTCGCGACGCCGCTCGAGCTCACCTTCGGCGCTCGTCCATTGTCCGCGATCCGGGCTTATCCGGAGCACTCCCGTCTCGGCATCCAACACGACAGCCGTCCCGTCCGTCAGGCTCAGTAGCTCCGAGCCCATGGCGACCAGTACAGGAATACCCATCGCAGCCGCGAGAATGGCCACGTGCGAGGTGGGCCCGCCGGCAGCCATGCAAATCCCCGCCAGGCGCGAGGCGTCCA
>CAYNTW010000152.1:1826-10999 GCA_964400085.1 uncultured Steroidobacteraceae bacterium | reverse complement strand
CCTGTTCCTGCTCCATGTAGTCCATGATGGCCGCGCCGTCGTGGACTTCACCGATTTTGTGCGAGACGCCTGTGTAGAACAGGATGCGTTCGGTCGTCGTCGTCTTCCCGGCGTCGATGTGCGCCGAGATTCCGATGTTCCGATACCGCTCGATGGGCGTCGCGCGTGCCACGGTGAATGTTCCTCAGGGGGGTGAGGGCCTGTCAGGCCGGATTACTCCGCCGGACTTACCAGCGGTAGTGCGCGAAGGCCTTATTGGCCTCCGCCATGCGGTGCGTATCCTCGCGCTTACGGACAGCGGCGCCGCGGCTCTCGGCGGCGTCCATCAACTCGTGCGCGAGGCGAAACGACATGGACTTCTCGCTGCGATCCCGAGCAGCCTCGATCACCCAGCGCATCGCCAATGTCTGGCGGCGGGTGGACCGGACTTCAACGGGGACCTGATAGGTCGCACCACCCACGCGACGGGACTTCACCTCGACGACCGGCTTCACATTGTCGAGCGCGGCGGCCAGAACCTCGATCGCGTCCGCGCCCTTCTTGCCAGTCTTCTCACTGATGCGATCCAACGCACCGTAGATGATGCGCTCGGCGGCGGATTTCTTGCCGTTCTTCATGACGACATTCATGAACTTCGCCAGCATGTCGTTGTTGAACTTCGGGTCCGGGAGAATGGTACGGACCGGGGCTTGGGCTCTGCGTGACATAAGATGATCCCCTATTTCTTCGCGCGCTTAGCGCCGTACTTCGAGCGGCCCTGCTTGCGCTCGTTGACGCCCGCGGCGTCGAGGGTGCCGCGTACCGTGTGGTAGCGCACGCCGGGGAGATCCTTCACACGACCCCCGCGGATGAGCACCACCGAGTGCTCCTGCAGGTTGTGGCCTTCACCACCGATGTAGCTGGTGACTTCAAAGCCGTTCGTGAGGCGTACACGGCAGACCTTGCGAAGTGCCGAATTCGGCTTCTTCGGCGTCGTCGTATAGACGCGTGTGCAAACGCCGCGCTTCTGAGGAGAAGCTCCGAGCGCCGGCACCTTGGTTTTCTCTGCCCTGGTCCGGCGAGGTTTTGCGATAAGCTGACCCGTGGTCGCCATTCAAATGATCTCCAGATCCTGCCCTTGTGCGCCTTGGCGCTCGTGCGCGAGCGGGTATTCGATCGCGCCGATAAGAAAGCATTAGCGGCTAGAAGAAGACCGGGCCGCCTGCATGAGGCGGCCCGGTATTAGTAAGTCGCTGTTTTCGGAGCCGGCGTGCAGTGAGGGCCGGACCGACAAAGGCCGGCGATTCTAGGTACGGGGGCAGGGAGTGTCAACGGGTAACCTGCTGCAGGCTGCGGTTCCGCCGCGCGTGAAATCAGCGTTTGCTGGCAAGGCTGAGGCCAAAGGCGGTAGCGGAGGCGTGGTGGCCCAGGGTGCGACCCGAATTGCCTTCTCCCAGACGGTCTCGCTACGATGCCTCGCTCCGGGTCGCGAGTCTATTCTTCCAGAAAGCGACCGCGGGGATTTTGCGGGAACAAGCCCAAGGCAGGGGGTCCAAACGTTCGTCGAGCGGGGAGGCGGTGTGCGTGGCTGGCCCGCGGTCTGGCTGTTGAGGCTAACCGCACTCTTTATACTGTTCGCGAGTCTCGCGTCCGCCGAGAGCGCCGCCGTCGGAACCCGCGTCGCGCCGCCCAGCATGCCGACGTTCGAGCTGGCTCTGCTACCGCCGACGAACCCCCAGGCCACCGCCGCAGCCGTCACGAGCGGCGCGTTCGACTCCCGATTCCAAGCTTTCAACACCTACAAGCCGACCGCCGACTCGGAAACCTTCTGGGTGCGGCTCCGCGCTTCCGCCCCATTCAATCCCACTGACAAGGTCCCCGTATTGATCGCCCGAGGCGGCTGGTACGAGCGAACCGAGGCCTTTCTCGCTGGACCCGGCGGCGCGCCGCTGCAGCGCGTAATGGAGCTGCCCGAGTTCGGCGGCGCCCACGATAGCGTTTTTATCCTCCCAGCAGGACTGGCAGCGGGTCAAACCCTCTACGCAAAAATTCACATCAAGCAAGAGGGTAAAGACGCGCTACGTTTCTCGGTTGGAACGCTCGGGGACGTGCTCGCCCGGGCGGCCGCGCACGCGAGGATGATCGCGCTCACAGTCGGGGCGCTCACCGCCCTGTCCGTAGGGGCCTTGCTGATCTGGTTCATCCTGAAGGATCTGCTGTTCCTGCTGTATCCGGGAATCTTCTTGTTGGAAGCCGTGTACCTCGCCTATTTCTCCGGCGAGGGCTTCGAATGGCCCCTGCTCGGATACGCACGACCGATCGCATCCTACACGTGGAACGTCTCGGTGGCGCTCAGCGGCGCGATGGCTTCCTGGTTCATTCGCGAGATCGCCGATCTCAGACATTCCTCCCCGCGGGTCTACAAGATCTTTGGCGGCCTGGCGTGGGCTTTCATCATTCTCGCCGTGTCCAACCTCGCGGACCTGGTGGGCTGGGCCGGATTTGTCGTGGCGGTCGGCAACCTGCTGTTTGTCGGCTCGGCGGTTTTCACGCTCATCGTCGCCTTTCTCGCCTGGCGCAAGGGGAACCGGGCTGCCGGTTGGTTCCTGATCGCGTGGATGATGTTGGAAACGTTCGCCATCGCCACCGCGGTCCGCCTCCTGCTCGGCCGCGCCGAGCAGGCCGAGGATCTCCTTTATTATGGCTTGCCCTTTTCCATGGTGGCCGCGGCCATCCTGGTTGCGCTCGGAGTCGCGGATCGGTTACGTGAGCAGCGTCGCGCCCTCTCCGAAGCCGAGCGGCGTGCGCAAACCGATCCGCTCACCGGCGTATTGAATCGGCGCTCTCTGGTTGAGCGCCTGGAGGCCGCCTGCCTGCGTGCCCGCGCCCGCGGGTTGCCCATCGCCCTGCTGTTCATCGATCTCGACCACTTCAAGCAAATCAACGATTCTTACGGACACGCCGCCGGCGATGCCTGCCTGCGCGCCATCATCGGTCCCATCCAGGCCGAGTTGCGCCAGTCGGACGTTATCGGTCGCTACGGTGGGGAAGAGTTCGTCGTGATGCTCAGCAGCGCGGATATGGCGGCGGCTCACCCCATCGCGGAGAGAATCCGCAACCGGGTGGCCGAGGTACGCGTCGACGGCTTTGGACCCACCATTAACCTTACCTGCAGCATTGGGGTGGCCAGCAGTGACACCCTCGGCGTGTGGGGCGAGCATCTGATCGCTCACGCCGATTCGGCGGTCTACGCCGCCAAGCGATCGGGCCGCAACCGCGTCCAGGTCGCCATCGCCAAAGTCGCGGCGTGACTGCCGCGCCTGAAGCGCCCCGACCCGGCGAATTTGCTTCCGTCCTCCACACCGTCATTTCGGCGTACGGACCGCTCGTCTGGTCGCAACGCCAGCTCGGAAATGGCCGGCGCGCTCATAATCAAGCGTGGCGGCGGGCTCGTATACGACCCGGGAGGGGTCAAGCTGCCGAGGTGGCACAAACTCACACATCCTGAAAGGGAGAGAACCCTATGCCCGCGGCGATCCTTACGAGATTCCACAGCGCCTTCGCGTGCACCGCCCTCCTGTGCGCGGCCACGCTCGCCAGCTCCAACACCCACGCGGCGGACATTTATGACTCCGCCGTCCAGCACCCCGGCCGAAGCGCCAAAGATCTGGAACGCGACTCGCGCGAGCACCCCGCCGAAGTATTGCGACTAACGGGCATCAAGCCAGGCATGCGCGTCGCTGACGTGCTGGCCGGCGACGGGTATTATAGCGAGCTTCTCAGCTACGTCGTCGGCCCGAAAGGACACGTCCTGCTGCTCAACAATGCGGCATACGATCATTGGAGTGAAGGCGGGTACGACCAGCGGCTCGCCGGTAATCGGCTCCCCAATGTGGAGCATCGCACCGTCGACCTGGAGCATCTCGATCTCCCGGAGCACTCCCTCGACGCGTTGATTCTCATCAAGGTCTATCACGACTTGTATTGGGTGGACACAGACCCGAAGACAGTCTGGCCGAAAATGGACCCCGGCGCCGTGCTCGACCAACTCGCCCGTGTGTTGAAACCCGGCGGCATCTTGTTGATCGAGGACCACTCCGCCAAGCCGGGCAGCGGGAGCGCGGACGCGGGCCGCCTACACCGCATCGACGAGGCGTATACCGTCAAGGATTTCGAGAAGCGCGGCTTCAAGCTCGTGGCCAAGAGCGACATCCTGCGCCGGCCCGACGACAAGCGTGAATTGGTGTCGTACACCCCACCCGGGCTCGGCAAGACCGATCGCTTCCTGCTGGTGTTTCACAAGACAGGCGGCTAGCCCAAGCGCATTGGTCCGTCAGGTTGGCCCCCGGCAGGCCAACCTGAAACCCGCCGCGCTACCGTTCCCGGCCGCTGCTAAGATCCCTCCGTACGCACGCGGAGAAGGCACGTGGGTGTCTTACATAAAAAATATGCGGGCCGGGCAGTCGCCGCCGCTGGGCTGATCTCCCTCACATTGTTCGGCACACGCCCCGGCTGGACGGCGCCGTTGGAGGTTTACGGGCGCCTCCCGTCGATTGAGGACGTAGACCTCTCGCCTGATGGCTCGCGAATCGCCTATGTACACACTTCGCAAGACACGCGAACCGTGGTGATCTACGCATTGTCCGATCACAAGCTGCTCGGCGAAATGGCCGCGGGCAGCGTGAAATTGCGCTCTCTGCGGTGGGCGGACAATGATCACTTGCTGATCCTGATGTCAGCGACCACTGTTCCGCGCGGCACTGTTGGACCAGTCTCGGAGGTTTTCGCGCTCAAGGTCTATAGCACGATCAGCAGGAAGGCAACTGCAGTGCCGGACCCGACACACTTGTGGGGCGGCACGCCAGTTCTCAACATCACGTATGGCAATGTCATGGTGCGACACGTGGACGGAGACACCGTCCTGTTCGTGCCCGGGGCCTACATGATGCAACACTCCCTTCCGGCTCTGTTCCGGATCGATCTCCAGACCGGCGAGGAGAGCATCTTCCGCAAGGGCTCCGACACGACTGAGCAGTGGTTGATCGACGAGAAAGGCCAGGTCGCGGCGGAGGAGGACTACGATGCGCGCAAGGAGCGTTGGGCCTTGCTACGCTCTCGCAATGGGCGCATGGAGGAGATCGCCTCCGGCCACTACGCGATCGATCGGCCCAGATTGATAGGCTTTGGACCAACGGAGGACACATTCGTCCTCCAGACAATGGAACAAGGTCGCGCCGCCGCCGAGCTGCTTTCATCGCAGGACGGCACATCCGTGCCGCAGCCCCTGGTGCAGAACCGGGTGTTGGATTGGTATTCCTTTGAGCCCTTCACGGACCGCCTCCTCGGCGGCGTAATCGCCGAGGGTGAGGACCTCCCCCACTACGTCTTTTTCGACCGTAACAGACAGGCCAGTTGGGATGCGATCGTGCGCGCTTTCGGCAAGGACCGCGTGGACCTGATTTGCTACTCGGACGATTTCAAGAAAATCGTCGTGAAGGTAACCGGCCCGCAGTTCGGATACCTTTACGACCTGATCGACATGAACACCCACAAGGACACTCCAATCGGCGATATCTACGACGGTATCACCGAGCCGTTGGAAATGCGTCCCATTACCTATGAGGCAGCCGATGGGTTGAAGATACCGGCATTCGTGACATTGCCGAGAAACAAGGCGCCCAAGAGCTTGCCACTCATCGTTCTACCTCACGGCGGCCCGGCGCTGGTGCAGGTCCGCGAGTTCGACTGGTGGGCTCAGGCCCTGGCCGACCAGGGTTACGCGGTTCTACAGCCCAATTACCGCGGCTCCGATCTCAACAAGGAGTTCCTGGCAAAGGGTTTCGGCGAATGGGGCCGCAAGATGCAAACTGATCTCTCGGACGGAGTCCGATATCTCGTCAGGGAAGGCATCGCCGACCCGACGCGCGTTTGTATCGTGGGCGGCAGCTACGGAGGGTATGCGGCTCTCGCGGGCGTAACTCTGGATCCCGGCGTGTATCGCTGCGCAATATCCGTCGCTGGAATATCCGACTTGAAGCGGATGCTCAGTTATCACGGAAGCGCTGATTCCGTGGCGCGCAGATACTGGGACAGGTTCATGGGGGTCACCGGACCGGGAGATCCACGCCTGGATGAGATCTCTCCGATCAAACATGCGGAGGCAGTGCACGTCCCGGTACTGTTGATCCATGGCCGCGATGATACAGTCGTTCCCTTCGAGCAAAGCACACGCATGGTCGACGCGTTGAAGCACGCCCATAAGGATGTGCAACTGGTGACTCTCAACCAGGAGGACCATTGGCTTTCGCGCAGCGAGACGCGGCTGCGGATGTTGCAATCCACGGTCGCGTTCCTGCGGGCCCACAATCCACCGGATTGAGAGGTCTCCGGTTTACCGCGGGTTACTTCGGCTTGCGGAATTTCAGGATGAACTGATCCGTCTTGCCTTTCACCGAGGCATCAAACACCTTCTCGGTATGAGGGTCATTGGCGTTTCGCAGGACCTCGCTCTGCCCTTCGAACTTGAAGCCGGCGGCCACGACTTCCTTCTTTACCGCCTCAGGGTCCACCCGGTGCAGCGTCGAGGTGTCACGGAAGCCCGAGCCTTTCTCCGCCGCGTGATCCAGCACGACGAACACACCGCCGGGCTTGAGGGCGTTGAATATTGCCTTGTCGATTTCGCCGACGTCGACGTTTGGGATGTTGTGGAAGTCGTGGTAATTGCGCGATGTCCAGACCAGATCGACCGGTTCGGGGAGCTTCATCTCGGTGAACGGCGTCGCAACGACACTCACATTGCCATAGTGCGGGTCGGCAGCAATGGCCTGCACGCGTGCGCCAGGATCAGGGGAGCCTGCAGGCGCGTTGGGGCGCTTCGGCGGCGGAACCGCGTAGACATGCCCTTTCGGCCCCACGACGGCGCTAAAGATGCGCGTAAAGTAGCCCCCGCCCGGCCACAGGTCGACGACCTTCTCGCCTGGCTTGACGCCTGCAAAGGCAACCGTCTCTTCCGGCTTGCGATCGACGTCTGCGCTGCGGTCTGCTTCAGGACGAGCAGGGTCCGCGACGGCCTGCGAGATATCTTTGGGAATCTTGGTTGCGGCGCTCACGTGCGCCGTCGATAACACCAACGCAGCTAGCAGCGTTCCCGTAAGTAGAGACAAAGTACGCATGATCCGACGCCCTCTTGGTTCGCAGCGACTTTGATGGGGGTGGCGACTGTAGCAGGTTGTTATGCGCCGACACTATCGCTCAAGAGCTGTGAGTTATTGGCCTCACCGTGAGGTGACCTCGGGGCGGACGATCCCTGTTCCCGACGCGTGAGCGAAACCACGGTCTACGGATCATCCGTCGCGTGCAGTTCGAGTTCCCACGTCTCTCCGACGAGGTCGTGCCCGAAGCTATGGTGCAGCTCTTTTTCGGTGATCTTGAACCCGGCTTCACGATAAAGGTGACGCGCCGCAGTCAGATTTTCCTGGGTCCACAGCACCACCTTCCGGTAACCCGACTCGCGTGCAAAGCGCACACACTCGCTCACCAATGTCCGCCCGACTCCCGAGCCCCGAGCCTCGGGCTCCACCAACAGCAGGCGCAATTTCGCGGTAGTCGCATCCTCGGCCACCAGGAAAATGCATCCCACCCGCCGTCCGTCGCGCTCCGCGATCCAGCAGCGCTCGCGAGCGGTATCGAGCTTGCGAATGAAGTCGCCGACGATCTCCGCTACCAACCCTTCGAATGCCTCGTTCCAGCCGTACTCGTGGTGATAGATTTCCCCGTGCCGCTGCACGATCCAACCCATGTCGCCCGGACGATGGGTGCGCAGCGTGCATCGCCGCTGGGCTGGTGACTTATCTGCTCGGCGGAGCGCGACTTCCGACCCACTCCCGGTCGTAGTTTCTCGCGCTGGTACCGCTGGGACGCTTCCCGTCTCGTTGAACGCCCCTTGGATCACATCCATTGCCGCGAGCACGGCGCGCCGGCGCTCGTCGCTGAGCGATGCCAAGATCGTTCGCACCTGCTCCTGGGAGCGCTGTTCGAGCGGCTCGAGCACTCGCTTGCCCAAAGCCGTAAGACGCAAATGCTGCCTCCGCCCGTCCTCTTTCGACGCCGTCCGCATCAGAAGCTTCTTCCCTTCAAAGCCCTTGAGCAGTCGACTCAGATAGCCTCGATCCAGATCGAGCTCGTCAGCCAACGTCGCGGCGGTAACTCCTTCGCGATGGGCGATCTCATACATGACGCGCACTTCCGTCAGGGAATACGGGCTGTCCAGCAGCCCCTCGGAGAGCACGCCGATACGGCGGGTATAGTCGCGATTGAAGGCGCGCACGCGCGCAATCTGTTCGGTGGAGATCGTCATGGCTTCATTCACGGGACCAGGACTGGCCACAGGATCAGGACTGGCGGCAGTGTCGACGAAATAGTTGCTTCAGTCAACTATTTGCCGTCAGCCGGCACCGCCCCAGCACGCTCGTCAGTGCAGCTATCGGCGCGACTCGAATGCCATCCGCAAACCCAAGCCGGCCAGCACTGTTCCCATGAGCCATCTCTGCAACAGCATCCAAATCGGCCGGGTCCCGAGAAACGAGGCGATCGTCCCGGCAGCGGCCGCGATGAGCGCGTTGACGCTCAGACTGATGAGGATCTGCAAGCTCCCGAGTACGACCGACTGCACCAACACACTGCCGCGAGCGGGATCGAGAAACTGTGGCAATAGAGACAGGTAGAGCGCCGCGATCTTGGGATTCAGAAGGTTGGTAAGAAAGCCCATCGCGACCAGTCGGCGCGGGGTGTCGGGAGGCAGCGTGCGGATCTGGAAGGGAGAGCGCCCACCTGGCTTGAGCGCTTGCCAGGCCAGGTAGAGGAGATAAGCGGCACCCGCAAGACGCAAGACGTCATAAGCGAGCGGCACCGCAAACAACAAGGCAGTGATGCCCAGCGCCGCGGCCAACATGTACACGACGAACCCCAATCCCACTCCGCAGAGGGAAATCAAGCCCGCCTTGCGGCCCTGACAGATGGAGCGCGATACCAGGTACATCATGTTGGGTCCTGGTGTGAGCACCAGCCCCAGGCAGACCAGCGCGAAAGTCAACAGTGACGATAGGGTGGGCACGGGTTCCTCGATGATAAGTCCTGCTGTCGGTGAGTCCTGCTGTCGGTGAGTCCTGCCGCGTGGTCCTGCCGCGTGATCCTGC
>CAYNTW010000152.1:0-1726 GCA_964400085.1 uncultured Steroidobacteraceae bacterium | reverse complement strand
TCCTGCCGCGTGATCCTGCTGCGGGCGATCCATGTTACCGGCGATTCCGCCGCAGCGAACAATACGTCGCGAGCCAGACTCCCTCTAGGTACGCGACCGCTGCCAGGCCACCGGACTGTACTGGTCCGCAACCTGTACGCCTGGCTTCCTGGCTGCCACCCGGCCACCGGTCATCCCGGCACCCCGTCGTCCGCGACGACTTCCCGCAGCGTGCGCTCACCTATCGCCGCATGCCGCGGGTTGTCCGCCATCCCGGTTTCCAACAAGGTAACACCAAACCCAACAGCCCAACCCTTGGCGCGCCGAATGGTGGCCTCGCTTATGGGCCCACAGGCAGTGAGCACCTCTCGTCGCGCGTGCGGATCTGAAAACAACATCCAGACCACAGCCAGGTCCGTCGCCCGATCACCCGCCGCGATGTCGCCCCAGTCGATCACTCCAGCGAGCGCTCCGGCCTCGACGAGAACGTTACGCGGATGCAGGTCTCCGTGGATCCAGGTTGGCTCGACGTCCATCGGCGCGGCCAGCGCCTCCTGCCATACTCGCCGCAGCTCGGTCGTGATCAGGGGTGAGATTTTGGCGAGCCGCTCCATCCTCGCCGCGACGGTCGCCGCACGTTCCTGCAACGGAACGCCGCGAACTGGATTGGAGGGAGCATCAGCCGGGGCCGGGGTGTGTAGCGCGTTGAGAAATTCACCGAGCCTGGTTGCTTCGCCCGTCCGCGGCGGAGACAAGTCGGCTGCCACCCCAGACAACCAGGGCACGACGCTCCACCTCCACGGATACCCCCGACCCGGCACACCGATGCGCAGCGGCACCGGAATCGATAGCGGCAGGGCCTTGGCAAGGACGGGTAACCACCTCTGCTCATGCTCGATCAAGCCAGCCGCGGCAGCGCGCCTGGGCAACCGCAAACACAGGTCCTCACCCAATCGCACCATCACATTGTCCCAACCTGCATCCACCGGGATACAAGTCAGATCAGCCAGATCAGGATGTTGATCCTGCAAGAGACCCCGGATGAGCGGGATATCGATCATTACTTCCGCGGGCGGCGTTCCCGACATGAATAGACCTCAATCGAAAAAATCACAAGCCGCTCACCACCCCAGGTGGATCATTGCACTGTTCGAGTCAACGTTCATGGCAACGCGGACTCACAACGTCAGTCGCGTGCGACACCTGCGTCGCACGGGAGAAAAATCATGGACGCCGTCCTCCACGCCGTTCTGATCTACATCACCGAACACAAAGTCCTTACAACCATTGTCATCCTTGTCGTTCTACTGCTGTGTCACCGCTGGATTCTCTGGCTGTGCGGAGTGGTCGTCGTGCCGGATAATCGCATCGGCATCGTCACCAAGAAATTCGCCTTGTTCGGGACCCACCGAAACCTGCCCGATGGGCGCATCATCGCGCTCAACCGGGAGGCGGGTTACCAGGCCGATACGCTACCACCGGGACTGCACTTTGGCTTGTGGCCCTGGCAGTACAAAGTCGATCGGTGCGAATTCTTTACCGTGCCCCCCGGAAAGCTGGGTTGCGTCGAGGCCTGCGACGGTCAGCCTCTACCGGCCGGCCGCATCATCGCGCGCCACGTCGAGTGCGATTCCTTTCAGGACGCACGCGCCTTCTTGCAAAACAACGGTCAGCGCGGTCCGCAAATGCTGATCATCCCGCCCGGCACGTACCGCATCAATCCGCTGCTCTTCAGCGTGACGTTGAC
>CAYNTW010000151.1:0-11002 GCA_964400085.1 uncultured Steroidobacteraceae bacterium | reverse complement strand
ACGGTGGCTCGCTGCAGCTCGGAAATCGGGCGCCCCGTCGTATAACAAACCTCCAGAGCGCGTTGAATTCGTTGGCTGTCATTGGGGGCAATCCGGGACGCGGCCTGTGGATCGATGCGTGACAATTCGGTATGCAAGGCCGGCCAACCCTCGCGTGCGGCACGCTCGTCGAGCTGGGCACGGATCTCCAGGGAGGCCTGGGGCAGAGGAGCCAGGCCATGCACCAGTGCGCGGATATAAAGCATTGTTCCGCCGACGAGCAGGGGCACGCGGCCTCGAGCATGGATCCTCGCTATAGCAGCCAGAGCGTCTGTCAGAAAGCGCCCAGCCGAATAGCTTTCCGTCGGCTCGCAGATATCAATGAGGTGATGCGCGATGCGCTCCCGGACCGCCCGGGTGGGCTTGGCGGCGCCAACGTCCAGGCCCCTGTAGACGAGAGCCGAGTCCACGCTGACGATCTCCACCGGGGCTTCCTCGGCCAGACGTATGGCCCAGTCGGTCTTGCCCACGCCCGTCGGCCCCGTCAGTACGAAGACGGGAAGCTCGTTCATCACCGCCCTCGCAAGAACAGTTGATCCAGCTCCGGGAGAGACAGGCGCGTCCATGTCGGACGACCGTGATTGCATTGGTTCGCGCGCTCGGTGACTTCCATCTGTCTTAACAGCGCATTCATTTCGGGAACGGTCAATCGACGGTGTGCGTGAATGGCGGTGCGGCACGCCAGTGTGCCCAGGAACTTGTCAGCGGCACCATCGAGGTGATGCGCATCAGCATCCAGGTCGAGGTCGCGGACCACCGCCTTGACGATGTCGCTCACGTTTTCGCCTGCAAGCAGGGCCGGCACGCGACGAAGGGCCAGGCGTGTTGGTCCGAGCGCATCCAGGTCAAAGCCCGCCTGCTCCCATTCCACGCGTCGCTCCAGAATGGCGTCGACTTCGTGCCCCTTCAGCTCTACCACGATCGGATGGAGCAGGTGCTGCGATGCAGGTTCAGTACCGGACGCGTGTTGCGCTTTGAGCCGTTCGTACAAGACTCGCTCGTGCGCTGCGTGCATGTCGACGAGAATGAGTCCATCGCGACTCTGCGCGAGAATGTAGATCCCGTGGAGCTGCGCCAGCGCGGTGCCTAGTGGATGTTCGGGCTGGCCGGCCGGCGCGTCGGACGCGACCTCGAACGGCGCGGATGCGCCGACCTGATAAGCCGGGCCTGTCGGCTCGCGCACCGCGTCGGCAATCGTCCAAGGGCTGCGCGCCGACTCGTGAAACGGCAGGCTGCGCGGGACACCGCCACTACCGTGGAAGGAACCGCTACTCGTGCTGCTGCCATTGTGGTGGCCGTCTGCGCCAGCTCTCGAATGGCCGAGCACGGCCGCGGTGTCCGCCGCCGGAGCTGAGGCGAGGTTAGGTTTTGTGTCAGCCAGCACGCGCTCGAGCGCGCGAAAAACAAAGTCATGGATCTGGCGACTGTCGCGGAAACGGACTTCCAGTTTGGCCGGGTGCGCATTCACGTCGACGAGCTTGGGATCCAACGTGAGATAAAGGACATAGGCCGCATGACGCCCGCCATAGAGCACGTCCCGATAGGCGAGGCGCACGGCATTCATGAGCAGCCGGTCGCGCACATTGCGGTTATTCACGAACCAGAACTGCTGATCCGGTTGGGCGCGCGCGGCCGTCGGCAAGCCGATCCAACCCGAGAGGTTCACCGGTCCCGCGGAATGGTCCACGGCCACTGATCGAGCCGTGAACTCCTTGCCGAGCACCTCGCCGATGCGTACGAGCTCGCTACCTTCCGCGCTCGCCGGCGCATCGAAGAGCAATCGCGGCCCGTTGCGCAGCCCGGAAGACCCGTGGGTCAGGCGGAACGTGACATCGAATCGTGACAACGCGAGCCGCTCGACCAGGCGCGCGATGTGACCTAACTCCGTCGAGTCACTGCGGACGAACTTGCGTCGCGCCGGCACATTGAAGAAGAGCTCACGCACTTCGATCGTAGTGCCGAGCGGGTGAGCCGCGGGGCGCACCGGGACGACAGTCCCGCCGTCCACCCCAATCTCGGCACCGTGCTCAGCATCGGCCGGATGAGAGATGATTTTGAGTCGGGACACTGACCCGATCGAGGGCAGCGCCTCGCCGCGAAACCCGAGTGTCGCCACCGACTCGAGGTCCTCGAGCGAGTGGATCTTGCTCGTGGCATGGCGCGAGATCGCGACCGCGAGCTCGTCTGCGGGAATGCCGCGCCCGTCGTCGCGCACTCGAATGAGTCCCACCCCGCCACGCTCGACGTCGATCTCGATGCGCCGCGCGCCCGCGTCCAGGCTGTTTTCGACCAGCTCCTTGACCACCGAAGCGGGTCGCTCGATGACCTCGCCCGCCGCGATCTGGTCGACGAGCTCACTGGGAAGAACGCGGATGGTCATTGGTCGAGAAAAACTCCCGAAAGGCCCTGCGGCGAACGAGGGGTATGGTTCGCCCGCAGGCAGCGCGCAAGTGTACCGGTGATTAGGCGTTCCGGGGCGGAGGGCGTAACGATGCCGAGGATTACGGAGTCCGAGCCACCGATGTGCCAGCCGGAGCGGTGCTGCTATCGGCCGCGGTGAGCGCGCTCGCGACGGTACTCCGGCGCGCCTGCGCGAACCGGGTTCCCACCGGGGGATACGACTCGAAGTAGTTATGGAGTCCGTTGAATATGGCGTCCGCGAGCGCTGCCTGGTGCCGCGTATTGCGCAGGTTCACCTCTTCCTGCGGATTGGAGATGTACGCCGTCTCGACCAGCATTGACGGAATGTCCGGCGATTTCAACACCACGAAGCCTGCCTGTTGGACCTGGGACTTGCGCACCTGGCCGACGGCATCGAGAGAGCCGAGGACGCGCTGCGCGGCAATCATGCTGGAGCTGATGTTTGCCGTCTGCGAAAGGTCGAGCAGCACCGAAGCCAGCTGCTTGTCCTTGTCATCGAGCTTCACGCCTCCCATCAGGTCGGCCGCGTTCTCACGATCCGCCAGCCAGCGGGCGGCCTCGTTGGTCGCCCCGTGCTCCGATAACACATAAACCGAGGCACCCGACACCTCCCGGTTGGCGATCGAATCGGCATGTATCGAAATAAACATGTCCGCCTTGGCGATGCGCGCCCGCCCGATCCGGTCACGCAACACCAGAAATTCATCGCGGTTGCGAGTGAGCACGGCGCGCATACCCGGCTCACCGTTGATGCGCTCCGCAAGTGCTCGCGCGATCGCGAGCGTAACGTCTTTTTCACGTGTCCCACCGTGACCGATCGCGCCCGGATCCTGTCCACCATGGCCCGCGTCGACCGCGACGACCACATCCCGACCGGTGTCAATTGGAGCATGCGCCGCGCGAACAACTCTGGGAGACTCGCTAACAACACTGGACATTACCGGAGCTGCAGCCGGGTCCATGTCCGCACTGGCACTCGCGGCACGCACACTCGTAACACCGGCAGCCGCGCTCGCAACAGCCGCGGCAGCCGGTCCATCGCCCAGAGTGACGACGAGCTGCCGGCCCGTGCCGCCGGGAGCTTGCATCCATGAGCTGTGCACTGCCGTTGCGGACTTCAGTTGCATCACGAAACGCAACGTGCCGCCGGGCTGTGTGCCGATCCGGAATCCGGCCACCACGCCTGCCCCGAGGGGCAACCGCAAATTGCCGGCCATGCGAGTCGAGCGCAGGTCGATGACCGCCCGGTTGGGATGCTCGAGCGTAAAGAGCTTTTCGCCGGTTGCCGCCGAGAGATCCAAGGTGACCTGCGTGCCGGCAGGGGTGTTCGCGACACGCACGCCGCGGAGCTGTGCGCCCGATGCAGCCCACGCAGGACCCACCGACGCCCACAGGGCCGCGATGACTCCGATCTGAAAGGCCTTTTGTATCATGGACTTCGCAATATAACTTATTGCGTAATCTACGACTCGCCCGACGCGTTTTCAACTACACGCTCGAGCCAGGATTGGCCCAGATCACTCTGGCCCCTCACTTCGATGTCATGACTCTCCAGGCCGGCGGTGAGCGTCACGAGCAGATCCGCGGGGGGCAGCCGGTGTGAGTCGCGCTCGGGCCACTCGATCAGCCAGACATGTCCAGCCCGTGCCCACTCCCGCAATCCCAGGTGATCGAGCTCCGCTGGATCGGCCAGCCGATAAAGATCGAGATGCAGCGCTGTCAAGGCGCCCAGCTCGTAGATCTCGACCAGAGTGTAAGTCGGGCTACGCACTGCTCCTTTGACGCCCAACGCGCGCAGAAAGCCGCGGGTCAGCGTGGTTTTTCCGGCGCCCAGATCCCCTGTCAGGTAGAGAACCCCAAACAGATCGTCGCCGCGCGGCCTCGCCTCGGCGAGGCGAGCTCCAAGGCCTTCGGTTTCCCCGGCCGTCCTACTATGAACGAGCATTGAGGAGCCTCGTTGACGGTCGTCAGAGATTGACGCAGTGGTGCAGTTCCCGGGCCACATCGCTCGCTAATAGACCACGTTCGCCCGTCCGGGCGGCGGCATCACCCGCCATGGCATGCACCAGCACGCCGACACGGGCGGCCAGCCAGTTGTCCCGACACTGCGCCAGAATTCCGGCAATGGCGCCGGTGAGGACATCGCCAGTGCCAGCACTCGCCATGCCTGGATTGCCGCGCTCACACAGGGCGGGGGTTTTCCCTTTTGTGCCGACGAGCGTCCCCGCGCCCTTGAGCACGACCGTCCCGCCATATTGCTTCACGAGGCGGTCCAACGCGGCCAGCCGGTCTGCTTGTATCTGTTCGGTGCTGATGTCGAGCAACCGACCGGCCTCGCCCGGATGCGGTGTCAGGATCCAGTTGCCACGTGGCTTGGCGCCTGCTTCCGCGATGAGGTTCAGTGCGTCCGCATCCACCACCAGCGGCTTGTCACTGACCAACACCGCCTGGAGCGCCTCGCGGGCCCACTGCGTGCGCCCGAGGCCAGGACCGATCGCGATCACTTCGGCTTTGTCGATCGCTTCGGCCAGCAGGCTGGCGCTCGTCAGTTGCAGGCAGATCAACTCCGGGCGACCCGCGGAGATGGCTGGCACGTTTTCCGGAGCAACGGCTACCGTGACCAGGCCCGCTCCAACTCGCAAGCAGGCCTCGCCGGAAAGGCGCACGGCCCCAGGCATACCACTGCCACTCCCGACAATGAGGACGCGACCAAAGTTACCCTTGTGAGCGGCCCGCGGGCGCCGCGGCAGCGCACGCTGGATCTCCGAATCGACAATGCGCTCGAGCCCGGGCTTGAACTCCGCCGACGTCGGAGGCGCAATCTCCAGGTCATCAAAAAAGACCGTGCCGGCGAACTCCGGGCCGTCTCCAATAAAAAGGCCGGTCTTCAAGCCGACAAACGTGACCGTGCAATCGGCTCGAACCGTGTCACCCAGCGGGACGCCTGTATCACTATCCAGGCCCGAAGGCACATCCAGCGCAAACACCGGGCGACCCGCGGAGTTGATTTCACGGATGACTTTGGCGAGATCCTCACGTACCGATCCGTGCAGACCGGTACCCAGCAGAGCGTCGACGACAACGTCACCTTCGCCGAAAGAGGCTGGCGTGACAGGATTGACCTGTCCGCCGCTGCTCTTGAAATCGTCGTACGCCTGCCGCGCGTCGCCCCGAAGATGGTCCGGAGGAATGGCGGCAAGCACGGCGACGGTAAGTCCGGCCGCGTGCGCGAAGCGCGCGAGCACATAGCCATCACCACCATTGTTGCCGCCGCCGCACACAATGATGATCCGGTGAGCCATCGGCCAGCGCGTACGCAGGTACCGCAGTGCCGCCTCACCGGCTCTCTTCATCAGGGTGTAGCCGGGAATTCCCAATTCCTCGATGGCATGGGCATCGAGCGCGCGCACCTGCGCGGTGGAGTACAGAGCGATAGGCAAAGCCATGCGGCATTATACTGACAGCGGTGAAGAGGTTATGACTGATCCGCGCCCTATCGACCTTCATGCGGCCAAACTGGAGCTGGCGGCGCAGGCGCGCGCGCTCGGGTTCGGCAAGCTCGGCGTCACGGGCGTCGAGATTCCGACGGACGAGCAACATCTGTTGCGGTGGCTGCAAGCCGGTTTCCACGGCGAAATGGGGTACATGGAGCGGCATGGAACCCGCCGCAGCCGGCCGGCGGAACTGGTTCCTGGCACCGCGCGCGTGATCAGCGTACGCATGGACTACTGGCCTGCCGAAGCGCGGGGCGCCGATGAAGTGCTCGCACAGCCCGCATTGGGCTATATCTCACGATATGCGCTCGGACGCGACTATCACAAGATCATGCGCCGGGCGCTGGAGCGGCTGGCCCAAGGTCTTGCCGCTCGCATCGGTCCTTTTGGCTACCGCGTTTGTGTCGACAGCGCGCCGGTGCTCGAAAAAGCCTTGGCCCGCGAGGCCGGGGTGGGTTGGATCGGCAAGCACACCAACCTCCTGGCCCGAGACGCGGGCTCCTGGTTCTTCCTCGGAGAGATTCTGACGGACCTGCCGTTGCCAGTGGACGCGCCAGCCAGCGCGCACTGCGGGACCTGCCAGGCCTGCATACCAGCCTGTCCGACGGCTGCCATCATCGCCCCATACCGCTTGGACGCGCGCCGCTGCATTTCCTATCTCACGATCGAGCACCACAGCGCCATCCCAGTCGAGTTGCGCGCTCAGCTCGGTAATCGCATCTACGGCTGCGATGATTGCCAGCTCGTCTGCCCTTGGAACAAGTTCGCGCGCGCGGCCGCGCACCCAGACTTCAAGGTGCGGCACGGATTGGATGCCCCACGACTGTCGGAGCTCTTCGCCTGGACCGCGGCTCAGTTCGATGAACGCATGCGCGGGTCGGCGATCTACCGAATTGGATTCGAGCGCTGGTCGCGCAACATTGCGGTGGCGCTAGGCAACGCGCCGACCTCGGAGGAAGTTTTGCGCGCGCTCGATGCTCGGCGTGCGGACCCGTCTGAGTTGGTGCGGGAGCACGTCGCGTGGGCGTTGGACGAACACCGGCGCCGCGCCGGCTCGATTACTTCCTGACCTGGACGTTGTCGATCAAACGAGCCTTGCCAAGCCGCGCGGCTGTCAGCACCACGAGATGCTTCGCCTCGGGGTTGGGCGCCCCCAGATCCTGCGCGCGGCGAATGGAGAAATAATCCGGCTTCATGCCTGCTTTCTCCAGCGCCTCGACTCCGGTGCGCTCGATACTCGCGAATTCGGTATCGCCGGCCTGAAGGCGGTTCGCGGCCGCCAACAATGTCTGGTAGATGCGCGGCGCCACCCGCCGCTCGGCGGGTGTCAGATATTGATTGCGCGAGCTCATCGCGAGTCCGTCCGAGTCACGGACCGTAGGCGCCCCCACGATCTCCACCGGCAGGCAAAGGTCCGCGACCATGCGGCGCACGATAGTGAGCTGTTGGAAGTCCTTTTCACCAAATACAGCGACGTCGGGCTCGACGATGTGCAACAGCGTTGCAACGATCGTGCTGACACCTTCGAAGTGTCCCGGCCGGAACTCTCCATCCAGAACACGGGACAGGCTCGGAACATCGACCCGCGTAGCGCGCTCAGCGCCGTTTGGATAGATCTCCGCCACATCGGGCATGAACATCAGGTTGCAGCCGGCCTCGGCCAGCATGCGCTCATCCTGCTGCGGTGTGCGCGGGTAGTGAGCGTAGTCCTCGTTCGGCCCGAACTGCATCGGGTTCACGAAGATGCTGGAAACAAAGCGATCGCCATGGCTGCGCGCCGCCTCGATCAGGCTCATATGGCCGGCGTGAAGGTTGCCCATGGTGGGCACGAAGGCGACACGCCGCCCCTCGTTGCGCCAACGACGCACCTGCTCGCGCACCGCTGAGATCGTAGTGACAGTATCCATAGGGACTATTCTACTAGATTCCGCGACTTCTCAGCGGGTTGTAGTAGAGGCGTCCCCGTTTCATGCGTTGAATGGCGGCGAGCAGCTCATCGTAGTCCGTCTGATTGTTGATCGGGTCGATCGAGGCGGCGTTGACAATCAGCAAGGGCGCGGCCTCGTACTCGTGAAAGAAGCGCGCGTAGGCTTCGTTCAGCCGCTCGAGATAGGCGCGATCGATCTGCTGCTCATAACGGATCCCGCGCTTGGCGATGCGCTCCAGCAACACATCGACGGGCGCCTGGAGATAGACGACGAGGTCGGGCTTGGGCGCCTGCACATCGAGTTTTGCGTAGACCTGCTCGTAAAGACCGAGCTCCGCCTCATCCAGCGTGACCCGCGCGAAGAGTCGATCCTTCTCCAACAAGTAGTCGGCCACCCTGAGTGGAGCGAACATGTCCTGCTGGTTGAGCCCGGCGAGCTGCTGCGCGCGCTGGAACAGGAAATAGAGCTGCGTCGGCAAGGCGCCATCGCGCGGGTTGCGATAGAAACGCTCGAGAAAAGGATTCTCGGCCGCCTGCTCGAGAACGGCCTCGGCGCCCAGGCTGGCGCACAGCTTGCGCGCGAGGCTGGTTTTGCCGACGCCGATCGGGCCTTCGACGACTATGAACTGATGCGAAATATCAGGTGTCTTCACGCGGGTCAGGAATCCTCACGCCTCAAGCCTTCCGAGCTCAGACGCGCCTTGAGCTCGGTCACGCGACCGAGCCCTGGGATCTCGAGGTCCGGGGCTATGTCCGCCAGAGGATACAGAACGAAATTGCGCTCCACTATCCCGGGGTGGGGCACCGTCAGATCCGGATCGGCGCGACGCTGCTGCCCGTACACGAGCAGGTCCAGGTCAATCACGCGCGGACCCCACCTCTCGCGCTCCCGCGGGCGGCCTTGCGCAAGCTCGATATCCTGCAGATTGGCGAGCACCGCGCGGGGCTCGAGCTGCGTCAAGATACCAACCACCGCGTTGGCGAAATCCGGTTGTTTCACTGGGCCAAATGGCTGCGAGCGGTAAATTGGCGAGGTCAGGACCACACGCGTGCTGGGGATCTGGGCGAGCTTCGCGAAGGCGCTCAACACCTGCGCGCGCGGATCATCGAGATTGCTGCCTACGCCAATATAGGCGGGTTGCCAGACTATCATTCAGGGACTGATCAGTTGGGGCGCGATGGGCGGCGTCGCCGGCGTCGGCGCCGGCCACCACCGGTACCCGCACCACCGCGGTGAGGCGTATCGAGACGTTGCGTTTGTCCCGTGATCGCGTCGGCCATCTGAGCCCGCTCTTCCGCGGAAACTTCCTGAATACGCGTCCACCAATCCGCCATCTCTTCCGACGCAAGGCCATACTGCGCGCGTAGCAGCAACAGATCATAAGCCGCTCGGAAGCGCGGATGCTCGAGCACGCGCAGAGCGCGGCGACCTCGTGGATGCTCGAGCCGCGGCTGCAGCGCGAACATCTCCCGGACGCCGAGAGAGAATCGTTTCGGTATCGCGATATTCGTCTGCGCCTGCCGTGAAGCCAGGTCGCACGCATCCAGGATGGTACCGAGCTCGTGCCAACGCTCCGGCGGTGTTGACTCGATGATGCTCGCGATCGGCCCATACAACAGCAGCGCGAACAGGAACGTCGGCGTAACCGGCTTGTCCATCTGGACGCGCCCATCCGTATTCCTCAAGCCCTGCAGCAACAATTTCTCGACCAGGCTGTCGGGGTGCGCCGTTAGATAGGAGTCGACGGTCGGGAGCAGCGTCGCCAGCAGTCCACGCCGACGCAACACTTCATAGCTGCGCGCGCCGTGACCTGTCAGGAACAACTTCAGCGTCTCGTCGAACAGGCGCGCGGGAGGAACTCCAGCCAACAACTCGCGCAACCGTCCGATAGGCTCCGCCGTGGGCGGATCGATGTCGAACCCGAGCTTCGCCTCGAAACGGGCGGCTCTGAGCATGCGCACCGGGTCTTCCCGGAAGCGCGTCTCGGGATCTCCGATCAACTTCAACTTGCGCGCGGCGATGTCTTCCACACCACCGCAGTAGTCCCAGACGGAAAAATCGGCGATATTGTAGTAAAGCGAGTTGGCGGTGAAGTCACGACGCCAGACATCCGCATCGATGGTGCCGTAGACGTTGTCCCGTAGGATGCGACCCGTTTCGTCGAACATGCGCTCGGCGAGAACATCGGTATCCGAGTCGGAATCCGCCTCGGCAAACATGCGGCCGCGATCGCGATTCCCACGGCCGCCCTCGCCGCGTCTACCGTCACCGCGGTTGCCATTGTCGCGCTCCTCGTACCCCCGGCCGCTAGCGCTCCGGCTGACATCGGGCGCCGCCGCGCGCGCCATCGTCGGGGGTGGCGCCTGTTCCAACAGCATCGCGTTGGTTTCCTGGGTCTCCTCCAACTGCGGATCATCGAGCTCCGGAGCCTCACCGTCCTCGGGATCGGCATCCGGCAGCGGCTCCTCCCCTTGGGAAGGCGCACTCGCCGCGCGAAATGTCGCCACTTCGATGATTTCGCGCCCAAAAAACACGTGCGCCAGGCGGAACCGCCGGCCAACGAGTCGACAGTTGCGGAAGAGCCTCTTCACCTGCTCCGGCAGAGCATCAGTGGCGACATCGAAATCCTTCGGCTCGAGCCCGATCAACAAGTCACGTACGCAACCCCCGACCAGAAATGCCATGAACCCCGCATCACGCAGCTTGTATAAGACTCGCAGCGCGTTGGGCGAGATATGCGACCGCGAGATCGTGTGCTCGGATCGCGGAATGATGCGGGGAACGGCTGAGGGCGCAATGGCGGGCGCGTTAAAGGAGTTCAATGAGACGCTTTCGGCTAGAGCCAAGGTTAAAGATCTCAATTATACCGCAAACGCCCATAGTTTTTCCCGCAGAATCATCAACTTATCAGTCGATTGCGGCACCGCGACCTCGCGCCGCAAAACGCGGCGGGAGGCGTCCCAATAGGATCAAAAGGTTAGCGCCGTCCGCCGCGCTATAGATCGCGAGCGCCGCGGTCAACCTCAAGGAGCGCATCAACGACACCGGTATTTACACCGCGCCCGCCGCCACTATAATGCCCGGCTCTTGACCGTAAGCCCCTACGCCGCTCCCATCGTC
>CAYNTW010000150.1:0-11376 GCA_964400085.1 uncultured Steroidobacteraceae bacterium | reverse complement strand
CCGGCTCCGGGCAATCTTGTGGGCTCCCCTACTCCGCCGTATCTCCGGCGGCGCGCGTAGCTCCAGCGCAAGCTCGGGGCGGCAAGGGGTTAGGTTCAGCGGTTCGGCCATGTTCTCTTATATCTGCTGTCAAGCGCTCCGCGCCCATCAACTACTTTGGCTCCTGCGCTGCTGAAAATTGACGGAAACGCGATGCTCGCCCAATATCACCCACGCCGAATCAACATGGACTTGAAACTGGAAACAGTAAACCCCGTTTCCGCTATAGGGTAGATACGGAAGCTTTGTAATGTTCCGTGTCGTGTTGGAGGACTTGAGGTCAACCGTGAGTTCCGGACCGGGAAGCTCTTGTCCGCCCGGCTGTACGATCACAACGCGCCCCTTCAGCTCTTCTGCCACGTCGAGATTTGTGCGTTGAAGTGCGGTAACGAGTACCCAATCAAATCCCGGAATAATCGCCACGCCGCCGGGCACTGCCTCTAGATCAATCGGGACGTGCGCTTCGGCGTTGAGCCCCTCGGCGATGTCAGTCAGAGTCAAAGCGCCGCTAAAAACGTCAGTTGACGCGGACCGACACAACAGCGTGAACACGTGATCTGCCACTTCCGTCAACCTGTCATGGCATTAGTTGGTAGAACGTTGTGTGCCATGGTGCCCGCAGTATTTGCCACATCCACAGGTGATTGAGTGATCATAGGTGTAGCAGGCAATGGCAGTTCACTTTTAGAAGTCGTTGGGATTCCAAAATTATTTTCATCTTCCCTGGAAGGGACTCGCAACATGGTTGGACTCCCGTGCTCAAGTCGCCAGATCTCTCGAAAATACGGAACGAACGAGACTGAAAGTCCGACATCAAACGCTGCTGCAAGCTTGCGCAAGGTTGAAAGCGTTCTGCCAGAATAATCAACGCTCTCCAACAGCGATACGCGAGCCTGGGCCATGCCCGCGTGGTCGGCAAGTTCTTGTTGACTCCAGCCCCGTTGTTCTCGAAGTACACGAATCTGGGCAGCAAGCGTTAGGTCCTGCAACTCCGCAAGATACTCATGTGCATACACGACATCGTCGCTAAGCGTTCTTTTTTTGCTGCGGCTTGTATTTTTCAAAGTCATGTTCGGTTCTCCTCGTAGCAGGCGACGCAAGAATCTCAGCGCGCTTCTTCGCGGCGTTGGCAGTCGCTCCAGCGGGCATCTGGTTGTCCTTTTCGTAAACGGCGTCGATGAGCGTAAAGGTCGTAACGTTGCTGACAGTCTCTTTGAACAAAAGCACGCGCCAGTTGATTCTCCCAGTGACGCGAAGCTTTTTTATCTCCGTGTGATCCGTGTCAGACAGCATGCCGGTTGGCAACCCACCTCCGTATTGGCGCAACGCGACAATTTTGGCGTGGCATTTGGCGCGCGCACGTCGGTCGAGCCCGTCGAGCCATGCCTCGATGACATTCGTTCCCTTTGAATCGACATGGTCGTAAATCTGCCAGATTTCCATTCCGATTCTATTATAAAATTATTATAATGGGATCCAAGCCACAGTGACAGGTAATCAATCGAGGGGAGATGGACATGCTAAAATTTCCTGTAAATTCAGTACCATGATCCACTCCACCAGCCGCGGCGGCACAGTATTCCAATCCTGTGTTTTTGTCCAGCTTATCCCGGCGGCAAGGACAAGGAAGCACGCTTTTGGATCGCAAGCGCTTCTCAGGGACTGAGGAACCTATGGACTCTGATCTGACAGATATTCTGCGGTTACAAGCGCATCTCCGGATTCGCTCTGAAGTGCCGCACTTCGATCGTAGCGGCCAGCCCTGTCGTCACCCCGCCGGGTTGCATTCGCAGTCCGTTGGCAAGGTGCTGACGCGCATGCGTAAGCTGACAGAGACGATTGCGCCAGAGGCGAGCCCCGACGCACTCCGCACGTCGTGGCCGGATGCGATGTCAGCGCTCGAAGGGTTGCTCCTTGCAATGGACAGTCATGCAGATGACCTTAAGTCAATTCTTGCAGCCGCAACAACGCTTTCACAGAAGGCACTCTCTCAGGTGGGTCGCCAGATAGATGGTGTCTTTGAGGAGCTGGTGGGTCGCCCAATCAATCGCGTCAAGCACAATGGTGAAAAATTCGAGGCTTGTTACTGCTTCAATCCGCAGTTTGCTGTCTACGGATATTTCGTCAGTGGCGCGCGTGTCGATGGGGTGATTGCGCCTTCAGAGCGCGCGCACAGCGTATCGGGCACGCACTGGTCATTTGCTGCGTCAGTGCGTCGTCTCCTTGGGCAGCTCGTTGAGGTGGCGCGTATCGTCAGTCCTCATGTCCGCGGCCAATTGGTGATTCCAACACCCGCTTGGTCAGAGCAAGAGCGTTCCGACCTCCGCTCTATTGCCGCCTGGCTACAACGCTGCGCACCTTTTTGTTTTCCTAATGAAGTTCGCCTGCGCGTGCCAGATGTCGGCCTGCGTGTTGACGAGCCGTACGTGAGACTTGACACGCTAAAGAAGTTTCGGAGCGTGCACACTCAATTGGGCGTGGTGTGGTCGCGGTTATATACCGCAGACGGTGTATCGCGACAGTTCGCTGTCGTTTAGTGACGCGGCTGCTAGAGGGTTATGCGCTGGTGAGTCCCATCGGCTGGGCGTTGTGGTGGCGCCGAGTCCAGGCTTACTTCTGATTGATCTCAATACCCTACGATGTAGTTCGAGTCAGGCTCCGGGCAGTAGTGGCACTGCAGACAAATCAGGAGTCCTACTACGTACCACAAACCCTGCAATTTCAGTATTTCGCACTCTGCTGAGTCCTTGGCGATCTGGACATCAGTGTGGATCTTCGCGGCGCCTCGGTCCCGGTGGTCTCACACAACCACGCCTCACTTACCCGATCCCGCCGAGGTCGGAGTCCTACTCGGCGCCGATGGCTATTAGGGCCAACCAATTACGGCCGGCGCGTTGAAAATTGGCGCCGATGATCTTCGAGCGTCATGGGGAGTTGCCGGGCGCACGGTGGAGGGAGTTTGATTTCGACGGCGCGGAATGGCGCATACCTGGTGAGCGGATGAAGACGGGGACTTACACGTCATACCCCGCGCGCGTCGGGCCGTGGTGATCTTGCGTGAGCTACATGCGTTGTTGCGTTGTCTGGATGGGGCGAGTATGTCTCTCCCTCCATTGCTGACGTTGGAACGACCGATGCCGAAAAGGACACCAACATACAAACACAAGTCACTTGATAACACCGCGCACCACGCGCATCATTCCGACCCGCGCTGATATTCCTGTTCGCGCGATACACACCGCAGCAACCAATGGATACCAACGATCGGATCACGATTGACCCGAAGATCTGTCATGGGGAGCCCGTGATCCGAAACACCCGAGTTCCGGTCAGGATCGTCATTGGCAGTCTGACCGGGGGCATGGCGCGCGAAGAGATTCAGCGCCAATACGATATTTCCGCCGACGATATTCGGGCCGCAGAGGCATTTTGGAAATCACAGACTATCACTGAGACGGAGAACTTGAGATGGCAGCCAAGAAAATCAAGCCCACTCACCCGGGTAAGATCCTTCGGGAAGAATTTATGGAGCCAGTGGGCATCACGGCGTATGCGCTTGCAAAAGCCCTCCACGTGCCGTTGCCGAGAGTGAATGATATCGTGCGAGAGAAACGGGCCATTTCACCCGAGATGGCGGTGCTGCTATCGATCTATTTCGGTACGAGCGACAGCTATTGGATTAAATTGCAGGGGCATTACGATCTGTTGACATGAGTCACTCGATGACCGGCGTCTTCCCGGACAGTATGCTGACCATCCGCGCGCGCTCGATATTCCCGCCGGTCATGATCAAGGCCACCTTTTTGTTGGCCATCCGCTCTGATTCCTGCAGGAGCGCGGCGAGCGGTGCGGCGCCGGCACCTTCGGCGACCTGGTGGGTGTCGTCGAAGTAGATACGTACGGCTTCGGCGATCTCATCCTCGCTGAGTTGCAGTACACGGGCCGCCCCACGGCAGATGATTTCGATCGCGTCGGCATTGGGCTCACGCGTGGCGAGGCCGTCAGCGAATGTCAGCGAGGAAGCGGTGGGCACCGGGTGTCCGGCCGCGAAGGACAGGGCCGAAGCGGGCGCCTTGGCCGCACTGACGCCGATGATTTCCGTCCTCAGGCCGAGGAGATCCCGCACGGTAATGAGGCCGCAGATACCCGAGCCCATGCCAACTCCAACATAGACAGCGTCGAGGTCGGGTACCGCGCGAAACAGCTCGAGGGCGTAGCTGGCCACACCGGCGACGAGGTCACGGTGGAAGGATGGAATGAAGTGCAAGCCGCGCTCCGCCGCGACTCGGTGCGCTTCGTGCCTCGCTTCGTCGAAGTCTCTGCCGAATTCAACAACAGTTGCCCCGAAAGCCGCCATCGAAGCGTTCTGATCCGGGGAGTTGCCGTAGGGCACGTAGATCGTGGCAGGAACACCGGCTCGGGCTGCCGCGAACGAGATGGATTGGCCGTGGTTGCCGCGGGTGGCTGAGATAACCCCCGGGACCCTGGGCTCCGCCCGTACCAACCGGTCCAGGTACACCAGACCACCGCGGACCTTGAACGCGCCGGTGGGGGTGTGGTTCTCGTGTTTGACCCAGACTGCGCACCCCACGCGCCGCGCCAACTTGGGCCACGCGTACTGTGGAGTAGGAAGAATCACGCGATGAACCAGCTCGGCGGCCTGCTCCAGCTCACTCAACTCGAACGGACGAAAGGAGTCACTCATTGACGATAGTTCCATTGGAAGCACAGCGGTCGGCAACCGTACCCGCGAACCGCGACTCCCACAAGCCGCTGTATGGCGGGGCAGCCTCTGCGGGCACTACCGTGGTAGCGAGGCCGCCAGTGTGCAAGACGGCGGCACCCCTCCGCTGGCGGCCAAAGGCGAACGCTCGCCACCCTTGCGGATATTAGTTGTTTCTTATATAAGGCGTAACTCATATAGCCTCTCACCGCGACAGGAGCCCCCCGCATGTTTCCGAATGCTCTAGGAGCCGAATTCCGCCGCGTAGAAGACCGGGAGCACGAAGGGAAGCCCGCAAGAGTGGTAACCGCCGTGCGCGTCTACGACACCGATCGTGAGGATCTCTGGGACGCCCTGACCAATCGCACGCGCCTCCCGCGCTGGTTTGCGCCAGTGGAGGGAGATTTCCGACTCGGAGGTCGCTACCAGGTACAGGGTAACGCTGGCGGTACCATCACCCGCTGCGATCCGCCAGACGCACTGGATCTCACCTGGGAATATGGAGGCGGCACGAGTTGGGTAACGGTTCGCCTGGCAGCCGAGGGTGAACGCACCAGACTCACCTTGGAGCACATCGCGCTCGCCTCGGACACCGACGAGCACTGGCCCAAATTCGGCCCTGGAGCCGTCGGGGTCGGCTGGGACCTCGCCTTTCTTGGTCTGGGGAGGCACGTTGAAAGCGGTGTCCCGAGCGTGGACCCGCAGGCTGCCGCGGCGTGGATGGGCTCACCGGAAGGAAAGTCATTCATGCGTGCGAGTGCCCAAGCCTGGTGTGAGGCGCATATCGCAGCAGGCGAAGACCCGCAAGTTGCGCGCGACATGGCCGAGCGGACAGTAGCGGCCTACACGGGTGGCTAGTGCACGCCTTTGATGTGCTAGCCGACCCCGTTCGCCGACGCCTCCTGGAGCTACTCGCAGGTGGCGAGCACTCCGCTGGCGACATGACCAACATCGTCCAGGCGGAGTTCGGTGTCACCCAGTCCGCGGTCTCGCAACACCTGAAAGTCCTTCGGGCCAGCGGTTTCGCGACCGTGCGAGTCGACGGATCGCGCCGGATTTATACCTTGCAACCCGAGCCCATGCGGGATGTGGACGTCTGGCTCGACCGCTTCCGCGCCTTCTGGGCACCGAAGTTGGAAGCTCTGGCAACCGAGGTGGCGCGGGGAAAGCGCCAATGCAAACAGCACTGACGGCGCCCCACCCTGATTCACCAGCTTCGCTGCAGTGGCTCGTCAACGACCAGCCGTTGCCATCTTCCGTCTCGCTTGACCACGAAATAACCCGTTCTGGGCGGCCCCGCGAGCAGGAGCGCGTCGCGAGGGACCGCCACAATATTGCCCGGTTGCGCCGAGGGCGTCTCGAACAAGACGAGTCCGAGTGAGTTGCTGATCGGGACCCAATTCGCCGCCGGGACCCATTCAGGGCGATCCGGGCCGTTCAGGCTGTGAGCAAACGGAATCCACGCAGCCAGCAAAACCGTCCCGACGAGAGCGACCAGAATGACTCGAATCTTCATCACCCTCTCTCCCTAGGCGCGCGAACCATTCACTGAGTACTAACGACCCTGCCGCGCCGAACGGGTTCCCGTTCGCAGGTGATTTCACGCGTCAAAGGGAGGGTCCCCCGACTCCGCGCCCTTCTGGCCCTTGTCCTCGCGAGCTTCCTCGATCCCTTGCTGCGGCGGGTTAGGCACCGGCACGACCCAGCCGAAAGCCAAAAGCATCGCGCTAGCGAGGACTTGCGCGCCAACGGGATGGCGCTTGACGCCGCGGATACTCCCGACGGCCAGAAACAGAATGACAATGGCGGAAAGGACGATCGCGGTCGCGCGGAGTATGGAACGCATTGGGGCAAATCCTGTCAGGAAGTTCCGGCCGAACGATCGACATTGTTGGGCCCGAACGCTGCCGTTAAAGGGTTGCTGGACTGAAGATGGCCCAGGCCTACCGACGTTCCTGCCCCCGCGTCTCCAAAGCCGCTGCGGTCGCTGGCGACAATAAAATGGATTCTTGCCCGAATTCGGGCAAAAATCACCCGTGTTACCTCCAACCACGGCACACTGCCCCTCGAGCATGTCGGATCCGGGAGAATTTCAGGAGCTGATCGCGTACCTCACGCGGAGCAGCCGGCTGTCGCCGTCGGAGGCGCGGCGGGTTGTAGCGGAAGTGCTGAGCTTTCTTCAGGAGACTCCGGAGGAATACGCGCGCCGGCGCCATCGCGTCCTGCAAGCCGAAGGCCTCGCGAATATCTCCATCTACATGCGCCTGGCGGAGGAATTGTCGGCGTGGCGCTTTCGAGCGCCCCGGTACACGCCTCGACAGATCCGCCGAATGATCTATGGCTGAGGCGGCCACCGCTAAACGGCCGCGTACGTGGAGGCTCGTGGGATGTGTGGAATCGTTGGATATATTGGAAGTCAGGACGCCGCCCCCATCCTCATGGAGGGCCTGCATCGCCTGGAGTACCGCGGCTATGACTCCGCGGGTATCGCAGTGGTACGCAACGGCGCGCTGCGCCTCTACAAGAGCAAAGGGAAAGTCCGCGAGTTGGAGCGATTGCTTCCGGAGAGCCTGAAAGGAACGCCTGGAATCGGACATACCCGGTGGGCCACGCATGGCGAGCCGAGCGATCGCAATGCCCATCCACACACCGATACCCACAATCGCTATGCCATCATTCACAACGGCATCATCGAGAACGCCGCGGCGCTCAGGGCGCAACTGAGCGCCAAGGGTGTCGAGTTCCGCTCTGAAACCGACTCCGAGGTGCTCGCTCACCTGATTGCGGCTATGCGCGGCGACACGCTGGAAGAAGCCGTGCGCGCGGCGTTACAACTCGTAACCGGCGCCTACGGCATCGCGGTGATCGATGCGCAGCGCCCGCAGTCCCTGGTCGTCGCCCGCAATGGCAGCCCGGTGATCTTGGGGATCGGTGACCGTGAGATGTTCGTGGCCTCCGATGCCGCTGCCCTGGTGCGCCATACGCAAAGCATCGTCCCTCTCGACGATGGAGAAATGGCCATCGTACGGGCTGACGGATATCAGACGGCAACTCTCGATGGAAGTCTGACGGTCAAAGTACCTCTCGCGCTCGATTGGAAGAATGAGGCGTTGAGCAAGGGCAATTCCGCCCACTACATGCACAAGGAGATCCACGAGCAACCGGACGCGATTCGGCGCACTTTGAGTGGTCGCTTGGAGCGGCGGTTCCACACGACTCACCTGGGCGGGCTGGAAATGGCCGCCCGTGAGCTGCTGGAAATCCGCCGCGTCAAGATTCTCGGTTGCGGCTCGGCCTATATCGCCGGTTGTATTGGGGCGCAGCTCATTGAGCAACTTGCCCGTGTGCCGGCGCACGCCGAGCCGGCCTCGGAGTTCCGGTATCGCAACCCAGTCATCGAGCCGGACACGCTCTACATCGCCGTGAGCCAGTCCGGCGAGACATTCGACACACTCGCGGCCATCCAGGAAGTCATGCGCAAAGGCGGCCGGGTGTTGGGTGTGATAAACGCAGTGGGTAGCGCCATCGCACGCGCGTGCGGCCGAGGTATCTATCTGCATGCCGGACCCGAAATCGCGGTTGTCTCCACCAAGACCTTCGTGTGCACGGCAGTCGCTTTCGCGCTGTTCGCGATCCACCTGGGGCGGTTGCGGGATCTTTCCACCGCAAAAGGGGCGCGCCTGATCGCCGCCTTGGAGGCGCTGCCGGAGCAGGTGGCTGGGATGCTCGCGAATGAGGCCGGCATCGAGGCAGTCGCGCGATCGATCGCCAGCTACCACGACGTCTACTTCGTCGGTCGTGCAGCCGGCTATCCCGTGGCCATGGAAGGCGCGTTGAAACTGAAGGAGGTCACCTATCAACATGCCGAGGCGTATCCGGCCTCGGAGCTCAAACACGGCCCACTGGCTTTGATCGATCCCCAGACAGCCACTGTCGTGGTGCTACCTCGCGACGAGTTGTTTACCAAGAATGTGTCTACCATCGAGGAGATCAGGGCGCGGCGCGGCCCCACGTACGTCATCACACAACCGGGCCCCCTGCCGGTCGCGGTGGACGGGGTGGTGGAAGTGCCAGGCTCCGAGCCGGAGCTCGATCCGATCCTGCTGACTCTACCTTTGCAACTTCTGGCTTATCGCGTCGCTCTCACCCGCGGCACGGAGATCGATCAGCCGAGAAACCTGGCCAAATCGGTTACGGTGGAGTAGCGCGCTCGCCGGCGAACATCCTCAGCGTGTGATCGAGGTAGATCCCGACCAGCTCGCGCGGCTCGCGAGCCCGACAGCGGATCAGCTCCAACAGGAAGTCGCGCGTCAACAAGGGCTCGCCCTGCTCCTCCAGCTCGCTGATCATCTGCAGCAGGATGAAGCGGGTGATGTCACCCCTGCCCCGCTTGTCCATCACCGCGAAATCAATATCTTCATTCACCAGTCTGCGAATGTCCTCCAGGGTGATGAAGCGCCGCTCCACCGCGTCATAGAGTCTCCGGTTCGGCGATCTCCACACGGTGCGTGCCCGTGAGCTGGGAACGCTTGGCGTCTTGAACGGCTTCGTTGCAGGACGCTGCGCGGATGCGGGCGGCTTCGGCGGCGGCGGTAGCGGGATTCCCTCGAGGTGACCGGCAAGTTGCACGAGTCTGCGCCGCAGGGACGCGCGGCAAGTGGAGTCACTCACGAGCACCACGAGCCGCCGGGCCAGATCCAACTGAACGACGGCGCGCTCCCCCCAAGCCCGCCTGTCGCTGTCAGCCAACTTCCGCAGCTCGGCGGAGGATTCCGCCGCATCCAGGGCTACTATCGCCGTGCGTGCAGCATCCTGGGAGGACGCGCGCGGCACGGCACGGAGCCTTTCCGCGAGATCAACGGCCTCGCGCGTCAGCCTGGGCCGTGCCGATTCGCGCAGGCGATAGAGCTTCTCTGGCACGACTTGGTTCACCTCCGGCGCCTCAGTGGGCGGACGCTCGCGCGACCGAGCGGTCAGCGAGGGAATCCCCAGCGGGGAGAGAATCCCCAGGGGGGAGCGAACCCCCAGCGGTGCTGGAACCCCCAGCGGCGGCGAGGGAATCCCTACCCTGGACGACCGAGCGACGCGCTTGCTCACCTCCTCAATCATGTCTCGAGAGCAATTCACCACAGCCTGGACCTCCGGCTCCTCGAGTCCGGCAAGCTCGGCGAGTTGCGCGAGCGTGAAGGTGGTGAGCTGCATTGCGGCGTGCAGCACCCGTGTCTGGTCGGAGATTACACCGGGAATGTACGACATAAGGCTTCCACCTTATAGATCCAAACGGCGAGGTCCGGGATCGGTTGCGTCAGCAGTTGCAAGAGCCGAGCCTTCTCGGGAGGTTTCATGAAGCTCAGCCCGGACTGCCCGGCCAACAGGCAGGCATTCACGACCCTGCGCAACTCCTCCGGCGAGCTCGCGGCGCCTTGGATCCTGAAGGACAAGCTCACGAGTTGCACCTGGGCCGCATGGTGGCGCTTGGCCTCCCCCTCATAGCTCGTGCAGCTCGCCAGAAAGCGCGCCAGGACACGAGCTGCCTGGCCGCCGAGCTCCCACTGGCGCGCGAACAAATGACGCTTGCCATTTGAGGCCGTTCCAAAGCGATCGCGTCGATACTCGGCGGCGACGCGCGCCAGCTCCCCGAGATTGGCGCGCACCCATTCCTTCTCATCGTCGTGCGGAACGGGCGTGGCCGAGGGCGTCCAGGTCGACTCGGATACTACCCGGGTGTTGAACAACCCGAACGCTACCTCGTCCATCCAGCCCTCGGTAAAGGGACAATCCTCCCTACCAGGTGAGCGTGGTGGACCGTCGCGAGCTGGCAGCCGTTGCACATTACAGACAAACTCACGCGCGATGAGCCAGCCGCTGGAGAGCAGCGAGTCTCGATCGAGCTCGCCCTTCGTCCAGGTGAGGCGCAGGACCGCGAATGGCGCACGCTCGCGGTCGAGAAACTGCGTGCAGGCCTGGAGCCGCCAACGCGTCTGGGGCCGCGGCGGCGGCTTGGACCGGTCGGTCGTCGCTGACCGCTCGGTCGCGACGATTTCCAACCGGTGCGGCAGTGCGGACTTGGCGTACTCGTGCCCGCGCCACACGCACTCGAGCATCGCCGCGCTCAGCGCCTCAACAACATACGCGTGGATGGCCGCGATCTGACGGGGGGCATCCGCTTCGTTCCAGTTGTTGTTCATCTTCTGCGGAACGCGACGAGTCGTGCCGCGATCCTGACACGGATACGACACCCACGCAACCAACATCGCGTTGCACAAGTTATTGCTGAGGACTGCTACCCTCTGAACGTCGTCCGAACAAACATCAATGTTGTGTTATCAGGCGACGCGCCGGGCGGGTCGCCCCGCCGGCAGCGGTTGCTGCACCCCCGAGTGGCCCAACTGGTAGCGCTCGAGCATGTCGGACATGGCCTGTGAACGGCTGGCCATGGACTTGCTGGCGGCGGACGCCTCCTCGACGAGGGCGGCGTTCTGTTGGGTCATCTCGTCCAGCTGGCTCACCGCCCGATTGACCTGCTCGATGCCCGCCAACTGCTCCTGACTGCCGGCGGCCAGCTCGGCGATGATGTCACTGACCTTCTTGACGGAGGTGACGATGCGCTCGAG
>CAYNTW010000149.1:0-11411 GCA_964400085.1 uncultured Steroidobacteraceae bacterium | reverse complement strand
CGATCGAGCAAGATCGTAGCGTCTCCGAGTCTTCGCAAGAACGATCATCCGTTTACATAGGGTGTTCATAAATGAACAGGCTCTCGGCAGAATGGCATTGGGACGATATCCGCTTCTTTCTTGCCGTAGCGCGCGCGGGCAGTCTCTCGGGCGCCGCGCGTGTGCTCGGTGTAGGTCACGTGACGGTCGGGCGGCGCGTCGCCGTGCTCGAGAGGCGCCTGGGTGTCAAACTGCTGGATCGAACGCCCGAGGGCTTCTCGAGCACACCAGCCGGTCAGGCAATCCTGGGTCAGTGCGCCGCCATGGAAAGTGCCGCGTTGGATCTCGAGCGAATCGCTGCCGGTCGCGACTCGCTTGCGGCCGGAACCGTGCGGCTCACTACCACGGAGGCACTTGCGCATCGCCTCGTTGCGCAGGCGATTGCAACGGTTCGCAAGGCACACCCCTCCCTACAAGTCGATTTGGTGGTGGGAGTACGTACGCTGGATATCGCGCGCCGCGACGCCGACGTCGCAGTGCGGTTCGCGCGGCCGACGGCGCCCGAGCTGGTCTGTCAGAAATTGGGAGAAGTGGGTTTTTCGCTCTACGCTTCGCGCCGCTATCTCGCCAAGTTCGGTGCGCCGAAACGAGGAGCGGGTCTCGCCGGATACGACTTGATCACATTCACTGGAGCGCCGGCGGCGACTAGCCCGTTTTTCATGGGCGAGGCGCTCCAAGGCGCACGGGTCGCCATCCGATGCGACAACCCGCTCATTCAGCGCCAGGCCGCGGCCCAGGAGGCAGGCATCGCCGAGTTGGCCTGCGTTCTCGGTGACGAGTGCGCCGAGCTAGTGCGTGTCTGGCCTGACGAGCCGCCTGCGCTTCGTACCGCGTGGCTGGTCGTCCACCAGGATCTGCGGCGCTCGGCGCGGATTCGAGTTGTGACTTCGGCGATCGTCGAGGCTTTCCGCCGACAGAGCGGAACCCTCCGAGGCGGAATGACCGGGCGAAAAGCCAGGTGAAGACCTCGTCTTCGGGTGCCAACACGACGACGTCAGTTGGGCTTCAGCCCGTAGACATCGAGCTCCCCCGGATTGCTCATGGGGCGGTAGCCACCTCCCTTGTTGTTGCCGCGGGTACCCACGTAGACCTTGCCATTTGCTATCGTGGGCACCACGAATTTGACGGCATTGCCGGCCAAGTCAGTACTCACGTGGGAGCTGTTCCACAGCTCGGTCGCCACATTGGTCGCGTCATAGGCGTGCAGGACTGAAGGGCCGCAGCCAGGTGATGCCGGCGTGCAGTACTGACCATTGTCGAGAATCCAGACGATCCCGTTGGTGGTCCCCTGTGACGAAACCGAAGGTGTGCTCCCTGGGTAGGAAAAGCCTGCCGCTGGCGCCGTCGTGGTGCCTACCTGAGTAAATCGTGCCGTGGAGGGATCGAGTCGGAAAGCTTTGAGCGGTCCTCGGGCCCCAGCGATGTATAGATAATTGTTCCAGAGCGCTGGCACAGAGAAGATCACCCCAGGGGTGTCTTCGTTGAGGTCGCCTTCGGCACCGATGCTGATCTGCTGCCAGGCCTTGGCGTCGCCGAATCCGCCCAGGGAGTCACGATTGACAATGAAGAGATTCCCATCCTTGCCGCCGGCGATCGCCATATGCGTAATCGGACTGCCCGAGGGAAGATTGGCGAGCACCGGCGCTCCGCCCGCACCGAAGTCGTTGTTCGCCGCATTGTTGGATTGCTCGTTCGTGGGCGTGAAGTACTGCAGGACTTTCAAGTTGTTGGAAAGTTTCAGCAGCGAGTCACCGTAGTCGTTGTTCGGCTGAGTCGTCTTCGCGGCGTCGAAGCCGCCATTGCCGGTGACCACGTACAGAGCGCTGGAGTCTGCCGCAGGAGCGGCGCCGCTCATCCAGATTCCGGCGTCCCGGGTGTTTGGCGCGACGTTCACAACATAGGTTTGGCTGAATTTCGCACCATCGTAGGTGTAGCCCATCATCCAACCGTAAAACGGCGCACGGTCCTCGTGAGATCCCCACGCGATGTATACGACCCCGTTCACGAGTGCCAGAGCTGCCCGTTGGTGCTCCATCCGAGCATTGAATGTCACCAGCGAGGTGCCGTCGCCGGTACCGGGATAGGTTGCCGCAATGGTGATCGGCGATCCGGGCTTCTCGGCGCCGGTGGTAAGATCGATCGCGTGCAAGCGCTGGTAGAAATTCGTTCCAGCGGCGCTCATCGACTTGGAGACCACGTAAAGGACCGCGTTTTTCGCATCGATCACAGGCGTGCCCGTGATACCAATCTCGGGCAAGAGGTCTCCGTCGCCTCTGCCCACGAGAATCCCGGAGACGGGTCTTTCTCCACCTGTTCCGCCATGCGCAGCATCGATGAGGTCGGATCTCCAGAGCTGCGAGCAGGGTTTGGCGTCGGCATCGAACGCGTACAAACTATCATGTTCGGTTCCCACGAACACCACGTTGTGCGGGGCACCACCGATCTTCAGATTGGCTATCCAGAGCGGCTGCGTATAAACCGCACCATCGACCGAGCACGAAAAAAGCTTGCCGAAGCTGTTTGAGTTGACGTTGGAAGGCGTCAGGGCGTACTCCCGGTCGTTGACACCATCGCGCGCGAGGTCGTTATGGTAAGTGAAGACGCCGGGAAGGTCCGTTACGCCGATCCTGACTGAGCTGCTCTGCGTCGGGTAGGTGATGCTGGTGGCTTTCACCGTGTATACACCGACGGTGTTCGGCGCGGTGAAGTGGATCGTCTGCCCGCTCCGGCTCGTTTGCGCATCAAACGATCCGGCGCTCGGATCAACGCTCCATGAAACGCCTTTGGAGTCGTTGGTCGTCGCCGTAAGTGAGATTTTCTGCCCGAGTGTAAGACCTGCACGTCGGGGGGTGACGATAACGGTCGTCGCTCGGGATGACGAGCTGCTGGGCGCCGTCCCTGGCGGGTTTGAGCCGCTCTGAGAACACGCGATGAGGTGGATGGCGACCGCCAGGACCGCAATCCGCGGCCCGGTCGCAATCGTGCGTGAGAAGATGAGATGAGCGCGTGTGCGGATCCGGCCCTTCCCGCCAGGGCGCTCTGGAAGTTCGTTCATCGGCCTCCCCCCACGAGAGCTCTCGTAGTGCTCACAAGTCATGAGCTGATTCAAACCAGGTGCAGGAAGCAACAGACGTGCCTGATCCCGCGATCGAGGGGAGGTTTGATTCGGGCCGGCGCGTTGCTCAGTCCTGTGTCTCGCCAGATAGGGGAGTGGCCTGCATCGAAGGTCGGGACTGGAACTCATCGAACCAGGTTGTGAGGCGGGGACGCCGTTGCCTGAAATCGGGTAAGCCCCGAAACTCGAGCCAGCTCAGACAGGTCGCAAGCGCGATATGACCCAAATGTACGGACTCCAGCACGTCCAACTCCCGCTCCAGCCAGTCGTATCCCGCGGTGAGCTTCTGAATATAGCCGTCGCGCAACGGAGCATATCGCAGCGCCGCCGGGCGGCGGATCGTCTCCCAGCGAAGCGCAATCCCGGCATTCGCCAGGCCCTGGGCCAGCGCCTGCTGCCCTAGCGCCCGCCATTTGATTTCACCGTCGGCCGGGATCAACCTGCGCCCGCCGTGGAGCGTATCGAGGTAAGCGCAGATCACGTCGGAATCGAAGATCGACGGCAATCCGGGTCGCACGAGGACAGGAACTTGTCCGAGTGGATTTTCGGCAAACACCGATTCATTGCGGCGGGTCGGGCTGGTTTCCTGGTGGATGACTTTGATGTCTTGCGCAAGGCCCGCTTCGTGCGCGAAAACCAAGGCCTTGCGCGCATAGGGCGAATGAGTTTGGTACAGGAGCTTCATAGGAAACCGCCATGAAAGGCCAGGGGGCTACAATCCTACGAGCGACCCGGTGATTTTTTTCCGCTACCGGGGGTATCTCTTTGCGTTTTTTTCGCACGCCGTGTGCTTGACGAGGTGAGCGCCCATGGAACTCGATCGTTTCGATCGACGCCTGCTGGATCTGGTCCAAAGGGACGCTGGGCAGACGGCCGAACGTCTCGCGGAACAGATCGAGCTCTCGCCCTCGGCGATTCAGCGCCGCTTGCGGCGTCTGCGTGAGGCGGGCGTCATTGTGCGCGAGACCGCCATCATTGACCCGAGGAGTATCGGTAATCCGACCTTCTTCGTCGTGTCGGTGCAGGTTCAAAGCGAGCGGCCGGAGCTGCTGGCGCAACTTCGCAGCTGGCTTGCTGCGGAGGAATACGTCCAGCAGGCGTTCTACGTGACGGGGGAGTCTGATTTCGTGCTGATCGTCACTGCTCCCGATACGCAAACCTATGAGGCTCTGATGGCTCGCATGGTTCGAGAGAACCCCAACGTGAAGCGGTTTACAACCAACGTCGCGCTGGGTGTCATAAAGCGCGGACTGACCATCCCCGTACCTCTGGAGGAGCAAGGTTGAGAGTCACTGCCAACGCAGTCGATTACCCTGGCAGCCGCACAGCGGTGCGCGCCGCTTTCGGGCGTATGGGGCTACTTTGATGCCGTTCTTCGGCGAATGTCCCGGACGGTTCGCGGCCGAAGAGCGCATCGTTTCGGGCAAGCTGTGGGTATGGTTGAGGCGTTACCGACCGAACTGGTTCGCGCATGGGGTGAATACCGGCCGACGAGGCTGATCGAGTTGCCCGGATTGGCTCGACTGACCCATGTCGGCCGCGTGTTCGTAAAACTGGAGGGAGAGCGACCGCTCGGTAACTTCAAGTCCCTCGGAGGAATGCTCGCGGCACTGCGAGCGCTCGCACACGCAGCGGGTGCGGCGTCAGACCGCCTGATCTGCGCCAGCGAGGGCAACCATGGACTCTCGGTCGCAGCGGCAGCGCGCATCTCTGGAGCGAAGGCATCGATTTATCTGCCTGTCGGAGTGAGCCGTGTCCGCGCCGCTCGGATAGAAGATCAAGGTGCTGACATCATCTGGGTCTCCGGAACTTATGACGATGCAGTTGGGCAGGCCGCTGCCGCGGCGAAACGTGGCGAGGGACTGCTGATCCCCGATACGACTGCCGATCCTGGCGACGCGGTGGTCAAGGACGTCATGGCCGGATACGGGCTCCTGACCCGCGAGCTGATCGATCAATTCCAAAACGAGGTGCAGGGCCGCCCAAGCCACGTTTTCGTGCAGGCGGGGGTCGGCGGTTTGGCAGCGGCAATGGCCGAAGGGCTGCGCGGGTTCATGCTCGAGCCCAACAAGCTACTGGTCGTCGAACCGGAAGCCGCCGCTTGCGTAGCCCTGGGTTTGCATGTAGGGCACCCCGAACGTGTACCCGGAGATCTCCGGACCTGCGCCGAGATGCTCTCTTGTGGACTCGCATCCGCTCCGGCTCTGGAGGTCCTAATGCGGTACGGTGCTGAGTCGATCCTCAGCAACGAAAGCGAGCTGCGGTCCGCCGTTGGTGTGCTACGGCGAAGCGGCGGCCCCGATACAACACCCTCGGGAGCCGCCGGACTCGCGGGGCTACTCCACGTTGCCAACCGCACCGCTCTGCGCGAGCGGCATCAACTCGGCTTCGAGAGCAACGTGTTGTTGATCGCCACGGAAGGGCCTCACCTCACGACGAGGAAGTAGAGTGCCCCGCTGCCATTGGCCACGTTCGTGCCGGTCCGAGCTTCCGGACCGGATCGGGCGGGAGTCGTCGCTTGCCACTTCCAGGCGACTACCCTGACCTTGATCCGAGCGACTCGCGCGACCGCTACTCGGTCGTGTGCGGCGGAAGGTTGGCACCTCCCGCATAGTCCAGGCATTTTTCCAGGGGAGAGTAGCTGTATTACCGCAGCATCACGGGAATTCCCGGTATGCTGCCGAGGCTGTATGGGCGCCGGGTAGGAGTGGTGCCGTAACATGTCAATCAGACTTCGCGTTGGGCTTTGCCTCGCTTCGGCGGGCCTCCTGGCGCTCGGGGTGGCGGTCACCTCTTCCAAGGCGGCCGATAGCGTCCCTGCAAAGGCCGATAGCACTCCAGCGCAGTGGAACACCATCCAGCACTACTGCACCGACTGCCACAACGTCACCGATTGGGCCGGTGGTGTCGCGTTCGACGCGATGTCCCCCGAGCAGGTGCCGACGGATGCGAAGATCTGGGAAGATGCGATTCGCAAGCTACAGGGCGGTTTCATGCCCCCGCCCGGGAAGCCACATCCCGATCAGCACGCCATAACGGAGCTCGTCTCCTGGCTC
The DNA here is from genome assembly GCA_964400085.1 of uncultured Steroidobacteraceae bacterium. Classification (GTDB taxonomy): domain Bacteria; phylum Pseudomonadota; class Gammaproteobacteria; order Steroidobacterales; family Steroidobacteraceae; genus 13-2-20CM-66-19. The sequence continues at coordinate 5,201 of CAYNTW010000149.1, read as the reverse complement.
GAGAGCACGCTCGATAGCCACGCGACCGCCACAGCCGGTCGTACGCAGTTGCGCCGTCTGAACCGGCGCGAGTACACCAACGCCGTCCGCGATCTGCTGGCGCTCGATATCAATGCCGCGACGCTACTGCCCGATGATCATCAGAAGACTGGATATGACACCGATGCCGCAAGACTGCAGGTGTCGCCGTCCTACGTCGATCAATACGTGAATGCAGCGCGCGTGGTCGCGACACAGGCTGTGGGCAACCCCAAAGCTCCGGCGATCACGACTACTTACGGCAACGTGGGTGACATGGTGATCTCGTTGCAAGTGCGCGGCCACCCTGGCGAGGGCAACCAGCAGCTGTATCGGGATGGCATGCCCTTCGGCACGCGCGGTGGGATGAGCGGTGAGTACATCTTTCCCGCGGACGGGGAGTACGCGCTCACCATCGGCGACCTGGCACTGGGGCGCGACGTGCCGCTCATGGAATTCGACAACACCGTCGTAGCGTTGCTGGATGGCAAGGAGTTCTTCCGTACCCATATTGGCGGGGAGCTCGACCAGAAGGCGATCGACCAGCAACAGCAGGTTGCCGTAAACGAGATCAACGGCCGTCTTCGCAACATCCGCTTTCATGCCACCCAGGGACAGCATCGAGTTGCCGTCACCTTCGTGCACCGGGACTTTGCCGAGAGCGATGAGCGTCTGCGCGTGAACGCTCTGGAGGGCGGGCAGGAACGCGTGCAGCTCATGCATGCTTTCCAGATCCGAGGTCCGCTGACGGTCAGTGGCATGAGCGATTCGCCGACGCGGGCGAAGATCTTCTTGTGCCATCCGGCCAGCGCGGCAGAGGAGGCACCCTGCGCCCACCGAATCATCGAACACCTGGCGCGGCTCGCCTTCCGGCGTCCCGTCACCGAGGCAGACCTGCATCCGCTGTTGGGCTTCTATGAGGCCGGACATCGTGATGGGGATTTTGAAGCGGGCATTCGCGACGCACTCGCCGGAATTCTCGCGAGCCCCTGGTTCCTCTATCGCGTGGAAACTCCGGCGGAACAGCTGCGCACCGGTACCGCGGACGCCGGGACGCTCAGCGATCTGACACTGGCCTCGCGGTTGTCGTTCTTCCTCTGGAGCAGCGTTCCGGATGAGGAACTGTTGGGACTCGCCGAACACCGCCGGCTGAGCGACACGAAAGTGTTGGAAGGGCAAGTGCGGCGCATGTTGGCCGACCCGAGGTCGAAGGCTCTCGTGGATGGCTTCGCGTTCCAGTGGCTCAATCTCGCGAGGCTCGACGAGATCGTTCCGGATCGCGCGCAGTTCCCCTTTGCAACCGGCCCGTTGGACCCGCGTCCGCTGTTCAAGGAGGAGCTCTCGCTGTTCCTGGACAGTGTGTTGCGTTCCGATCAGCCGGTGACGGCGCTGCTGACGGCTGACTACACCTATCTCAACGAATCACTCGCCATGCTCTACGGCATGGAGAACGTGAAGGGGGGGCAGTTCCGCCGCATCCAGCTACCCGATTCGAAACGCTGGGGTCTCTTGGGCAAAGGCGCGATCCTGATGCTCACCGCCAACCCGGATCGTACCTCCCCGGTGCTGCGTGGCGCTTGGATCGTCGAACGGATACTCGGCTCTCCGGCGCCCACGCCGCCGCCGAACGTCCCAACATTAGCGCAGAACGTTCACGGGAAGCCACCCAAGACCCTGCGTGAGCGAGTTACGCTACACAGCACGAACCCAACTTGCCATGGCTGTCATGGCGTGATGGATCCGCTCGGCTTTGCGTTGGAGAACTTCAACACCGTGGGCCAGTTCCGCCAGTTCGACACGTCCACGCACACGCCGATCGATACCAGCGGCAAGCTCGCCGACGGGATCGTGATCAATGGTCCTGACGACTTGCGGCGAGCGCTGCTGTCGCGGTCGGAACTGTTCGTGCAGACCCTGACCGGGCAGCTCATGTCTTATGCCATCGGCCGTCCTCTCGAGCCTTACGACATGCCAGTGGTACGTCGCATCGCACGTGATGTGGCGAGCGACCACGACCGATTTTCGGCCATCGTCCTACAGGTGGTGGAGAGTGATGCCTTCCGCAGGCGCCAGCCGTCCGCGCAAGGATCGCAGCCCGACGTGAAGAGCGCCTCGCTTGCGGCTCCCAACATCAACCCGATCGGAGGTAAGTAGCCGTGTTCCTGACCAGGAAGCACCTCTCGCGTCGCACGGTCCTCAAGGGTGCCGGGGTGGCCATCGCGTTGCCTCTGCTCGATGCCATGATTCCGGCCGGTAGGGCGTTGGCCAACACGCCTGCCGCGGTGAAGCCACGCCTCGGGTTCGTGTACTTTCCGCATGGCGCGGTCCAGAAGCTCTGGACGCCGGAAGGAACGGGCCGGGACTTCAAGTTCTCGCCTATCCTGAAGCCGTTGGAACCGCACCGCGAGTACGTCACCGTGGTGACCGGCTTGCGCAACAAGGGTGGCGAGAGCTCCGATCCGCATGGAATCATCGAGAGCACCTGGTTGTCTTGCGTGCACCCGCAGGACCGAAAGCCTACGGGCGATGCCGGAGTGACCGCCGACCAATTGGCCGCGCGACAGATCGGTCAGGATACCTCGCTGCCGTCGCTGGAGTTGTGCGGGGAGCCTGGCGGCTACAGCTCGATCTCCTACCGCACGCCGCTCCAGCAGGCGCCTATGGAGAGCAATCCGCGCAAGGTGTTCTACGGCATGTTTGGCCAGGGCGATTCCAACGAGGAACGCCGCGCCATCATCAATTCCCAGGGGAGTCTGCTCGACTACGCCCAGGAAGCGACTGCGGACCTCGAGCGCCAGCTCGATGGCAGCGACCGTGCGATCGTGAGCGATTATCTGGACTCCGTGCGTGAGATCGAGCGTCGCGTGCAGAAACTGAAGGTGGCCTCCGAGTCCTTCGGCGACCTGCCGAATGCGCCGCTCGGGGCGCCGGAGGACTTCACCGAGCTGCTCGATGTGCAGTTCGAGATGATGGCGCTGGCCTGGCAGACCAACCAGACACGGGTGGTGACTTTCAAACTCGCCAACGAGGCCACCATGCGCGCGTACACCATGGTGAACGTCACAGAGGCCTTCCATCCCCTGTCCCATCACGGCGAGAAGGAGGACGCCTTCGAGAAGCTGCTGCGCGTTCAGTCCTTCCACACAGCCCGAATGGCGAAATTCGTGCAGCGCCTGAAGGGAATGAAGGAGGGCAGCGGTAGTGTGCTCGACAGCGCCGTGATCCTGTTCGGTAGCAACATGGCCAACTCCGATCGGCACAACAACGATCCGCTCCCGCAAGTCATTATTGGGCGCGGCGGGGGCATCAAGGGGGGCCAACACCTGCACTATCCGCAGGACACACCTCACGCGAACCTCCTGGTCACGTTGCTGCAGAAGGTGGGTGCGCCCGTGCAGAATTTCCCTCTGAGCACGGGAGTGCTCGCGGAGGTCTGACATGCGGGTGTTTGCCGGGATTTGCGCTGCGGGGCTGCTGGCTTTCGCGGTGGCTCACGGTGCCACCACCGGTGACCCGTCGCTGCCGGGGGCGGCGCCAGATGTGCGGGGTCCAGACGGGAGCACGCCGCTGCAGTGGGCGGTGTACCGCAACGACGTCGCCGAGCTGAAGCGCTTGCTGAAGGCAGGTGCGAAAGTCGGCGAAGCCAACAATTATGGCGCCACGCCCATGCAGATGGCGGCCGCGACCGGAAGCACGGAGATCATCAAGCTCCTGCTCGATGCGGGCGCGAATGCGGACTCGGCCAACGCGGAAGGGCAGACCGCCCTAATGGAAGTGGCGCGCACGGGCAATGTGGAAGCGGCGAAGCTGCTGTTGAGGCACGGCGCCCACGTGAATGCAGTAGAGCGATGGGGTGGCCAGACCGCACTCATGTGGGCGAGCGCGCGCCGGCATCCGCAGATGATGGAACTGCTGATTTCACACGGGGCCAACGTCAACGCACGCAGTGCGTGGCGCAACTGGGAACGCCACGTCACCGCCGAGAGTCGTGCCAAGCGTACCAACGCCGGCGGGCTGACACCCCTCATGTACGCCGCGCGTGAGAATTGCCTGGAGTGCGTCAACGTCCTGCTCGAGCACCATGTTGATGTTGATCTGCCTGATCCGGACGGTGTTGCGCCGGTGACCATCGCCATCATGAACACCAACTGGGACATCGCCAAGCGGCTGATCGAAGCCGGCGCGGACGTTAACCAGTGGGATATTTACGGTCAAGGCCCACTCTATTCGGCCGTCGTCAACAGTGCGCCCCGGCCACCGTCGTTGTTTGGCGGCGGCCCGGTTGCCAATCCCCTCGACCCGCCCAACCAAGCAACCCCGAAAGACGTCATCGCGCTGCTGCTCGACAAGGGTGCGAACCCGAATATTCAGCTGTTCTATCGTCCCGCCGGTCGGAGCGCCGGTGGCGCTGCCCGAGGAGCAACTCCGCTGATGGCGGCAGCTTCCGAGGACGATGTTGACCTCGTCAAGCTGCTGTTGGCGCACGGCGCCGATCCAAAGCTTTATCAAGCTGACAACCAGACACCGATGATGGCGGCGCTCGGCGGCCGCGGCGTCTTCGGCGGTGGCGGAGCCGCCAACCCGCAGGCGGCTCTCGAGGTGCTGAAAGTACTCCACGACGCAGGCACGGAAGTCAACATCATGTCCATCCAGCACCACTTGCTGCGCACTCGTGGTGGCACCGCGCTGCATTTCGCGATTCGTGCGGGTTCGGCAGAGGCCGTGAAGCTGTTGATTTCCTGGGGCATCGACGTGAACGCGCGGGATCCGGACGGACTCACGGCGTTGGACTACGCTATGGCGCGCGGCTATGTGCCCTTCCTGGCGCAGCGGCAGCCCCCACAACCGGAGTTGGCGAAGCTGCTGCGCGAGGCTGGCGCGACGGTGGAACTGGCCAAGGTCCCCGATTGGCCGCCGGTCGGGCCGCCGATCGGATACGAGGCCACCGTCTGGCCACTCCAACCCGGCGACGGCCTGAAGGCGGCCAGCACCAAATATCCACCCATGTATCCGCCGGGAGACTTGCCCAAGTTCCTCGCGGCGCAAGGTGTGGCGCCGAAGGTGCTTGCGCCCGGCGCGGTCAACACGGCTGCGGCCCGGAAGGCCGATGGGTCAGGCGTGCCAGTCGCCAAAGTTCAGTGATAGCGTACCCGAGGGGCTCGAAATGAATCGTCCGGAAGACC
>CAYNTW010000148.1:0-11445 GCA_964400085.1 uncultured Steroidobacteraceae bacterium | reverse complement strand
ATACGTGAAACGAGCACATCACGGATGCGATCCCGCATGCACGTCCGCTTCAGCACCCCCTCGCTGATCGTATTCATAACTTTCCGACTTGCTCAGTCGTCCAACCTCCACCGGTGGCGCGCACCAGCGCGACGGCCGCATTGAGCTGCGATACTCGCGCTGAAATAGCATCGCGCTCTTCCTGCAACGCCGCTGTGTGAGTGGTGGTCACCTCGACATAGTCAGCAACACCCGCGTCGTAGCGCTTGTCGGAATGATTGGCGGCGCTTTGCGCGGACTTTGAAGCGGCCTCGTCCGCGGCCACCTCATCGGCCAGATGATGCAGCGCGGCGAGACTATCTTCGACCTCCTGATAAGCTGTCAGTGTGGTCTTGCGATAATTGTCCACCGCTTCTTCGTAGGCAGCACGCGCCTGTTGATTCACGGCCGAGCGCGCACCGAAATCGAGGAGCGGAACCGTCGCCGAGGGCCCTACCGACCAGATGCGGCTCGGCGCCTTGAACCACTGCGATCCGATGATACTTTGATAACCCGCCTCCCCTGTCAGCGTGAAAATCGGGAACCATGCGGCACGGGCCACTCCGATTTGCGCATTGGCCGCCGCCATCGCCCGCTCCGCGCGAGCGACATCGGGGCGACGCTGCAGCAACGTCGAGGGAAGCCCCGGGCCAATAACGGGAACCGACCCGGCAAGTTGCGCGGGCGCAAGAGTGAAAGTTGAGGGAACCACACCGAGCAGGACGGCGATAGCGTGTTCGAGCTGCGCGCGTTCGCGCCGCACGCCGGCAAGCTGCGCACGTGCGTTTTGGCGCTGGGTGTCCGCCTGATCGACGTCGGTTGCAGCGGAGATGCCCTCCTGATAACGGTTCTTCGTCAGGTCATACGCGCGGTCGTATACCTTGATGGTGTCCTCGAGAAGGACGATGGTGGTGTCGTCGCCGCGCAAGCTGAAGTAGTCGGTCGCCAACTCGGCCTGTAAGGAGAGCGCGACGGCGGCTGCATCCGCCTCACTGCTTTGCGCCCGCGCACGAGCCGCGTTGGCGGCGTTGCGCAGCCGACCAAACAGGTCGATCTCCCAATTCAGATTCAGCGAGGCGAGAAAGTCATTGCTCGTGACCGGCACATGGCCGGTGTAGCCCGACAGTGGACCGGTAGCGGAGCTGCGTGAGCGCGTGGCGGAGGCGCCCAGCCCCAGGGTGGGGAACTCGTTCGAGACCTCCTGGCGCGCGATGGCACGCGCCTGCTGGAACCGGGCGACAGCGGCCTGCAGATCAGGATTGGCAGCGTTGAGTTGCTTCTCCAGGTCGCTCAGCGTCGGATCACCAAATACTTCCCACCATGGCGCACGGCTCCCGGCATCCTCGGGCTGAGCCGGCTGCCAGTCACCCGCTTCTTTGTAACTTGCAACTTCCTCAGTGGCCGGCGGCTTGTATGCCGGGGCGAGCGAGCACGCGCCCAGCAGACTCGCTGCCAGACACAGGCCGAGGGTCGAGAGAGCCGGGTGTCTCACGAGTGCGCGACCTTCTCGGCCTTCGGCGTGACCACGCGGACGACGACTCCGTCACTGAGCGAATCCGGCGGCGAAAGAATGACATTGTCGTTGGCATCCAGGCCCTGGATGACCTCGATGTCGGAGCCGTAGTCGCGGCCAACCGTAACCGGCTTCAATACGACCTTGTTGTCCGGTCCCACCACACCAACGTGCATGCCATCGCCCCGGAACAGCAGTACGTTCGCAGGCAACTTGTAGGACTCGCCGGTCGCGCCCGGCGGCAGCTTGAAATGCACCTCCGTGTAGGCGCCCGGCAGCAGCTCGCCGCTCTTGTTGTCGATGACCAACTGCGCGAGCAAGGTGCGCGTGCCGGTATCGATTGCGCTCGAGGTGCTATCCAACGTCGCCGTATACGTCTTGCCAGGATGATCGGGGAATAGGACCGACGCCTGGATTCCCGGCTTCATCGCGGCGACATAGGTCTGCGGCACGCGCACGTACAGCCGCAAGCGGCGCATATCCGCCACCCGGAACAGCGCCGGACCGGTGTTCTCACCCGCGGTGATGAGCTGACCGATATCGGTATTTCTGGCGGTCACCACGCCGTCAAACGGCGCGACGATCTTTTCAAACCCGGACAGCTCACGCAGCCGCTGCACGTTGGCGCGGGCGGCTTGCATCTGCGCGTCTCCCGAGGCTGCCAGGCTGATCTTCTCATCCGCTTCCTGCTTGGACACGGAATCGCTCGCACGCAGATTGCGCCAGCGCTCGGCCGTGAGATCGGCGATCTTCTGGTTGGCTTCGGCGGTCGCGAGGTCGGCTTCGGCCTGGCGCAGTTGGGAGTCCACCTCGGGTGACTCGATTTCCGCCAGCAACTGCCCGGCCTTCACCGGCGCGCCGATGTCCACCAGCCAGCGCTTCAGATAGCCGCTGGTGCGCGCATAGATCGGCGCTTCATAGTTCGCCTGGATGTTGCCGGGCAGGACCAGCTCGCTCAGCTCCGATTGCGCCGCGGGCTTGGTGGTCGCGACAGTCACAACGGCTGCGGACTCCGTGGACTCTTTGAGCTTCGCGGCCGCGCGGTGCGCCGAGAGGCCGGCCCACACCAATATGATCAAGGCCGCGATACCCAACAGGGCGCCGATGCGCCCCAACTGCCGCGCACCGCCGCGGGCGGCAGGCGTCAGAGCGGCCGATTCATTCGCACGGGTGAGTTGGTCCATGATCGTCTTCTCTAGGCTTTTGCAGGGGTCAGGTCTTTACGGAACTTGTCGCCGCGCCGGCTATGGATGGCGGCGAACACGGTCGGCACGAATACCAGTGTGGCGACGGTCGCGAACACCAATCCGCCAATCACGGCACGCCCGAGGGGCGCGTTCTGCTCGCCGCCCTCGCCCAGGCCGAGCGACATCGGCAACATACCGATGACCATCGCGAACGCCGTCATCAGGACTGGGCGGAAGCGGGTGAAGCCGGCGTCGTGCGCGGCTTGCACGGGACTCACACCTTGCGCTAGCCGATCACGCGCGAAGCTCACCACCAGGATGCTGTTGGCGGTAGCCACACCCATACACATGATCGCGCCGGTGAGCGCAGGCACACTCAGCGTCGTGCCGGTAATCAACAACATCCAGGCGATACCCGCCACCGCCGCGGGCAGCGCCGTGATGATGATGAACGGGTCGGTCCACGACTGGAAGTTGATCACGATCAACAGGTACACCAGTACGATCGCGCCGATGAAACCGATCGCCAGGCCGGTGTAAGAAGCGGTCATAGTCTGCACCTGGCCACGCACGGTGATGTGGGTGCCCTTGGGGAGCTTGCCCTCGATCTTGGCGATCTCCGCTTTGACATTCTTATCGATCGAGCCGAGATCACGATCCTGCACGGCGCCGTAGATGTCGATGATGTTCTGGGCGTCACGATGCATGACGACCGCCGGCCCGAATCCGCGGGTGATGCTCGCCAGGCCGCCGAGGATCTGCTGCTGGCCAACAGTGGTCACCGGCAGGTTCTGCAAATCCTGCAGTGAAGTCATGCGGTACTGGGGCGCCTGCGCGACGAGCGGGTATTGCAGGCCTGTCTCGGGATTCAGCCAGAAGGTCGGCGCGATCTGGCCGCTGCCGGAGAGCGTGAGCAGCAAGTCGTTGGCTACATCATGTTGACTGATGCCGAGCTGTTGGGCGCGGCTGCGGTCGGTCGAGACACGCAGCTCCGGTTGGTTGAACACCTGGGCCAGACGCAGATCGACCAACCCGGGAATGTGCCGCAGCGAGGCCATGAGCTGGTTGGCGATCTCGTGGTTGCGCGGATCCGAGCCCGAGATCTGGATATCGATGGGCGCGGGCACGCCGAAATTCAGAATCTGGCTGACGATATCCGCCGGTAGGAAGCCGAACACCGTCCCGGGGAATTCCTGCGGCAAGCGCTCACGCAACTTCCGGACGTAATCGGCCGTGGGCGCGTGCTCGGGAGTGAGCGAGATCAGGATGTCGGCATCCATGCTGCCGATCGTGCCGGAGTTGCCGTAGGTCAGGTTGATGCTGGAGACCGGCAGTCCGATGTTGTCGACCATGCTGGCGATCTGGTTGCGCGGGATCACCTCGCGCATCGCCGCCTCGATGTGATCGACGAGCACGGCGGTGTCCTCCACACGCAGACCGGTGGGAGCGCGAATGTGCAGCTTGATCTGACCGCTGTCGACGTCGGGAAAGAAATTACGCCCGAGGAACGGGTAAATCAGCATCGAGGCCACCGCGGCGCCGAGGAACACGGCAATGAAAGCGTTACGGCGCTCGAGAACCGTGCTCAAGAACGCCTGGTATCGATCGCGAACGATCTCGAAGCGAGCTTCGAAGCCGTGCTGGAATCGCCGCAGAAAGCCTGGGTTCTTCGCCGCCTCACGCTCCGCGGCCGCCGTACGCAACCAGTACTTCGCCAGAGTTGGCACCAACGTACGCGACAGCACATAGGAGGTGAGCATCGCAAACACGACCGCTTCGGCCAGCGGCACGAACAGGTACTTCGCTACGCCTGACAACAGGAACATCGGCACGAACACGATGCAGATCGAAAGTGTCGAGACCAGCGCCGGTATCGTGATCTCGAAGGACCCCTTCAGAATCGCGGGTTCCACCTCCGCGCCCTCCTCGAGGTGCCGATTGATGTTCTCGATGGTGACCGTCGCGTCATCCACGAGAATACCGACCGCGAGAGCCAGCCCACCGAGCGTCATGAGGTTGATCGTCTCGCCCAGCGCATCGAGGATGATGATGGATGACAGGATCGACAGCGGAATCGAGATCGCGATGATCAAGGTGCTGCGCCAGCTGCCCAGGAACAGCAACACCATCAGGGCGGTGAGACACGCGGCAATGACTGCCTCGATCACCACGCCCTTGACGGCGGCGCGCACGAACAACGACTGGTCGCCGGTCGTGCTGATCGAGGCTCCTTCGGGAAGGACTTCGCGCACCCGCGGCAGGCGATTGTTGATCTCGTTGATGATGCTGAGTGTGGAAGCCGCGCCGGTCTTCTGGATCGACATCAGCACGGCGCGCCGGCCGTTCACGCGCACGATGTTCGTCTGCGGCGGATGGCCGTCGTGGACGAAAGCGACGTCACGAATGTAGGTGACGTTACCTCCCACACTGCCCCGGATGGGCAGATCGTTGATGTCCTGGATCCTGAGCGGGCTGGAGTTCAGCTTCACGTTGTATTCGGTATCGCCGATCTTCTGCGTGCCGGCCGGCACGATCAGGTTCTGGTTGGTGATGGCGTTGTTGACGTCATTCGCCGTCAGGCCCTGTGCGCGCAGCGCATCCGGCTTCAGGTCGATCTGGACCTGCCGGACGGCTCCGCCGAACGGATACGGGATAGCAGCGCCATAGATGGTTCCGACCTGCGCGCGAATCGTCTGGTTGCCGAAATCGAAGAGCTGCGACTCCGTCAGCGTGTTGCTCGAGAGGGCGAGCTGGATGATCGGGACGGTGGCGGCGTTGTACTTGAGAATGAGCGGCGGTTGGATGCCGGGTGGCATGTTCTTCAGCGATAGCTGACCAAAAGCGGTCACCTGCGCCATGGCGAGGTTGATGTCCACGCCTGGCTGGAAGAACAGTTTGATGACCGACATGCCCGGATAAGTCGTCGACTCGACATGCTCGATGTCATTGATGATCGTCGTCGCGTAACGTTCGATCTGCGCTGTGATGCGACCCGACATCTCATCCGGCGGCATGCCGGTGTATTGGAAGGTCACCGCAATGACCGGAATCTTGATGTCCGGGAAAATGTCAGTGGGCATGCCGGCGCGCAGCGGCGTGCCCATGATGGTCAGAGCCCCGATGAGGGGAATGAGCAAAGCCAGAACAATGAAGGTATAGGGGCGCTTGAGCGCCACCTCGACAATCCACATAACCGAGCCTTTGACCGGGAGTGACTGGGGGTGATGGGGCCCCGAGCCGATATAGTCTCGATTATCGATAATCCAAGTCGGGCGGCAAGTGAAGAAACGTTGGGTGCGGCGGAGCTAAGCAGTGATTAAGTCTATGAAATTTAACGAGATATCGCCGCGAGATCTCTCGAAAGGATGATCCGCCGATAGGGCATCTGAAGAAGCTACGTCAGCCGTGATGAAGCCCGGCGCGATTAGCTAACCGCCCGACGAACGAGCTCGCGGTGCTGCCTGCACCGACGACGCCCCACGAGTGAGAAGCCCACGCCGGGGTCGCAGATGCTGGCCACAAGGACGTCCCCCTGCCGGAACTTCACCGCAACGATCTCGCCTTCCGTGAGGATGGAGCCGGAAGTACGCGCTTCCAGGCACTTCCCTGGCACCTCGGAGGTGACGTGCCAGCCTGAGCTCAACGCCAGGCGCCGTACCAGCTCGAAATTCGAAAGCGGGTCGGCCTGGGTCGCAACCACCACGTAGCGCAGCTCGCGCAACTGCACGCGAAGGATCGCCGCTCCCAGGGCGCCCGACATCAGCAACCCGAAGATCCCGGCCGCCGTAATCGCGATCGCATCGCGGATGTTGTCCAGAAAGGCGGACGTGATGATCAGCGCTACGCACAGCGCTGCCAGATAGCCACAAATCGCCACCGGCGCGAAATACTTCGCACGCTCGAAACCCGCCAGTTGCAGGCGCTCAGGTTGATTCGCGATTGCCGTTTGCATACGCAGCATCTTACGCTAGCCAACGGTCGCGAAAGCGAGCACCTTACGCACATTGAAGGAAAGCCGCTGAGAGCTACTCCGGCTTGTCACAACAGCGCTGCAGCGCTGCGACAACCGTGTCGGGATGATCGCCAATCCAGCTACGGAACGCGTCATTACGCAGGTAGGAAGCCATCACCCACTGCACCGCGAGACCCCGGTCGCCGCGCTCCAGTGCCGCGCGAGCATTCATGATGCAATCGTGCGCCGATGCTTTGAGTCGTTGCTCATGCGCGAACGGCACGATCGAGCCATCATTGAACGTGAGCGCCACACCATAGGACTCGAAGTATGCGTCGCAAACACTATGCGGCTCGCACGGTCCATAGTCGCGCCATGCAGCCCTGAGCTCGACCAGGACAGTCTTGATGTCCTTCTCGGCGATACCCGGGTTGCTGCCTTTGGATGCAGGGTCACTCTGCGCATTCACGGGCGATAGCGCACAGCCAAGGGTCAGCGCACCCGAAATCGCGAGCGCACGCAAGGAAACTGTCATCGCCGTCCTCTTTTGGGAGCCGCGAATACTACCGCAGCAACCGCCGGCGTGAGAACGCGCGTCGGTGGCCGGCGACACTATTTGAACACGATGCTTACGCCCGCGAGGAGGTCGAACCCGGAGCCTGGCTCGAAATAGCGGCCATTACCGTCATCCACAATGACCGAGCCGACGTAATGTCGGTTCAGCAGATTGTTGATCCGTAGGAATCCTTGTATCCGGGAATGCTTTAGATCCGCGCCATAGCCCGCATCGGCGCCGAAAATGGCATAGGCCGGCGCGGCCGCGGTGTTTAGATCGTTGACCTGCACGTCACTGACGTACTGCGCGTTTGCCGACGCATGGAAGCCCAGGTCCTCACCCCACCGCAGCGTCGCGTACGCGTTGTGTTTCGGTACTCCGGGCAACCGGTTTCCCGCCGAAATCAACGAGGTTGGCCGCGGGCAGGGCGCCGCGACGCACGTGAGGTAGGCGTCGAGATAGTTCGCTTCAGTGTAGGAGTAGGCGAATTGCGCGTGCCACGCCGCAGCGAAGCGGTAGTCGAGCGACAGCTCGGCCCCTTGGCGGCGCGTGCGATTGCTGTTCTGGTAGGTGGATCGCCCGCCGAGGTTGGTATCCACCACAATCTCATGATGGGTGAGCGCATGGAAAATCGCGGCCTGAGCGCTCAGATCGGCGCTGATCGCCAGCTTCGCGCCCAGCTCGGTACTGGTGTTGCGGGCGGGCTGCAGCTCGGTGTTGAGGCCACTCACGCCATCGGGTCTGTAGGCGAGCTCGGACCCGAGGGGCGTCTGAAATCCCTGCCCGTAGGAGGCATACAAGTGCAGCCACGATTGGGCTTTGAAGACGAGCCCGGCCACTGGCGAGGTAGCCCCATAGGTGACCGAGGTGAGCGGATTGTTTGTTGTTAGATGATTGCGCGCCTGGAACTGGACGTCGCTGTGGCGCACGCCGATCATCAAGGACCACAGCGGCGCGAAATCCCACGTACCCTGCGCGTACTCGTCGATGTCGTCGACCACGTCATTCTCGTCGCGCCGCAGAGCCCCTTGGACACCGAGAATGTTGCCGACGAAGTTGTTGTAGCCGCGGCGATGCTCGTTTTGACGATCGTAGGACGCTCCCATCACCCACGTAAGCGGGCGCCCACCCAGCGCGCCATTCCACGACCAACGCGCGTCCGCGCCCCCATAGTTACGATTGAGGTCCACAACCGCGCCGGAGCTCGTGGGCGCTGCTTGGGCGCTCGGAGGAATGGAGAGGAACTGCTCGACGATGCGATGCCCGAGGTAACCCAACACCCGCAACGACTGCGCATCGTTGATGGTTAGATCATAAATCAAGCCACCCTGTTGCTGTTGCAGGCTCTTGCGCGTGTCGTATTGGGCGGCCGCCGGATCGGTCGAGTTGGGATCGGCATTGAGCTCGGCGCGGGTCAAGCCGAGCGGATCCATGGCATCGGGCCGCGCGATGACGTTGGTCACCAGGGTGAGCTGGTTCGCCTCGTTGATCGCATAACCGGTCTTCGCATTGAAGGACTCGTTCTTGGCGCTGCTGTGCGAGCGAAACCCGTCGATGGAAAAATGCGTGTAGTCGAGGTTGTAACTGAGCGGCCCCTCCGAGCCGGAGAAATTCGCGCTCGCGCGCAGCGCGCCGAAGCTTCCATAGGCAAAGCCGGTGCGCAGTTGCGGCGCCCCACGGCCGTCGGCCGTGAAGATCTGAATGACGCCGCCGGAAGAATTGCCGTACAACGCCGAGAATGGGCCACGCAGGATTTCAACCCGCGTGGCCGAATCCAGGTTGAACTGCGATACCTGGCCCTGCCCATCAGGCCCGGTCGCGGGGATCCCGTCCTGGTACACCCGGACGCCCCGAATGCCGAACGTCGAGTTCGCGCCGAAACCGCGGATGGAGACCTGCTGGTCCTGCGCATAGTTGTTGCGATTGCGGGCCAACAAGCCCGGCACCGTCGCGATGTCATCCGCGAGGTTCACGCCAAGGGCGTCATCGTGCAACTGTGCACCCGAGACCGTGCTGATCGCCGCCGGGATGTTGTAGGAAGGCATTGCGATGCGCGTCGCCGTGACACTGACGACCTCGACGCCCGCGGTCTCGTCGGGTGTGGGTTCCGCCGCCCGCGCGCCTTGCGCCATTACAGCATGTGCCATTACAAAGGCCAGTGCTGCGAGAGCCACAACCGCCCCGCGCCCTCGCGATACGAGCATTTCGCGCGCCATCCTCGATCTTGTTATTCGGGGTGCCTATGATGGGAAAAAACCACCCAGGCCGGAAGGCGCGCCGCCGATTTTGGCGATTTTCTCTAGGGCACGAAGCCGGACTGGTCCAGCGCCGTAGCGAGGCGCAGCCACAGCAGTGCTACTCTCGTGGCCATGCAGCCGGAAACTCGGCCGGTAGAGCCAGAGGGCATCGCCAGGGCGACGGGCGTCACCGCCGAGGGGTGTCGCTGGACGGTGCTGACCGGAGATGTTGCTTTCGCATTGCGCGAGATCGAGACCGCCTCCATCGACTGCGTGGTAACCAGCCCGCCGTATTATTGGCAACGCGACTATGAAGTCAGGGGTCAGATCGGACACGAGCGCACCATCCACGACTACGTGACCGCGCTGGTGCGGGCCTTCCGCGAGTTACGCCGCACACTCAAGCCCGCCGGCACTTTCTTCCTCAACCTGGGCGATACCTACTACTCGGCCAAAGGTCGGCCACACGGGCAAGACCTCAAACACAACGGCCGCCAGATGATGCGCAGACATCTGCGTGCCGTGGACGGCCCCGGCCTCGGGTTGCCGCGGAAATCACTCATCGGCATCCCGTGGCGGGTCGCACTCGCTCTGCAGGATGATGGCTGGACCTTGCGCAGCTCGATCATCTGGCAGCGCCCCGCTTCGTTGCCTGAGCCCACGGCTCACGATCGGCCCTGGCGAACCTTCGAGTACGTATTTCTGTTCTCCAGGAGCGCCCGCTACTGGTTCCATCGGGCCGGCCTGGTCGGCGAGGAGGACGTCTGGAAGATCGTGGCGCGCCCGGACAATCCCGGGTCACACTTCGCTCCCTATCCCATTGAGCTGGTGCATC
The DNA here is from genome assembly GCA_964400085.1 of uncultured Steroidobacteraceae bacterium. GTDB lineage: Bacteria > Pseudomonadota > Gammaproteobacteria > Steroidobacterales > Steroidobacteraceae > 13-2-20CM-66-19. The sequence goes on along the minus strand of CAYNTW010000148.1, from coordinate 1,147 downwards.
GCTGCCTGGACTGCGGCTGTCCCAAAGGTGGCGTGGTGCTCGATCCCTTTGTCGGCTCCGGCACGACCATGATTGCCGCCCTGTCGCGCGGATCGAGTGCCATTGGCGTCGATTTAAAGCCCGAATACAGCGGCTACACTGTGCAAAGAATCCGGCGCCACCTCGGCTGATTGGTGGCGCACACAGGCGGTGTACTTCGTCTTGCCACCCTGGTCCTCGAAGGTGAGGATCATGGAGGTGATCCAGGGTCGGCTCGCGAACCACTGGTGCAGGAGCGCCGGGTCCGTCCAGGCCTCGAAGACCTTCTCAGAGGGCGCATCGATGATGCGACTCAGTGAGAGCTCGCGAGTCGTTTCCGCGGCAGGCGCGGCGGGCTCGACACAGGCCATGGACACTCTCCAGCTTCCGCTTTTCAGGGGGTTCCGTCCTAAAGACGCGGCGAGGAGCCGCAAATCGACACGTTGAGCTACAATAGCGGCCTCCACCATCGTTCGACCCATCTTCAAGCTACCTTGCGGCGACGCAAGCGTGGCCGGGGCCGAACGCGCTTCTCATTGACTGGAAAGGCATGCTCTCTACTTCCAACGTTACGGTTCAATTCGGTGCAAAACCGCTCTTCGAACAAGTCACCGTCAAATTCTCCGACGGCAATCGTTATGGCCTGATCGGCGCGAACGGCAGCGGCAAGTCGACCCTGATGAAAGTGCTCGGCCGCGAGCTCGAGCAGAGCGCCGGCGACGTCATGCTCCAGACGGGGATGCGCCTCGGCAAGCTGAGCCAGAACCAGTTCGGCTACGAGGACCAGCGCGTGCTCGACGTCGTGATGCAAGGGCACGTCGAGATGTGGGAGGCCATGCAGGAGCGGGACCGCATCTATGCGGACCCCGAAGCAACGGATGCGGATTACATGAAAGCGGCGGATCTCGAGGGGAAATTCGCGGAGTACGGCGGGTACGACGCCGAGGCGCGCGCGGCCAGCATTCTCATCGGGGCCGGCATTCCAGAGTCCCTGCACAATGGCCTCATGCGCGAAGTCGCCCCCGGCCTGAAGCTGCGCGTGCTGCTGGCGCAAGCGCTCTTCTCTAAACCCGACGTGCTGCTGTTGGACGAGCCGACCAACAACCTGGATATCAACACCATCCGTTGG
>CAYNTW010000147.1:6677-11725 GCA_964400085.1 uncultured Steroidobacteraceae bacterium | reverse complement strand
ATCCGCTCCGGCGTAAGGACGGCGGCGGCACTGCCATGATCGAAGTCGCCTCACCCTCTCCAGGTCCTCGTCCACTCGCCGATTTGACAGCGGGTCTCGTCACGACTCCCTCGGAAGTCGTCGTGACCGATGTAACGATCGACAGTCGTGCGGTGGTCCCGGGCGGTCTGTTCCTGGCGTTGCAAGGCCGGACTTCGCACGGATTGAGATTCGCGGAACAAGCCGTCGCGCGAGGCGCACGTGCCGTGCTCTACGAAGACGCACCGGATGTTCGGGCCCCCACATTCGGGGCGGGCGTCTTTGCGGCCGCTGTTCCAAACTTGAGTCAACGCGCCAGCCTCATCGCGGATCGTTTCTTTGGTGAGCCGTCGCAGGCACTGACTGTCGCCGGCATCACTGGAACCAACGGCAAGACGACTTGCGCCTGGCTGCTTGCACAGGCCCTGCAGTTCTGCGACCGACCCGCGGCGTATATGGGGACGCTTGGGTTCGGGCGCCCGCCGGCGCTCACCCCGACCGAGCACACGACTTCGGACGCCGTCACCGTTCAGCGTCACCTCGCGGCGCTCGAGGATCTTGGGGCAGAGTGCGTCAGCATGGAGGTCTCTTCCCACGCGATCGACCAGGACAGGGTTGCGGCCGTGCGCTTCAACACCGCCGCCTTCACGAATCTGACTCGTGATCACCTGGACTATCACGGGACGATGGAGGCCTACGGAGCCGCCAAGGCTCGACTATTCACCTGGCCGTCGCTGGTCAACCGGGTCATCAATATCGATGACCCGTTCGGGTTACAACTCGCGATGCAGCCGTGCGCGGCTCGCCTGGTCGTTACGACGCAGAAGGGTGCGGACTCCATGCGCCAGGCGGAGTTCGTGCGCGCCGTCCGCGTGACGCCTGATCCGGCGGGGCTTGCACTGGGGCTTGAAACGAGTTGGGGAGCTTGCGAGCTCACGGTTCGGCTGATCGGCGAGTTCAATGTCGACAATGTCCTGACGGTGTTGGCTGTGCTGCTCGCGTGGAACATTCCTCTCCAACAGGCGGTGCGCGCGCTGGAGCAGTGCCGGGCCGCCGGCGGCCGCATGGAAATGTTTGGTGGGCGTGGCCTTACACCTCTCGTGATCGTGGATTACGCGCACACTCCGGATGCGCTCGCGAAAGCACTGCGTGCCGCCCGCTTGCATTGCCGTGGCCAGCTCCGCGTCGTGTTTGGCTGTGGTGGCGATCGCGATACCGGCAAGCGGCCTTTGATGGGGCGCATCGCCGCGGATCTTGCGGACGACATCATGGTCACGGACGACAATCCGCGCACTGAAGACCCGGCGCGTATTGTCGCGGACATTGTCGGGGGTATCGCCGGCGGTGCACCGACCATTGTCGAGCACGACAGGGCGCTCGCCATTCGCACGACCTTGGAGCGGTCCTTGCCGGATGACGTCGTTCTCATTGCCGGCAAGGGGCACGAGGACTATCAGATCTACGGCACTGAACGTCGCCCGTTCCGTGATCAGGCGATCGTCACTGCCGCTCTAGAACGGAGGCCGCGCGCATGATCCCAACGCTCGCGAACTTCGCCCAGTTGTGTGGCGGGCAGCTGAAAGGGCCCGACGCGCCGTACACCAGCGTATCCACCGACTCTCGCACTTTGTCCAAGGGCGCGTTGTTCGTCGCACTTCGCGGCCCGAACTTCGATGGCAACAAGTTTGTTGCTGCGGCGCTGGCCGCGGGCGCTGTAGGCGCGCTCGTGGACACCGAGCAGCCCGCCGCTGCCTCCCAGATCGTCGTGAGTGACACGCAAGCAGCGCTCGAGCGAGCGGGCCAAGGCTGGCGGGAGCAGTTCGATATCCCGGTGGTGGGGGTCGCGGGAAGCAACGGCAAGACGACCGCCAAGGAAATGACCGCCGCCATCTTGAGCCAGTTGGGCAACTGCCTGGCCACTCGCGGCAATCTCAACAATCACATCGGCGTGCCCCTGACACTGCTGCGCTTCGAGCCGGCGAATCGTTTCGCGGTCGTCGAGATCGGCACGAATCGCGCCGGAGAGGTCGCCCATCTCGTGCGGATCGCGCGACCCACCGTCGGGATGATCACGAACGCGGGTGCTGAGCACCTGGAAGGGTTCGGCAGCATCGAGGGCGTCGCTCGCGCTGAAGGCGAGATGGTGGAGGGACTGGCGCCGAGCGCGACCGCTGTGATCAATGCCGATGATGAGTTCGTTGATCTCTGGAGAGGGATGACGAAGGCGCGCATCGTGACTTTCGGAGTGCGCACGAGCGCGGATTTCAACGCTCGAGACGTGCGGACCACGATCGGGCCCGGAGGACCCATGGGCCAGCCCGAAGGTTTTCTGACGCATTTCACGCTGGTTTGCCCTTTGGGGAGTGCTCCGGTGGCTCTCCACATGGGCGGGCGGCACAACGTCTCGAATGCGCTTGCGGCCGCGGCTGCGGCGTTCGCTGCTGGCGCTGGTCTGCAGCACATTGTCGCGGGACTCGGCGCGATGCGCGCCGTGGCAGGCCGTCTGCAGTTCAAAAAAGCACTCAGCGGCGCGTGGATCATCGACGATTCCTACAACGCGAATCCGAGCTCCATGCACGCGGGAATCGAGACGCTTGCGGAGCTCGATGGCGCCAAGTGGCTCGTGATTGGCGACATGGCAGAGTTGGGTGCCCACGCACCCGCGGCGCATACCGAAGTTGGCGAGTTTGCACGCGCTCACGGTATCGAGCGCCTTTATGCGATCGGTGGCCTCGCCAAGCTCGCCGTCGACAGCTTCGGCGCGGGAGCGCACTGGTTCCCTGATGCTCAGGCGCTTTCGAGCGCCCTCGTGACGGCACTCGGCAGCGCGCCCAGCGCCGCCGCGGTGCGCCTCCTCATCAAGGGATCGCGCGTAAACAGGCTCGAGCGGGTCGTCGACACGCTCGTGCACGGATCAATACAACAGACAGGCGGCCACTGAGTGCTTTACTGGCTGACACAACACCTGACCAGCCGGATCTCCGGCTTCAACGTCTTTTCGTACCTGACGTTCCGGGCGATTCTCGCCACGGGCTCCTCGCTCGTGATCTCGCTGATCGTGGGGCCTGGCATGATCGCGAAGCTCTCGCGCTATCAGATCGGGCAGGTGGTGCGTGATGACGGTCCGAAGACGCACCTGCCCAAGGCCGGTACACCCACCATGGGTGGCACGCTCATTCTCGTGACCACTCTCGTGAGCACGATCCTTTGGGCCGAGCCTTGGAACCGACTCGTGTGGACGGTCATCGGGGTCACATTCGCGTTTGGGCTCATCGGCTTCTATGACGATTATCTGAAGCTGGTGGTGCGCAATCCCAAGGGCCTCGTTCCGCGTTGGAAGTATTTCTGGCAATCCGTTGCTGGTCTGGCCACGGCGGCCACGTTGTATTTCACCGCGACGACGCCTGCGGACACCACGCTGTTCCTACCGTTCTTCAAGACTTTCGCGGAGCCGTTGACCCCGTTCGGCTTCATCATCGGGACGTATCTCATGATCGTCGGCTACAGCAACGCGGTGAATCTCACCGACGGGTTGGATGGCCTGGCGATCATGCCGGCGGCGCTGGTGACGTCCGCCTTGGGAATTTTTGCTTACGCGAGCGGCAACGCCGTATTCGCGCACTATCTGCAGATTCCGGAGATCCATGGGGCCGGCGAGCTGCTGATCTTCTGCGCGGCGCTGGCTGGCGCGGGACTGGGCTTCCTGTGGTTCAACGCCTATCCGGCGCAGGTTTTCATGGGTGATGTGGGCGCGCTTGCGATCGGGGCTGCGATCGGAGTGATCGCGGTGATCGTGCGGCAGGAGTTCGTGGCGCTCTTCATGGGTGGCGTGTTCGTGATGGAGACCGCCTCCGTCATGTTGCAGGTGGCCTCCTTCAAGCTCACGGGCAAACGGATCTTCAGAATGGCGCCCATCCATCACCACTTCGAGCTCAAGGGCTGGCCGGAGCCGAAGGTGATCGTACGGTTCTGGATCATCTCGCTGCTGTTGGTACTGGCGGGACTGGCGACGTTGAAACTGCGATGACCTTGACTTCCTCCAAGCCGCGTTACGCTGTGATCGTGGGACTGGGTCGCACGGGGCTCTCCTGTGCGCGCTACCTGCACGCGCGCGGCTGGCGGCTGGCGGTTACGGATACGCGGCAGAGCCCGCCTGAGCTCACGCGCCTGGAAGAGATCGATCCCGGGATCCCGGTGAGGGTTGGCGGGTTGGATGCCGGGCTGTTGCAGGGCGCGGACCTGGTGGTCGCCTCGCCCGGGGTATCGCTGGGCGAGCCGTTTTTTGTCGAAGCCCGGCGCCGCGGTGTCGAAATCGTTGGCGACATCGAGTTGTTCGCGCGCGCGGCTGATGCGCCGGTGGTGGGGATCACCGGGACCAACGGAAAGAGCACCGTGACGACGCTCGTTGGCCGGATGGCCGAGCGCGCCGGGCTGCGGGTGCGCGTGGGCGGAAACTTGGGTGAGCCTGCGTTGAACTTGTTGGAGCCCCCGGCGCGCTCCCCAGGGGCTAGCGCGCTCGCTGCGTCGGCAGCTGCCGGTGCACGGCAGCAGCCAACTCAACTCTACGTGCTCGAGCTCTCCAGCTTTCAGCTCGAGGCGACTTCGTCGCTCGCCCTCAAAGCGGCCGCCGTTTTGAACGTGACGCCGGATCATCTCGACCGCTACGCCTCGGTCGAGGAATACGCGGCCGCCAAGGCTCGCATTTTCGAGCGCTGCGAGACGGCGGTGATCAACCTCGATGATCCGCTCGTCGTCGCCATGCCGCGGCCGGGGCAGAAGACCCTCGGGTTCTCGCTTCGCGCCTCGATCGGCGCCGACTACTCCTGTCAGGTCGCCGATCACGACCTGCGGCGGCCATCTCACCCGCAGATGCGAGATGGCGAGTGGTGGCTCACGCGCAAGGGCGAGCCACTGTTGGCTTTGTCGGCCATGAAGATCAAAGGCCTGCACAACGCCGCGAACGCGCTTGCCGCTCTCGCGCTCGGTGAGGCGCTGGGTCTGGGCATGCAAGCCATGCTCGATGAGCTGAC
>CAYNTW010000147.1:0-6577 GCA_964400085.1 uncultured Steroidobacteraceae bacterium | reverse complement strand
GAGGAGGCGGTGCGCGCGGCGGCCAAGGCCGCTCGACCGGGAGACACCGTGTTGCTGTCGCCCGCCTGCGCGAGCCTCGACATGTTCCGTGACTACACACATCGCGGGGCGGTCTTCACCCAGGCGGTCAAGGAGTTGGCCGCGTGAACAGCACCGTTGCCGGCTCATCGATGGCCTACGCGCGCTCCAGCGGACGCGCGACCGTGCTGCACATCGACAGTGTGACGGTTGCGCTGGTCTTGGCCATCTCGTTGCTCGGCTTGGTCATGGTGACCTCGGCATCCGTATCGATCGCCAGCAAGGAAAGCGGGCAGACCTTCTACTACCTCGAGCGGCAAGTCCTGCTGATGCTCATGGGTGGAGTTGGCGCCCTGGTGGTCTTTTGCATTCCGACACGGTCTCTCGAGCGATTGTCGTTTCCGTTGCTGCTTACGGCACTCGTTCTTCTGTTTGCCGTGTTGATTCCCGGGCTGGGTCATGCGGTCAACGGCAGCCGCCGCTGGTTGCGCATCCTGACGATCAACTTCCAGGTCTCGGAGCTCGCCCGCGTCCTGGTGCTCATTTACATCGCCAGCTATGCGGCGCGACGCGAGGAAGAGTTGCGCGGGACGTTCACAGGCCTCGCCAAGCCCCTGGGTCTCCTGTGCTGCGCCGGTGCGTTCCTGCTCGTCGAGCCCGACTTCGGCGCCGCGACAGTGTTGTTCGCGACGGGATTTGGCGTCCTGTTCCTGGCGGGAGCGCGGTTGCGCTATGTGATCGCGACGACACTTTTCGCCGCTGCCGGGTTCGCCGCTTTGGCGATGAGCTCCGGATACCGAGTGCGCCGTCTCAAGGCGTTTCTCGACCCGTGGGCCGATCCGTACAACACCGGCTTTCAACTCACGCAATCGTTGATTGCCATCGGGCGCGGGCAGTGGTTTGGTGTGGGCCTTGGCGAGAGTGTGCAGAAGCTGTTCTACCTGCCCGAGGCGCATACCGATTTTCTGTTCGCGGTGCTTGCCGAGGAGCTGGGTCTGGCGGGTGTCCTGTTGACCCTTGCATTGTTCATCGCGCTCGTCTGGCGGAGTTTCTACATCGCGCGCCTCGCGTCCGATGCGGGGCTGAAGTTTCAGGCGTATCTCGCGTCGGGATTCGGGCTCTGGGTCGGTATCCAGGCCTTTATCAACATCGGCGTGAACATGGGCGTGCTGCCGACCAAGGGACTGACCCTGCCGCTCATGAGCTACGGGCGATCGAGCCTGATTGTGTCGCTCGCCTGGGTAGGGCTGCTCTTGCGGGTCTATCACGAGGCCATGCTGGAGAAGCGCGGCTCGGCCACGGTGCGTCAGCGCTCGAGTGTTTTGGGCGACCGGCAGGCGCGTGCCGAGGATGATCCAACATGACCGCTAGCGGTCCCGTCCTCGTCATGGCCGGCGGTACCGGAGGACACGTCTTCCCGGCGCTGGCGCTCGCGCGGATGCTGCGCGAGCGATCAATCGAGGTCGTCTGGCTGGGAACCCAACGTGGGCTCGAGGCCCGCATCGTGCCCGCGGCGGGCATTCCGATTGAGTGGCTGTCCGTCGGGGGCTTGCGCGGCAAAGGTGTCATGACACTGCTTGCCGCGCCGTTCCGGCTCATCAAGGCACTCGTTCAGGCGCTACGGATCGTGTGGCGCCGTCGTCCTGTTCTGGTGGTGGGGCTGGGCGGTTTTGTCACCGGTCCCGGTGGACTCGCGGCCTGGCTCACCGGCCGGCCGCTCGTCATTCACGAACAGAATGCGGTCGCTGGTTTTACCAACCGTTGCCTGTCGCATCTCGCACGCGAAGTACTCGAAGCCTTTCCCAACAGCTTCGGGCGTCAGATCAAGACGCATGTGATCGGGAATCCCGTGCGCGAGGACATCAGCGCGGTGCCGCCACCGGCGGAGCGATTCGCCTCCCGCGGCGGAGTCATTCGCATCCTGGTGATCGGCGGTAGCCAGGGCGCGGCCCGGCTCAACGCCGTGGTGCCCTTTGCTCTGGCAAAGCTGATCGGGACGGTGACTTTCGACGTGCGTCACCAGGCGGGCGAGCGTTGGATCGAGGCGGGACGCCAGAGTTACGCCGGCGCGGGAGTGCGCGCTGACGTGAGGCCGTTCATCGAGGACATGGCGGAGGCGTACGGGTGGGCTGACCTGGTGATCTGTCGGTCTGGCGCGCTAACGGTGTCGGAGCTTGCGGCGGTGGGCATCGGAGCCATTCTCGTTCCCTTCCCCGCCGCGGTGGACGACCATCAAACCCACAACGCCCAGTATCTCGTCCGCGAAGGGGCGGCTCTTTTGATCGCTGACCGTGCGCTGACCGCGGATCGGCTTGCCGATGAGTTGAAGCAACTGTGCGCCTCGGGTCGCGGAAAATTGCTCGCCATGGCCGAGCGCGCCCGCCAGCTCGCCAAGCCTCATGCGACGCGGGACCTGGCGGACGTTTGCCTTGCGCTCACGAGGGAGGGCGCATGAGCGACCACCAGCGACCGCAAGCTCCGGCTTCGGGAGCGCCGGCGTCGAGCACGGGCTCCAACCAAACTCCCCGGCGCCGCGCAACCGACCGGCGCGAGCGCATGCGCCGGATCAACACCATCCACTTTGTGGGTATCGGCGGCAGCGGCATGTGCGGAATCGCCGAGGTCCTGTTGAACCTCGGTTATGCCGTGCAGGGCTCCGATGTAAAAGAAACCGCCGTTACGAAATGGCTTTCGGGCCTCGGCGTACGGGTGACTCTGGGCCACGCAGCGGCAAACATCGCCGGGGCCGATGTGGTCGTCGTGTCGGGCGCCATCGGCCGTGGCAACCCCGAAGTTGATGCAGCCCTCGAGCAGCGCATCCCGGTGGTGCCTCGCGCGGAGATGCTCGCTGAGCTCATGCGGTTCCGCTACTCGGTGGCGGTCGCTGGCACGCATGGCAAGACGACCACCACGAGTCTGGTGGCAAGCGTTCTGGCCGAAGGGGGCGAGGATCCGACGTTTGTCATCGGTGGGCTCTTGAAGAGTGCCGGGAGCAACGCTCGCCTGGGCACCGGACGTTATCTCGTCGCGGAAGCTGACGAAAGCGACGCCTCGTTCACGCGCCTGCAACCGCTCATCGCTATCGTCACCAACATCGACAACGATCACCTGGTTACGCACGGTGGTGACTTCGAGTTGCTCAAGGAGAGTTTTCTCGATTTTCTCCACAACCTGCCTTTCTACGGTTTGGCAGTGCTGTGCATCGATGACGAGAATGTTCGCAGCATCCTGCGCCGGGTTGGCCGTCCGATCCTGTCCTACGGGTTCTCCCCGGAGGCGGACGTGCGCGCGAAGAACATTCAGCGCAAGGGGCTGCAGACCCAGTTCGATGTCGTGCGCCCGTCCGGAGCACCCCTCTCCGTGACGGTCAATTTGCCCGGTGTGCACAACGTCCTCAATTCGCTCGCAGCAATTGCCGTCGCAATCGAGGTAGGGGTCGACGACGCTGCGATTCAGCGCGCGCTCGCCAACTTCCAGGGCGTCGAGCGTCGCATGCAGCACGTCGGCGACGTCCAGACGGCCCTGGGGCGTGTGACCATCGTAGATGACTATGGTCATCATCCCACTGAAGTCGCGGCAACGCTCGAAGCATTGAGGCAAGGTTATCCGGGGCGGAGGCTGGTGTTGGCGTTCCAGCCGCATCGCTACACGCGAACACACGATCTGATCGATGACTTCGGGAAGGTCCTGTCAACGGTGGACGTCCTGTTCGTAACCGAGGTCTACGCGGCAGGCGAGACTCCGATTCCAGGCGCTGACGGTCGCGCGATCTGTCGCGCCGTCCGCAGCCGAGGCCAGGTCGAGCCTCTGTTTGTCGATAAGGTTGAAGAGCTGGCGGATTCGCTCAAAGACATCATCCGCGACGGTGATGTCATCGTGACGATGGGCGCGGGCAACATCACCGCGGTTGCGCATGCGTTACCCCAGCGTCTCACCGGGCTGTTGCCCCTCGGACCCGGGAGCATCGCATGAGCATAAAAGTCGCTCAGGAATTTGCTCTGCGTGTGCGACGGGATGAGCCGATGAGCCGGCATACATCCTGGCACGTCGGTGGGCCGGCCGAAGTCTTCTTCAACCCCCGTGATCGCGCGGAGCTTGCCGCGTTCTTGCGCACATTGCCTGATGACGTCCCGATCCACTGGATCGGCTTCGGAAGCAACCTGTTGGTGCGCGATGGCGGCCTCAAGGGCGTCGTCATCAGCACACACGGTACGCTCGACCGGTTCGATCGACTCAACCAGACACATGTCTACGGCGAAGCGGGTCTGGCGTGCGCGCGAATCGCGAAGCAATGCGTCAAATGGGGCCTTGGGCCCGCCGAGTTTTTCGCCGGCATTCCCGGGACACTCGGTGGCGCGCTGGCCATGAACGCTGGCGCCTTTGGCGGTGAGACGTGGAACCATGTCGTTGAAGTCGAGACGATCGATCGTCATGGTCAGGAGCACACCCGAGCGGTCACCGAGTTCAAGGTGAGCTATCGGCAGGTCGTGCCGCCGGCCCCTGGAGAATGGTTCGTCGGGGCGAAGTTGACCTTTCAGCGCAGTCCCGCGGCCAATGACAAGCAGGTTCGCGAGTTGCTCGAGCGCCGCAAAGCCTCCCAGCCGATCGGGGAATGGAGCTGTGGCTCGGTGTTTACCAATCCACCGGGCGATCACGCCGCGCGACTCATCGACACCGCGGGCCTGAAGGGCTTCCGCATCGGCGGAGCGTCCGTATCGGAGAAGCACGCGAACTTCATCATCAATCACGGAGAGGCGACCGCGGCCGACCTGGAGCGGCTCATCCAGCACGTCCAGGAAACCGTCGAACGGGTGCACGGAGTTCGCTTGCATCCGGAAGTTCGCGTCATTGGGGAGGTCGCCTGATGCGCCTCCAGTACGATCCAACCTGGGCACGGCGGGTCACGGACGCGAAGGATTTTGGTCGGGTGGCTGTCCTTTTTGGCGGAGACTCGACAGAGCGCGAGATTTCCTTGCTGTCGGGAGACGCCGTTCTCGCAGCCCTCCAACGCAAGGGCGTCGACGCGCACGCATTCGATCCGCGCGACCGTTCGCTCGCGGCGCTCGTGGATGAGCACTTCGACCGTGTCTGGATTGCCTTGCATGGCCCCGGTGGCGAGGACGGAACCTTGCAGGGCGCCTTGGAGTACCTCGGTGTTCCCTACACCGGAAGCGGTGTAATGGGCTCCGCGATTGGCATGGACAAGCTGCGTACGAAGCGGCTCGCTCACGCGATCGGTGTAGCCACGGCCGATTACGTGGTGCTACGCGGGCCAGAGGACTTCGACGTCGCGATCGAGCGGTTGGGTCTGCCCCTGATCGTAAAGCCTGCGACGCAGGGCTCGAGCGTCGGCATGACGAGGGTGGAGCGGGAGTCGGACCTACCGGCTGCCTACACGACTGCCGCGGGACTCGAGAGCAACGTCTTCGCGGAGCCTTGGATCACGGGGAAGGAATACACGGTGGCCGTCCTCCAGGGGCAGGCACTGCCCTCGATCAGGATCGAGACGCCGAGGACTTTCTACGACTACGAGGCAAAGTATCACCGCGACGACACGCGTTATTTTTGTCCCTCCGGCCTGTCGAACCAGGCGGAACAACATCTTGCGAACCTCGCCCTGGCGGCTTTCGACGCGGTCGGCGCCTCGGGATGGGGACGCGCGGACTTCATGACGGACGCCACCGGCCGACCGCTCCTGCTCGAAATCAACACCATTCCGGGCATGACGAGCCACAGCCTGGTGCCCATGGCCGCTCGGGCGGTGGGCATCGATTTCGACGAGCTGGTGTGGCGGGTGCTGGAGACGAGCCTGGCGAGGCGGATAGCGCCGCCGGTCGTGGGGGGCTCCGGACAAGCCACGGGCAGCCAGCATGGAGGTTCCCACTCATGATGGCGCGACCGCGCAACCGTCGTAAGTCGTCTGAACGGTCCTGGCGACTGCCGCAGGTCAACTGGCGCGCGCTCGGGATTTCCCTCGGAGGCGTGATCGGCGTTTGCGCCCTTGCCGCCGTGGTGGTGTGGGGTCTCGATCAGCCGATCCAGACGGTCTCGGTGTCAGGTCGGTTCCAACATGTGGCGCCGGTGGATGTCGAGCGGGTGGTCAAGGAGCGTGTGCGCGGAGCCGGACTGCTCACGGTCGATCTCGATGCGGTTCACAAGGCGCTTCACACCATACCGTGGGTTGACGCTGTCAGTGTGCAACGGGCTTGGCCGCGCGGGCTCAACGTGCTCGTGATCGAGCAGGTGGCCGCCGCGCGCTGGGGCGAGCGTGGCCTGCTGAATACCCGCGGTGAGTTGTTTGCCACGGACGAGCGTCATATTCCTCCGGAGCTGGCGCAGCTCTCCGGGCCGGAAGGCAAGGAGGCGGAAGTTGCGCGGTTTTATCTGGCGGCAGAAGGGCGCTTGCAACAGGCCGGCTTGCGGCTGACGGCGATGCGCTTGGATGCGCGTGGCGCCTGGGAGCTCGACCTGGCGAACGGTGTGACCGTGCGGCTGGGGCGCCGCCAGGTCGATGAGCGGTTCGAGAAATTCATTACCGCGGCGTTGAAACTCGTGACTC
>CAYNTW010000146.1:0-11805 GCA_964400085.1 uncultured Steroidobacteraceae bacterium | reverse complement strand
AGCAGAACCATGTTTTTAAGCTCTTTCGTGGCATGTTTGCGCAGCTCCTCGAGCGGGATCACGCGCGCGAGGCGGCGTTCGAGTTGCACGTCCACCATGAACCAGCGTGGGTTGGCAGGGTCGCTCTCGGGGTCGTAGTGATGATTCTTGCGATCGAAGGCTGTGGGGTCGGGATAGCCTTCCTTCACGATCTTCATGAGCGCGACGATTCCAGGTACGTCCGTGCTCGAGTAGTAGAGGAAGGCCAGGTCCCCCTTCTTCATCTCGTCCCGGAGCATGTTGCGCGCTTGGTAATTGCGCACTCCATCCCAGCAGGTCGTGTGGCGCTTCGCGCGCTCGAGGTCTTCGATGCCGAAGGTGGTCGGCTCGGTCTTCATCAGCCAATAGCGCATTGAACGATCCTTTCTTCGGTGACCACAGCGTCCAGTCGTACGTCGTGGGGCGCGGGGGTGAGGCTTTGGACCTGCTGAAACGAGTAAGCAAGGCCGATCAGACGCGGTGCATGCCACACCTTACGCCAGAGGCGAAAAGCAAACGCACGATCGTAGTACCCACCCCCCATACCGAGGCGCACACCGTGGGAATCGAAACCCACGAGGGGCAGGAACACGACATCGAGCCATCTTGCACCCATCGTCAACGAGCCTTCCGGCTCATGTATGCCGAGTCGGTTGGGGCGTTGCCGACCTGTCAGTTCCACGAAGCGCATCTTGTGGCTCGCGGAATGGCGATCGATACGGGGTACATAAACTACGCAGCCGCGGCGGCGCGCGAGATCGATCAATGGGAGGGTGTCGAGCTCGGAGGGCATGGCGGCGTATACGGCGATGCGCCAGCCGGCACGCAGGTGGAGATAGCGATCGGCGTTGTAGGCAACGAGTTGACCAGCGCGGGCGCGCTCGGTAGGGGAGACGGCTCGCCGTCGGGCACGCAATTGTTGCCTGAGTGCCTTGCGATCGTTCGGTGGGACGGCGTTGGTCATGCGGTTAGCGCTGACCTCGCGGTGGAGACGACATGAGCTTGCGCTTCAGGGCGGCGTCTCCGTCTGGCCTGGCTGCCTACGCGGCCCGGGCAGAAAACCACGCTTTTCGCCACAGCCGCCGAGCGCAGCGTTGGCGTCGGCCTTCAGCTGAAAGCGCCGTGGGCGACTTTCAGCCAATAAAACAAAAAGCGTCACCCGCATGTGCCGGTGCGAACCGTTGCTCTCGAACCAGAGCAACAAGTGGGACGAGCTGCGGCAGGTAAGGCTTTCCGCTCCAGGCGCGGACTTGCACAATGCTGCCTGCAACCCATTGTCCCTGGGTAGTACAAACTAGGGTCCGAGGTTAACCCGATTCGCGTGTCGAACACCGCAGGCGACGCCACGAACACTTTACACGAATGACGAGCGGAGCGCGAAGCGACCTTCCGACGCTGCTTCGATTATCGAAAGCCGTCTGTGACGCTTTCGATGCTATACCCAACCTAGAGTTCGAGTTGCTGCCCCCGCTCGATGGCGCCCTCGACCCGCTCGCGCAGGGCGCGAACGCGGCCGGTCGCCTCGCTCTCGAGCTTTTCGAGCTTCGTATCATGGTTCTTCAGGCGCAGCAGCTCGTTCGCCAAGTTGAGCGCCACCATGACGGCGATGCGATCGAGACCCACTACCTTGCCGCTGTCGCGGATCTCGCGCATGCGGCTGTTGAGGAACTCCGCCGTGTCCAGCAGCGCGGTGCGCTCTTCGTATGGACAGGCGATGACGTACTCTTTCTCCATGATCCGCACGCTGACGCGTGCTTGCTCTTGCTGCTGGCTCATGAGCCGTGCTCCAGAGTTTTCAAGCGGCCAATCATGGCTTCCACGCGCGTGCGGACCTGTTCGTTCTTTTGCAGGAGCGAGGCTCGCTCACCGGCCAACGTCTCGTGCCGCTGACGCAACGCGCGATTCTCTTCCTTCAGGTTCTCCACGGTCGCGACCAGCTCTTCAATGCGCTTCGCAAGGCGCATCAGCTCCAGATCGAGCTGAGTTTTTGTGGTGTCGCTCATGTTTCGGACTATAGAGAGGCTGACGCAGCGGTGCAAACGCTTCAGGCATAATCTCCCATACATGAGCCAGGCTAGCTACACGGAAATCCAGAGAGTCCTGACGGACGAGCGTTCGATGACGGATGCCGCGGAGGCACATGGAACCCTGACGGGCTGCTTGTGTGCCACTGTGGGTTATCGATTCGAGGATTGGCTGCTGGAAATCCTTCCCGAGGGACGTGCCCAACCACTCGCCACAGCCCAATTGCGGGCTCTATACCAGGCGACCTCCGGCGCCCTGCGAGGGTCGGATATGGAGTTCGATCTCCTGCTACCCGAGGACGAGGCCTCACTCGATACCCGCACGGTGGCTCTCGCGCAGTGGTGTCAGGGTTTTCTGTACGGACTGGGTGGGAGCGCCATTCAGGACACCAACGGGCTACCCGGCGACGTCGGGGAAATCGTGCGCGATTTCTCTGAAATCACGCGTGTCGGTGTCGATAGCGGCCAGAGCGCGGAGTCCAACGAGAGCGCCTACGCTGAGCTGGTGGAGTTTGTCCGAGTGGGAGTGCAGCTCGTATTCGAGGAACTCAGCCCATTGCGGGATCAACCTTCTTCGCCGGGTGCGCCACTGCATTGAAAGGATCTTTGGAAACCCAAGATAGGGCTCTCCCACCGGCGCGCAGCGCCGCTAAATTTAGCGGGTCGCTTCGACCCGCAGGAAAGTTGGGCGTAGCCCTAAAACCAGAGTTTGCGCGCCGTCGCCGTCAATTGATGCGTCTCATGGGGCGCGACTCCATCGCGATCCTTCCGGCCGCGCCGGTTCGGCAGCGCAATAACGACGTCGAGTATGCCTATCGCCAGGACAGCGACTTTCATTACCTGACCGGGTTCGGTGAGCCGGATGCCGTTGCGGTCCTCATACCCGGCCGTCCGCTGGCTGAATACATCCTGTTCGTACGGGACCGCGATCCGAAGCGTGAGGTGTGGGATGGCCGCCGGGCGGGCCCCAAAGGGGCAACACGCGACTATGGAGCGGACGACGCGTTCCCTATTACTGACATCGAAGAGATTCTTCCTGGGCTGCTGGAGAGCCACACGAAGGTCTTCTACGCCATGGGGCTGTATCCGGACTTCGACCAACGCGTCGTAGGTTGGGTGAACGGGTTGCGTACGCAATCCAGTCACGGTCGCAATGCTCCGCAGGAGATCGTGGCGCTCAATCACGTCCTGCACGACATGCGGCTTTACAAGTCGAAAGCCGAGATCGAGATGATGCGCGAATCCGCGCGCATTGCAGTCGACGCGCACATCCGCGCTATGCGTTTCTGCCGGCCGGGACGGCACGAGTACGAGGTCATGGCGGAGCTCGTACACGAGTTCCGCCGCAACAACGCCGATGTCTCTTATCACCCGATTGTCGGAGGCGGTGAGAATACCTGCGTTCTGCACTATCGCGATAACGACCAGCCCTTGAAAAATGGCGATCTGCTGCTGGTCGATGCCGGCTGCGAATACCAGTACTACGCCTCGGATATCACGCGCACCTTTCCAGTGAATGGACGCTTCACACCGGAGCAGCGCGCCATATATGAGATCGTGCTGGAGGCCAACCGGGCTGCCATCGCGGCGGTCAAGCCCGGAAATCACTGGAACGATCCCCATCTCGCGGCCGTCAAAGTCGTGACCCAGGGGTTGGTGAAGCTCGGATTGTTGAAGGGACGGGTGGCCAAACTCGAGCGCGAGGGAGCCTACCGCCGCTTCTT
Source organism: uncultured Steroidobacteraceae bacterium (assembly GCA_964400085.1). GTDB lineage: Bacteria > Pseudomonadota > Gammaproteobacteria > Steroidobacterales > Steroidobacteraceae > 13-2-20CM-66-19. Next base: position 8,039 of record CAYNTW010000146.1, on the reverse strand, counting down.
CATGCATCGGACCGGACATTGGCTGGGCATCGATGTTCACGACGTGGGCGACTACAAAATTGGTGATGCCTGGCGCGTGCTCGAGCCGGGTATGGTGATGACCATCGAGCCTGGGGTCTACATTCCCGCAGGTCACAGGGGCGTCCCGAAGAGATTCCATAACATCGGTGTCCGGATCGAGGACGACGTGGTGGTCACCAGGACGGGGGCGGAAGTTCTGACCGCGGGAGCGCCCAAGGAAGTGGACGAGATCGAATCTGTGATGGCCGCGGCGTGAGCAGTGGAGCCATGGACGTGGATGTCGCCATCGTAGGCGGCGGCATGGTTGGGGCGAGCCTTGCTCTCGCGCTACGCGGATTGGGCGTGCGCGTGTTGTTGATCGAGAGCTTTGCCCCCACCTCGGACGCCCAACCGAGCTTCGACGACCGTACGACAGCATTGGGCAATGCCAGTCGTCGTATTTTCGCAGGCCTCGGTGTCTGGCCTGACATCGCGCCCCAGACCGCCGCGATCCGGACCATTCACGTTTCGGACGCCGGACGATTTGGCTTTGCCCGACTGCGTGCCGAAGAGCAGGGCATCGAGGCCTTCGGATACGTGGTGGCCAACAGGGTCATCGGCGGGGTGTTATGGGACAAGCTCCTGGCGGAGCCAGAGAGTCTGGTGCTCCGGGTTCCCGCCAAAGCGGAGGCGATCCAGCTTGGTGATCAAGGGGCGAGGCTGCGCGTCGTGAGTGATACCGGCGAACGCGAGGAAGTCCAGGCCCGGCTGCTCGTAGCGGCCGATGGGGCACAGTCCAGCGTCAGGGTGGCCGCGGATATCGAGGCCGGTATGGAGGACTATGATCAGATCGCGATCGTCGCGAACGTCGCGACCGACCAACCGCACGAGGGCACTGCTTACGAGCGGTTCACTCCATCAGGTCCGTTGGCCGTGTTGCCCTTGTACGATGGCAGCTATGGTGTGATCTGGTCGTGTCGTCCGATGGAGGCCGCGAAACTCTTGTCGCTGGATGACGACGGTTATTTGCGCGAGCTGCAGGGGCGATTCGGCTGGCGCGCGGGTCGGTTCGTGCGAGTGGGTCGTCGTGTTTCCTATCCTTTGAAGCTGACTCGCGCCACGACGACCTTCGCGACCCGGACCGTGTTGATCGGGAACGCGGCACAAGCCTTGCATCCGGTTGCCGGGCAGGGATTCAACCTGGGGCTTCGTGATGCGGCGATGCTGGCGGAGGTGATTGCCAACGCGTCGGAGGCGGATGTGGGCGCGCCGACGGTGCTGAAGCGCTTTGCCGATTGGCGCGCTGTGGATCGAGGCGGAGTGATCCGCTTCACGGACGGCCTGGTGAAGTTATTCGGTAGCGAGCGTCCGGGAATCGGATTGTTGCGAAACCTCGGTCTCCTGATCTTCGATGTGACACCACCGGCGAAGAGCGCTTTGGCGCGGGTGAGCGCCGGGTTTGGTGGACCAACTCCGCGGCTCGCGCGCGGCCTGCCGGTACGCGAGGCCCCGTGATCAACGCGGAAACACTCGATGTGCTCGTCATCGGAGGCGGTCCTGTTGGTGCTTGTCTCGCCGCTCTGCTTGCGCGGGCCAGCTCCGCCACGCCGCTTCGGGTTGCGGTCCTCGAGCCAAATCGGCCTGACATGCCGCCCCGTGAGGCGCCAGTCGATCCACGCGTGGTCGCTATCTCACGTTCGAGCGAACGGATCCTCGAAGCGGCGGGGGCGTGGCCCAAGGTTTGTCCACGCCTGAGCCCCTATGAGCGAATGCGCATCTGGCACGAGAGTGTGGCGCCGGTCTCCGCGGGGGCTCTGGTGTTCGATGCCGCCGATGTCGGTGAGCCGAACCTTGGATATATCCTGGAGAATCGTGTTCTACAGGCGGCTCTGCTGGAGGCCTTTGTCGGAGCCGGCGGGCAGATTCACGCGGCGCAATTGATGGGCCTCCGGGTTGGGACGGACTCGGTCTCGGTTGAAACCACCGGCGGTCCGCTCGTGGCCAGGTTGGTGGTGGGCGCCGATGGAGCCCAGTCTGCTGTTCGTCAGGCTGTGGGTCTCACCGTGGAATCATCCGAATATCGACAAGCGGCGATCGTGGCCACAGTCGCAACGGAGCGCTCACACGATAGCACGGCATGGCAGCGTTTTATGCGCCGAGGGACACTGGCGTTCCTACCGCTCATGGATGGAAACAGCTCCATTGTCTGGTCTGCGGATGACGACCTTGCCTCGATGTTGCTCGGGTGCTCAGAGACGGAGTTCGCTCTGCACCTCGACCACGCCTCTGACCATGCGCTGGGCGCCACGCGGCTGGTCAGCGAGCGTGCGTCGTTCCCACTGCGCCGGCTCGCCGCACATCACTACGCCGCGCAACGCGTTGCGTTAGTCGGCGATGCCGCGCACGTGGTGCATCCGTTGGCCGGCCAGGGGGTGAATCTTGGTCTGCTCGATGCCGCGACGCTTGCTGAGTTGCTGGTGGATGCCCGGCATGAGCGGGAAGATCCCGGGGCGTTGCGCGTATTGCGGCGGTACGAGAGATGGCGCAAGAGCCAGGTTGCTTTCATGAGCTCCGCGATCGATGCGTTCGACCGCTTTCTCGCGCACGGTCGGGGACCGATCTCGCGCTTTGCGCAAAAAGGGCTGGGTTGGGTGAATCGCAGTCACGAGCTGAAAAGGTTTTTCGTGAATCGGGCGCTCGGCCTCGTCGGCGAGTTACCCCGGGTCGCGGCAGCGCGGAAACGTTGAGGCGCTGAGCTCTTCGAGCGCTCAGAGCTCTATTCGATCGATCTTCGCCGCGCAGATGAAGTCGTTCTCCGAGAGGCCCTTGATGGCGTGGGTCGTGAACAACACACGGCAGTAGTTGTAGCCAACCTCGAGGTCCGGGTGATGGTCTTCAATGTTGGCGATGTGCGCGAGCGCGTTCACGAAGCTCATGGTCCGGTAGAAGTCCTTGAAGGCGAATGCGCGCTGGAGGGCGCCGGCGTCCGCGGACAACGACCAGCCGCTCGCGAGCTCTTTCAGGAGTTGCTCCGCTTGGGGGCGCGTAAGAGGCGCGACCCCGCCCTCACAGGCTTTGCATTTGCGCTCGGCGAGTCCGCTGTCCGTCATGAGAGGCCTCCGCAACCCAGCATCCGCGATCAGGCACGCGCGATCAAGCCTCAGCGCCAGCTTTCTCGGCCGGCGCCGGTGTCGGGCCTTTGCGCGCGAAGCTGCGCTTCACGTATTGCTCGACGATCTCCTGAAACTCCGCGGCGATATGGTCTCCCTTGAGGGTGACCGTCTTCTCGCCGTCCTCATAGACAGGCGCGACCGGCCGCTCGCCGGTTCCGGGGAGGCTGATGCCGATGTTGGCATGCTTGCTCTCGCCGGGGCCGTTCACGACGCAACCCATCACCGCGACAGTCATGTCCTCCACTCCGACATATTCCTTACGCCATTCCGGCATGCGGTGGCGGATGTGGGATTGAATGCCTTGGGCGAGCTCCTGGAAGTAGGTGCTCGTGGTGCGCCCGCAGCCCGGGCACGCGATGACCATCGGTGTGAAGGACCGCAGACCCATGGTCTGCAGGATCTCCTGGGCCACGATCACTTCCTGGGTCCGGTCGCCTCCCGGGCTCGGGGTGAGCGAGACGCGAATGGTGTCGCCAATGCCCTGTTGCAACAACACGGCCATGCCGGCGGTCGAGGCCACGATGCCCTTCGAACCCATGCCGGCCTCAGTCAGGCCGAGATGCAACGGGTAGTCACAACGGGCGGCGAGATCGGTATAGATCGCAATGAGGTCCTGCACACCGCTGACTTTTGCGGAGAGGATGATCCGATCGCGGGGTAATCCGATTTCCACGGCGCGTTGCGCGCTCTCGAGAGCCGACAACACGACTGCGCGCCGCATGACCTGTTGGGCTGTCACCGGGGTTGCGCTGGCGGAGTTCTCGTCCATCAACCGCGTGAGCAGGTCCTGGTCGAGGCTGCCCCAGTTGACGCCAATGCGGACCGGCTTGCCGTATTGGCAGGCGGTCTCGATCATTTCGACAAACTGCGGGTCGCGCTTGCTGCCGCGGCCGACGTTGCCCGGATTGATGCGGTATTTCGCCAGGGCTTTGGCGCACGAGGGATGCTCGCGTAGGAGCTTGTGGCCATTGAAATGGAAGTCGCCGATGAGAGGCACGTTGACCCCCATCTGGTCGAGCCGCTCACGAATGGGCGCGACCGCGGCCGCCGCTTCGTCCGAATTTACCGTGAGACGGACGAGCTCGGAGCCTGCGCGGGCGAGCGCTTTGACCTGTTGGGCAGTGCCCTCGATATCGGCGGTGTCCGTATTGGTCATCGATTGGACGACGATGGGTGCGTTGCCGCCCACGCGGACGTGGCCGATCGTGACCTGCAGGGAAGCGCGGCGGTGGGCAGACTGGTTCTGAGCCATAGACATAAGAAGGGCAAGCGAAACGAGGTCGCCCATTCTACAGGGTTGGCGGGCGAGGTTCGCGGGCGGGCTCGCCACTGAGCTGGTATGATGCCGTCCGCCCGATTGAATCAGTCTGTTCGGAGAGAGTCCGGAGCGCGGCCTGCTCGAAGCCCACGATCCGGAACGCCGAAGGCGCAAGTTCCGCCCGGAAACGCTCAGGCACATGAACGGCAGACTGCGGTAAACCAGGTGGTTTTCCGTGCGGGCTCTGGAGAGCGGTGGACATCCGGCGGCCCGGAGGTCTCACCCACCGAAGGGGAGCGGCGCGTAAGCGCCTGATCTCTCAGGTCACAGGACAGAGGGGCGGCAGATACCACAGAAGTGTCTGCCGCTTTTTTTTTGTCGCGGACATCCGTCTAGACGCGGAGGACCTGTGGGACGACAGACCCCTTTGTACCAGCTCCATCGTGAGCTCGGCGCCCGCATCGTCGATTTCGGCGGCTGGGACATGCCCGTGCAGTACAGCTCCCAGATCGGTGAGCACCACGCCGTGCGCCGCGCGGCCGGCGTCTTCGACGTCTCGCACATGTGCGTCGTCGATCTGAAGGGGGCGCGTGTGCGCCCTTTTTTACGCATGCTCCTCGCCAACGATGTCGAGAAGCTCGTTCGTCCGGGCAAGGCGCTCTATAGCTGCATGCTGAACGAGTCGGGCGGCGTGCTCGACGATCTCATCGTCTACTACCTCGCCGATTCCTGGTTCCGGGTGGTCGTGAACGCGGGCACCCGCGACAAGGATCTCGTCTGGATCCGCCAACACGCCCGCGAGTTCGATGTTGGCGTTCTGGAGCGCACGGACTTCGCGATGCTCGCCATACAAGGACCCGAGGCGCGCGCCAAAGCCGCAAAGCTCCTTTCCCGAGTCGGCGCCGCGACGGCGCTCGAGCTCGATACTTTTGTTGGGCGTGAGATCGATGGCTGGTTCATCGCGCGCACCGGCTATACGGGCGAGGATGGTTTTGAAGTAATGCTACCCGCCGCGGATGCCGAGCGGGTCTGGCGCGAGTTGAATGCACTCGGTGTCGCCTCCTGCGGGCTCGGCGCGCGCGATACGTTGCGCCTCGAAGCGGGCATGAACCTTTATGGGAACGACATGGATGAGACAACTCATCCATTCGAGTCAGGGTTGGCGTGGACAGTGGCCATGGATGCGGCGGGCACCGCGCCCGAGCGGAGCTTCATTGGCCGCAAGGCACTGGAGGTCATCAAAGCGCAAGGTTCCGAGCGCAAGCTCGTGGGACTGCTGCTGGAGGATCGCGGGGTGCTGCGTAGTCACCAACAGGTGGTGGTCCCCGGCATCGGCACGGGCGAGATCACGAGCGGCACCTTCTCGCCGACACTGGAGCGCTCGATCGCGCTGGCGCGCGTGCCGACCGGCACCGGGCAACAAGTTCAAGTCGACATTCGCGGCAAGCTCCTCAACGCACGCGTCGTCAAGCCGCCGTTCGTGCGTTTTGGCCGGGCACTCGTGGCCACCGGGCCGGGCGGCACTGCAACAACAAACCCGACAACACATGGAGACCGAAGATGAGCAAGGTTCCCGCCGATCTCAAGTACACCAAGACACATGAATGGCTGCGGACGTTGCCCGATGGCAGCATCGAAGTCGGTATCACGGATCACGCCCAGCACGCCCTCGGGGACCTGGTGTTCGTCGAAGTCCCGGAAACCGGCCGAGCCGTGAAAGCGGGCGAGCCCTGCGCAGTGGTCGAGTCCGTGAAAGCCGCTTCGGATGTCTACTCACCCGTTACCGGCGAAGTCACTGCCGGAAACCCGAAGCTCGCGAGCGAGCCGGAAACGGTCAATACGGATGCTTACGGCGGCGGTTGGTTGATGCGCGTACGCCCGGTAGCCGGCGGCCCGGCAACGGAACTGCTGACAGCGGCTGAATACGAGAAGTTGCAGCACGAGGAGGGTGACTGATGGCTTTTATTCCGCACACTCCCGCCGATGTCGAGGCGATGCTCGCGGCCATTGGAGTGCCGAGTATCGAGGCGCTGTTCGATGAGATTCCCACCTCGCTGCGCGTCAAGTCGCTCGCCGGCATTCCAGACGAGCTCAACGAAATGGAAATCGGACGGCTGATGTCCGAGCGCGCGCGCCTTGACGGCCGACCGCTGTGCTTCATCGGCGCTGGGGCGTACGAGCATCACATTCCGGCGGCGGTGTGGGCTATCACGACGCGTGGCGAGTTCTATAGCGCCTACACGCCTTATCAGGCGGAGGCGAGTCAGGGCACGCTGCAGCTCATTTACGAATACCAGACGATGATGGCCAGCCTCACTGGCCTGCAGGTGTCGAACGCATCTGTCTATGACGGAGCTTCCGCGGTAGCGGAGGCCAGCCTGATGGCGGTCCGCGCCAATCGCAAATCCAAATCCCAGCGGATTCTAGTTCCGACCACCGTCCATCCTCATTACCGTAAGGTTGCGGTCGCGGCCGCGGGCAACCAGGGCCTGCGCTTCGAGGAAATCCCGTATTCAGCGGGCGAGGGTGTGATCGCGCCCACGGCACTCGCGCGTTATGAGGGCGAGGACATCACGGCCCTGGTCATCCAGCAGCCGAACTTCTTCGGTCGCCTGGAGGATGTCGATGCGCTGACCGATTGGGCTCACGCCCGGGGGATCATGGTCATCGCCGTGGTCAACCCAACTTCGCTCGCGTTGTTGAAGCCGCCCGGATCCTGGGGGAGCAAGGGCGCCGACATCGCGGTCGGTGACGGGCAGCCTCTGGGGGTGCCGCTGTCCTCGGGTGGTCCGTATTTCGGCTTTCTGACCACGCGCATGGAGTATGTGCGGCAGATGCCCGGACGGATCGTGGGGCGCACGGTGGATCTCAACGGCCGCGAAGGATTTACCTTGACCTTGCAGGCGCGGGAGCAACACATCCGTCGCGCCAAGGCGACCTCCAACATCTGCACCAACCAAGGGCTGTTGATGACCGCCGCGACGATCTATATGTCCCTCATGGGACCGGAGGGGTTGGAGCGGACGGCGGCGGCCTCGCACGCGCGCACGCGCGAGCTGTTGACCGCGCTCACGCGGTTGAAGGGCGTGCGCCCGGCGTTCCAGGGGCCTGTGTTCCACGAATCTGTCGTGCTGCTCGATCGGCCGGTTGGCCCGGTGCTGAAGAGCCTGGCGAGTCGGGGGATCCTGGGCGGGCTGGATCTGAGTGATTATTACCCGGAGCTCGGGCACGCACTGTTAGTGTGCGCGACGGAGACGAAGACCGCCGCGGACATCGAGAGGTATGCGTCCGCGCTCGGCGAAGTCATGCAGTCCGCGCGCGCGGCGTAATCGAGGTCGATATGCGAACCCACGAAAAAGTCATCTTCGAGTACTCGCACCCCGGCCGCGGCGCCAGCGATCAATGGCCGCATGATCCAGGGCCCGCGGCGCTTGCCGATATTCCGCAACGGCTACGCCGGACGGAGCGACCGCTGCTTCCGGAGGTGGGAGAGTTGGAGACCGTGCGACATTTCACGCGGCTTTCCCAACTGAACTTCTCGATCGATACGCATTTCTATCCGCTCGGGTCGTGCACCATGAAGTACAACCCGAAGGCCTGCAATCAGT
>CAYNTW010000145.1:0-12005 GCA_964400085.1 uncultured Steroidobacteraceae bacterium | reverse complement strand
TGAGGCCAAAGGGAGAGCGGAAGGAAGGCCGAAGGACGCGCGGAGATGGCGCTGCGATTGCTCTCGCTTCGTTTTGGAGTCCTTTCTGACGCCACGCAAGAGCGGATTCGTCGTGCGAGCGTTTCGGAGTTGGACGCGTTGGCGGAGAGACTGTTGAGCGCGGGCACGCTAACCGAGGCGCTCGGCGAGCTGGGCTAACTGAACACGGGAGCAACCGTTGGACAGCGCTGGCGGCCGGCCCCGCCGCGGCGGTGGTGGAACTAGGATGTAATAGCTCATGGCGCGTTCACGGTGCGCCGCCTCCCCAGACGTCCTCGCCACACCAGATTTTGCCATCCTCATAGAGAACGCTAGGCCTGCGATCCTCCTTGAGAAAAAGGGGGCCATCGAGATCGACGACGTCGCAGAGCTGGCCCACGATGAAGGCGGGGGCCATGGCCAGGCTGGTGCCGACCATGTTGCCCACCATCACATCGAGGCCGAGCTCGCGGGCGGAGCGAGCCATGAGGAGCGCTTCGGTTAGACCGCCGCACTTGTCGAGCTTGATGTTGACAACGTTGAAGCGGCCTACCAGTCCAGGGATGTCGGCCAGACACAGTGCGCTTTCGTCGGCGGCAATAGGAATTGGGGAGGCAAACCCATCGAGGTCGGCCTCGCGTCCGCGAGCGAGAGGCTGCTCCAGGAGCGCCACGTTGGTCTCCACCAATGCTGGTAACAACTTCTCGAGGAGATCGATCCTATAACCTTGGTTCGCGTCAACTCCCAGCCACACGCCGGGTCGAGCGGCGCGAACCGCGCGCACGCGTGCGACGTCGACGTCGAGATCCCCTGTCAGTTTGACCTTCAATGAGCGGGCCTGGGCGTACTTGCGGGCTTGCGCCGCCATTACGCTCGGATCCTCCGCACCCAATGTGAACGTGGTCACCAGGGGACGTACCGTGGTTAGACCGGCAAGTTGCCAGACGGGCCGGCGGGCGCGCGCGGCGTCGAGCTCCCAGAGTGCGCAATCGAGTGCGTTGCGCGCACCTCCTGGTGGGAGCAGTCGCCGCAAAGTGTCCCGGTCGATGCCAGACTCGATTGGCGCTCGGTGGGCCTCGAGTATCGCAATCATAGCCGGAGTATCGTCTCCTAGAAAATAGACTCCGCAGGCCTCGCCCCGACCGTGGTGAGTGCCATCAGTGATGCTCACCACCACGACGTTCCGGTGGTCAAACACCAATCCCGAGATCCGGAATGGCGACGCGAGAGCGAATCTCTCAACGGTGACCCTCAGTTGCAGCGCAGTCATCAGTAGTTCACTCCGATACTCATCAGCTTGAACGCCAAGGCCGTCCATAGCACCGTCAGCGCCGCGACGCTCAGCACCACACTCCACGTCTTGGCCGGCCAATGACGCTTGCCTGTCCAGACAGCTCGCAAATTGACCAGTATCGCGGCAAGGCCCCCAACAAACGCCACGATTCCAAACGATTGGGTCGTGAGCAGTAGCAGATCCAGCCCAGGACCAAGCACCGCGGTGTCTTTCAACACCAGGCTGAAAACCACGCCCCACAAGGTCAGGCCGAGCACGATCGCGGTCGCCCCGATCTTGCTGAATCGATAGGCGCGCAATGCGGTCGGTTCCAACTCCAACGTGGCGCCGAAGCGCCGGCGGACGATCGCCGCGATCGGCCAAAGCAAAGCCGTCAGAAGCAGCGCGCCGACACTACAGAAGAACAGAGGCCGCAGCCATGTGGGATTTCGATACCAGGCGGGACGCTCGAACACCATGAAAGGGGATAGCAGGTCGATGCTGAAGCGCATGGGTACGCCGTTCGCCACCCGGGCGGCGAGCCGCTCGTGGCTGTTCAGATCCCGCCAGACGAAGGGAGCCACCTCAATCCAGTGTCGCGGTTGACCGTTCAGTCCGGGAAAAGGGGCGAGCAGCCCTCCTTTATCATCGAGCCCCAATCGCATCCCGCCAATCAGATCGAGAGCGGCGAGGAAATTGCTGCGCGACCCGCGCGAGTTGACCCAACTTCCCGTCAGCAATGCGGCGTGTTCCGCAGACGTTTTCGCATCAATGAGAGGCTGGGCTGTCGCTGCCGGAAAATAGCGATCGGCGAAATCCTGGAACAGCGCGCCGCGCAGGCCGTGAGCCGCGCCATCCCGCCCCGCGCTGTTGAATGACACGTAGAAGCCGACTCTCTCCTTCAGGAAGAGGTGCAGCGAGGTGTGGAAGTACTCGGTGTCGCCCAGGTGGGCGATCACTTCCCGGTCGTTGATGTTGGTCTCGAAGAAACCCAGCTCCATCCGATTGAGCGGAGGTAACAGAGTGAGCGGGCTATCGTGCATCTGCCGCGCGGTGGCGGCGGACAGTATCCGCTTGCCGTTGTATTCGCCGTCCTGGAGGTGGGCAATCATGAAGTGCGCCATGTCGGCGCCCGGGGACGCCAATGAGCCGGCGGGAGCCGGTCCCACGATCTCGAAAGGACGGGACTCCGCGGAGGCCACCTCGTAGCCCTTGGACATGAGCGGCGCCAACGCGCCCGGCAGTGGCTGGCGGAAGCTCGAGAGCTTCATGTCCAAAGGCTCGAAAATATGCTTCTCGATGTAGGTGTCGAAGGGCTCACCTGAGACACGTTGTACGATGTACCCCGCGAGAGATGCTCCGTAGTTGGAGTATGCTTGGGTGGTGCCGGCGGCGAACACCCGCTCAGGAACCCACCGTTTCAAGAGTGCTTCGAATCCCGGCGAGTGCGAGTCCGCGGAGATGATGCCTTTGACCTGTTCCTCGAATCCCGCGGTGTGCTGCAGGAGATTGCGCATGGTGACGGGTTTGCCGTCGCGCGTCGGAATTTTGAAGTCGAGGTACCGATTGACGTCGACATCGAGGTCGATTTTGCCCGCTTCGACGAGTTGCATGACCGCGGTCCAGGTGAACAGCTTCGAAACGGAACCTGGTCGAAATAGAGTCCGCTCAGGATCGACCGGCGTGCGCTTGTCTACGTCCGAGAAGCCATACCCGCGCTCGGTCAGGATCTTGCCGTCCTTGACGATTACGACAACAGCGCCGGCGATGTCACCCGACTCCAGTGCATATGGCATGTAGCCGTCGAGCCACGCATTGGCGTCTTCCGCCGTGAGGGTAACTGGAGCGGAGGGCGTGATGGGAGCCTGGGATGGCGGAGTCTCCTGCGCTGCCACCCATGTTGTAGCCAGTGCGAACACGCTGGCCGCGACTCGTTTCATCCTTTTCATAGGGGAGTTGCTCTCATGCGAGGCAGGCGTCGATCAATTGCTCGAACTCCGCGCCTCCGCGGATCGGATCAGCCACGGGAAGCCCGAGGCGTCTGGCCTCCGCCGCCAGCAGCGAGCGTGCAGCGCCTGGCTCCAGGTGCGCTGTATTCAGGCTGACACCCGCGCAACGGATCGCGGGATTGGTCCGTCGTCCCAACCGCAGGTTGAGATCGATCGTTTCCGCTATCGAGGGCAGGCGATACCCGGGGTTGCCCAATACCGATTCGCGCCCGGCCTGGTGACACACGACCAACACGTCGGGCTGGCTGCCATGCAGAAGCCCCAGGGACACAGCCGCGTATGAGGGATGAAACAACGAGCCCTGTCCTTCGATGACATCCCAGTGATCGTCGGTTGCATCCGGACTCAACAGCTCCGCCGCGCCAGCTTCGAAATCGGACACCACGGCATCCATGGGGATGCCGCGACCCGCGATCAAAATGCCCGTTTGTCCGGTGGCGCGAAAATCCACACGCAGCCCTCGCCCGGCAAACGCCCGGGTGATGGACAGGGCAGTATATTTCTTGCCCAGCGCGCAATCGGTGCCCACAGTGAGCAAGCGCTTCCCAGAGCGCTTGCGGCCCGTGCCTACCGGAATGCCGGCAGGGGGAACGCGAACGTCCACGAGCTTTCGACCGAGGCGCGCCGCGGCCGCTCGCAGCGGCTCCAGATCCTTCAGGCGGGCGTGCATTCCGCTGACCAGATCCAGTCCCGCCTCCAGGGCCTCGAGCAATACCGGAAGCCAGTTGTGCTGGATGAAGCCCCCGTAGTTGGCAACGCCGATCACCAGACCCCGGGCGCCCAACTCGTAGGCTTGGCGGGGTGATAGTCTGGGCAGGCCGGTGGTTACCGTAGCGCCGCTGCAAGAGCACTCTCCTATGCAGCGCTCGCGCGCCCAGTCGCGCAGCCCGAATGCGGTCTTCGCCAGGGTCGGGTCGGTCGTGTCACCCAGGAAGAGAAGATAGGGGTAGGGCAGCTCAGTCATGATGTCCTGTTATCGTGCGCTTGGCCGATCGAACGAGTAGCGCACTTCCACTCCGATCTCGCGCGGCCGAACCATGTAGAAATACCCGCCTTGCGTCGGGTCGCTCGTGGCTTCCGCCGCGCGCTTGTCGGTGAGGTTGTGTGTGAACAACTCGAGGCCCCATTGTTGGTGTTGCACGGCCAGTCGGGTGTCCGCCGTCCCGTACCCGCCCTGAAGGTAAGGCCTGACGGCCGCACCGGTGCCGAACACGTAGTGAACGTCGCCCACGAATACATAGTCCGCCCGGGCGTACCCACTCCAATTCGAGCCCAGTGTGAAGTTGTACTGGACGCCGGCGCTGGCGTTCTCCTCGGGTGCGCCGGGTACGCGCTCTCCGGGCGCGTAGCCGACAGCGGGAGTCGCGCTGTTGAATTTGTTGTAGACATAGGAGGCCGTCAGGTTGGCGCTCCAGGACCTGCTCAGGCGCGCGGTCATCTCCAGCTCGGCGCCGTTGCCGGAGGCATTCCCGCCATTGACGAACCCATCGAAGCCGCAAGGCTGGGTGGCCGTGAGCTGCACGCCATCCCATTTCTGGTGAAACAGGGCGAGGTTGGCTGCGATCCGGTTGTCGAGCCAAGTCGATTTCAATCCCAACTCGTAGGTCCACAGGGTGTCTGGATTGGTCAGAGGCTTGACACCGTCAGCGGCCGCCGTGGCTGCGCAGGGGCCGTTCGGGTCATACGCGAGCAGCTGGTTGGCCGTTCCCCCACGAAAGCCGCGGGCGGCTTGCAGGTAATAGGTCATCTCCTCGTTGGCTTTGAAGCGTAGGTAACCGGAAGGATTGAAAACGGAATTCCGGCCGCCCACCGGGGCTGGCGCGGGCGCGTTGCCGCCCGCCAGCAACCCCGAGGCGGCAATGCCGAGGCTTTCGATATTGTCGCGCAGGTAGCGGGCGCCGATTCCGACGGTCCACTGGGGTGTGAAGCTGTAGCTCACCTCACCAAATACGGACTGTTGTCTTTGCTTTTCCGCGGTCTCGTTGCCCACGGTCGCAATGGCGAAATTCTGCCCATAGAGTAGCTCCGGCAGGCAGCCCGGGCAGGAGTAATCCGGTATGAATTGACCGAGGTCAAACGTGGTGTTGGTGTAGAAATAGCCGGCGAGCCACTGCAAGGGGCTCGTGCCGCGCGAATGCACGCGAATCTCCTGGGTGAACGCGTCCCCCTTGCTTCGATCCACGAATGCCCACAGTTGCGGGCCGAACCCGGCATTGACACCGAGCCAGCCGAGGTCCGAATTCCCGAGCCGTTCCACTCGGGTGTAGCTCGTCGCCGAGGTCAGGGTGACCGCGCTCCAGTCGTAACTCACCACGAGTTGTCCAATGCGCTCCTGCTCGAGATCCTTACCACGGGAATACAGATCGAGGGGACGTTGGACCACGTAATCCCCAAAGGCGGGCTGGGCGCCCGCTTCGGAGTTCAGACGCGCCTCCTGCGCCGCAAAACTCAGGTCGACACGCAGCGAGTCGAGCGGCTGCCATCCTAGCGCCGCACGGGCGCCCCAGATGTCCTCCGAGTTGATATCGCTGCGCGTGAATGCAACATGACCGGGGAGCACCAAAGTGCCCGCCGGCGCGCCGACGGCGGCGCTGTAGTCGACAGGCGCGGCAGCCGGCACGACATTGTCCAGATAACCGGCCTTGTGGTCCTGGTAGGCCACGAGACGGGCGCCGAGTTGCCCCGTGATGATCGGGAGGTTGAGCACACCCTCGAAGTGCTCGCTGCCTTCACCGGAGTGGGCAGTGGACCAGCCGCGGGCATCCACGTTGACCTGGAGATCGGTGAGATTGGGCGCTTTCGGCACGATACGCAGCACGCCGGCGAGCGAGTTGGCGCCGAAGAGCGTGCCCTGAGGCCCGCGCAGTACCTCGACGCGATCGATGTCCACGAGTTGCAGGTTTGCGAAGCCGCCGTTGTTGGTCAGCAGGCTCGTCACGGCCTCCCCGAAATACGTCGCGACGGGAAAGCCGGAGCCGCCCGAGGCGACCAGCCCGCGGATATAGATCTGAGTCTGCCCGGGGCCGATGTCCTGCATCCACATGTTGGGGACGGTGTTGACATAGTCGCTGTAGTTGGTGAAGCCACGCGCGGCAATGTCTTCCGCGGTGATCGCGGTCACGGCAACCGGCACGTTTTGCAGGGTCTCGGCGCGTTTCGTGGCGGTGACGACGATCTCTTCCAGGCGCACGGCATCCCCGCGGTCGTCATTGTTGTTGTCAGCCGCCCGTGCCGCGGGCGCGAATGGGATCGAGAGCAGGGCCACGGTGCACAGAGATACTCCCCGGCCTGGCCGCAGTCGCTTCGGGTTGGTCATGGCGCTGAATCACCCCCGGGCCTTATTGTCTCAACCAGGACAGTGTAGTCCTATTTAGAAAATTGGCAAGTGAGTTTTCCTTTTATGCAAATCACGGGCGATGGTGGGCCCGGCGCGACGTGCCGAGGTTGACGCCTCGCAGGTCCGCTGTATTCTCGGGCTCCGTGCCCCGCCCCAACGCCCATGCCGTCAAGACCATGAAAACCCTAGCTCTTTCGAACACTTCCAAGCACTCCTCATGGACCTGAAGGCGCGTCCTACCCTCGGCCACCTCTTGCGCGGCTTGCGGGTGCGCAAGGGGTGGACGTTGAAGGAGATGAGCGAGCGGACCGGAATTCCCGTTTCGACGCTCTCCAAGGTGGAGCACGACCGCCTCACGCTCACGTACGACAAGCTCCTGCAGGTGAGTGAGGGCCTCAAGATTCCGTTGGCAGAGCTGTTCGGCGACCCGGGTGGGGGCGTTGGACCGGATACCGCGGTGACGGCCCGCCGCAGCATCGGGTTGCTCGCCGACGCGGTACGTGTCAACACCAAGAACTACGATTACTACTACATGTGCCCGGAGCTGCGCCGCAAGCGGATGATTCCGGTGATCGGCCGGATCCGTGCCAAGACTCTCGAGGAGTTTGGTGAGCTCCTGCGTCACTCCGGCGAGGAGTACATCTACGTGCTCGAAGGGGCCATCACGGTCCACACGGACTTCTACGATCCCGTCGTGTTGCGCTCAGGTGAGTCGATATATGTCGACAGCACGATGGGACACGCCTATCTCGCGGAGGGCTGCGAAGAAGCGACGGTACTCGCGGTTTGCTCGAGCGCGGATGAGAGCCTGATGGAATCTCTCATGGCGCTGTACGGTGAGGGCAATGTCGCACGCGCCAGTGACTCCGCGCGGGGCGCGGCATCCTCACGTGACGCCGAGTCCGCGAAGGCCGCTTCGCGGTCGACCAAAGCTCGCAAGCGCTGACCAGAAGTGCCTCGCCGCCTGGGGCCCAGACAATCCTAAACAGAGAAAGGTTTGACATTTGGGACAGTGGCCAGCAATCTAGGTTGACCACGGACTGACCAACACCCGCGCGGCAATTCCTCCGGGGGAGATCTCCACATGCGTTCCTCGCTCGTCCTTCTGCTTGGGATTGTCTTGGTCACCGGGGCGTCGGCGCAGAGTTATGATGTGGTGATTCGCGGCGGCCGTGTCCTGGACCCCGAGTCCGGGTTGGATGCGGTCCGCAACGTCGCAATCGCGAACGGCAAGATCGCACGGATCTCTGCGGATCCCGTGGAGGGCAGGCGGGTGCTCGATGCCAGGGGGTTGGTGGTGTCCCCGGGATTCATCGACCTGCATCAACATGCCCAGGATGAGGCGAGCGGTCGGTTGAAGGCGTTCGATGGTGTCACCACGGCGCTCGAGATGGAAATCGGCGTTCCCGATGTGACCACCTTCCTGAAACAGAAAGCGTCGCGATCGTTCGTCAACTATGGCACGACGGCCAGTCACGGCGCGGCGCGCGCTCTTGCCTTCTATACGCCGGTCAGACCAGGCGAGATCTTACCTCCGACCGGGCCCGCGACCGACAAACCCGCCACCGACGAGCAACTCGCGAAAATCGAGGCCCGCTTGCGAAGCGAGCTGAACGCTGGCGCGCTGGGCATCGGTATGGGTATCCAATACACACCGGGCGCGAGTCACGAGGAAGTCATTCGGACGTTCCGTCTCGCGGCTGAGGAGCGGGTGCCCGTTTTCACGCACGTGCGTAGCTTTGGGCGTCTCGAGCCTGGCTCGAGCATCGAGGCGGTGAGTGAGGTGATCGGGGCGTCCGCGGTCACGGGCGCGTCACTGCAGATCGTGCATATCAACAGCAGCTGCCTGCAGGACGCGCTCGAATGTCTAGCCATGGTGGCAGGCGCTCGCGCGCGGGGGCTGGATGTCACCACGGAGGCCTACCCCTATACCGCGGGAATGACGGAGATCAACTCCGCGCTGTTCAACCGAGGTTGGCGCGAAAAGTTGGGTGTGGGTTACGATGCTCTGCAGCTCCCGGATACCGGCGAGCGGCTGACGAAGGAGCGCTTCGAGACGCTGCACGCATCGCCTGAGGCACGACCTGTACTGTTATTCATCAACACCGAGGCGATGGTGGATACCGTCATAGCGCATCCGCTCGTCATGATCTCGAGTGACGGCGAGATGGGTCATCCGCGCAATGCCGGCACGTATACGCGCATCCTGGCGCATTATGTTCGTGAGCTCGGGAGTGTCACGTTGATGGATGCCATTCGGAAGATGAGCTTGATGCCCGCGCAACGGCTGGAAAGAGCAACGGTGGCGGCCCGCCGTAAGGGGCGACTACAGGAGGGCGCTGACGCGGACATCGCCGTCTTCGATCCGAAAACCGTAACCGATCGAGCGACCTATCGGGCGCCGACCGAGCCTAGTCAGGGGATGCGATTCGTGCTGGTCGGCGGCGTGGTGCTGATCGACCAGGGGAAGCTGGTCGCGAACACCTATCCGGGAAAGTCCCTGTGTCGGGTGAAGTGTCCTTGATGGCGCTTGCTTGCAGGCTCACCCGGCTGGGCGACCGCTCGAGGAGTGTTTTTGACCGTTCGCCGCGATGAGGACGGTTCTACGACGCGCGACGTTATGCTCTGACTCGCGCCGTACGAATGTTTCCGGAGCATCGATGGCACCAATCTCAATCGCGGCACCCTCTCACCAAAGTCGATACCGGCAACGTGCGTACTGGCTTTGTCAGTATGGAGGCTGGGGCAGTTATGGCGTTGTTGCCGCTGTAGCGGCCTCGCTCTGGGCTGACGTCCCTTGGGGACGCTCGATCCTCGATATGTTGCTGGTAAGCGCCATGGGCGTGGCGCTCAGTCATGTTCTGCGTGCGATCATCCAACGCCAACATTGGGGTCGCTTGCGCTTGGGTGCTCGCGTGCCACGCCTCGTGGCGATGAGTATGATCTTGAGCCTCTGCGGGGCGTGTGTGATGAGCGTTCTGGGGTTGGCGTCCTGGCAGACCCAGGACTTGGGGGTGGGGCTCCCAGTAGCAATACCGGCGTCGCGCCCGCTCGCGGTTTTCGTGGTGCAGGCCTTGAATTGGCTGTTCCTGCTCCTCCTCTGGAGCACACTGTATTTCGGTTTGTTATCCATACGCGGTCGCCAATTGGCAGAACTGCGTGAGTCGGAGCTCGCGCGCGCACTCCAGGCCGCCGAGCTGCGACTGCTCAAGTCGCAACTCAATCCCCATTTTCTGTTCAACGCGCTCAACTGTGTGCGTGCGCTCATCGTGGAGGAGCCAGCGAGGGCTCAGAACGCGGTAACGCAATTGGCGCGGACTCTGCGGTACACGCTGGGCTCCGGCCAGGACGAGCTCGTCACGTTGGAGCAGGAGCTTGCGATCGTCGACGATTATCTCGAGCTCGAGGGTCTGCGGCTGGGCGAACGCCTGCGCGTCGAGCGTGATATCACCCGGCAAGCTCGATCCGTGCGTATTCCCGTCATGCTGCTGCAGACACTCGTCGAGAACGCGATCAAACACGGCATCGCCGAGCTGCCCGCCGGAGGAGCGCTCAGGATCCACGCGGATGTCGGCGAAGGCACTTTCGTTCTCGAGGTGCAGAATCCGCGCCCCGAGCGCCGGCGCGCGACGACGCACGAGGGTATCGGTGTGAACAACGCACAGAAGCGACTCCAACTTCTCTTTGGATCTGATGCGAGCTTTGAGCTGGATCTGTCCCGTCCCGCATGGGCACTCGCGCGGGTGCGTCTGCCGTCGAGGATATGAGGGTCATCATCATCGATGACGAAGCCCTTGCGCGCCGCGAATTGCGCCGGTTGCTGGCGGAGTTTGCCTGGGTGGACGTCGTGGGCGAGGCCGCGAACGTGGAAGAGGCCACCACCGCCATCGAGGCGCTCTCGCCGCAGTTGCTGTTTCTGGATATCCAGATGCCCGGCGGTAGCGGCTTCGATCTCCTCTCCCGCCTGGAGCGCGCTCCCCAGGTGATTTTCACGACCGCGTACGACCAACATGCGGTGCGGGCTTTCGAGGTCAACGCGCTGGACTACCTGTTGAAACCTATTGAGCCGGAGCGACTGGCGGCAGCCCTGGCGCGGATCCAGAGCTCGAGCGCGCTGGAGCTGCCGCAGCGGGATGTGCTCGAGCAGCTCTTCGTACGAGACGGTCCGCGTTGCTGGTTTGTGCCCCTCAAGGAGGTACGGTTGTTGAGCGCGGAAAACAACTACGTGCGGCTTTGGTGGGGTAAACTGCACCCACTGCTCGGACGTCCCCTGAGCACCCTCGAGCAACGGCTGGACCCGAAGCGGTTCTTTCGCGCCAACCGAGCGCAGATCATCAACCTCGAATTCATCGAAAGCGTCGAGCTCGGGGTGAATGGCCGACTGCACGTGCAACTGCGCGGTGACGGGCCCGAGATCGAGATTTCGCGACGGCAGGCGCGATTGTTCCGGTTGCGGACGAGCGTTTGAAGGAGCGTTGACGCTATGTCGAAGAATCTTCGCATCGGAGAGCTCGCGAACAGGACGGGCCGGACCGTGCACACGATCAGATGGTATGAGAGCCAGGGACTGATCCTAGGCGTCACGCGCGATCAGGGCGGCAGGCGGGTCTATCGAGAGGACCACATCTCCTGGCTCGATCTCATGGAACGACTACGTTACACGGGAATGTCTATCGCGCAGATGCGCGAATTCACCACACTTGCGAAGCACGGAGGCGCCACGTTGAAGCAGCGCCGTGCCTTGCTTGCGCGGCACGAAATTCGAGTGCAAGAGAGTATCGCCCGCTCGAGTGAGGCGCTCGCGCTGATCCGGGCCAAAATCGAGTTCTATGACGAATGGATCAGCAACGGCAGCAGACCAGCGGTCGAGCCGCGGCACCGCGTCCGAAACGGGAGCCGAGGAGCCTAAAAGGGTGTTGCACCCTTTGAGTTGTTTTGGTAGTTCCCTCGCACTCGCCATGATGGCGGTTGCAGTACGCGCTCGACGAGCGCCGTATCCATGTACTCGGTCAATTCGCGCACCTTCCCGTCTTGCATACGAATGACGAAGCAGTACGTATTGGCGTAACGCTCGCCGGTTATCCGTGTCGCATCGCCCGTGCACTGCATGACGACGTAGTCGCCGTCAGCAAGTATTCGCGTGGCTGTGAGCGTCGTCGGTGCAATGAGCTGTGCATTGAGCTCCTTCACGAGGCGCTCCTGGATGTCGGCCTTGCCAACATATTCATCAGACCACGCCGTCGATCCGATGATGCGCCAGACGACGTCCTCTGCCATAGCCGCGATAAATGGCCCGCGATCGCCGCGCGACCGGGCGTCCATGACCACCTGGATGATTCTCTTGTTATCGGACGGGCTCATAGCTGCT
>CAYNTW010000144.1:0-12244 GCA_964400085.1 uncultured Steroidobacteraceae bacterium | reverse complement strand
AGCGACCGCCTCCTAAGCGGTAGGTCGTCGGTTCAACTCCGGCCGGGGGCGCCATTCAATATCGAAGCCGCAGCACGTTCGCGCGCCCGAATGTCGGAATGCTCACCACGTACAAGGTGTCATGCTCGCGCTCGTTCGAGGAGTTGGGCTCGATCCCACTGAGCTCCTGGACGAGCTGTGGAATCAGAGTGCCGTTGCCCACGAAGAGCACCGTCCCACCGTCGTGTCCGCGCGTGATCCGATTCGCCACCGCGCCGACATCGCTCCCTTGAACAATCACTGGCCGCTTTCCCAGGCGCTCGGCCAGCGGTGCGATGATTTGCTGCGCGCGACGTGAGTCACTCGCGTAGATGGCATCGAGGCGCCCCACTCCACTGTTCTCGCCGAGCAGCTGCGCAAGCATCTGAGCGCGCTGCTCGCCGTCCGGAGACAGTGGCGGGTCGTCGATGGTGGCCGCGTCTTTCTCAGCTGGCCGTACCAGGACCACAACCGTGGTGGAAGCAGAGCGATAGATCGCGAACGCGACACCCAGCGCGAACACGACCGCCAGCATAGTGAGCCAGACGGGCGCAAGAAAGGGGCGGCGATAGCGTGTAACGGCAGGAGCTTCCATGACGTTATGATATCAAGTATGGAAAGCCCGAAGGTCCTAACATCAACCCTGGGGACCTGAGGTTAGCCAAATTGAAAGCCCGAGATCGGCTTGCCCAGGAGCGGCTCGTTGTAGCTGCGGCGCGCGCTGTCCTGTCCTGCCGCACCCGCGGCAACCATGAGCGGGATCAGGTGCTCCGGACGCGGGTGCGCGGCGCGCGCCCCCGGAGCTTGATGCCATGCCGCCAGCTTACTCTCACGCGTTGCAGAATCCGACTCCGTTACGGCCGCGGTCAGCCACGCATCGAAGTCTTGAGCCGCGCGCATTGCGCGTGGATCGCTGCTGAAGAGATCGCGCAGATTGTGATAGCTCATCCCACTCCCAACAATCAGCACACCTTCGTCACGCAAGGGAGCAAGGGCGCGACCCATGCGCAAGTGGGTCGCGGCGTCCAGATTCCGATTCAGCGACAGCTGCACGATCGGGACATCGGCTGCGGGATAGATCAGCTTGAAAGGAATAAACACTCCATGATCCAGACCGCGCTCGGGCTCCTCATCCGAGGCGATCTCGGCGCTACCCAGCAACTCCCTGACACGCCGGGCGAGGGCTGGGGAGCCGGAAACCGGGTACGTCAAACGATAGGTTTGCTCAGGAAAACCGTAGTAATCGAACAGGAGTGGCGGCCGTATGGCGGTGTTCACAGTTGGCCGCTCGGTCTCCCAATGACCAGAAATGACGAGCACGCTCTGAGGACGGGTACCCAATGACGCATCGATGCCACGCAGGTACGCCGCCATACGATCCCACAAGTCCCGCGGGAGGCCCGGTGGTGTCTCCATGAAAAAACACGGACCGCCACCATGGGGGATATAGAGAGTCGGCAGGCGAGCGGAGTTTCGGCTCATAATTTGCGTCTCTCGATCGTTCCTGTTCGCGTCGGAGCCCATGGAAGTGTCACGTCTCATGATGATCGCGGTCGCCTGTCTCCTGGGCGCCGCGACCGCTGCGGAGCCGCAGCGTAGTCTAAGGCAATCCGGTTTAAGAAAAATAACCGTGGATGCGGCGATCGTCGTCGGCACCCTGCGCTCCCTTCAGGGAGTGGATGGGGCGCCGGGTCCCGGCGGGCACAAGCCAGAGTACTTCACTTTCGGCGGCTGGAATATGCGCGACGATGTCGATGCCTCGGTCGGTTATCGCCTGGCCCGGATCGATCTGGTGCGTACCCATGACGGCTACGGACCCGGCGACATCGACGCCCGCTTCGAAAGCGTCGAGGCGCCAGGCGGTGGGCTGATCCGCGCGACACGCGATGAGCTCACGATGTATCCGGACCCGCACGCAAATCCGAATGATCCGGGAAGCTATCGTTTCGGGCCGACCGATGAGCTCATCCGCTCGATCGTGAAAGTCGGCGCGCAGGTGCTATTCCGAGTCGGACGCAGCGAGGGAGCCAACCCAACGCCGCCGCAGGACTTCGATCGATACGCGGCGATCGTCAAACACATCGTGCTCCATTACAACCACGGCTGGGCGAACGGCTACCACTACGGGATTCGTTACTGGGAGGTCTGGAACGAGCCGGATCTCGGGAAGCTCTTCTGGAGCGGGACCGAGCAGCAGTACTTTGAGCTCTACAAGCGTATTGCCAGGGCGATCAAAGAGACCGATCCGCAAGCGCTCGTCGGCGCACCAGCCATCGCCAAGCCCAACGACGATACGCCTTACCGCGACGAGCTCATGCGCCAGGCGGAGGCAACACATACGCCACTGGATTTCTACTCGTGGCACTGGTACGCGACCGACTCGAACGATCCGCGCGATTTCAACCGGATCGCGGCGGACCTCCGCGCGCGACTGGATCGCTATGGCCTGACAACCACAAAGTCCTTCCTCACCGAGTGGAACTACGGGCTATCGGAACCGCCCCCTACCCCGCTCGTGCGTGCAAGCTTCGTGACCAGCGCGCTCATCTATATGCAAGACGCGCCAATCGACACCGCGACCCTCTATCGAGCCGACAACGTGTTTGGACGCGACGGCGCCACACCTGACAAGACCGGACAGGCACTCATCGCGCTCGGAGAGATGAAGAGCACTCCACAGCGCTTGCAAGTCACGGGCGCGGACTCGAATGGATTTGCCGTCGAAGCAGGACGCTCGCGCGATGGTCGAGTGATGCGCGTACTGATCAGCAACTATCAAATTCCACAGCAGCTTCTCGGGCGCCGCACGGGTGACGACGTGCTACACGTGCCCCCGGTATTCGACGTACACCTGCTGTCGCGCAGAGATATCGTGTATCACGACAACGCGGGATTCGATCTCACGATCCAACACTTGCGCTCCGATCGAGCGTATGCGCTCGAGCGCTGCCGCATCTCTGAGCATGATGACTTCCAGCTCACCCGGACCGTCATACCCGCGGGAACAGCGGTGCACTTGAGTGAGGATCTGCCGCCCCCAGGCGTCGAGCTGGTGACCGTACGTGAGCTCACAGCCGGACAGGAGCCGGCTCAGCAACCCTCATCGAAGTACTGCAACGCACAATGACTTTGCGACACAGTAGCCGCATTGCGATGCGCCCTTTTGCACTCCACTCGTGCGCGGGCTGTCGAGGGCATCACAGGCTTGGCCGTGAAGTCTCGGTAAGGTGGGCAAGCTTTTGGGTTACGGGAGAGGTCAACAATGCGCGCGGGCGGGCAAACGACCGTCATCCGGCGCGTGCTGGAGCGGCGCGCACAGCAGCCACCCACCATACAGGACGACACGTCATCGACGATCGCGGTGATGTTGCGCTGCCTGCCACCACCGCGCGCCCTGCTGGCCGTAAGCGATTCGGGACTGTGCATGCAGATCCAATCCCGGATCGCCCCTGACCTGCTCGATTTCGAGGTGGCCGACGATGATGCCGCCGCGGTTGCCCTGTTCCGACGCGAGTTCTGGCCAGTGGTGCTCACGGACAGCCTCGAACTGATTCGCGCATTGCGCGCGCAACAAGCCGATCGTATTCCATTCATTCTTTACGTCGCTGAGCTCGACGAGGGCAGCGAGCGGGCTGCCGGCATTCTCGCTGGCGCCGATGACTGCCTCGGCCGCCGCGCGCCCGAAAGCGAGCTGCGGGCACGAGTTGGATCGGCGCGGCGGATCGCGGAGCTCGAAACGGTGCTGCGCATCGCCCTGGTCGAGAATCGCAAACTGTCCACGACCGACGATCTGACCCGGGTCGCCAGTCGACGCTTTTTCACTAAACACTTTCCGCGGGAAGTCGAGCGTGCAGCGCGTTACGGCCGCGCGCTATCGCTGATCATTTGCGACATCGATCTGTTCAAGCATGTCAATGACTCGCTTGGCCACGCCGCGGGCGACCAGGTGCTCGTCCAATTCGGCGCCCGGCTGCAAGAGTTTCTCCGGCGCGGCGTGGATTGGGTCGCACGCATCGGCGGCGAAGAGTTCGCCATCGTCCTTCCCGAGACCGAATACGCGCCGGCGCTCGATGCGGCACGACGCCTGCGTGCCGGTATCGCCAACAAGGCTTTCAACATCCACGGCAAGAAGCTCGAGATCAGCGCGAGCTTCGGACTCTGCGGGCTCAACCGCGTTCCGCCGGGCGAGCGCAAGATTCCCGAGCACATGCTGAAGGTCGCCGACGCGGCACTCTACAAAAGCAAACACGCGGGCCGCAACCGGGTGACGGCCACGATGCTCACGAACGATCCAGCTTGAATGGGGCGCGGAGTCTAAGCCGCGCGAGCGGAGAATGGAAGAGGGTCTGGCAATCCAACAGCGCCCGCCCCTGTTGAGAACGCCCACCGACCGATTGGTCGCAAAACCAACATCCGAAACGGCGAATCGATTGATCTGCAAATAAAAAAAGAATTTCTGGGGACCCTGGGCACAAACACCGCTTATCCACAAATTGCCTGGAGTAACTCTGTGGACAAGTCGGGATTTTCAAGCTGGATCAATCGCTTCGAGCATTGGTTATTTTCTGCTCAACTGGCCTCGCGCGCTGCAGCGGCGGCGGTAACGATTCGGGCTCCTCTGCGGCAACACGCATCGCTGTCCCAGCGCAAGTGATCAATGTCAAGTGATCGACGAGTTTCGCCACGAATGCTCAACGGTGCTCCACGTGGTCGTCGATACGGTCGTGCGCGGGTGCTCGCGCCCGGACGCCGTGCGGCTAACGCTCGAGCGACGCACCGCTCTCCAGCAAAGTTCTTGTAGGTTAAAGAGTTACGTGGTGGAACTCGCGTAAACTCGAAGGAACGCGGATACGGAAGGCGTCGGCGTCGCAGTGGAAACCGTGCCGCGCTTATGTGAGACTTGTCGCCACTTGCGCTCACTTCGCAGGCCCGCGGATGAAGAAGACAGGCAGCGAAACTCAGGCCGATGAATCTGAAAAAATAAAGACTGCTCCGGCAGAACCGGTCGAGCGCGCCCGCTTGCAGGCGGATGTGGCAAAGCAGCGTGTACGGATTGCCAAAGAGGAATTGAAGCGAGCCCGTAAGCGCCTGAAAGAAGCCAAGCGCGAAGCGCGGCGGGCGCGTAAGCAAGCCGCCTCGGCACGCAAAGCCTGGAAGCAGGAGCGGCGCGCGGCCGCGAGCGCCGGGCCGACAACGAGATCGAGCTCGAGCTCGAGTGAGGCAGGCAAGCGCGACACGAGCCAGCGAAAAAAGGAGAAACGAGCCAAAGGAAAGGAGGCACGCACGGCCACCGCCGAGAAAGAGCCCGCGAAGAAGCGCAAAGCCACGGCCAGCAGAAAAAAAACGAAGACGAGACCGGGCGCAAACACGAAGGCCGAACCCGCGCCGCAAGCACCGAGCGCGGCTGCAGCGGACGCAATGCGTACGGCCGGCCCAAAGCGCAAGAAACGAAAAACGACAGAACGGCCCGCACCACCGCCGCGGGCTGACAAAGAAACCGGAGCGGCACTTTCGGTCGAGGTCACGACGGCAATGGCGAAACCCGCGGAGGTCGCCACGCACGAGACGTCGCCCGGTAATGGTGCAGCGGTGGAACACAGCACTTGAGAGTCAGCCCGTGGGGCTGCGGCGTTCGCGTCGTGGGTACGGCTGACCAGAATACTGACGAGCAGGGTAAGCGCCCGATGTTTGGTGCGGCACCTGCTTCGCATGAGTAAGCCCCGAATGCGCTTACGCGATATGGAGAGACTGAGTATGCAAGATGAGCCCACCCGCGAGCGCACGGCGCGCACGAGCCCGACAGACCGGGGTAATAACTTCCGAGTGGCTCCGTCGGCCTCTCGCATGCTCACGAGTTATCTCTACGACATTGAGCAACTCCTGGACGAACAGCGATGGGAGGCCGCTTTGCGTGAAGCATTGGACCTGCCACTGATCGCGGTCTCCTTGAGCGACGCCCAGCTGCACGCGACCGGCGAAAAGGTGAGGTCGTGGTGTGATGAATGGATCCGTCCCGAGGACCCCGATTCAAACGCGCGCGGCGCCGAGTATGAGCGTGTGAGCGCGGCGGTTCTCACGCGCACCGCTGTTGATGACTCGCTGGTCCCGTCCTTTGCTTTAAAGCGCCTCCGGTTGCGGCGACACGCACGAACACCCCCACGAGGATTCGCTCCTGGGCGCAGTGCAACGCTCAATGCGGAAGGCGCCCACGCGATCGAGACCTGCACTGTCCTCGTTGAAGCCGCGCGGCGTTGGTATGCGCAAAGCGCTGTTCACGACCCAACGGTGCAAGCCAATCTCGCCCGCCTCGCCGTCTTACGCTGATTTTTTTGTCCCGCGCGCCGCCCTGCAGCTGTGTGGGGCGTGTCGGCTTTTTGTTTGTGGCGTTCGCCTCACCGACTGACGCGATCGGTGCGTCTACAGCTATCCCCCGGCTCACCTCGCCCACCGACCGCCTGAACACTCATTCAACGGGGCAGAACGCAAACTGCGATCTAGAAATTAGATGTCAAATGCTCTGTATGCATTTGACTAATAACGTGTTTTTACTTGGTTGACTTTAATCCTTGCATCACGCCCTAGCTTGGTGGAATATAGCTACGGGAGGGGGCCCCAAAAATTGAGTGGCTGTTCAATGGCCCAGTCTGGCGGCGGTCTGAAAGCAACCTCAACGACGCGCGTCGCACGTGACCCGTTGCGCGTGGGCGTCATCCTGGCAGAGCACTTCACGCTCTCCGCCTTCGCTGTCTTCATCGATCACTTGCGCCTGGCCGCGGACGAGGGCGACCGCAGTCGTCCTGTGCACGTCCAGTGGTCGATCATGTCGAGCCGACAGGAGTCTGTTCCCGCCAGCTGCGGGGTGATGATCGAGCCGACGAGTCGGTTCCTGCCCCCCGAATCGCTCGACTACGTCGTGGTGATCGGCGGCCTCCTCCATCATGGCCCGCAGATCGACGATGCCACGGTGCGCTATCTGCGCGAAGTTGCCGAGACTCGCGTGCCGCTGATCGGGATCTGTACGGGCAGCTTCATCCTGTGCCGCGCCGGCTTGATGCGCGGCCGCCGCTCCTGCGTGAGCTGGTACCACTATCAGGATTTCCTCGAGGCCTTTCCGGATCATGACGTGGTGGCCGATCGGCTCTTCCTCGCCGATGGTCCACGAATCACCTGCGCCGGTGGCGCCGGAGCGGCCGCTCTCGCCACACACCTGATCGAGCGTCATCTCGGCTCCGCGGTGGCGCAAAAAGCCAGTCAGGTGTTGCTATTCGACAAGCCGCGCTCCGGCAGCGATGCGCAACCGCATCCGCCCCTGTCGGAAACGGTGAGCGAGCCGCGCGTCCGGCGCGCGTTGTTGTTGATGGAACAGAACCTCACCCGACCCATTCCCATCGCCGCCGTAGCGGAAGAGCTCGGCATGTCGGTACGCCAGCTCGAGCGGCTGTGTCGCGAGCATGTTGGCCTCGGGCCCGCCTCCCTTTATCGCCAGCTGCGCATGCGCTATGCGAACTGGCTCATCGAGAATACCGATCGGTCCGTAACCGAGATTGCGATCGAGGCGGGTTTCGCCGACTGCGCGCACTTCTCACGCCAATTCAAGGATGCATACGGATTGTCGCCCTCAACACGGCGACTACAGCCCAACAGCACTGTAAACGGCGACGCCGCGCGGGCGCGCGTGTTCGAGTAGACGGAACCATAACAAGCAGATGACGTGTCCGTTCAATCGAAGGAACGGATACGTCGTTTATGGTCACTGTGGGGGCCGCTCAGGTCCCAACTGGGGAGCCGTTCATGCACTCGAAGGTCTCGTACGCAGTGGCTGCTATTCTGGGAGGCCCGGCAGCTTTCGCACAGGTCGCCGCACCGGCCACCACGACCACGGACACCAGCACCGCCACCGAGGGCCTCGCCGAGATCACCGTAACCGCCCAGCGTCGCAGCGAGAGCATGCAGAACGTGCCCATCTCGATGCAGGCGTTCACGGCGGAGACGCTCCAACAACTCAATGTCTCCACACTCGACGACTACATCAAATACCTCCCCAACGTAACCACCGCGAACAACGGGCCAGGGCAGAACGAGATCTTCATGCGCGGCCTGAGCGCCGGATCGCAGCCCAGTCAAGGCAGTGCTTCGACAGGCCTGTGGCCGAACGTCGCGATCTACCTGGACAACCAGTCGGGGCAGTTGCCGAACCGCAACCTGGATATCTACGCTGCTGACCTGAGCCGGATCGAGGTCCTCGAAGGCCCGCAGGGAACGCTCTACGGCGCCGGCGCCGAGGCGGGTGTCATCCGCTATATCACCAACGAGCCGAAGCTGGACAAGACCGAGGTCGACGTCAAAGCCGGCTATGGAGTGACGGCTCACGGCGATCCGAACACCAACGTGACCGCGGTGTTGAACCTGCCGATCATCGCGGATACTTTCGGAATCCGCGGCGTCGTCTATGACGACAAGCGCGGCGGTTATATCAACAACGTCCCGGCGACTTTCACGCGCAAGAACACGGATATCGGCATCCACTATGCAAACTTTGCGGCGACCAATGGAGCCTGTCCTGATGGCCTGCCCAACGCCGGCTTCTGCGTGCCTCCCGGAAGCCCGAGCATCAACAACTCCAATGTCGTCGGCAACGCCATCAACCCCGTGACCTATCAGGGCGTCCGGGTCGAGGCGCTCTACAGGTTCAACGACGACTGGGACCTGCTGATCACCCAGTCCTACCAGGACATGAACTCCCAGGGCGTGTTCTACCAGCAGCCCACTGCTTCGGACGGCGCACCGCTCGATCCCCTGGAAGTCACATTGTTCAATCCGTCGTTCGACCGGGACCGCTTCGAGAACACCGCGTGGACCGCGAACGGCAAGCTCGGCCCCCTGAAGGCGGTCTACACCGGCGGCTACCTCGTGCGAAACGTGGAACAGGTCGGCGATTACACCAACTATGCGCGTGGCGTCTACGCCGACTACTACCAGTGCTATGGTCCTGGTCGGGCCGCAGATGCGACGCTCACCCCAACCTGTTTCTCCCCGAGCGCTGTCTGGCGCTCGGTTGAGCGCAATACGCACCAACAGCACGAATTCCGGCTCAGCACGCCGGACGAATGGCGTATGCGCGCCATCGCCGGTGTCTTCTGGGAAAAGAATACACTCTACGATCAGACCGGCTGGGGCTACAAGACAGTACCGTCATGCACCCCGACCAACAGTGTGGGCTGCTTCGCGGACATCGGAACCTCGCCCGGAGCGAGTGTGGCCAACCCCGGGGTCCAGCCCGCCCCAACCTCGTTCTACCAGGACACGGTGCGCTCGACGAAGCAAACGGCGTTCTTCGCCTCCATCGACTTCGACGTGATTCCGCAAGTCCTGACGGTCACCGCCGGCACGCGCCACTTCCGATTCGACAACTACGCTGCCGGCAGTGTCACCGGCAGCTTCGGCTGCCTCGAGCAGGGCGTTCCAGCCGGGGGCTGCCTGGTCGACAACTTCAATCTCAACGCGCAGAACCTACGCAACACCGAGACGGGCTTCAAGAGTCGCGGGAACATCACCTGGCACATCACGCCGGACCTGATGGTCTACTACACGTACTCGCAAGGGTTCCGACCCGGCGGTTTCAACCAGAACGGCGGCACGACGCACATCCCGGGCCCGGACGGCGGCACCCCGCAGTACCTCATACCGAGCTCCTACCAGTCGGATAAGCTGACCAACAACGAGGTCGGCTGGAAAACGGAATTCCTCAATCATCGCCTGCAGTGGAACGGTGCGTACTACTGGGAGAACTGGGACAACGTCCAGGTGGCCTTTTTCGATCCTGGCCTGGTGGGCAACATCTTCTACAACACCAACGGCCAGAACTTTCGCATCCACGGGATCGAGACTTCGTTTTCCGCGCGCGTCGTGAGCGGCTTGACGGTGCAGGCGGCGGGCTCCTGGAACCACAGCCGCCAGACCAACTCCCCGGCGTTGATCGACAACAATCCGGCCAGCCAGAACTACGGCAAGCCGATTACCCAGGTCTGCGACGCCACCGGCGCGACCTGCTCACCCGTAACCAACCCCTACGGTCCTGTCGGCTCCCCGAGCGCGAACGCACCGCCGATCCAGTTCAGCCTGCGTGCGCGGTATGAATGGGATATCGCCGGATACACCACCTATGTGCAGGCCGGCGCCACTCACAGCGGCCACTCGTTCACCCAGGCGGGCTCGAATCCAACACTCGCCGTGGCCGGCGCGATCAGCACCGGAAGACTGCGTTTCGAGAATCCGGCCTACACCACTTACGATGCTTCGATAGGAGTCGCGAAGGACGCCTGGTATTTGAACCTGTTCGGCGAGAATCTCAGCAACTCGAACGCCAGCGTGTTCGTCAGCACCGACCAGTTCATCGTGGCGCAGACGCCGTTGCGGCCGCGCGTGCTGGGAGTGGAGTTTGGTTATAAGTTCTGACGGGGCGGCTGCCGGCCTAGCGTTGCGAAGTCCGCCAGTTCGGCGCCACGTACCAGGGCGCGGTTGATTGCGGCAGCAGCGGATTGCCGAGAATGTGATCCGCCGCCTTCTCCGCGATCATAATGGTCGGCGCGTTGAGATTGCCATTGGTGATCGAGGGCATGATCGACGAGTCGACCACGCGCAGCGCCTCCAACCCGCGCACCCGCGTGGTCGGATCGACAACGGCCATTGGATCGTCGTCCCGCCCCATCTTACAGGTGCAAGACGGGTGATACGCCGTTTCGACGTGCTTGCGAATGAACTCGTCGATCTGGTCATCCGTCCGCACTGCATCGCCCGGCTGAATCTCCCGAGCCCGATAGCGATCAAAGGCGGGCTGACTGAAGATTTCGCGCGTCAGCCTGAGGCAAGCGCGCATCTCGACCCAGTCGTCCGGATGAGACATGTAGTTGAAAAAAATCCTGGGGTGATCCAAGGGGTTGGCTGACTTCAACCGGACCCAACCGCGACTCTTCGAGCGCATTGGCCCAACGTGCGCCTGGAACCCGTGCTCGCGAGCGAGCGAGGAGCCGTCGTAGTTGACGGCCATCGGTAGGAAATGGAACTGAATGTCCGGATAGGCAATGCCCGCGCGGCTGCGGATGAACCCGCCGGTCTCGAAATGATTGCTCGACCCGAGGCCGCCCTTGGTGAGTATCCAACGGATGCCGATGAGCGCCTTGCGCCAGGCGGTCATGTGCGAGTAAAGGGTGATCGGCTCCTTGCTGGCCACCTGGAAGTAGAACTCCAGGTGATCCTGGAGATTCTCGCCCACGCCCGGCAGATCGTGCACCACAGTGATCCCATGGCTCGCGAGCTCCGCCGCGGGGCCCACGCCTGAGAGCTTCAGCAGCTGCGGCGAGTTGATCGGACCGCCACTGACGATCACTTCGCGCCGTGCGAGCGCGACCCGTTCCTGGCCGCCGCGGTGGTACCGGACCCCCGTCGCGCGCCGCTGTTGAAACACGATCCTGGTCGCAAGTGCGTGCGTTCGCACCGTCAGATTGCGCCGAGCCCTCGCCGGGCGCAGGTAGGCGTTGGCGGCACTCCAGCGGCGACCGTCTCCAACGGTCATGTCCATGCGCCCCACCCCTTCCTGTTGGAACCCATTCATGTCCGCCGTCAATGGGTAACCCGCCTGCTGGCCTGCTGCCAGCCAAGCCTCGTGCAACGGGTTGGTCAACAGTCCGTGTTGGGTACAAAGAGGCCCGTCGGAGCCGCGATACTCGTCACCCCCTCCAGCCCGCCTTTCCGCGCGGCGGAAATAGGGAAGGACCTGTTGATAGCCCCAGCCCGAGGCGCCTTCCGCTTCCCAGCGCTCGAAATCCTGCGCGTTGCCACGCACATACACCAGACCGTTGATGGAGGATGAGCCACCGAGTACCTTGCCTCGCGGCGCTCCCACGCGACGGCCCCCGAGATGCGGCTCCGGCTCGCTGCGGTAGGGCCAGGTGTACTTGGGCATGTTCATGGGAATCGACAGCGCGGTCGGCATCTGGATGTAAACGGAAGCGTCCGAGCCACCGTACTCGAGCAGCAGCACGGTGTGTTTGCCGTCCTGCGTGAGGCGATTGGCGAGCACGCAGCCCGCGGAGCCGGCGCCGACGATCACGTAGTCGAAAGTCTCTTCGGTCAAGGGCACTGTCCGTCAGTACGGCGCGTCGACATCGCCCGTGGCGACGTACACGCTCTTGAGTTGTGTGTAGTGCTCGATGGCGGCGCGACCGTT
>CAYNTW010000143.1:0-12748 GCA_964400085.1 uncultured Steroidobacteraceae bacterium | reverse complement strand
CACTGTACCGTCCCTGGAGCCGCAACCCGGCCCGCCAGTCCGGCCCGCTTCGCGGGCGCTCGGGTCGGGACGACGACCCTCGCCCATGGCGGGCGCTCGGGCCGGGACATCGGCCCTCGCCCAGAGGGCGGCGGACGGGGTCGTCTTCGCCGCCTGGAGTGCCTCGATGAGCTCCAATGCCGTGCGCTCGTTCGGCGGCAACTCGACGGTTGATTCCGCCAGCGGGCGAGTCCGCTCGCCCCAGCGCACGAGGTGCGCGCAGTAGGTCAAGCCACCTCCGAAGCCTGGCATCAGCAGCAGCCCTCCTGAATGCACACGTCCCTCTTCGAGCGCCTCGCACAGGGCGACCGGGACCGTCGCCGCCGACATGTTTCCATAGCGCTGTACGTTCACGAAAACGCGCTCCTGCGGAATCCGGGCTTTCTTCGCGACCGCGTCGATGATGCGCAGGTTCGCCTGGTGTGGCACCACCAGGTCAACTTTCTCCGCCGTGTGCCCGGCACGCGCGAGAGCGGCTTCCGAGGCCGCAACCATCCCGTGTACGGCGCGCTTGAATATCTCTTGTCCTTCAAACTGCCAACGGGTAATGCCGTACAACACGCCGCGATTCGCGTACGTGCCGCCCATGCCGTGCACACGCAGCGTCTCGCGTGCATCCGCATAACATCCCAGTTTCTCCGCGATGAGTCCCTCCTCGCGCTCGCTCGACTCCAGTACGACAGCGGCCGCTCCGTCGCCAAACAACACCGCGACGTCTCGATCCGCCCAGTCCATGAACGGCGAGATGACTTCCGCGCCGATTACGAGTGCATTGCGCACCACGCCCGTCCGGATGAGCGCCGTGGCGCTCGACAAGGCGTAAAGAAAGCTCGTGCACGCGGTGTTGACGTCCATCGCCGCCGCGGCCGTGGCTCCGAGACGCGCCTGAATTCCTGACGCCATGTTGGGGACCTGGTCGCCGTTGCTGCAGGTCCCGAAGATGATCAGCTCAATCTCGGCGCCTGAGCGGCCCGCCGCCGCGAGCGCGCGGGCGCAAGCGACATACGCCAGATCTTCCAGAGGAACGTGGGAGATCCGGCGCTCACGGATGCCAGTCCGGCTGAGAATCCATTCGTCACTGGTGTCGAGGATCCGGGTGAGATCGTTGTTGCTGAGGACCGCTGGAGGCAGACATTTGCCCCAACCGGTGATGGCTGCGTGAGTCAAAGGCGGGAGCCCTCGTGTCGTACTGGTTCATTGTACCGTCCCCGGGCGGCCCGTCCGGGCCGACCGTTCTTGCAACCCGGCCCGCCATCCATGGCGGGCGCTCGGGGCGGGACGGCGCCCCCCTCGCCCCCGGCCCGCCAGTCCGGCCCGCTTCGCGGTCGCTCGGGGCGGGACGACGACCCTCGCCCGCCCGGGCACGTCACTTGCTCCCGCTGCGGGGATGCGACATCGTCCCGACAGGCCGGAACGCGGCTTGCGACGAAGTCTCTCGCCCGGGCCCGCGCGGATGGCGGGCCCTTCGTGTCCCAAAGTTCCGTTACCGCAGAGAGGTGATTTTATGAATCGCAGTGTCCTGTTGTTGTGCGTGAGCGCGCTGGCTCTCATGGCGGCCTGCTCCAAACAGGAGTCGACATCGCCTGCCGGCTCGGCCAGCTCGCCCCCTGCCGACACTTCGACGTCGGCGCCGTCCTCAACGGATCAATCGACCGCGCCAGGCTCGACGACCACTACTCCGCCCTCGGACCAGACGACACCGCCGCCGAGCACGAGCCCCACGACGCCTCCGCCGTCGGATAACACGACGCCGCCGAAGTAAGCGGACTGAAGGTAAAGCATCCCGCAGCGGGCATCGCAAGGGCCGCGCGGGTTCGGCTCGCTGCGCACGCACCGCGTGCTCGCGGCAGCAGAGGTGGGGCTGAGGCCCCCAGAGAGGGCGCTAATCGCCCGGACCCGGTTTCCCTGTGCAGCAGACTGAAGCTGCGCGGGAATACCGGGTCCATTCTCTTGTACAATCCTCATCTCCCTCCGTTAAGCGCATTCCCTGGTAGTCATTCGTGTCCAAATCCGCACCCGAGTCTTATTCCCGCTGGCGTCCCCACCCCTGGCACGGTCTCGAGCCTGGTCCGGAAGCCCCGCGTGTCGTCAATGCCTTCATCGAGATCACGCCCTACGATTTGATGAAATACGAGGTGGACAAGGCCACCGGCTACCTACGCGTCGATCGCCCGCAGCGCACCTCGTCCCACCCCCCGGCGCTATATGGATTCATTCCGCAGACCTACTGCGGTGAGCGCGTATGCCGCCTTGCTCCCGGCTGCGATCGCGGCGATGGCGATCCGTTGGATATCTGCGTGATCAGCGAGCGTCCCATCAATCATCAAGAGGTTCTGCTGCGCGCCGTGGTCGTCGGCGGCCTGAAGATCATCGATCGGGGCGAAGCGGATGACAAAATCATTGCCGTTCTCGAAGGCGACTACGTCTGGGGCGCCGCGCGTGAGCTCGGCGACTTGCCGGGCGCGCTGCTGGAGCGTTTGGAGCATTACTTCTCCACGTACAAGCTCGTTCCCGGCGAACCGGCGAAGATCTCAGTCGTGGGCCGGTACGGTTACGCGGATGCCGCTGCCGTAATCCGGGCCTCCATCGACGACTACGCGGAGATGTTCAGCCACCAGCGCTGAAGAAGCCCGTTGCGCCCGCGACAGCTTATTGTCAGGCGCACGCTTCTTGCTGGCTGAGTGGCCCCATTGCCGCACCCCTTACCCCTCGCAGCCCCAAAGCTGCCCACATTTCATGCAAGCTGGAGTGCTCAAGTTATGACCAAGTATGTTCTGCCCGATCTGCCCTACGACTACGGCGCGCTCGAGCCCCATATCTCGGGGAAAATCATGCAGCTCCATCATGACAAGCACCACAAGACCTACGTGGACGGCGCGAACGCCGCTCTCGAGGCTTTGAGCGAAGCGCGCCAGAAAAATGACTTCAGCCGGATCGCCGCCGTGGAGGAAGCGCTGGCGTTCAATCTTTCCGGTCACGTCCTGCACAGTCTCTTCTGGAAGAACCTGTCGCCGAGCGGCGGAGGCGCGCCCACGGGCAAGCTGGCCACCCAGATCGACACCGATTTCGGCGGCTTCAACTCATTCAAACAGCAGCTCACCAAGGCCGCGGCTACCTGCATGGGCTCTGGCTGGGCCGCCCTGATGTGGGATTCCCTGTCGGCACGCCTCATCACCGTGCAACTACACGATCATCAGTCACACACCGTGCAAGGCGCGGTGCCGCTGCTCGTGATCGATGCCTGGGAACATGCCTGGTACCTGCAGTACCTCAACGAAAAGGCGAAGTTCTTCGACGCCATCTGGAACGTCCTGAACTGGAAGGACGTGGCGCAGCGCTTCGAGCAGGCGCACAGCACGAACCTGGTGTTGGAACAGGTTGCCGAGCGCGCGGCCTGATCGAAAGCGCCGCCGACCCTCTCCCGCGTCAACCCCGGGCGACCCGACGCGGGAGCGGCCCTCTGCGCCGCCGGCGCGGCCCGCTTATCCACCCATCGCCGATTACGCGCTGATCGGCGATTGCCATTCGGCTGCGTTGGTATCGCGCAGCGGCTCCATCGACTGGTGTTGTCTCCCGCGGTTCGATTCCGATACCTGCTTCGGTCGCCTGCTCGATTGGAACAAGGGCGGCCACTTCGCCATCACTCCCGTCGGGCCCTACGAGGTCCGGCGGGAATACCGCCGGGACAGCCTGATACTCGTCACAACCTTTACGACGCGCACGGGCGAGGCGCGCCTGGTGGACTTTTTTTCCATGCGCTCCGGCGGCCGCTTGCGTCCGCGACGCGAGCTGGTGCGGGTCATCCACGGCTTGAAGGGGCAGGTCACGTTCGAGATTGCCGTGGTCCCACGGTTGGATTTTGGAGAGATGAAGCCCTGGATCCACGAGTCCGGAAGAGGCGCGCTGGCAGCGGTCGGCAGCAACACCGGCTTGCGTTTGTTCGGTGATGTTCCTTTGCAGCTTGCCGGCGATCACGACCTGAACGGGCGCGTGCAGGTCGGTCGCGGCGCTCGCTACCACATGGGCCTCACCTTCTTCCGGCCCAGTGAGATGGAGGATAACGAGCATTCCGCCCGCAAGGATCTCACCCAGCTGAAGGCGCACTATCTCGAAACCAAGCAATGGTGGGAAAGCTGGGCGTCGAAGATCCGCCGCCGCGCGCGGAGCGGGCAGGACCACGGAGCGAGCATCCTGCGCTCGGCGATCACACTGAAAGCATTGAGCTACGCGCCGACCGGGGCCATCGTGGCCGCCGTGACCACCTCGCTTCCGGAGACGATCGGCGGCGAGCGAAACTGGGACTACCGGTACTGTTGGATTCGCGACTCCATCTTCACCGTGCGCGCCTTGAGTACCCTGGGGCTGGAGGCAGAGGCCCACGGGGTGCGTCGTTTCATCCAACGCAGCGCCGCGGGCAACGCCGATGAGCTCCAGGTGCTCTACGCCGTCGACGGCAAGCGGCGGCTTCCCGAGATCGTGCTCGACGGCCTGGAGGGCTGGCGCGGCTCGCGGCCCGTCCGGATCGGCAATGCGGCCAGCAAGCAGTTCCAACTCGACATGTACGGTCTCATCATGGAGCTCTCCTGGCGCTGGAGCGAGCGCGGGACCCCACCCGACCAGGACTATTGGGAGTTCCTGGTGACCGTGGTCGAGGCGGCTATCGAGAAGAGCCGCTTGCCCGACCGGGGCTTCTGGGAGATCCGCTCGACGCCGCGGCACTTCGTGCACTCGAAAGTGATGTGTTGGGCCGCCGTCGACGCCGGATTGGCCCTCGCCGAAAAATACTCCTTGGCCGCGCCGTTGGACCGCTGGCGCAAGGAGCGCGACGAGCTCCGACACAACATCGAGACACACGGTGTCGATCGCAAGCGCGGCATTTTCGTCGAGAGCTATGGGAGTGACCAGGTCGATGCCGTGCTGCTCCTGTTGCCCGGTGTCGAGTTTGTCGCGTTCGATGACGAGCGCATGGTGCGGACCACCGATGTGATCCGGCGAGAGCTGCTGAGTGATGGCTTGCTGTTGCGCTACAAAAGTGAGGACGGCCTGCAAGGCCAGGAGGGCGTGTTTCTCGCCTGCACCTTCTGGCTCGCCGAATGTCTCGCCCGACAGGGACGTCGCACCGAGGCGCTGCGGACGTTCAAGCGGGCAACAGCCGCGGCGAACGACTTG
Organism: uncultured Steroidobacteraceae bacterium; assembly: GCA_964400085.1. Classification (GTDB taxonomy): domain Bacteria; phylum Pseudomonadota; class Gammaproteobacteria; order Steroidobacterales; family Steroidobacteraceae; genus 13-2-20CM-66-19. Next base: position 7,540 of record CAYNTW010000143.1, on the reverse strand, counting down.
GGATTGTTTGCCGAGCAATACGATGCGCACGGGAAGCAGATGCTGGGTAACTTCCCACAAGGGCTCACTCACCTGGCGCACATTTCCGCGGCCCTGGCCCTGCAGAAGTAGTATACAGGTACAAAGGTTGCGTCGCGACGAGGCATGCTCATCGCAGCACCCTCTGACACGCTGTTCAAGCCTGGCCGCAATTGCTATCGCGCTACATCCGCACGGCGAGCGGCGCTATTGGTTGACGGCGATGCCTACTTTCGCGCCTTCGCGAACGCGGCTCTGCATGCGCGCCATTCCATCATCATCGTAGGTTGGGATTTCCACAGTCAGACCCGACTGCATCTGGATGCCCAAGGCGTTCCTGACCTGCTCGGGGATTTTCTGAGCTTCCTGGTCGGTCGTAATCGCCGTTTGCGCATTTTCATTCTGGCCTGGGATTATCCGCTCGTGTTTGCCAAGGGACGCGAGCCGCCCGTGGGCTCCGAGAGCGGCTGGCAACCGCACCGGCGCATCACCTTCCGTTATGACGCCAATTGTCCGCTGCGCGGAGCTCTGCACCAGAAAATCGTGGTGATCGACGGCACGGTGGCGTTTTGCGGCGGAATGGACCTCACCGTCGGTCGCTGGGATACGCCCGCGCACGAATGGCGCGATTCGCGTCGGACCAACGTCGGTGAAACAGAGCCGTATTCACCTGTGCACGATATGATGTTGATAGTTGATTCTGGTGCGGCTCGCGCCTTGCACAGCATCGCCAGTGAGCGCTGGCGGGAGGCGACGGGCAGAGCGCTCCCAACCGCAGTCACGCAGAGCGATCCCTGGCCTGTGTCGGTGTCTCCTTTGCTCGCGGATGTGACTGTCGGTGTAGCGCGCACTGTTCCGGCCTGGGCGGACAGGCCGGCAATTACCGAAGTCGAGAGCCTGTATCTCGACATGATTGCAGCCGCGAAGCGCTTCATCTACATCGAGAATCAATACTTCACCGCCAAATCGCTCGGGGAGGCGCTCATGGCGCGGCTCGCCGAGCCGAACGGGCCCGAAATCATTGCGGTGCTACGCCTCGCCTCCTCGGGTTTTTTGGAGGAGCCGACCATGACCGCGCTGCGCAGCGAGCTGCTGCGCAAATTGCAGGAGGCCGATCTCCACGGACGCTTCCAAGCGTGGTACCCGGATACGCCCGGTCAGCCCTGTTGTGACGTGCACAGCAAGCTGATGATTGTCGACGACGAGTGGCTGCGTGTTGGGTCGGCCAATTTCGCCAATCGCTCCATGGGCTTGGACACTGAATGCGACCTCGTGCTGGAGGCCGGCGCTGATTTCACCAAGCGAGCCGGCATCGCCGCCGCACGCAATATTCTGCTGGCGGAGCACCTCGGCGTCGCGCCCCAGGAAGTGATGGACACGTACGCGCTCAGCGGTTCGTTGCGAGCGACGATCGAGGCTTTGGCGGGGAGGTCGGGACGGACGCTCAGGCCCTTTGAGCGTCTGGACGCACCTTCCTCTGCAATCCTTGCCCTGGCAACCGGAGTGGCGGATCCCGAATGTCCGTCTGTTCCCACGGATGAGCTCCCGGTGCCCGCGAGCGCGGTAGGGAGTCTTTGAGCGTCAACTGGCACGCAGGTTGCGACGGTTGTCGTCAATCAGCTCGGACTCCATCGCCGCTGGCTAGATTTCACCTGTGTGAGCTTCCATGGACGACCCATACCGTCGCTCCCGGATCGCCCGCTACTGGCGCAACGCATGGATGCTCGCGCGCGACTCCGCCATGGGGTGGTTGGATCACAATGCATCGCGCACCGGGGCCGCGCTTGCCTTCTACACGGTGTTCTCGCTGGCGCCGATCCTGTTGTTGTCCATCGCCATTGCCGGACTTTTTTTCGGTGAGCAGGCCGCTCGCGGAGAGATTTTCGAGCAGATCCGTGGCCTGATCGGGCCATCGGGCGCCGCCGCTGTGCAGCTGGTTGTGCAAAACGCGAGCGAGTCTGGCGCCGGCACCCTGACTACGGTATTCAGCGTACTGACCGTCATCGTCGGCGCTACCACGGCCCTCGTCGAGCTCAAGGCGGGGTTGGACAAGATCTGGGAAGTCCCTCCGGAGCGGCGGCAGGGATTCTGGTACCTCATCCGGACGCGGCTGCTGTCCATCGGCGTCATTCTCGCGCTCGCTTTTCTGCTCCTCGTGTCGCTGGTCATCAGCGCCGGACTCACGGCGCTGGAGAGGCTCTCGCGCGGCGAGCACTTCTTCAACATTGTGCTCGCATGGCTGAACTTCCTGATCGCCTTCCTGTTGGTCGCGGCCTTGTTCGGGACGATCTATAAAGTGTTGCCCAGTGTTCGCATCGCGTGGCGAGACGTCGTCGTCGGTGCGCTCGTCACCGCCGCCCTGTTCTCAGTAGGGAAGTACGTCATCGGAGTGTATATCGGCAACAGCGGTCTCGGCTCCACCTACGGAGCCGCCGGCTCGATCATCCTGTTGCTGGTGTGGGTGTACTACTCGACCCAGATCTTTTTGTTTGGAGCGGAATTCACGCGCACCTACGCACACCGGTTCGGATCGAGGAAGAACAGTCAGCCCCCGGGCGGTCCGTCTGGACCGACCGTTCTTGGCGCATAATCGAACGAATCGAAGAATAGGCGCTCGCTCGGCAGGCCGCGGCGGCAGAAGGTCGCGCGGATGGCTTCGATCATTGCCGGGGGGCCCGCGGCATACACGTCGTACCCCGCAAGATCGGGATAGTCGGCGAGCACCGCTTCGTGCACCCATCCGCTGCGCCGGTGTGAAGCGCCTCCTGTGTCACTCGTCTCGGACAGCACTGCGGTGAATTGCAGCCAGGGCGCGTGACGTGCTGTCCAGTCGAGCACCAGTGCCTCCTCGTAGAGGTCTCGTGACTGACGGGCACCCCAGTAGAGATGGACCTTGCGTTTCAGATCGCGCGCGCCTGTGGTCTCGAGGATGTGCCGTAGCATTGACTTCAGCGGCGCGAAACCCGTGCCGCCGGCGATCATGATCAAGGGACGGTCGCCTGGCTGGTAGCTGAATTGCCCGAGCGGCCCTTCGATTCTCAATAGAGCGCCCTCGCGCAGCGGGGTCGCGGGCGTTGGGGCCAGTTCGGCTGTTGGACCCGTGTCGGTCGTATCACTGAACAGACGCTCGGTGAAACCGCCACCCTGGACACGCCGTACGTGCAGCTCGAGCAACTCGCTATCGTGTGGAGGACTGGCGATTGAGAAGCTGCGGCGATGCCCTCCATCCAGGAGCACGTCGAGATATTGGCCCGGTTGGAAGCGCAGTGTCTCCACCGCGGGTAAGCGCAACCATACTTGCATCACGTCGGGCGCGAGCAGCGCCAGCCGCGCGATCCGGCATGGCAGTGTCTTCACCTCAACATCCGCGACGCTCGCAATGAGTCGGGCTTCGAGCACGAGGTCGGTGAGGGGTCGCGCCTGGCAGAGGAGGACATGGCCGGCCTGCTCCTCCGCCGTGGTGATCCCGAGAGGGCGCCCGTTGGGATAGTCGATCTGGCCGGCGCGTAGACGAGCGCGGCAAGAGCTGCAGTGACCGGACTTGCAGCTATGGGGCAGGTTCAGCCCGGCCGCGAGGGCGGCCTCGAGCACGGGCTGACCGGCATGCACCTGGATCGCGCGCCCGTGCGGCTCGATCCGGACCACGTATTTTCCAGGGCTCACCGCCATGGGACTACACTAAGGTTAACCACACGCAACGCCAAGGACCGCCCCGTGTTCACCAACCCCTCCAGTGAGCAGATCGCGCAGCTACTGCGCTCGGCGCGAGTGATCGCAGTGGTCGGTCTCTCTTCCGATCCCACACGCCCCAGTCACGGCGTCGCGCGCGCCTTGCAGCGCTTTGGCTATCGAATCGTTCCGGTCACGCCAAACGCCGACGTGATTCTGGGCGAGCAGGCGGTACCGGATCTCGCCCACCTTCAGGAAGCACTGGGGCCAGGGGAGCGGGTCGATATGGTCGACGTGTTTCGGCGTCCCGAACACGTCGCGGGAATTGTCGACGAGTGCATCCGGTTACGGCTACCCGCCTTGTGGCTCCAGGACGGCGTGATTGACGAGACCGCCGCCGAGCGCGCACGCGCCGCCGGGATTTTCACGGTGATGGATCGCTGCGTGTTTCGTGACCGCGCGGCTCTGCGCTGATCCGAACGGCGTATGAAGCTGAACCGCGGGGCAGGCGTTTCGGTTATTCTTTCGCCATGCGCATCGATTTCACCAAGATGCATGGCTTGGGCAACGACTTCGTCGTATTCGATGCACCGCCGGATCAGCCGCTGTTGAGCACTGAGCAGTTCCGCCGCCTGGCGGACCGACACACCGGGATCGGCTATGACCAGGCGCTGGTACTCGAGCCGCCCCGGCGCGCGGACACCGCCGTTTTTTATCGGATATTCAACTCGGACGGCGCCGAGGTCGAGCAGTGTGGCAATGGCGCGCGCTGCATCGCCGCCCTCCTGCATCGCCGCGGGCGTGCCGGAATGGGCGCCATCACCATGGATAGCCCTGCTGGGCTCATCCACGCGCGCATCCTCCGCGGTAACGCGGTCTCGGTCGATATGGGAGTACCCCGCTTCGACCCACGGTCACTGCCGTTCGACGCGCCCGCGGAGGTCGATCCCTACACGCTCGAGGTCGGCGGCAACACCGTCTCCATCGGGGCGGTGTCCATGGGAAATCCCCATGCCGTTATTGAAGTCGACTCCGTTGACCGGGCGCCGGTCGAGATACTCGGGCCGGCGATCGAGGGGCATCGCCGCTTCCCGAGACGGGTCAACGCGGGGTTCATGCAGGTCGTGGACTCAGGGCATATCCGTTTGCGAGTGTACGAACGCGGTGCTGGGGAAACGTTGGCGTGCGGGACAGGCGCATGCGCGGCCGTGGCGGTAGGACGCCGTCGGGGTCGTCTGGATTCAGAAGTCACCGTGCAGGTGCGTGGTGGCGAGTTACGCGTAAACTGGAGCGGTCCTGGAGAACATATCTGGTTGACGGGTCCTGCCGAAATCGCTTTCGAAGGTCACGTCGAGGTTTGAAGCTATGACAACACGAGAAGCCCGCGGGCTGTCGGCGACGGAATCCGAAGAGGAGTCGATCGCGGCCTATCTGCAGCACAATCCCGAATTCTTCGAGCGTCACCTGGCGCTCCTGGCGCGCTTGCGACTACCCCACGTGCGCGGCGGGTCCACCATCTCCCTCGTCGAGCGCCAGATCGAAGTACTGCGCGAGAAACACGCCTCCTTGGAAGCGAAGCTCGCGGATCTCGTGAAGGTCGCGCGTGGCAACGATGCGATCGCCGAGAAGCTGCACCGCTTTACCCGTCGATTGCTCGCTGCCCGCTCGAGGGCGGACGTGATCGCACGGATCGAGACGAGTCTGCGAGAGGACTTTGATGCGTTTCATGCCGTGCTGGTGCTCATTGGTGAGCAGGCGGATCCAACCACACAGCGCTTCGTGCGCACCGTACGCCTGGAGGATGGGAATCTGAAGTCGTTCGAGACCCTCTTCGCCAGCGGCAAGCCGCGTTGTGGGCAGGCACGCGACTCGCAGCGTGAGTTTCTCTTCGGCACGGACGCGAACGACATTGGCTCCATCGCGTTGGTGCCGCTGGGTGAGAAGGGATGTGTGGGCTTACTCGCGATCGGCAGCACGGACCGGGATCGGTTCCACCCCGGAATGAGCACCGAGTTCCTGGCTCGCATGGGCGAGTTGATTGCCGACTCTCTGAGTCTCGCGCGCGGCCCGTAACAGCGCAAGCGCGATGACTCCCGCGGCGCTGGAGTGGGTAGCCCGATTCCGGCGCTATATGAGCTCGGAGCGGCGGCTCTCCAGGCACACCGACTCCAACTACGCGCGCGATCTCGCCGCGCTGGTGAAGTTCTGCGATTCCGAGAAGCTTCAGGACTGGACCGCGCTCGACAGTCAACATATTCGGAAATTCGCGGCCGAGTCATACAAGGGCGGTCTCTCCCCGCGCAGCGTGCAGAGGCGACTCTCGGCGGTGCGCAGCTTTTATGAATACCTGCTGCGGGAAAATCAGAAGCCCACTGGCGACGGCTCGGCGCGCAGCGGGGTGATACGCAATCCCGGTCACGACGTCCGCGCCCCCAAAGGCTCCAAACGCCTCCCCGAATCGCTCGATCCCGACCAGATGGCGCGCCTGTTGGAGATTCCTCCAGGCGATGAGTTTGTCACGCGCGATCACGCCATCATGGAACTGCTCTACTCCTCCGGGCTGCGCTTGGCGGAGCTCGTCGGCCTGAACGTTGGGGATCTGCTAGCTGATCGTACGGTTCGCGTGAAGGGCAAGGGCGAGAAGGATCGGATCGTGCCAGTGGGCAGCGTCGCCGCCGCGGTGCTCGACAAGTGGCTGCAGGAGCGCGCCGCCCTGGCGAAGCCCGACGAGACGGCTCTGTTCGTCGGCCGCGGCGGAAAACGACTCGGTCCACGCGCGGTTCAGACCCGGGTGGCCCACTGGGCGCGCCGCCAGGGGCTGGAGATGCGCGTCTATCCTCACCTGTTCCGCCATTCCTTCGCGACCCATCTACTGGAGTCGAGCCGCGAGCTACGCGGTGTCCAGGAGCTGCTGGGCCATACGGACATCTCCACCACCCAGGTCTATACGCACCTTGACTTCCAGCACCTGGCCCGCATCTACGAGTCTTCTCATCCGAGGGCGCGCAAGAAGGGCTCATGACCGAAACCCCCGTATTCAATCCGCACGGCACCACGATTCTCGCCGTGCGTCGCGAGAACACCGTCGCCATGGCGGGCGATGGGCAGGTGACGCTCGGCAACACCGTCATGAAGGGCAACGCCCGCAAGGTGCGCCGCCTGTACAACGACCGGGTGCTGGCGGGCTTCGCCGGTGGCACGGCGGATGCTTTCACATTATTCGAGCGCTTCGAAGGCAAGCTCGAGAAATACGGCAATCTCACGCGCGCGGCGATTGAGCTCGCCAAGGACTGGCGCTCGGATCGTTTCCTGCGCCGCCTGGAAGCCCTGCTGCTGGTCGCTGATCCCGACAAGATCTTTGTCGTCTCGGGCAACGGTGATGTGATCGAGCCGGATCACGATGTCGCGGCCATCGGCTCGGGCGGGCAATTCGCGCTCGCCGCGGCGCGCGCGTTGAGTGAGGGCTCGAGCCTGGGGGCGCGTGAGATCGTGGAGCGCTCGCTCAACATCGCGGCCGACATCTGTATCTACACCAACCGCAATCTCGTCATCGAGGAGCTACGGCGGGGGCAAGAATGAGCGACCTGACACCTCGCCAGATCGTGCAGGAGCTGGACAAACATATCGTCGGACAGCACGCCGCCAAGCGCGCCGTCGCCATCGCCTTGCGCAATCGCTGGCGCCGCATGCAGGTGGGCGAGCCGCTACGCCAGGAGATCACGCCGAAGAACATTCTCATGATCGGGCCCACCGGGGTCGGCAAGACCGAGATCGCCCGGCGACTGGCGAAGCTGGCGAACGCGCCCTTCGTGAAGGTCGAGGCGACCAAGTTCACCGAGGTCGGCTATGTCGG
>CAYNTW010000142.1:0-12842 GCA_964400085.1 uncultured Steroidobacteraceae bacterium | reverse complement strand
CATGGTGATCCAACCCTCGGCCCGTCCGGTCGAGAAGGTGCGGACCGCCGCGGAAGTGGCCGACAAGGTCTCTCCTTCCCTGTCCGCCACGGCGAAAAACCGAGCGCTCTCGGCGGACGGCGCCGCCGCGGCCGCGTTGAAAAAGGCCAAACTGCAGGTGCTCTCCGGCGCTTTCGCCGGTCGCGAGCTCGAGCTCAACAAAGCACTGACCACCCTGGGCCGTCCCGGTGTGCAGGTCGCCGCCATCACTCGGCGCTCGGAAGGCTACTTCATCGTCCACGTCGACAGTGGCAAGAGCGACGACTTCCCACTCGTCAACGGCTCGCCCATCGGCGCGCAGGCGATGCGACTGAATGACAACGATGTCATCCAGTTGGCGGGGGTGAAGATGGGGTTCTTCGTTACCTGACAAACTTCACCCCAGGGAGGCGCGTCGACCATGCTCGAGGATGACAATGTCGACAGCTCGCCGCCCGATCGGGTGCAAGAGGAAGCGTCCATGTGGCTCTCCCGGCTCGGCCGGGGGCTGCGGCCCGAAGAGGCCACAGGACTGCGCGAGTGGTTGAAAGAGGCCGAGCACCGGCGCGTCATACTCGACACCGCTCGCCTGTGGCATGGGCCCGACATCATCGCCGTCTTGGGCGAACTGTTCCCGGCTGGTCCCGAGCCGACGAAATCGGAAATTACTTTGTGGGACATCGTGCGCGTCACTGTCACTACGGCGGTGACGATCGGCCTCGTCTTCATTGTCGTTACCGGGCAGCAGCCGTGGGACCCTATGTGGTCCCTGTGGGCACGCGCGCATGACAATCCCTGCGAGATGCCCCTGAAGTCACCCGTTGGCTTGGGGATGTACTCCACTTCGGTTGGACAGACGCGTCAGTTGGCACTGCCGGACAACACCAGCGTGACTCTGAATACGCATACGTGCCTGAAAGTCTCCTACTTACGGGGGATGCGCGCATTATATCTGCCGTATGGTGAAGCCACTTTTCACGTGGCCCATGACCAGTGGCGCCGCCCCTTCTTCGTGCGCGCAGGCAATCGTGAGTTCCAGTCCGTGGGTACCCACTTCAATGTTCGCGTTCTCACACCGGACGACGTAGAGCTGACCGTAACCGAGGGAAACGTTCGGGTGCTCTATATGCCGACGTCGTTACCGGAGACACCGGCCGATGCTCGGCTCCAGGGCAACATGACAGTTCAGGACACCACCATCGGGGCTCTCGAAACGGCACTGGTGGAGCCTGGGATGCAGTTCGTCCGCAAGCTGGAGGCGAGCGATGTGGACACGCTGCTCGCCTGGCAGCAAGGGATGATTTTCTTCAGGGACGAGCCGCTGGAACGCGCGCTAGCGGAAGTCGATCGTTATACGGACACGCGATTCGTGCTGGCGGATGAGAAGTTGGGGGCTATTCGCATAAACGGGCGCTTCCGCACTGGCGACGTCGATGAGTTGTTGCGTGCGCTGCGGACACAGTTCCAGATCGATTCGCACCGCGACGCGCAGGGTCAGATCGTGCTCACCGCACTGCCGCGCTCCCACGAGAGTTGAATCAGGCGCTGTCGGCTACCCGGGCCGCTTCCGGCTTGGCGTCGACGGCCAGATAACGCAGTGCCTCGGGAACAAACGACAGGTCGGTCGCCTCGCGCACGGCCAGCCGCATTTGCTTCTCGAGGATGTCCGCCGGCACCGGACTCTGGTAGTCGTGCAAGGCTCTGGTAATTGCCGCTGCACCCGAGACGTTCTCGGTGCGGGCGACACGGTAGGCTTTGACAACCAATGCTTCGGCCGCGCCGGGTGTCAGCAGGTTGGGCAGTTGCGGCTCGAGGCGATCCAGCTCATCAGGCTCAATCGTCAGCTCATAGCGCCGCGCCAGGGCGGCGATGAGGCCCTTCGCCTCGGCGGAGGTGGTTGTCGGTAGGATTGGGACTTTCAGGTCGATGCGGCCGGGTCGTTTCAAATCAACTTCGATCAGGTCCGGGCGCGACGACGCCAGCACCCAGATCACCTTGCCCCGATTGCTGGTATCGGACATTTCCTGGGCGATCATGGAATACAGCCGCCCGGACAGTCCGCTGTCGCCAGGACTGGACTCGCGCCGGCCGAGGGTCTGATCCGCCTCGTCGACGAACACGATACAACGGCCGAGCGCCCGGATGAGGCGCAGGATTTTCTCGAGGTTGCCTTCGCTGGATCCAACCCACTTGTCGCGGAAATTCTTGAGTTTGACGACGGGAACCTCGGCCTCGCCGGCCAGGCACTCGACCAGGAAGGTCTTGCCGGTGCCGATCGGGCCGCACAGGAGATAGCCCATGGGCAAGGCTTTGAGATCGTTGGCGCGCCACAGAGTGACGTCTTGCCTCAGCCATTTCCTGAGGGCGTCCTGACCGTGATAGTCCTCCAGGCTGCGCCGGGACTCGATGAACTCCACCAGGCCGGGCGCATCGTGCTCGACCATCTCTTTCTTGAGTGCTGCGAAATCCGCCTGGCAGAGCTCCTGCCGGGTGTGGGCCCGGATTTTGGTGAGCTGCTGTAAGGTGTTGACGGAGACACCCGTCATCGCCGCGGCCAGGGCGGTGAGATCGGTGCCGCGTGGGATAGTCTGCGGAAAGTCCTTCTGGAGGAGCGCCACCGCGGATTGCAACTCGGACTGCGAGGGTAGCGGGATGCGAACCAAGCTCGACTGGGGCGCGAATGCGATCAGCGGCTCGAGATCGTTCAGATTGTCGGCGATCAACAGGCTGACGAACGACAGTTGGGTAAAGGGGGCTGACGAGCCCCACTCCCTGATCAGGCTCGTGAGGCTACCGTGCTCGTACCCGTTGCCGTCGGCAGGCAGGAGTTGGTCCGCGCCGCGGATGATGATGGCCACCTGCACGTTCTCCGTGCGACCGATGGCATTCAGGTTGGCAAGGTAGCGTCCGTAGCGGCTGATAAAGCGGATCGCTTCGAGCGGCTGCTGTGGGAGGCTGCGCATCGCCGCGGGGACCCACTGCGCTAGCCTTTCTGAGCCGCGCTCGACGGTCAGTCCGTTGCCCAGGTCATAGCAGAAGACAACATCGAAGCCCGCCAGCAGCTCGTCCTGAATGTAGCGCTCGATATTGACCAGGCGTCCACCGACCGCGAGGCGATCATGGACATTGCCATAAAGAATGAATTGACCCGACGCGCCGCTCTCGAACGCGACGTAGAGGTCCATGGCCCAGTCGGGTGCGCTTTGGGGGGCCGGCATGAGGGGATCATGCCTGGGCCGTGGAGTTCGGGCAACACCATGGCGTTGTGAATTGACAGCGCCAGAGCTAAAAGAAAATTTAGTGGGCTATCAAGGGGCGTTCGGATGCTCGCGCTCCAACCTGATCTGGTCGACGACTTTGGTCACTCCATCGACATGCGCCGCGATCTGCTTTGCCTTGTTCAAGGCCTCCGTGGTGTCAACTGTTCCGCCGAGCGTCACCACTCCGTTCGCGGAGCTCACCGTGACATGTTTGTAGTAATCCTTTGAGTCGGCGTTCAGCTTGGAGTAGACACGCTGCGCGAGCGCCTTGTCGGCCGGTGACTCCTTCCCGGATGTCTCGGCGCCTCCGCCGTAGTTCGAGTTCTGGGGATAAGCTGGAGGCGCAAGGAAAAGCGTCGCCAGTACCGCGACCGTCGCCGCGCCCTTAACCAACGCAACTGACATGACGACCTCCGCCAGGGCGGCGTGTGTGCCGCTTCCGAGTTAAGGTACGCTCCAAGGCAGTGCTGGTTCCGTCAGGACGGCTGTCCGCCACCCCTTCGACAAGCGCAGGCGCAGCTGCAGCTGCTTATCGCATTACCCCGTCGGCGTACGAGTCCGGCACGTAGTTCGCGAAGCGCGTGAACTGGCCCTGGAAAGTCAACACGAAGGTACCGATCTCGCCGTTGCGGTGCTTGACGAGATCGATCTCGGCGATGCCCTTTTTCGTCGTCTGGCGATCGTAGACTTCCTCGCGGTAGATCAGCAGGATCATGTCCGCATCTTGCTCGATCGCCCCACTGTTATGACTAACAACTCCGTCTAACAACCAACATGATGTGTCAGGTACCGTTATATCAAACACATCTTCTTCACCGACCAACTCGATGGCTACGATTCTGTCCCAGAATATATCGTTATCAGCCATCTCTTGCAGATAGCGATCGCTCAAGATGCGCGCATATTCAGCCATCAGATGACGCGAAGGAGCGTGACTGAAACTGACATTCTTCTGATTCAGCGCCACCGACATCTGTCTGCGAGATACGTCCTGTTGTTGCATGAGGAAACGTACCCTCCACAACATCTCCTCCGGCACCGTATCAACGTTGGTGTTTGCCTTTACACCGACCAGGGCAGTCATCAGCCGCTCTGCGGGCGCTACGCGCGGACCAAAACTCCCGATGGCGTTCAGAAACAGCATCTGGTGATCGGCGCCACTCACCCATACCATGTGGACAGGATTCTCGTATCCGGCGGTTACCGTCTGAATCCTGGCAATGATGCCCAGGCGTTGCAAAAGAGCCGCAACGTCATCGGCCAACCCTCGACTGCAGGTCGAGAAGTGCACCCCATGCCCCCCACGACGGCTGACGGAGATCGTGCCATCCGTCGCCCAGAGATGGCGCAGGAAGAGAGCCAATTGACGGTTAGAAAGCTTGAATACCGCCTCTGGAACGCGCTTTTCAACAGACCGCTGACCATAGATACCCAGCTCGCGTAGCCAGAGGTTGACTCCTGCGGGCTTCCAGCGATTACCGTTTCCCGATATCACGAGCTGATGCCAGTTACCACGGCCCGGATAGCGAGTCACGGTCGCGCCGAATTCGTTCTCGGCAGCGCGGCGCACCAACTCACTGCACGCTTCAGAACCGGTTGTGTACCTCATTGGCTGATGCTTGGGATAGCTCCCATCACCGATCATGTGCGCAAGCAACGCCACTCGGTCATCAGGCCAGGTCTCGGCGTTTTCAGGTTCCAATAACTTGCGGGCGATCGCGAGCCTATCCCCTGGGCGGAGATTGCCTACCCGCTCCCAGCCATACGGACAGTACAAGCGGTGCTTCTCTGTTGCCCGGAACTTGCGGCCGCTTGCGAGGTGCAATTGATAGACCGGCTTCTTTCCGACTTTCCAAACCAGATCAGATTGGGCGCGCCTCAGGCGGCCATCTTGACTTATCGACACGACCTCGGGCGTCTGTCCTACCAGGTCCCGGATCGGCACCCTGCGACCATCGGCCAGGCACACCAACGAATCGCCTGTGACACACTCACGCAGATCCGACATAACAGGCTTTTTGTTCTCGCGCTGCTCGACACCGCGATTCAACTGCGAGAGCGCGATGACGGGGACAGCCAACTCCTTGGCGAGCACTTTCAGGCCGCGGGAGATTTCCGAAATCTCGGTGGCGCGATTTTCCTTGTTGCCAGGGACCTGCATGAGCTGCAGGTAGTCGACTACGATGAGATCGAGGCCGTGCTCGCGTTTGACGCGGCGGGCGCGTGCGCGGAGCTCCATGGGGGACAGGGCCGGGGTCTCGTCGACGAAGATTTTTGCTTCCGACAACTGACTCGTGGCGCTGGTGATACGCACCCAGTCATCGTCGGAGATCTTGCCGCTACGCAGGTTCTGTAGGGGGACGCCGCCGATGGAGGAGAGCATGCGGGTGATGACCTGTTCGGAGGGCATCTCCATGCTGAAGATCGCGACGGACGCGCGCTTGTCCCCCGGGCGAAGCGCCGCGTACTCCGCCATGTTGACCGCCAACGTGGTCTTTCCCATGGCCGGGCGGCCGGCCACGATCAACAGGTCGCCGGGACGCAGTCCACCGGTCATCTTGTCGAAGTCAGTAAAACCGGTAGGCAGTCCGCGCAGCGAATCGGGATTCGAGTAGGCCGCGTCGATCTGATCGATGACGCCGGGCAACAAACTGCGCACCGCCAGGGCACCCTGGTTGCTACGAGAGCCGCCCTCGGCGATCTCGAACACTTTTTGTTCGGCCTCATCGACCAGGTCGCGCGCTGTTCGGCCGTCGTTGGCGAAGACGGCCGAGGCAATCTCGTTGCCGGCCCGGATGAGCTGCCTGAGCAGGGAGCGCTCGCGGACGATCTCGGCGTACGCGCGGGCGTTGGCGGCGCTTGGCGTGTCGCGCGCGACCGAGCTCAGGTAGGCAAGTCCGCCGGCTTCCTCGAGCTTCGCGCTGCGGTCGAGTTGCTCGGAAACCGTGACGACATCACAAGGCTTACCGTTACCCGCCAGGGCCGAGATCGCCTCGAAAATGGCTACGTGATCAGGGCGGTAGAAGTCTTCAGGCTTGACGATATCCGCCACGTTGTCCCAGGCGGATGCATCAAGGAGCAGGCCGCCGATGACAGCCTGCTCCGCTTCAACAGAGTGCGGGGGTACCGGTGCATCCACGGCCGCGACATTGTCGCGACGCGCTTTAGCGGGGCCGGCCACCTGTTACTTACTCTTCCGCGACGATTGTTACCGCCACCGGAACGTCAACGTCGGCGTGCAAGTGCAATCCGACAGTGTGCTCGCCGACCATACGCAGCGGTCCATTTGGCATACGCACTTCGCTGCGCTCGACTTTGAAGCCCGCCTTGCCGAGTGCCTCGGCAATGTCAGCCGTGCCGATGGAGCCGAAGAGCTTGCCTTCGGTACCGGCCTTCGCGGTGATGTTGAGCTTGAAGTCCTTCAACGCAGCCTGACGCTCTTGCGCCGAAGACAGGTGCTCGCGAGCGAGGCGTTCCAACTCCTCACGACGAGCCTCGAATCGCGCAACGTTCTCAGGTGTTGCGACAGTCGCCTTGCCCTGGGGCAGGAGGAAATTGCGACCATAGCCGGAGCGAACCTTGACGCGGTCGCCAATGTTGCCGAGGTTGGCAACCTTCTGAAGCAGAATAACGTCCATCGCTATGGCCTCAATGCTGGTCGGTGTACGGCAGCAGGGCCAGGAAGCGCGCGCGCTTGATCGCTACGGCGAGCTGGCGCTGATAGAACGACTTCGTGCCCGTGATGCGGCTCGGAACGATCTTGCCCGTCTCGGTGATGTATCCCTTCAACGTGGCGAGATCCTTGTAATCGATGTACTTCACGCCCTCGGCAGTGAAGCGGCAGAACTTCTTACGGCGCGAGAAGCGGCTACCACCGCCACTGCCGCCCGGGCCACCACCGCCGCCACCGCGTCGGTCATCGCCACCACCACCGCGACCACCGCCGCCATCAAAGCCGCGACCGCCACCATCTGATTTGTTGAATGCCATTTTGATCTACCTCCGCGCCCTCAGGCGCCCTCTCCGGCCGGACTCTCCTCGTCGTCGGAGATAGCAGAAACCTCTTCACGCGGGCGGCGCCGAGGGACACCATCGCCGTCCTCATCGCCGTCATCACGCGAGCGCTCACGGCGCCGACCATCACCCTCCTCATCGGCCGCTTTGGCCATTGGCGAGGGCTCGGTCACCGCGGCATCCATGTTGACGACCAGGTGACGCAGCACCGCATCGCTGAAACGGAAGGCTCCGGTGAGCTCATCCAGAACCTTCTGATCGCACTCGATGTTCATCAGAACGTAGTGCGCCTTGTGGACCTTGGCAATGGGATAGGTGAGCTGGCGACGGCCCCAGTCCTCGAGGCGATGCACGCGGCCCTCACCGGCGGCGATCATGCCTTTATAGCGCTCGATCATGGCGGGCACTTGCTCGCTCTGATCGGGATGGACCAGGAATACGATCTCGTAATGCCTCATGGTACCTCCTTACGGATTGAAGCCGCCCTTCGCGAGGCGCTGCGGGGTGCGGCAAGGAGCACCGTGCCTGGGGGTTCTTGAACCGCCACGGTCACGGCCCCTGAAAAAGGGGCGCGCAGGATACTGAAATAGGCAGCGGACTGCAATTTTTCGTCACGGCCCGCTATTTCGCGCCCTTCAGACTGCGCTGCCGGACCGCCTCGTATAAGAGCATCCCGGCGGCGACGGATACATTCAGGCTTTCCACCGACCCGAGCTGGGGCAGCCGGACGATCCAGTCGCAGGTCTGGCGCGTAAGGTGGCGCAGGCCCGTCCCCTCGGCGCCAAGCGCGAGCACGATCCCGCCGGTGAAGTCGACCTCGTGCGCCAGCCTTTGCCCCTCGGCGTCGGCGCCGACCACCCACAAGCCAGCCTCCTGGAGCAGCTTCAGGGTTCGCACGAGATTGGTCACCGGAACTACGGGGGTCGTTTCTGCCGCGCCAGCCGCCACCTTTCTCACAGTGGGTGTCACCTGCGCCGCGCGATCTTTTGGCACGATGACCGCCAACGCACCGCATGCATCCGCCGTGCGTAGGCAGGCGCCCAGGTTGTGCGGGTCCTGGACACCATCCAGCACGAGGATCAAGGGGTTCGTCGCGGTCTGGAGGGCCTCTACCAACTCGTCCTCGCTCCACGGCGGCAAAGGCGTGATATCGGCCACTACCCCTTGGTGCGATACATCACCCAACTGTTGCTTGAGGGCGTGCGTGTCAACCCGCTGAACGGGACGATTGTGCTTCCGTGCTAAATCCTCGATCTCTCGAACGCGCGGATCATCACGCCGCTCTGCCAAGCGCACAGTGTTTACGCGGTCAGCGTGTCGCTCCAACATGAAGCGCACGGCGTGCACGCCATAGATCGTCTCGGTTCCTTTCACGTTTGAGCTCGTCGGGTCGGGGTCTCAAACATCTTCAGCCAGGTCGAGGTCGATGAGGCCTTCGATCGGGTTCACGGCTGTAACAATGACCCTGATCTGCTGACCCGCGCGCAAACGTCGGCCGCTTCGCCGCCCCGTCCACGCCAGGCCGTCATCTTCCATCTCATACTGATCATCTCGTAACGAATCGACGTGCAAAAGGCCGTCTACCGAGACATCCAGGATTTGGACGAAGCATCCGAATTCCACGACGGTGGTGATGAGGCCATGGAATGTTTGGCCGATGCGCTCGCGTAGATACGTGCACTTCAGGAACGTGTTCACGTAACGGTCAGCTTCGTCCGCACGCTTTTCGAGTTTCGACGTGCTTTCGCCCAGAGCGCTCAGCGCGTCCGTCTCGTACTTGACGCCGCTTCCGCCCGGCGCCTCGAGCAGCGCTTTCAATGTCCGGTGGACGACAAGATCAGGGTAGCGTCGGATCGGGGACGTGAAGTGCGCGTACTGAGTCAGGGCCAGCCCGAAGTGACCGATGTTTGTGGGTTGATAGATTGCCTGCGGCATGGAGCGCACCACCAGCGACTCCACAAAGGGCCGTTCGGCAGAGTGTCCGAGACGTTTCGTGATCGCTTGTAGATCACGCGTCGATACGTTCTCGGGTATCTGCGCTTCGATGCCGAGAGCGGTCAACGTGGAGAGTAGCTTGTCGAGTTTCTCCTCTTCCGGCTTGCCGTGTACGCGATATAACGTCGGCGTGCGCGTGGTCTCGAGCTCGCGCGCGACGGCTACGTTCGCCATGATCATGCACTCTTCAATGAGCCTGTGCGCGTCATTGCGGACCCGTAGGTCGATTGAGCGGACCCGCTCAGCGGAATCGATGACGAACTCGGCCTCCGCCGCATCGAAGTCCAGTGCTCCGCGCCGTGCCCGAGCTTTGTGAAGAGCTCGGTATACGTCGACTAACACGTGGAGTTTCTCGACCAGTGGTCCAAGCTGCCCTCGGGCAGCAGGAGTACCTTTAAACAAGGCGTCGTATGCGAGCATGTACGTTAGCCGCGCGGCTGAGCGCATTACGGCAGGGTAAAACTTCGCGGACTTGAGGGCTCCCTGCTTGCTTATGACCATATCCGCGGCAAAGCAGAGTCGATCGACGTGCGGCGCCAAAGAGCACAGTTTGTCCGACAGCGCGAACGGCAGCATCGGGATCACACGTGTCGGAAAATAGACTGACGTGCCTCGCTCTTTCGCCTCTCGATCAACCGCGGTTCCTGGTCTCACGTAGTGACTGACGTCTGCGATCGCTACGATCAACCGAAAGCCACTCGGATGAGGTTCCGCGTAAACGGCATCGTCAAAGTCCTTCGCATCCTCACCGTCGATCGTAACCAACGGCAGCTCGCGCAGGTCGATACGGGAGTTCGCCTCAAGCGGATCGACCACCTCGCCCCACGCATGCGCCTCGCGCAGTGCTTCCGCCGAGAACTCGTGCGGCAAATCAAAGCGCGCGATCGCCGTCTCCGTAGCCAGTTCGACCGGACGATCCGGATCGAGACGCTTCACAATGCGCGCCTGCGCCGGCGCGCCGTCTGTGGCGTGCTTCGTAATCTGCGCGATGACCCAGTCGCCGCTGCGCACACCGCTGCCGCTTACATCGCTGTGTGCAAGCGCGCAGTGAAGTTGTAGTCGGCGGTCCGCCGCGGTCACCCATCCACCGCGCCCATGCACCTCGACTGTGCCCAAAAACGCGCTTACAGCGCGCTCGACCACTTTTTCAACTGCGCCCGACCACCGGTCGCTGGCATCACGCGAGAGCCTCACGCGCAGGCGGTCGCCATGCATGACTCCGCGCATTTCTGGCGGAGGGATAAAGACGCTATCTCTCAGGCCTTCGACACGGAGGAATCCATAACCCGCGCGGTTTGCGCTTACGGTACCTTCGACAGTGCCGCCCGGCCTTGCTCCGGCACCGCCGTGGGCTTGGAAACTGCCTTTACCTCGACTGAGGCCCGGCTCATCAGCGCGGGCTGCCGCACGCCGACTCGCTCCGTCACCTCCTCGCTCGCGACCCGCACCCACGTGCGGGCCGGCCCCTGATCGCGACCGCAGCGACGGGCCGCCCTTCACCGCGCCTCCGGGGGAGCGCACTTTTTTGTGCTTATGCGCACCACCTTGTTTATGCGCACCGGCCTTTCGGTCGGTGCGCCCGAATTTGGTCCTACGCGCACTCAATTGACAGCTCCCGACCCCGTGCGTACATTGCGCGGCCTTCCTCACCTGCCCGGGTGGCGGAATTGGTAGACGCACTAGTTTCAGGTACTAGCGGGTAACACCGTGGAGGTTCGAGTCCTCTCCCGGGCACCAGATGATGTTTTTTCAATTCTTTCAATCACTTACGTTAGTCTAAAGGCCTGTGGTGGTACAGGCGAGTGGTACAGTTCGAGGGGCCATTTTCCACCAATTTTAGTTCTCGCGGTGCTTTCCGCACCCTCTTCCACCGCGTCGTTCACATGCATGCGACCCGCATAGGGCGCGAGCTCTTCATCACCGCAGCTTAATGCGGTTGAATTCAATGCTGCCGTCCGTAGGCATTCGCCATCGAACCTGTCCGTCTCAGCTCTCGGCGCTTTGACACCTTCGTAATCGTCACGTCCGCACCCATTGTGCGCACCAGATCGTCAACCTCACCATAACTGACTTTCGTTATGGCCTCCCGGAGCTTGTCGAAGCTCGGACCAGGAGAATACAAACCGTAGCTCATACGTCTGCCGCGGCTCCATCCTCCTATCAACTCGGTCGTCGACTCTGGAATCTCCTGCTCCTCGCACCGTTGCGCCAAGGCTTTTCTGAATGAGTGAAACACAGTCTCAGGACTATTCAGTCCCACCTTGCGGCGCATGTTTGTGAATCGTTTGCCGAGATAATGGCCACGCCTTTCGTCCGCGCCACCTGAGAGCAAACCCGGTATCAGATAACCATCTGTTGATGTCGCGACCAGACGATCAATCAACGAGCGTAACACAGGGTGAATCGGGATTCGACGCACCGCTGCGGCCGTCTTCCCCTCCCTGACGATCAACGCGCCGTCTTCCGTGACGTCGTGAATGGTCAGTTGGGTAATCTCCTCTCTCCGCATTCCCGTATAGGCTCCAATTGCGGACAAGCTCCACAACGGATCTGCGGTGGGTATTTGGCGGATGAGCTGCAGAACCTCTTGATTGGTCCACGGCCGACGTTTTGCAAGCCTTCCGCGCGTGGGATGACGCAAAGTATGAGAAATCCCCGCCCACACATTGCCCTCCACGATGCCCCGTGCTTCGAGCCAGGCCCAAAACGCCCGCAGATGCGACAACGTGTCCTTCACCGTCTTGAGACTGTGTCCCTTCTTCAGCAGTACTTCGCTAGCGTAGCGACCAGCTTGCTGCTTGGTTAGCGCCGCAACCTCGCTACTACTACCCACCCAGTCGGCAAGCTCGCCGAGCTGGCGCTCCTTCTGTTCCAATGTTTGCTTAGTAACGTGTGGCCCCCGCTCCGCCAGATACGTCCGAATCGTTGTTGAAAATCTGTACGCCCGCCCGCGACGAGCCGTGCGACGTGCGAGCAGTAACGCCCTTTCAACGATTTGGGCGGGCGAGCCTTCGAGTCCTTGCGCTTCGGAATTCAACTCACCCACTCGCTCCCGAAGGTGAATTTGCAATGCCAACTGTGCCTCAGACTCCGTAGCTTTTCCCGCCGTTACCGCCTCTGCCATGACGCGGGCAGTCACCAACAATGTCTTGGCGGAGCGAGCCGGCACGATCGCCTGCGCTTCGGCTCGCATCAGCTCATCGTGCATGTCAGCGAGAACAGCATGTTTGAGTCGATTGGCCTCCCGTAGATCGCGGGTGTGCAACGCACGCACGAGCTCCGACTTGCCCACGATCGCCCGCAACGACTGAGGCACTTTCAGCCGCGCGTACCACGAGCAGTTTCGGAGCTTCAGGTTTTTGCGGTCCACGGTCGTGCCCGGCATCTGGTGGTGCATGAAAGCGGTCCATCGCGGTGGTACATGCGGCCAACTTCGAGCTTCAGCAGCACCCGCACCGATAAAAACGACTGGCTCACGCCCAACATATTCGAGCCGACTTGCGGGGGCAAGCGTCAGAACTTCCTGGATCTCCGTGGACAATGAGCCACCCCGAT
>CAYNTW010000141.1:0-13002 GCA_964400085.1 uncultured Steroidobacteraceae bacterium | reverse complement strand
TGGCGACGTACACGCTCTTGAGTTGTGTGTAGTGCTCGATGGCGGCGCGACCGTTCTCGCGCCCGAGTCCCGAGAGTTTCACGCCCCCGAAAGGCAGCTCGATCGGTGTGACGTTGTAGTGATTGATCCAGCACGTCCCGGCTTCGAGCCGGGCAATCACGCGATGCGCGCGCGTGAGATCCCTGGTGAATACGCCGGCGGCGAGCCCGAAATCCGTGGCGTTCGCCCGGGCGATCACCTCCTCCTCGTCCTCGAAATCGAGCACCGCCATGACCGGGCCGAAGATCTCCTCGCGGGCGATCGCCATGCCATCGTGACACTCGGCGAACACAGTTGGGGCTACAAAGAAGCCGTTTGCCAGGTCTGCTGTCGTCACTCGGTTGCCGCCGTTCAGGAGTCGAGCGCCCTCGGCGCGACCGCGGGCGATAAACCCCAGCACTTTTTCCATGTGTGCCTGGGAAATCAGCGACCCCACTTGTGTTTTTGGATCCAACGGATTGCCGATCCGCATGGCGCTGGAGCGCGCCACGACCCGCTCGAGAAAGGCTTGTTTGATATTGCGATGGACGAAGACCCTGGTGCCGTTCGAGCAGACCTCGCCAGCGGAGTAGAAGTTACCCAACAGGGCGCCCGAGACCGCGTTCTCCAGGTGCGCATCCTCGAACACGATGAGCGGTGACTTGCCACCGAGCTCCAGCGTAACATGCTTGAGAGTGGGCGCGGCGGCCGCCATGACGGCCTTGCCGGTGGGCACCGACCCGGTGAGCGAGACCTTGTTGATCCCCGGATGCTGTGTCAGCAATCGGCCGGTCTCGGCAAGCCCTTGCACAACCTGAAATACACCCTCCGGCAGCCCGGCTTCCGCCAATACCTCGCGCAGGCGCATGGCCGTCAGCGGAGTCAAGTCCGCGGGCTTGAAGATCATGGCGTTACCGCAAGCCAACGCGGGCGCGGTCTTCCAACAGGCGATCTGTAGAGGATAGTTCCAGGCGCCGATACCGGCGACGACTCCGAGCGGCTCGCGCCGGGTATAACCGAACGCCTGCGCGCCGAGATCGAGATACTCGCCGGAGAGCGTCGGCGCCACCCCTGCGTAGTACTCGAAGCAATCGGCACCTGAGAGGACGTCGACGACACTGGTCTCCTGGATCGGCTTGCCAGTATCGCGGGTCTCGAGCTCCGATAGCTCTTTGTTGCGTGCGCGCAGAAGATCCGCCGCACGGCGCAAGATGCGCCCACGCTCCGTGCCGGTCAGCGCGGCCCATTTCTTCTGCGCCGCCTGCGCTTTGGCAACCGCCGCATCGATCGCCGCGGGGCCTGCGATCTCCAGATGCGCCAACACCTGACCGGTGGCTGGGTTGATGGTTGCGAACGTGTCCAGCTTGCGCGGCAGTTCGTCCGAAGCTCGGGACCCAGAGACCCGCGCCGCAATATCTGGCGCGGTTGTCGAGCCGTCGGGAGCGGCCCCACTTTGTTTCAGTCGATCGCTGACGAAAGCGGTCAGCAACGCGCGGGCGCTCTCGCTGTCGGCCTCCTGCCAATCAGACAACGCCGCGCGTAACCAAACACCATCGATCATGGCCGCGATCATCGCGGCGACGCTGCGCGCCTCCGTGGCAGGCACGACTTGCCTCAGCGCGTGCGCCAAGTTGGACAACATGCGACGTTGATAGGCCGTCTGCACGCGCTTCAACCCGTGGGCGTGCAACACCTGCCCCCAGAACGCGAGCCAGGCAATTCCAGTGCGCTTGTCGAACGCCTCGGAATCCAGGTTTGCATCGATGACAGCTTGGATCCGTCCACGCGGCGTATACGCGATACTCGAACGCGCCAGCTTGCGCTCCCAGACGCAGCGGGAGAGCTTCCGGAAGGTCGCTTCCAGCAAACCGTCCTTGTCGCCGAAGTAATGAGCCACCAACCCTGGCGAGACTCCCGCGCGACTCGCGATCTGTGCCAGAGTGCTGCCCACGAAACCTACCTCGGCGAGGCTGTCAATCGTGACCTCGATGAGCTGGGCCCTGCGAGCCTCTTCCACCTCGTCCCGCGGCGCCGCGGCGGCGGCTCGCCCCCGGGCCGCGCGTGGGGTTGATTGTCTGTTCAATGTGATGCTCCGAAATGCGGCGCGCGCGGCCTTCTCCGGGCTCGCCTGGTGCAGCGGCGGTGAGCCGATACTTCTTGTCCCTTCAGGTATTTGCCCCAGCTCGCGCGCGCTTGACAGACGCTCTATTAAACGGCTATTCAAGACACGCCCGAGATGATGAGGTCGCGGCCCGGGTGGGTCAAGTCCGACATTCAACTACACTGGAGCGCGTATGGCGCCTGCGGGGTCGATGGGGTTGCGAATGGGGGGTGACCGGACTGGCCGGTGGCGGTCGGTGGGCGCCCTGGCCCTGGTGGCGGGTCTGGCGCTCGTGACCACCGGCCGCGCCTGGGCGGCAGCCCCAACCAACAGCACCGACCCGCCCTCCTGCCGTACTGTCAGAATGTCCGACGTGGGTTGGACCGACGTTACGGCCACGACGGGGACCCTCAGCGCGCTGCTGCGGGAGCTGGGTTATCAGCCTCAGATCACCGTGCTCTCCGTGCCAGTGACGTACGCGTCCATGAAAAACAAGGACATCGACGTCTTCCTGGGCAATTGGATGCCCGCGCAGGAAGCCGACATCAAGTCCTACGTGGCGGAGGGCGCTCTGGAGGTCATTGGCGCGAATCTCAACGGCGCCAAGTACACCCTGGCCGTACCCGCCTATACCTATGCGATGGGACTGCACGACTTCGCCGATATCCATCGCTTCGGCCCCCAGCTCAAGAATTCGATCTACGGCATCGAAGCCGGCAACGACGGCAACCGGCTCGTGCTGGGAATGCTCAAGCAGAATCTGTTTGGGCTGGGTGATTTCAAACTCGTCGAGTCCAGTGAGCAGGGCATGCTGGCCGAGGTCGAGCGCGCCGTGCGGACGAAAACGCCCATCGTGTTTCTCGCCTGGGATCCACATCCCATGAACATGCGCTTCGACCTGCGCTACTTATCGGGCGGCGACGCCGTGTTCGGCCCGAATTTCGGTGGCGCTACCGTCTATACGGTCACCCGCAGCGGCTTTTCCAACCAATGCCCCAATATCGGGCGGCTGCTGCGCAACCTGAAATTCACCTTGCGGGGCGAGAGTCAGGTCATGGGGGGAATTCTCGATCAACATCTGCCGCCCGAGGCGGCGGCCCAAGCCTGGATGCAAGCCAATCCTCGCGCTGTCGCGAGTTGGCTCGCGGGGGTCTACACGCTCGACGGCCGCCCTGCCCTGGAGGCCGTGCGAATCGGCAAGAGCCACGGCCGATTGGGCTTCGAGCAGTGGATCAGTGATCACAAGATCCCGGTCGGAGACACCGTCGCGCAGCTCATCGAGTATGTCAAAACACACGGACGCGTGTTTTTTGACGGCGTCTCGGCTCTCATCCGCGGCACGGTGAACGGGTTGACTTTCCTGTTGGTCGCAACCCCCGCCCCGGTGCTCATCCTCGCAATCGCCGCGCTCACCTGGCTCCTGCGGCGTTCCTTCGCGCTGGTCGCGTTCGTGACCGCGGCTCTGTTGTTCATCATGAACCAGGGCTACTGGATTCCGACGCTCGAGACGCTCTCCCTGGTGATCGCCGCCGCCCTGGTCTCCACACTCATCGGCGTGCCGCTGGGAATCGCGGCCGCCCATCGACCGAGCCTATTTGCGGCGCTGCGCCCGGTGCTCGATCTGATGCAGACCCTGCCGACATTCGTCTACCTCATTCCGACCCTGGTGTTGTTTGGGCTCGGCGTGGTGCCGGGACTCATTTCCACGGTCATTTTCGCGCTCCCCGCGCCCATTCGCCTCACCCAGCTCGGCATCTGCTCGGTGCCGAAGGCACTGGTCGAAGCGGGTGAAGCCTTCGGCGCCACCGGCTTGCAGATGTTGTGGAAGGTGGAGCTGCCCAGCGCCGCCCCCACCATTCTCGCCGGAATCACCCAATGCATCATGCTGAGCTTGTCGATGGTCGTGATCGCCGCTCTGGTGGGTGCCGGTGGGCTGGGGGTCCCCGTGGTTCGGGCTCTCAATACGGTACAGGTGGGAATGGGTTTCGAGGCGGGCTTCGTCATCGTGCTGCTCGCGATCATACTCGACCGGATCACTCGCCCCGCTGAGAAGGAGAGTGGCACATGAGCACCGCGCTCGAGTTCCGCAATGTCGACATCGTCTTTGGGGCCAAGGGCGGCAGGCGACTCAACGGCGCCGTTCAACAGGCTCTCGCCGCGCTGGACGCGGGCGGAACGCGCAGCGAGATTGCCGAGAAGACGGGTGTCGTCATCGGCGTTGCCGATGCCTGCCTCACCGTCGAGCGGGGTGAGATTTCGGTCCTGATGGGCTTGTCGGGATCCGGAAAGTCCACACTCCTGCGCGCGGCCAACGGCTTGAATGCAGTCACGCGTGGTCAGGTGCTGGTCAGCGATGGAACCGACATTGTCGATATCGCCAAATGCGACCCCGCTACCCTGCGTCGCATCCGCCGCCTGCGCATTGCCATGGTGTTCCAGCAGTTCGGCCTGCTGCCATGGAGAACAGTGCGGGATAACGTGGGCTTCGGACTCGAGTTGCGCGGTGAGCCGGCGGACAAGCGCCGCCAGATCGTGGACCGTCAGCTCGAGCTCGTAGGCCTCACGCAGTGGGGCGATCGTTACTGCAGCGAGCTCTCCGGAGGTATGCAACAGCGCGTGGGCCTTGCACGCGCGTTCGCAACAGATGCAGACATTCTGCTCATGGACGAGCCGTTCTCGGCTCTGGACCCACTCATCCGTCGCAAGCTGCAGGACGAGCTGCTGGCGCTGCAGGAGCGCGTTAAGAAAACCATCCTCTTCGTGAGTCACGACCTGGACGAGGCTCTGAAGCTCGGGGATCACATCACCATTCTCGAGGGTGGACGGATCGTCCAGACGGGCACGGCCCAGGACATCGTGCATCGGCCTGCCAATGAATATGTGGCGGAGTTCGTGCGACACATCAATCCCCGCACCGCAATGAAAGGCACGGCGGCAAGTCCGCCCCATGTCGCTTCCTGATGTCGCGTTCGTTCAACCGAATCGGCGTGCGGATGCTCGTCGCGGCGCTTGGCTGGCCGGCATCATAACGGCGCCGTCGAACCGACCAGGACCCTTCGCCGCATGCAACCCTTCTCCGGTCTCTCGCTCCTGCGAGGCGGCCTGTCCGGCCAACGAGGCTGGAAGCAACAGTGGCGCAAGGCGGAACCCAAGGCGGCGTATGATGCGGTGATTGTCGGAGGCGGCGGTCACGGGCTCGGCGCGGCGTACTACCTGGCCAAGGAGCACGGCCTCAAAAACATCGCGGTGCTGGAAAAAGGCTGGATCGGCGGCGGGAACACCGGCCGCAACACGACCATCATACGATCCAACTACCTGTTTGCCGAGAGCGCGGCGCTGTACGACCACGCTCTGAAGTTGTGGGAGACGCTGTCGCAAGAGCTCAACTACAACGTTATGTTTTCACAGCGCGGTGTCATGATGCTCGCGCATACCGTTCACGACGTCCACACGTCGAAACGACACATACATGCGAACCGCGCCGCCGGGGTCGACAACGAATGGCTGACACCTGAGCAAGCCAGGGCGTTCTGCCCGGTTCTGAATATAAACGACATCCGCTACCCGGTTCTCGGCGCGGCGCTACAAAGGCGTGGTGGGACCGCCCGTCACGATGCGGTCGCCTGGGGATACGCGCGCGCGGCCGACTCCCTCGGGGTCGACATCGTGGAGAACTGCGAGGTCACCGGGATACGACGGGACTCAACAGGCGCGGTCTGCGCGGTCGAAACGACCCGGGGCCTGGTCCGTACCCCGAAAATTGGAGTCTCGGCGGCCGGCCACACGAGCGTCATCATGAAGATGGTCGGACTGAAGCTGCCGCTCGAGAGCTTTCCTCTGCAGGCGCTGGTCTCCGAGCCGGTCAAGCCGATCTTCCCTTGCGTGGTCATGTCCAACACCATCCACGCGTACATCAGCCAATCTGACAAGGGTGAGCTGGTCATTGGCGCCGGCACGGACGCCTACACCTCGTATACCCAAAGGGGCGGACTTCACATCGACAGCCACGCCCTGGAAGCGATTTGCGAGCTTTTTCCCATGTTCCGGCGCTTGCGGATGTTGCGCACGTGGGGCGGCATCGTGGACGTGACACCGGATCGATCGCCGATCATCGCGAAGACGCCGGTGCCCGGCCTGTACGTGAATTGCGGCTGGGGGACCGGCGGATTCAAGGCCACACCCGGTTCGGGACACGTGTTCGCCCACACGATCGCCCGCGACGAGCCGCATCCTGTCAATGCGTCCTTCACCATCGAGCGCTTCCGTGACGGTCACTTGATCGACGAGGCTGCCGCGGCCGCCGTGGCGCATTGAGTCGGATGGAAAAACGGAAATGCTGTTGATCGATTGTCCCTACTGCGGTGAGCGCCCGGAGCTGGAGTTCAGCCACGGCGGCCAGGCCCACATCGCGAGGGCCAAGAACCCCAGCGAGCTCCCGATCGAGCAGTGGACCGAATTTCTCTACATGCGGGACAACATCAGGGGTGTCCATGCCGAGCGCTGGCGACATACGCACGGCTGCGGACGATTTTTCAACGCATTGCGTGATACGGTCACGGATCATTTCCTTGCGACGTACAAAGCGGGCGAGCGGATGCCTAACGGCACGATGCCTGCGAGCGTAGCGGTCGACGCGCACGGTGCCTCGAACTCGCAGGCCAGCGCGGGCCCCGCGGCGGAGTCAACACCGCACGTTCATGGGAGAGCTCCGTGACAAGCGCGGTCTCTCGCCAGGAGGCACTCGGCCGCGTCGATCGGGCGCGGCCGATTGCATTCACATTCGACGGCCGTGCACTCAGCGGCTTCCACGGCGACACGCTGGCGTCCGCCCTGCTGCGCAACGGCGTGCACCTCGTCGGGCGGTCCTTCAAATATCACCGGCCTCGCGGCATCCTGGCCGCAGGGTCCGAGGAACCAAACGCGCTCGTGACGGTTCGGCGCGACGACGCGCGCTACACGCCCAACCTGCGCGCCACGCAGGTGGAACTCTACGAGGGGCTAGAAGCCCACAGTCAAAACCGCTGGCCCAGCCTGGCGCTGGATTTCGGCGGCATCAACAATCTGATCTCCCCGTTCATTCCGGCCGGCTTCTACTACAAGACCTTCATGTGGCCACGGGGCGCGTGGCGCTCGCTCTACGAGCCGCGCATCAGGGCCGCGGCCGGGTTGGGCAAGTCACCCACACAGGCGGACCCGGATCGTTATACCAACCGTTTCGCTCACTGCGATGTGTTGGTGGTGGGCGCCGGCCCGACGGGCCTCGCGGCTGCCCTCGCTGCTGCCTCCGCGGGTGCCCGGGTCATCATCTGCGATGAGCAGGCGGAGCTCGGCGGATCGCTGCTGGCCGAGCCGGCGGGCGAACACGGCGTAATGATCGATGGAGTATCGGCTGATATCTGGCTTGGTCGAGCTGTCGAGACGCTCAGACGCAATTCTCGGGTAACGATTCTTCCGCGTACAACAGCGTTCGGTTACTTCCCGCACAACCTGGTGGGACTCAACCAACGGCTGACCGATCATCAGGCACAACCTGATTCTGAATCTCCGCGAGAGAGACAATGGCAGGTTCGCGCCAAAGAGGTTCTGCTCGCCACGGGCGCTATCGAGCGTCCCCTCGTTTTCCCGGGGAACGACCGGCCCGGCATCATGTTGGCCGGCTCGGCGCGTACGTATGTCAACCGCTACGGCGCGGTGCCAGGCTCTCGGGCTGTGGTGGTAACCGCTTGCGATGAGGCGTACCGCGCGGCTGTCGATCTCCACAATGCGGGGGTCTACGTTGCGCTGATAGCGGACGTACGTACACGCGCGGATGGCCCTCTGGTGGAGATTGCGCGTCACGTCGGTTTGCCGGTTCAAACGCGAACCACCGTCGTGGGTACAAGCGGCTGGCTGCGGGTCAACGCGGTGGAGCTCGCTCGAACGAACGGCCGCGGCGAAGTTGCCGATGGGGCGACGCAATCCGTGCCGTGCGACCTGGTATTGATGTCCGGCGGGTATACGCCGACAGTGCACTTGTTCTCGCAATCACGCGGTAAGCTTGCTTGGGACGAGAAGACGCAGTCGTTCGTCCCGGGTACGCCAGCCGAGCGCGTGCGGGCGGCTGGTGCTTGCCGCGGAGTGTTCGCGCTCCAAGCCGTACTCGCCGATGGGGCAGCAGCCGGAGCCGCCGCAGCCGCGGATGCCCAGCGCCCAAAGTTCACGCCGTCGCCCCAGGGTGGCGCTTCCGCTGCGGGAGGCCGGTCGGCCGCAGGGGCCGGGTCCAACACGGCTGGCGCATCCAACGCGGCGGGCCCTGCCCACGGCGCATCGTCATTGGGCGCCGATCCGCCGATCGGGGCCTTCACGGGCGCCCTGCCCCAACCTGGTGGCGCAACCGGCACGATGGCCTTTGTCGACTGGCAGAACGATGTCACCACGAAGGACCTCGCGCTGGCGACGCGCGAGGGCTTCAGCTCGGTGGAACACCTCAAACGCTATACCACGACGGGAATGGCGACCGACCAGGGCAAGACATCCAACCTCAACGCGCTCGGGTTCGTCTCCCGCGAGCTCGACAAATCCATTCCACAAGTTGGCCTCACCACTTTCCGGCCGCCCTACACGCCCGTGACCTTCGCCAGCTTCGCCGGCTTCTCGCGCGGCCCGTTGTTCGACCCCATCCGCCGAACGCCCACACATGACTGGGCCGTGCGCAATGGGGCTGTATTCGAGGATGTTGGCCTCTGGAAACGCGCTCGCTACTTCCCCCGTAGAGGCGAAACCATGCACGCGGCCGTCGCTCGCGAATGTCTCGCCGCCAGAAAGAGCTGCGGCCTGTTCGACGCCTCCACCCTCGGCAAGATAGAAGTCGTGGGCAAGGATGCCGTGACGTTCATGAACCGCATGTATGTCAATGCATGGAGTAGTCTTGCTGTCGGCCGCTGCCGTTATGGCGTGCTCCTGCGCGACGATGGCTTTGTGTTCGACGACGGCGTGGTCGCTCGGACCGCCGACGACCGTTTCCACGTGACCACCACGACTGGCGGAGCCGCGCGTGTACTGGGATTGATGGAGGATTACCTCCAGACCGAGTGGCCCGATCTGAGCGTCTGGCTGACCTCGACCACCGAACAATGGGCGGTGATCGCCGTGCAGGGGCCCAACTCGCGCCGCGTACTGGAAGGATTGGTCGAAGGCATCGACATCTCCGCCCAATCACTACCGCACATGGGCGTGGCTCGTGGCCATATCTGCGGCGTCCCTATGTTGCTGTTCAGAGTGAGCTTCACCGGAGAGCTGGGGTTCGAGGTCAACGTGCCAGCGGACTTCGGGCTCTCGGTGTGGGAAGCAATCCACGCCGCCGGGCAACGATACGACATCACTCCCTACGGCACGGAGGCAATGCACGTGCTTCGGGCCGAGAAGGGCTACATCATCGTCGGACAGGAAACCGATGGCACCGTGACGCCGGACGATGTTGGCCTCGGTTGGGCAATCGGCAAGAGCAAACCCGACTTCGTAGGCAAGCGCTCGCTGCAACGTCCGGCCATGAGCGCGCCGGATCGCAAGCAACTGGTTGGCTTACGGACCAACGATCCTCACGTTGTGCTGGATGAGGGCTCGCAAATCATGCAGGAGCCCGGCCAACGGGCACCCGTGCGGCCCTTGGGCCACGTCACGTCTTCCTACCATAGCGCCGTGATGGATCGCTCCATCGCGCTTGGCCTCGTTTCCGGTGGCAGAGCACGCCTGGGGGAGACCCTGTACGTGCCAACAATGACCGGCGCGGATGTGGCGGTGAAAGTTACATCGCCCGTGTTCTACGACTCTGAAGGAGCGCGGCTGAATGGATAGCTACACCCATCTGCCACCCGCGTCGGCACGACGCATCGCCGAATCCTCGGCCACCGGTTCGAGCGTCACACGGCGCCCAGTGGCTTTGCGACAGCCCGCGCATATCACGGCTTGCGCGCTCGTCCGCCAGCTTGCGCCGGTAGAGCGTTTCGTTCTACGCGGCGGACCCGAAGTTATGGCGACCGCGGGAAACGCACTTGGCGTGGCAATCTCGGCCACCGCATGCCGGGCGGCCACTCGCGGACCCGCCGGCAATGTCGATCCGGCCGTGGCTCGGGAGGCTTCATCCATAGCCCCGCTCGCGGCGCTCTGGCTAGGTCCTGACGAGCAACTCCTGCTCGGTGCCGTAGGAACTGACATCGCAGCGGCCCTGGCGACAGCGCTCCGCGATTTGCCGCACTCGCTCGTCGACGTCAGCCACCGTCAGACCGCGCTCGAGGTGAGCGGGCCGCAAGCAACGACACTGCTGAGCACGGGCTGTCCGCTCGACCTCGACGTCGCCGCCTTTCCCGTTGGAATGTGCACGCGGACGGTGCTCGCAAAAGCCGAAATCGTCCTGTGGCGCACGAGCGAGCACGTGTTCCATATCGAGGTGTGGCGATCCTTCGCCGCCTATGTCTCAGGCTTCCTCGCCGAGGCCGCGCGCGAGATCGCCCTGCCCAAAAGTGATTCTGGAGATTCCTAATGAAGACGCATGTCCGGGTCGCGATCATCGGTGGTGGCGTTGTCGGCGTCAGCACGCTGTACCACCTGACCAAAAAAGGCTGGACCGACGTCGTGCTACTGGAGCGCACCGAGCTCACGGCCGGCTCCACCTGGCATGCCGCCGGACTGCTGCCCCTTTTCAACATGAGCTACACCGTGGGCCAGCTCCACAAGTACTCCGTGGATCTCTACAAGCGCCTGCCACAGGAAACCGGGCAGGACGTGAGCTTCCACGTGACGGGCAACCTGCGCCTGGCAACCTGCCGGGACCGCATGGACGAGTACCAGAAGTACTGCGGAACAGCCAACACCATCGGCGTGCCGTTCGAGGTCATCGGGCCCTCCGAGGTGAAGGCGTTGTGGCCGCTCGTCGAGCTCGGCGGCACGGGCGAGACTCCGGCGATCATCGGGGCGCTCTATCATCCTGACGACGGACACATCGCGCCCGCTGACCTGACAATGGCGCTGCGCAAGGGAGCTCGTAGCGCCGGCGCGGAGATCTATGAGCATACCGAGGTTACAGGAGTCGAGCGCACGCCTTCTGGAGAATGGAAGCTGCGCACGAACAAAGGCGACCTCATCGCCGAGCACGTCGTGTGCGCCACCGGCAACTACGCGCGTCAGACGGGCCGCCTCTTCGGCCTCAACTTTCCGGCGATTCCGGTCGAGCATCAATACATTGTGTATGACGAGTCGCCGGAGTTGAAAGCCTACCGCGAGGGTGGCGGACGCGAGCTGGCGGTGCTGCGCGAGTCCGACAAGTCCTACTATCTGCGTGAGGAGCGGATGGGCTGGATTCTCGGGCCTTACGAGAAGGGAGCGCCGGCCCGGTTCGCGGACGGCGTACCGGACTGGTTCGGCCGCAGTCTTTTTCCCGGTGACCTCGAGCGACTCCTACCGCACGTCGAGGCCGCGATGCGCCGCGTGCCCGCGCTCGAGAACTGCGGCATCAAGGACATTGTCAACGGCCCGATTTCATACACACCCGACGGCAGTCCTCTCATTGGCCCCGCCTGGAACCTGCGGAACGTGTGGCTCAACGAGGGGCACAGCTTCGGAATCACCGCCGCGGGAGGCTCCGGTTGGCAACTCGCCGAATGGATCGTCGAGGGCGAGCCGGGCATCGACATGTTGGCCGTCGATCCGCGGCGATTCGGCGACTACACAGGCAAACGGTACGTCATCAAAAAGAACGAAGAGACCTATCGCAACGTCTTCACGATCCACTACCCGGACGAGGAGCGCGAGGACGCCCGACCCGCCAAGACCAGCCCCGTGTACGACAAGATCGACCGGCTCGGCGCGGTCTGGGGTCAGCGCTATGGCTGGGAGCGCGCCAACTGGTTCGCGCCTGCCGGGGTCGAGCGGAAAGACAAGTGGAGCTTCCGGCGCACGAACTACTTCGAGCATGTCGCCACCGAGTGCCGGAGAATGCGCGAGCGCGTCGGCGTCATCGACCTGACTCCATTCACCAAACACGAGGTCACCGGTCCCGGCGCGGAAGCATGGCTCGACGGGCTCGTGGCCAACAAGGTCCCGACTCGCATCGGTCGCATCGCGCTGTGTCACGCGCTGACCCGGCGCGGCGGCATCCGCTCCGAGTTCACCATCACGAAGGTTGACGAGCAGCGGTTCTATGTCGTCAGCGCGGGTGCCGCGGAGCGGTACGATTCCGACTACTTGCGCAAGTCCCTGCCCCAGGACGGCTCGGTCAGCTTACGCAATATCACGAGCTCGCGGGGTTGTTTCGTCGTCGCCGGCCCGAAATCCCGTGACGTGCTTGCGAAATTGACCGACACGCCGCTCGACAACACCTCGTTTCCCTGGCTCACCGGCCAAACGATCGAGGCCGCCCTGGCGGTCGATGTCTACGCGCTGCGCGTGAATTTCGTCGGCGCGCTGGGTTGGGAGCTGCACTTCCCAATCGAATACGCCCATTCCTTGTTCGATGCGTTGTTTGAAGTCGGGAAGGACTACGGCATCGGCATGGTTGGCATGCGCGCCATGGAGTCCCTGCGGATGGAGAAGTCCTATCGTATGTGGGGTAGCGACATGACCCCTGATTACACGCCCTTCGAGGCCAGCCTCGATCGCTTCGTGCGCTTGAACAAGGGTCCCTTCATTGGCCGGGAGGCGTTGGAGAAACAGCTCGCCAACGGTGTACCAAACCGGTTCATCACCGTGGAAGTGCACGGGGTCACGGATGCGGATCCACTCGGCAACGAGCCACTTTTCGATCGCGGCGGACATATCGTAGGCCGGGCGACCTCCGGCTACTACGGCCATTGCCTGCGCAAGAGCCTGGCGATCGGCTACGTGCGTGCCGAGCTCGCCGCCGTGGGCAC
>CAYNTW010000140.1:0-13182 GCA_964400085.1 uncultured Steroidobacteraceae bacterium | reverse complement strand
CTCTCCATGAGCTCCGTGTAGGAGGGCTTGTTGATGAGCGCCATCACCTTGTGGGCGCCGAGGCGCTTGGCCAACATGGCCGAGAGAATGTTCGCTTCTTCAGAGTTCGTGAGGGCGACGAACACGTCGGCGCTGTCGATGTTCTCCTCGATCAGCAGCTCCTCGTCGGCGGCGTCGCCGTTCAGGACAATCGCGTGCTCGAGCAGCTCGGACACTTTGCGCGCACGGCGCGTATCGCGCTCGATCAGCTTCACCTGGTTGGTCCTTTCCAACGCTTTCGCCAGTCTGAAGCCGATATTGCCGCCGCCGGCGATGACGATCCGCTTCACCGGATCGTCCTGCTTGCGCATCTCGCTCATGACGCGGCGGATGTCGTTGCTGGCGGCCAGGAAGAAAACCTCGTCCCCATCCTCGATGACCGTATCGCCCTCGGGACTGATGCTTCTGCCCTTGCGATAAATGGCCACCACCCGTGAGTCGAGCTTGCGTAGATGTTGGGGCAACTCCCGCAAGCAGTGTCCGACGAGCGAGCCGCCGCTCAACGCGCGCACACCGACGAGCCGGACCTTGCCGTCGGCGAACTCCAGGACCTGCAGCGCGCCCGGGAAGCGGATCAGCCGCTCCACATAGTCCGTAACGAGCTGCTCGGGGCTGATGAATACGTCGACCGACAGGGCCTCGTCGCTGAAGAGCTGGGGACGACTGGTGTATTCGGAGGAGCGGATGCGCGCGATCTTGGTCGGCGTGCGAAACAGCGTGAAGGCCACTTCGCACGCCATCATGTTGACCTCATCGCTGTTGGTGAGCGCCACGATGATGTCGGCTTCGACCGCCCCGGCAGCTTCCAACACCGTGGGATAGGAGGCGTTGCCCGCGATCGTGCGAATGTCGAGGCGGTCCTGCAGGTCGCGCAGGATCTCTTCGTCGATGTCGACGACGGTGACCTCGTTCGCCTCCTCGCGTGAGAGATGGTGAGCTGCCGTACGGCCGACCTGGCCAGCCCCGAGAATGACGATCTTCATGGGGCCAATGAACTAGATCGGTTCAAGGTTTGCATATTGCACCATCAGCCACTTCGTGCCCTGGCTCTCGAAACTGACCTGCACACGCGCATGGGCGCCATTGCCTTCGACGTTGAGGATAACACCTTCGCCAAACTTGCCGTGCCGAACCCGGGCGCCGAGCCGGACTCCGGCGATCGTCGGCTCCTCGGAGCGGAAGCGCCCCACCGCCACCGGGCGCGCAACCTGCACGCGCGGGCGGATCTCCTCGACCAGGTCCTCGGGGACTTCCTTGATGAAACGCGACGGCGCTCCATAGCTGTCCACCCCGTGCAAGCGGCGCTGCTCGGCGTAAGTCAAGAACAATTGTTTCATGGCCCGTGTCATACCGACATAACAGAGCCGCCGCTCCTCCTCGAGACCGTCGAGATCGTTGAGCGAGCGTTGGTGCGGAAAGAGGCCATCCTCCATGCCGCACAGGAAAACCATGGGAAACTCCAGGCCCTTCGCCGTGTGCAGGGTCATCATCTGCACACAATCCTCCCAGGTGCCCCCCTGCCCCTCGCCCGATTCGAGCACCGCGTGCGCGAGAAAGGCTTCCAGGGGCGGCAAGGGCGTTTCCCCATCGGCGCCCTCTGGCGTGAATCCGCGAGCCGCGCTCACGAGCTCATCGAGATTCTCCACCCGCGCTTCGCCGCGATCGGCCCGGGCTGACCCGGACTTCTCCCGCTTGTAGAACTCGATCAGTCCGCTGCCTTGGAGCACGTGATCCACCTGCTCGTGCAGCGGCAACGCCCTGATCTCGTGGGCGAGGCGCTCGATGAGGCTCATGAATCCGTGCAGTGCCTGCGAGGCCTTCGGTCCCAACGCATCGCCGATGCACGCCGCGGCCGCTTCCCACAATGTGGAGCCGGCGCCTTTGGCGTACTCGCGAATGGTATCCAGACTCTTCGCGCCGATACCGCGTGTCGGCAGGTTCACCACGCGCTCGAAGGAAGCATCGTCTCCCCGGTTGGTGATCAGGCGCAGGTAAGCGAGCGCGTCCTTGATTTCCGCCCGCTCGAAGAACCGCAAGCCGCCATACACCCGGTAGGGAATGCGACCGGAGATGAAGGCCTCTTCGAACACCCGTGACTGCGCGTTGGAGCGATAGAGGATCGCGATCTCGCGCCGCGTGCCCCCGTGAGCCACCCAGTCGCGGATTCTATGGGTCACGAACTCGGCCTCGTCGCGCTCGTTGAAGGCGGCATAGAGCCTGACCGGATCACCTTGCGCGCCACTCGTCCAGAGATTCTTCCCAAGCCGCCCGGAGTTGTGGGAAATGAGGCCGTTCGCCGCCGCGAGAATATTGCCGGTCGAGCGATAGTTCTGCTCCAACCGACACAACAGCGCGGCGCCATAGTCGCGCCGGAACTGGTGGAGGTTCTCGACTCGCGCGCCTCGCCACCGGTAGATCGATTGATCATCGTCGCCGACGACGAAAGGATAGCCTTCGGAACCGACCAACAGCTTCATCCATCCGTACTGGATGGCGTTGGTATCCTGAAACTCATCCACCAACACGTGGCGGAAGCGCCGGCGATAGTGCGCCAGCAGCTCGGGGTTGTCGCGCCACAACTCGAAAGCGCGCAGCAGCAGCTCCGCGAAGTCCACCACGCCGGCTTTCGCGCAGGCGGCCTCGTACTCCACGTAGAGCCTGATGAACTGTGCCCGGGTAGGATCGTTGCCGTCCTTGAGGTCGTGCGGGCGGCGACCCTCGTCCTTGTGCGAGTTGATGAACGCCTGCACCTCGCGCGGCACCCAGCGTGTCTCATCGAGGTTTTGCGCCTTGAGCAGCTTTTTGATCAGCCGCTGCTGATCCTCTGAGTCGAGGATCTGGAAGCCCGACACCAGCTTAGCCTCGCGCCAATGCAGACGCAGGAGGCGATGCGCGATGCCGTGGAAAGTGCCGATCCAGAGCGCGCTTCCCGGCAACCCGAGGAGTTGCTCGACACGCCCCCGCATCTCGGCCGCGGCCTTGTTCGTAAAGGTTACGGCGAGAATGCCGTGTGGCGAAGCTCCCTCGGCCTGAATGAGCCAGGCGATCCGGTGAGTGAGCACGCGGGTCTTGCCGCTGCCGGCGCCCGCGAGCACCAGCACTGGGCCCAGGGGGGCGGTGACCGCCGCACGCTGTGCGTCATTCAGAGGGTTGAGGATAGGGGTCAAATCCATGGGGGGGCGCATTCTACAGTGAGCCGAATCCCGCGTGCGCGGGCACCCAAAGAACGGAAGGCGCCTACGCCTTTCCCAGGTTCTCCGCGGCGAACCGCAGCAGGGCGACCGCGAAGCTGAGCAGTACAGGACCGATCACCAGTCCGAGCACACCAAAAGCCGCAGCGCCTCCGATGGCTCCAACGAAAATAGCGAGCGTCGAGACCTCGGCGCGGTGGGCCGTGAGCACCGGCCGCAACACGTTTTCCACCACCCACATCCCCGCCGTCCACACCGCCATGAAGGTCGCGGCGCCCCAGCGCCCTGCGGCCACGAGGTAGAGCACCGCGGGAACCAGTACCGCTCCCGCGCCTGCCGGCAGAAAGGCCGCAATGGTGCCGATCACGCCGAACACAATAGGCGAGGGGAGGCCCACGATCGCGAATCCCACCCCGACAAAAAATCCCTGAACGAGAGCGGTCGCGGTCGAGCCGAACACCACGGCCCGTGTCACGTCGGCCAGGTACTGCAGGAGCTGCCCCCGGCGCGTGGACTCGATGGGAATGAGAAGCGTGAGCGAAGACAACATCGTGCGGCCGTCCTGTAGAAAGAAGAACAGCAGGAACAACATCATCACGAAGCTGACCACCGTGCCGAAAACACCGAGTGCAACGCTGCCACCCATGGTCGCGGCTGATTTCAACACGGATTGCGCGCCGTCGGTCAGCCAACCCTGCACCTGCTCCGCGCTGACCGGCGCGTTCTCACGCGCCCAGTGAACGGCACTGCCAATGACGGAGTAACTCTCCAGTTTCTGCAACACCTCCGGATAGGACATCATGGAATGGTTGCGCATGTAGCCCAGCAGCACCGACACCTGTTTGGCGAACGCGATCGCCAACATGCCCACGGGCGCCATGACACAGAAAGGCGTGAGCCCAGTGAGAATGCCGGCGGAAAGAGCACGTCTGCCCTTGAGCTTGCGACTGAGCCGCGTCTGCACCGGAGACAACAGGAATGCCAACACAGCGGCCCAGCCCAGCGCGGCAGCCAAAGGCTCGAGCACCCGCAGCAGCAGGTATCCGATGATCAGCACGGTGGCGATCACGAAGCTGCGTTGATAGAACGAGGAGTAGGAGCCGCGCGTGTGCGGCGGGTGCAGATCGTGAGTCAGCTCCAACCCGCGCGCGGACTCTTCAGCGGGCTTGCCATTGTCAGGCGCCATCCATTACCACCGGTTGCGCAATTCGCGCAGCTTGAGAAACACGGTACGAGCGTCGGGATTCGCGCCGATATCGGGGAATGCCTCGCGCAGCTTGGCGATCACCGTGGGGCTCTTGAGCCGAAAGAAGGTGTTGATCTCTTGCTCCTGCTTCAGCGTCGTGACGGTAGCCGAGGCCGGTGCCTCGTTGCGTGCCTGCTCCAACAGTGCCGCGGCACTGGTGTTGTCGGGCTCGCGATCGAGAGTGAACTCCAGGTTACGCGCAAGGTACTCGTGTCCGGGAAACACGCGCGTGCTGTCAGGAAGCCGGCAAAGTTGCGAGACGAAGGTGTCGTATAGCAGACCCGGATCGCCGCCGTTGTGGCAATTGCCGGCGCCGGCGTTGAACAGAGTATCCCCGCAAAACAGCGCGGGCTGCTCGTCATGCCCCAGTAGACAGATATGCGCCAGGGTGTGGCCCGGAGTGTCCATACACTCGAGCACGACCGTGCGGCCCACTCGAATGACGTCCCCTTTTCCGAGGCCCCGGTCCACGCCGCCGATTCGGCTCGCCGCCCCCGCATGCGCGAGGACCTTCGCGCCGGTCGCCCCCACGAGCCCCTGGTTGCCTCCGGTATGGTCGAGATGCTCGTGCGTGTTGAGGATTTGGGTAATTTCCCACCCCTTTTGACGCGCCGCATCCAGGCAGAGCTGCCATTCCAGGGGATCGACGGCCAAGGCTTCGCCGGTCTCGGCGCAGGCGATCAGGTAATGGAAATTCCGGTAAGGATTCGCTGACCAGATCCGTTCAATCAACATAAATGGCCCCCCGGGTCGGCTTGGCTGGGCGCCGCGGCGGACTGTACGCCCAGGCCGTGCGTCCCGCGACCCCAGCACCTGTGGTAATGCCGCAACGTACCCTGAACGCCGGCCACGCGCCATAATGGGATCATTCACGCCGCGTCGCCAGTTGAGAAGAGGTGAAGGACGGCACCCTCATGAGCGAGGTCCTATGACGCATACGTTCTTGTTCGAGCCGGCGGTCTGGACGGCGTCGGGCACGTTCTGGCGCGGCGGCGACGGTGAGCCTATGGAGGCGCAGGGGCGGACCGAGATCACCCATCGCGAGGATTGCTGGCTGCTGGCCGGCACGCTCAAGGTGCTCGGCTCGCCTCCCGTGGAGTTCGTGAACGCCTACTGCATCGAGCCACCCGGCGGGCGCCATCACGCCACCATGAAGTGGACCTCCGAAAACGCCACGCTCGGCAAGCTCCACGGCACTTTCTCCATCATCGGGTCCTGTATCTTCTGCGTATACACGTGTCAGGATTCAGGCTATCACGGCGCGGAGCACTTCGAGCAGCTCGACGCCAACAGCTATCGCAGCGCCGGAGTTTTGTTTCTGGAGGACCGCACCCTGTCATCCTGGCAGGTCACGCTGCGCCGGGTATAGCAGCTGCTGCCAGGATTCGAACAACATCGCAGGAGCAAGAACACGAATGCTGGAAGTGCGCCGCAGTCTCGATCGGGGCTACTCCGATCACGGCGGGTTGAAGTCGTACCATACGTTTTCGTTCGGTGAGTACTACGATCCGGTCTACGAGGAGTTCGGACCGTTACGGGTTATCAATGAGGACCGCCTCAAGCCGGGCAAGGGCTACGACACCATTCCTCCCAAGGACATCGAGGTTCTGACATACGTTCTTGCCGGCGAGCTCGAGC
Source organism: uncultured Steroidobacteraceae bacterium (assembly GCA_964400085.1). GTDB lineage: Bacteria > Pseudomonadota > Gammaproteobacteria > Steroidobacterales > Steroidobacteraceae > 13-2-20CM-66-19. Next base: position 7,068 of record CAYNTW010000140.1, on the reverse strand, counting down.
ATCGGGACTCCCTCGGCAACTCCTGCGTCATACGAGCGGGCGACGTGCAGCGCTGGAGTGTCAGCTCCGGACTCACTCAAAGTGAGCTCAATCCCTCCAGCTCTCAAGAAGCTCACCTGCTGCAAATTTGGATCAGGCCCGGGGCGCCTGGCATCACGGGAGGTTATGAGCAAAAACATTTTGCGAGCGCAGCAAGGCGCGGCCGGCTGCAACTCGTCGCCTCGCCTTCAGGAGAAGACGGCTCCGTGCGTATCCAGCAAAACGCACGAGCTTACATAGGTCGTCTGAATGGCTCCGAGCGCGCCGAATTCGAGGTCGGAAAAGGTAGGCGCGCCTACGCGCACGTCGCCAGCGGCTCGATTGCCGTGAACGAGACCCGCTTGAACGCTGGGGACGGTGTGAAGATCACCAGCTCCGGCCTTGTCACCCTGCAAAGTGGGCGCGACGCGGAGGTGCTGGTGTTTGACCTGCCGTGATGGAAGGTCTCAGTCTGGCTCAGGGCGCCACGCCCTGCGTAGTCGTCAAATAGTGATCCGCCAGCAAAGCCGCGAACAACCACATCAAGTACGTCACCGAGAACTTGAACACCCGCATCGGGAGCTCCTGCCGCGCGGTGATCTTCAGTGCGAGTGCGTAATAGAGAAAGATGGTGTCGAGGACGAGCGCGACCGAGAGATACAACAGTCCGCTCATGTGCGTGAGAAACGGCATGAGCGTCACCACGAACAGCAACACCGTGTACAACAGTACGTGCAGTCGCGTGTAAGCGAGGCCGTGCGTAACCGGTAGCATCGGGATGCCGGCCCGCGCGTACTCATCCCTGCGAGCGATCGCGAGCGCCCAGAAATGCGGTGGTGTCCAGATAAAGATGATGAGAAACAACAGCAGCGCGTTCGGATCGATGGTGTTGGTGACCGCTGCCCAACCGAGCACCGGGGGGGCGGCGCCCGCAGCCCCGCCTATCACGATATTTTGTGACGTAGCGCGCTTGAGCCATACGGTGTAGACCACGGCGTAGCCGATCAGCGATACGAATGTCAGCGCCGCGGTGAGGAGGTTGACCAGAAAAGACAGGATCGCCATTGCGCTGATCCCGAGGACGGCCGCGAACGCGAGCGCTTTTCGCTCCGTCAACTGTCCCGTCGGGAGTGGGCGCGCCTGGGTCCGTGCCATCTGCTCGTCGATGCGACGATCGAGGACATGGTTAATGGTCGCGGCGCACGCTGATGCGAGGGCAATGCCGAGATTTCCCCAGACGAGCGCGTCAAATGGAGGCCAACCCGGGCTGGCGAGCAGAGTGCCCACGATAGCGGTGAAAACGATGAGCGCGACGACTTTGGGCTTGGTCAACTCCAGGTAGCGTCGCCAGACCGCTGGTGCCGCAGGTGCGATTTCCGATGCTGTCGCCACGGTGTCTACGAAGTCCGACGTACCAGGGTGAGTGTCGCTAGCAGCAAGAGTGCCGCACCCGCATTGTGCGCGGTGGCGAGCTGTAGCGGGAACCCTTTCAAGACCATGGAGATGCCGATCGTGAGTTGCAGAGCCAGGGCTCCAAGCACCGCGTACCCGGCAGGCATAGCCACGGGCACCGATCTTCGAACGACCACGAACAGGGAGACCAGCCCGAGCGCAAGCGTGGCGATCAGGGCTCCCAACCGGTGCGTGAGGTGAATGGCCACGCGTGCGGGGTGGTCGAGGATGCCGCCCTCGTAGTTGATGGTGAGTCCGCGCCAAAGGACAAAGGCATTCCGGTAGTCCGTATGCGGCCACCACGAGCCCTGGCAAGTGGGAAAATCAGGACACGCGACCGCCGCGTAGTTGCTGCTCGTCCAGCCTCCGAGCGCAATTTGCACTCCGAGTGCGATGAGTCCCAGCAATGCGAGGCGGTGCGCAAGACGCATGGCGGCTGCGCGGCTGCTGTTGGCCGCGCCACCGCCATGGAACCCCGGGCGGCCGGCGCCGTTGAGGGCCACTCCGCCCCAGGACTGGCCCGGCAGTGAGAGCCAAAGCCAGTAGAGGAGGCTCAACGTGGTGAGGCCGAAGATCAGGTGCAGCGTCACAATCAGCGGCTTCAGCTGCCAGGTGACGGTGAGCATGCCAAGAATGCCCTGAACCACGATCGTGCTGAGCAAAACGACCGCGTAGGTCGGGCTCAGCAACCTCTTCCGCCGGTAAAGCAATGCCATCGCGGTGATGACCACGACAATGAGGCCGAGCGTGCTCGCGGCATACCGATGAATCATCTCCTTCCAAGCTTTACCCACGTCCAGGGGCTTGCTCGGAAAGGCAGCTTGCGAGACGGCGCTCTCCTGCGCACCGAGCGGCGTGACGTGCCCGTAACACCCGGGCCAGTCAGGGCAGCCGAGACCCGCGGCATTGAGGCGCACGTACGCGCCGAGAACGACCACGACGAAACACAGCAGCAGGCCTGCCAAGGCCAAACGGCGGATCCAACGGGCGATGAGCATCGTGAATGGCTAGCCTATGTGGGATAGCCGCAGGAGCTTGCGCAGATCCTCGAGCAGTCCCTTCGGGTTTTGGCGCGCATCGTAACTCATCATCAAGTTTCCGAGCGGGTCGACGATGAACAACGAATACGGTCGACCTTCGGCCGGAAAGGCGCTCAGCAGGCGCGCTCCCTCAGGACCGGTGGCGTCCAGTACCACCAGGCCCGCATGCTCGTGTGCGAGGAATTCGCGGGCGCAACAGTTTCCGGTCGTGAGAAACACGCGATCGACGCGCGCCATGTCATTGTTCAATGACAAGCGGGTCTGCCGCATGACATAAAGCGCCTGACGGCAAGGCTCGTCGCAATTGCCCGCGCCGATGTAGACCATGGACCATTTGGATCGCAACAAGCCAGGTGAAGCGCCGCTCGCGGGCTCGGGATCAGATTCCGACAGGGGCACGCGCGTTAGATGCACCGCCGGCAACGGGCGAACGGGCGTGATGAGAGTGCCGTGATTGACGCGCTTCATTGGACGCCAGTCGGTCGCGTAGTACATGTAGAACGCGAGCAGGAGGGGCAGAAGAAAAAGACCCGCCAAAACGGCCAGCATCCGCAGATTGCGTGCGCGAAGGTCCTCGGGAGTCGTGCTCATTTCGAAGCCTGGCCACTGTGACCGGGACCGGAACGGTCGGCCCTCGGGCGGCCTGTCCAGGCCGACCGTTCTGGCCGCCCGAGGACAATCACAAACCAAAAAATGACGGTCACCACCGCAAAACACCACCATTGAATCGCATAAGACCAGTGCCGCACCGGTTGAATTCCCGGTGGACGCCAGTCACGCACATAACCGTCCGGCTCGCGCGGGTCGAGCAGCACGATCCGCGAGTCCAACGGGCGCGCGAGCGCGGTGCTCAATTCACTCATTGTCGGGTAGCTCGTGACTTTCGGCCATTCGGCGTTCACCGCAGGTGCGGCACGCCCGGCGGCGAGGCCGGCGCTCGGTAGGTCGTCCGCACGTCCCGTTACCGTGATCGAGCTGTGTGGCTCGAGCGCTATGTTGGGCAACGTATCCCGCCGGCCGGTAAACGGCACCCACCCCCGATCGACCAGGACGACCCGCCCGTTGCCGCGATCCAGGGGCGTCAAAACCTCGTAACCCACCTTGCCGTTCCAGGTGCGATTGTCCAACAGGAACTGGTGCGCCCCGTCGTATCGGCCTTCCAGGCTGACCCGTTGGAATCGCGGCACGCTGCCGACCGCAGAGGAGCCCAGCGCCACCGCTTTGTCGGCGCCGCGCGCGAAGTGATTCCACTGCGCTTGCCGCATATTTCCCCGGTCCCATTGCCAGAACCCGAGCCTGATGAATAGTGCGCACAACAGGAGCGCGCCAATCGTCAGCGGCCAAAGCGAGGCGGGCTTCGTCACCACGTCGCCGCGCATCCAGAGGAACCTGTCTGACCGGCTCCATAGGTATGGGAATTGCTCAAAACGCAGCAGGCTCCTATACACTGGGCCGCGAGATGGAACCCTTCGTCCGGCCGCTCGTCATCGTCCTGCTCATCGCGATCGTCGTGAGCCTTGGGTCTGCCTTGCGTCACTTGTCGCGCGGCGGCGGCGCGGAGGACTCGCGCAAAATGGCGCGTGCCCTGACGATTCGGATTTCCTTATCACTCGCGTTATTCGTGCTGCTGTTCATCCTCTGGTACATGGGGCTGATCACGCCTCATGGCTTGCAGGCCGCGCCGGGGACGCTTCGCTAGCGCTGGTGTCCCCGGCCTGAAGCGACTTCGGTCAGAGCCAGTACACGAAAATAAACAGCCCAAGCCATACCACGTCGACGAAGTGCCAGTACCAGGCCACCGCCTCGAACGCGAAATGCTTGCGCGGCGTGAAGTGCCCTCGTAACACGCGCAACCAGATGACCAACAACATGATCGCGCCGACCGTCACGTGCAGACCGTGGAAGCCGGTGAGCATGAAGAACGTGGAGCCATACACGCCCGTGGAGAGCTTCAGCCCCAGCTCTTTGTAAGCCTCACCGTACTCGTGCGCCTGGAAACCGACGAACGTGAAACCCAGGAGGAATGTCAGAGCCAGGAACAGGGTGAGCGTACCGCGCTTGCCGGCGCGCAGGGCATGGTGCGCGATGGTGATGGTCAAGCCGCTGGTCAACAGGATCGCCGTGTTCAGGGCGGGAATGCCGAAGGCCGAGATCGTCTCGAAAGTTGAATCGGCGTGGCCGCCCACGTGACCCGGACCGTTCGTCGGCCAGGTGCCTTCGAACTTCGGCCACAGTATGAAGTTGGTAAACACCTTCGTGCCCTGGCCGCCGAGCCACGGTACCGAGAGGGTGCGCGCATAGAAGAGCGCGCCGAAGAAGGCCGCGAAGAACATGACCTCGGAGAAGATGAACCACATCATTCCCATCCGGAACGAGCGGTCCACCTGGTCGTTGTAGATACCGTGTTGGTTCTCGCCGATCACGGTCGCGAACCAACCGAAGAACATGTAGGCGAGCAGGACCACGCCCGGCAGGAAGGACCAGGCTCCGGCCCAGTCATCGAAGAAGGCGACCGCGCCGGCCATGATGGCGAACAGCGCAACCGACCCACGGATCGGCCACGGGCTGTCGTGGGGTACGTAGTAGTGACTGGTGTCAGGGGCGTGTGCGTTTGCCATTGTCTTGTCTTTCCCAGGAAATCTAGCGGGCCGCCGAGACCCGTGAGGACTCGTCGTAGAACGTATAGTTGAGCGTGATCCGGTCGATGTGCTTCGGCAGCGCCGGGTCGACGAAAAATCGCACTGGCATCTTGCGCTCCTCGTTCAGGGCGAAGTGCTGCGGCGAGAAGCAAAAGCATTCAGTCTTGTGGAAATACGCCGCAGTCTGGGAGGGCGCGATGTCGGGCACCGCGTTCGCCGTGCTCGGGTGCCCCGTCAGGTTGTGCGCCAGGAAGTAGGCTGAGTAGAGTTGCCCTGGATGCACCTGAATCTCGCGCTTCACCGGGCGGAAGTCCCAACTCCCCGCGCTCGCCACGCTCGTCATGAACTCGATGGTCACGGTTCGGTTCGGGTCCGGGTGTTCTACGGCTTGCGCCTTCTGCAGCAGCTTCGAGGCGTCCCCGTAACCGGTCACGGAACAGAGCACGCTGTAGAGCGGCACCAGCGCGAAACCAAACCCGAAGGCGCCGACGGCAATCGCCACCAGCTTCCACGTCATGGTCAGGTTGGCGCGGTTCTGATTTGTCATTTGGAGCCGCGGACCAGCGTCAGAACGATAAAGCCGACGTAGAAGAACAGCGCGATGAGACCGACGACGATCGCTGTGCGGCGAACGCCTCGTTTACGCCTCTCGATCTCATCGTTCTGCTCTGTCAAAACCGTACTCATCTAAAACTCAGTGGAACGCGCCGCGAGCGATCACTGAATCCGACGGCGGCTCGTGCCAGGAGTGATACGGCGCCGGAGAAGGCAACTCCCACTCCAGGCCGTGAGCGCCTTCCCAGACCTTGTTGCTCGTGACACGTTGCCCCGACTTCACGCATTTCCAGATGAGGTAGGGGAAGAGGAGCTGCGAGAGGCCGAAGCCGAACCCACCAATGGAGGACACCATGTTCCAGTCGGTGAACTGCACGGCGTAGTCCGGAATGCGGCGGGGCATGCCGGCGAGTCCGAGGAAATGCTGCGGGAAGAACAGCACGTTCACGAAGATGGTGGAGAGCCAGAAGTGCCACTTCGCGAGCGTCATGTCGTACATGTTGCCCACCCACTTCGGCAGCCAGTAGTACACGCCGGCCATGATGCCGAAGATCGCGCCGGGTACGAGCACGTAATGGAAGTGCGCCACCACGAAGTAGGTATCCTGGTACTGATAGTCAGCCGGCACGATCGCGAGCATGAGGCCCGAGAAGCCGCCGATCGAGAACAGGAACAGGAAGGCGAGCGCAAACAGCATCGGCGGCTCAAACGTGAGCGAGCCTTTGTACATGGTGGTCGTCCAGTTGAACACCTTCACGCCGGTCGGGATCGCGATGAGCATCGTCGACAACATGAAGAACAGCTCGGCGGCCAGTGGCATGCCGACCGTGAACATGTGGTGCGCCCACACGATGAAGGAGAGGAACGCGATCGATGCCGTCGCGTACACCATCGCTTCGTAACCAAAGAGTGGCTTGCGCGAGAACGTCGGAATGATCTCCGAGACCACACCGAAGGCCGGCAGAATGAGGATGTACACCTCGGGGTGCCCGAAGAACCAGAAGATGTGCTGGAACATCACCGGGTCACCACCGCCGGCTGCCGTGAAGAAGGTCGTGCCGAAGAAGTGGTCCGTCAGCAGCATCGTTACGGCACCTGCCAGCACCGGCATTACCGCGATGAGGAGGTAGGCGGTAATCAGCCACGTCCAGACAAAGAGCGGCATGCGCAGGAGGGTCATGCCCGGCGCGCGCAGATTCATGATCGTGACGACGACGTTGATGGCGCCCAGTATCGAGGAGACTCCCATCATGTGGATCGAGAAGATCAACATCGGGAAGGAGGCGCCGTTCTGTAGCACGAGCGGCGGATACATTGTCCAGCCACCCGCGGGCGCGCCGCCCGGCACGAACAGCGACGACAGC
>CAYNTW010000139.1:6936-13364 GCA_964400085.1 uncultured Steroidobacteraceae bacterium | reverse complement strand
CAATGACCGCGTGCATCGCCAAGCTGCGTGCCTCAAGTAACCGGTGCGAGGAGTAGGTGGGCGCCGTCGTCTGGGGCCTCTGGGGAACCCACGCAGTGACGGCCTTCAATCCCGCAGCCTTGCGTCGCTCCCGAAGGCGACGCATGCGTTCGGCCCCAGTCAGTGCTGCCCCGGTGCTCGGTCGACCACGGGTGACGCGTTTGGACCTCCTTTTGCTCATCGATTAATCGTAACGCGTGACGATTAATCGCGCAACTGGGACACGCGCAATGGCTGGTGCCCGCGACTTGGCCCTCGACATCGCCGACTGCCTCCGGGCACCGGGCAAGTTCTCGGTGCGACGGTTCCCGATCGGCTTCGCGATTGGGCCCAAGAAGCCTAACGTGCCGCGTTGGTAGACCGGACCAGGAACCGCGGGAGCAAGCGGGGACGGGGACGGAAGACCAACATCAATCCCGCCGTCTGATAAGCAACACGTATGCCAACACAGCGGTGATCAACGTCAACCCGCTCACCACCCACGCAAACCCGTGGCTATGCTGCGTGAGCGGAATCCCGCCGACGTTCATCCCCAGGAGCCCCGTGACAACATTGATCGGCAGAGCCAACACGGTAACGAGCGTCAACAGGAAGAGGGTGCGGTTGGTTTGTTCCTCCACCGTTGCCGTAAGCTCCTCCTGCAGCAGTTTCAGCCGTTCCGTCAGTGCACCGCAATCCGCCACCGCCGCCGAAAACTCCTCGGCAGCCTGCCTCAGATCGCGAAGGTCCTCCTCGTCCAACCACGCCGGCGGCCGGTTGAGCAAGCGAAACAGCGCCGCAGGCTCCGGCGCCAACAGTCGCTGGAGTCGCACCAGGGAGCGGCGCTGTGCGCTCAGCTCAGTACGGCTCACGGACACGCGGTTCGCAAGCAGCTTATCCTCCACGCCATCCACCCGTGCCGTCGACTCGCGCACGATGTCCACCAGCACCGCCGCCTGCTCGCGCAACAACTGCGCGAGCAGTTCCGCCGAGGAGCGCAGCGGCTGACCCGCCTTCACGGCCGCACGGAGCCGATCCACCGACCGCAACGGCCGCAACCGAGCGCTGACCACCAGGCGCGGCCCCATCCAGATCTTGACCGTTGAGATGTTGGCGAAATCGAAACTCGTATTGAACAGCACATCGTGGATGCTGGCGATCAGCGCCTCACCCTCCAGCTCCAGGCGCGTCGACCCCGTGTTCTCACGTAGAGATTCGAAGAACGCCTCCGAAAGCTCGAGCGACTCACGCATCCAGCGCTCGGAAGCCGCGTTGGACAGTGAAAGGTGTAGCCAAATGAACTCGGACGCGCCTGCGTGTGGCGCCCGCAGCCACTGCACCGCGGCCTCGCAGCCGATCGACACAGGCGCCTGTCCCGGAGCAAACCGGTAACCCCAGACCAGCCCGTAGGTATCGGAGCCGTAGTTGGCCTCAGCGGGTTTTACCTGGACCATACTGACGTTCTGCTCTTGTCCCCCGGGATGTGCCACAGCTGCGGCAGCCAGCTCACGACTGGCTGATGCTAGCGGATCGTCCTGCCTACGTGTCATAGCCTCATCCCGAGGTTGTAGCCAATCGCATCATAGGTCACTCCGCTAGTCACTGCATTTGGTCGTAGCCCCCGGCCCACGCCGCCCGGACGGGTGCCGGAGGGTCACACCCAGGCCCTGAGTCTCTCCTGACCCAGGGGCCGAACGGCAACAGGGGATGGCGGGAGCCGGCGGCTCTTCGAATTCAAGAGTACAGCGGCGAGACTTCCGAGAGCCCCTTCAATGGAAAGAGTTGGGACGATCTATTGCCTGATTCGATATCCGGTGAAGTCCATGCTGGGCGAGACGCTGCCGGGGGCTGCTGTTACGCAACGTGGTCTCGATGGCGATCGCTCACAAGCCGTTTTCGATGTCGAGAGTGGCAAAGTGGCGAGTGCAAAGAAGCCCTGGCTATGGCGCGCACTGCTCAGATGCAACGTACGAACGATCGCGGCAGCCGAACAGGGGAGCGGCCAGCACCGACTCGAGCTCGCGCTTCCGGACGGCAGTACGATCGCCACGGACGATGTGCAGGTCGATGCAATTCTGTCGAATTACCTCCAGCGTCCGGTCAAGCTCATTTCAACTCCCCCGGAAAGCGCTGAGATAGAGCGCGCACAGCCCGATGACGTTCTGGCGCACGGAGCGGCGACGGATGTCGCATTTCAGGTTGCCCGACTCGGCAGAGCGTCCCCGCCAAGTACCTTCTTCGACTACGCGCCCGTTCAATTGATTACAACATCAACACTTCAGCAGATCAGCGCTGCGGCGGCGGATGAGATCGAGCCGCTACGTTATCGGCCAAACGTTATCATTCAGACGCCACCTACCGTCCCCGCATTTGCCGAGAATGCCTGGGTCGGGCGAACGCTGGCGCTCGGAGACTCAGTGGGGCTTCAGGTTCTCGTCACCACGCCGCGATGCGCCGTTCCGACGCTGGCGCACGGCGCACTATCCGAGCTGCCTGAGGCGTTGCGAACCATCATGAAGCTTAATCGAGTCCCGATTTCGGGGCTGGGGAGCCTGCCCTGCGTGGGGGTTTATGCGAAAGTGAGTGCGCCCGGGCGGGTCGAATGCGGCGACATCGTTGGCCTACTTTCCTGACTCCACGTGACACACAGAACCCATAGTTTCGAACATGCTTCGCAAGCGCGGCCGCTCAGGAATCAGTCCCCCAAACCACCTGCTTTTCCTCCTCGATCTGCTTGATCTTCTTCGCCAGCATGTCGAGCTGAGAGCCTAGTGTTTCCTTGAGCTTCTTGCGCTGTTCCTCGATCGTCCCTTCGAGCGTCTGTCCCGTTAAAACCAGCAGCAGTTTGCGATTCCAGAAGGACACCTTGAAGACCTCGAGGTACTCGAGTACGGCGCGGGTCGCATCGGCCATTCCCGCCGCCGCAGATCCGATCGTGATGCCGCCTTTGGACACGCCTTTTCCAGCCTTGAGCAGCTTCCGCAGAAGGGCTACGTTCTTTCCCGTGACCTTGTCGAACACCTTTTCAAGGCCGGCCGTGCGGACTGCCTTTTGTGCGGCAGCGGTTGCTCGGGTGAAAAACTCCTCTAACGACGCCGCGTACTCCTCGGTTTCGTTCCAGCAGAAGCGAAGAGCATTGACGAGAGGTTCCTCCGCCACTTCGGCATTGTAGGCAATTGCAGCACTCTTGGCCGCACTGTAGCCCTTGGCACCGAGACTGGCGAATGCGGTAAGAATATCTCCTCCAAGGTCCCATAAGACGTACTCGCCCTGCGCTTCGCTTAGCAGGCCATCGAGCTTGGCCGCTTCCTGGTAATTGAAACCCTCGAGCTGTATTTCCAGCACTTCCAGAGTCTTTATCCACTTGTCGTACCCAACCGTCGAGCGCGGTATGAGAATTCTTTTGCCGGCTGGCAGGAGCTTGGGGTTGCGCGACTTGAGGATTGGAAACACTTCCGTGTTGTAGTTCAGGATGGGTTGCCAGCTTCCCACATGGTAGATTCCGGCGATCTTCTCAAACGTTTCACCGCTCTTTACGACATGCTCGACGACGTGCATTCCGGTGTAACCCTTGGAACTCGTCATTTTGATGGCTCCTATGCAGCAGCACGGCTCGCAACGGTCACAACGATCGTCGTTTCAACGAATCGCGATAGTCGCCGATGTGTCGATGAATCAATTTGGTAGGCCGCGGTCGTCACTCAGGGAAGCTGGGAAGTAGGTCGTCTGCCGCACCTTCCGGCTCAGTCGTGCTAAACGCTCACGCAATGCTTCGATGCAGCACGCGTCAGCGTCTCGCCAGTCTGATCGGCGACTCTCCAGTAAGTCTGTGCGCTTCAGCGCCTTTGATATTTAGGCTTATGATTATGCCTCGATAAAAAACTTTCCACCAGCGCACCCGTGCGGTCTACAGGCCAAACTGCTGCGACCTCCACCTAAAGTTGACCGGTACAAGCTCATTGGACGATATCCGCCCCGATTCACTGGTCGCCCGCCGAGTCGCGCTAGACCGCAAACTTGCAGCCTGAACATGCGCCGAGATATCACACGCGCTATCTTCATCTTCGCGACACTGTCGCTCTCTGCATGCGCTGATTCTCCACCACCGATTGGACGCGGAGGACCCAGGGCCGTCGCGGATGTCACGCCGTGGTTCAACTCGCAGGTACGGCAACGCTTTCCTGTAGGGTCCGACGATGAGAAGTTACGGACAGAACTGCACCACGAAGCCTTCAAGATTGCACAGACCAATGAGCCGGCCGCTCGCTACCAATTTACGGCCACGTATCAAGCCAATGAACTGGCCTGCAGAGAATGGTGGAACGTTCGGTGGAGTTCTGAACAAGGCAAGATCACCGATATCTCCGCGGAATGGGGCCAAACTTGCCTTTAGACCGACCCAACACGGTCTGGGTCGTACGCTTACCGGAAGGCTCAAAACATAGCGTCCTCAAGGCCATGTTTGTATCTCTGCAGTCCCGGTGTTGAATTTGCCAATCGACTCACCCGCGTATTTCTCGGTGACCGTGACTAGCTCTGGCGTGGGTGTAGGCCGTGTCGGGGTCTCTCGCCAGTCACGGCGGTGCCGAGACTCGAACCGAAATCTCGTCGACGTTATCCCGAGTGCGACGCCGAAGTTTCCGCCGTCTCGATACCTAACCTTCACCCGTACTATCACCAGCAATACTCAGCAAAGAGTTCTGAAGGTCATGGCAGGTTGAAAGGCACGGGAGTTGAGTGTCCGATTGGGGAAAGCGTGCAGGTTCCGGCGCGCTGGTCGGTTGGCTGCGGGAAAATGCGACGATTGGACGGTGGGGCGCGTCTACCGGAAATCTACCGGCAAGGTAACAGGTAGATAATCCCCCGGTAAGTGGAAGGCCGCAGGTGCGCACGCGTCACTACGGTGCTGGCTTCACGCGGCGACGGAGGTTTCGGTGACTGTCCTGGTCGGATCCGGCTGGACCGGGCTAGGTCGTGGGTGTTGGCGATGCGAAGACTCGCCGAATCTCGCGGATGGAAGTCGAGCGTTAGGTCCCAAGACTGGGGCACGACGAGGCGGCAATGGCAATCCCCGCGCAACCCATATTCAGCGCTCAATGGCGTTGATGTCGAACCAGGAGAGATGACGTAAATGCGCAAGTCATGGATGTGGCTGTTGTTGGTCGTGGCTTTTTTGGCTCCCGCCGGCGCGAATACCGAGCCGCAAGCCGAAATGGACATAACGAAATGGCGCGAGGATCTCGCCGTCCTGCGCGAGCAAATGGCGAAGAAGCACGGAAACCTGTTCCATGCGATGACCCGCCAGCAATTTGACGGTGCGGTCGATGCACTCGAGGACTCCCTACCTGAGTTGACGGCGAACCAGAGGAAGGCCGGCATCATGCGGTTGGTCGCGATGGTCAACGACGGGCATACCCGAGTGCGCTTGGAAACCTGCGGGAACCATCTCCTTTTACTCAGATTGCATTTCTTCGCCGATGGGCTCTACGTCGTGTCAGCCGACAAAGCCTACTCCAACATAGTGGGCGGTAAGGTGAGGAAGATCGGTGCGATCTCGACGGAGGATGCCTACGCTGCCGTACGGCCGTTGGTTTCGGTCGATGCGGACTACGAGGGCCGTCGACGGCTGCTGGCGGTTGATCTTCTGGTTACGCCGGAGGTGTTGCAAGCGATCGGGGCGACGAAGAGTGTCGACGCCGTAGAGATCACAGTCGAGAAGGGTGACCGAGAGATAGCCGCCAGGCTATCGGCGGAGTTGCCCGGGCCATGGACCGATCGCGCTTGGCCGATGGACCCGGAGGGCTGGGTTGACGCGCGCGAGCGCGCCAGGAACTCTTTACCACTTTGGGAGCAACACCCAGACAGGCATTATTGGCATGCTTTCCTGCGTGACAGCAAAACGCTCTACATCCAGTACAACCAGGTTAAAGATGAGCCGGGCAGCGAGCCGATCTCCGCGTACTTTCCGCGTCTTTTCAGGGAAGCCGATCAGCGTAAAGTCGACCGTGTCATCATTGATGCGCGCCTGAATGGTGGAGGCAATAACACCTTGAACCGGCCGATCTGGCATGCTTTGCTCAAGAGCAACCGCCTCAATCAGAAGGGCAGACTATGGGTAGTCATCGGCTCGAAGACATTTTCCGCCGCGATGAACTTCATAGATGACTTGGAGCTGAACACCAATGCCATCTTCGTGGGCGAACCGACAGGTGAGACACCGAACATGTGGGGCGATCCGGTCAGCCTGAAGTTACCCAACAGCGGTATCGTGGTACAGACCTCCACGCTGTGGTGGCAGATGGCGGACCCGCGCGACCGGCGGCCGTTCCGTGCTCCGGACGTCCCGGCGGAGCTGAGCTTTGTCGACTACGCGAATAATGTCGACCCCGTGCTGAGCGCCATCTTCAAGG
>CAYNTW010000139.1:0-6836 GCA_964400085.1 uncultured Steroidobacteraceae bacterium | reverse complement strand
GATAATCTCCCACTTACGCGTCTATCATGCGAGCAATGGTCGCGTTGAAAGGAGGCCCCATGCGCATCAGTCCTCACCTGTGCTTCGATGGTCAATGTGAAGCCGCATTTCGGACGTACCACGAGCTACTGGGTGGCACGATCACGACCATGCTCACGTACGGTGAGTCTCCGATGGCAACACAAGTTGAGCGTCGCTGGCATAGCAGAATTGTGCATGCGACCCTTCGGCTGGGTGAGTTGGAGCTCACTGGCGTAGACGTGCCTACACCTGATTACCAGAAGCCACAGGGTTTTTTTGTTACGTTGACAATGTCAGAAACCTCAGACGCGAAGCGTATCTTCTTGTCGCTTTCAAATGGGGGTGAGGTCCGCGTACCTTTCCAGCCAACCTTCTGGTCGGCCGGCTTTGGCGTTCTCATAGATCGTTTCGGCGTGCCATGGGAAATCAACTCTGCGCAATCCCCTGCGGCCTCCACCCGCTGAGCTCCGTTTCCGTGCCGTTACCGATCTCAGGATTGCAGATCTCTTTCATCGGTGTTGGGGGACTCGCGCTCATGTTGGACCCTCCGTCGCAAGACATCGAAGACCGCAAGCCAGTCTGGGATTTCATGCAGAACTTCTGGATGGATACTGATCCCGCGATCCTGCTGCCACGCGCGGCGGAAGTGTGTGCGCGATCAAAGTATACGATGGACGATCTCGAAGCCATTTTCTGGAACGAAGTACGCCCGGCAGTATCTTTCAATATGTTGATGTTCCCAGCTCCGGAATGGGCGGGCTTCGAGATCAACTGGCTCGTCGAGCGTATACTCCGGACTCACCGCTATGGGGCACGGTTACCTATAAAATGGCTGCATCCGTATGCAAACAGTTGGTGGAAAAAGCTTCACCGTCGGATATTCGAGCTTAGGAAGACGGACCGCCATGGCAACTGAAGAGACCGAAATCGTCACGTCCGCCCGGATGCGGCGAAGTGGGAGCTGCCCAAGTCTCCGAGGGCACGTTAGAACTCTTTCGGTATGCGTCCCTCCATGCTGTGGCCGCAGCTATCAAAACGACGGCGACCTTTTGGATCGGGAGCTAAACTGTGGGTGCGGAGCCTCTCGCTGACGCGGTCCACGAGCGGTGGGCATCCGAGGAGCGTCTGGGATGAAGTACCTGCCTCTCGTCTGGGCTGGAATCTGGCGCAAACGCAGCCGCGCAGTGTTGCTGTTGCTGCAGATCGCCAGTGCCTTCCTACTCTTCGGTCTGCTGCAAGGACTGAATTCGGGGATCAAGCAGGCGATTGCCCGCGCGCACGCTGATCGACTGTACGTCGCCAGCAGCGTCTCGCTCGGTGTCCCGATCCCCATTGGGCTGCTCCCCCAGATCCGTAACGTCCCGGGAGTCAAGCTCGTCACTCCGTTCATCCAGTTTCCCTCCAGCTACCAGAAGCCGAGCCAGACCATTCCGGTGAACGGTGTCGATCCCGAGGCTTTCTTCGGCGCCTTTCCCGACTACGTCGTGCCGCCGGAGCAGGTTCAGGCGCTCGAGAACGACCGTGCCGGGATGATACTCGGGGCGATTCCGGCCCGGCGCTACGGACTGAAAGTCGGAGATCGGCTGCCCTTGCAGACTCAACAGCCCAAGAGCGACGGGTCCACCGCCTGGACATTCAACATCGTCGGCATCTTCGATGTTCCGAGTCAGCCAAACGGAGCCGCCGCCGGAATCGTCAACTATGGCTTCCTGAACGAAGCTCGGCTCGCAGATCGCGACACTACGCTGTTGTTCATCGCCCTGGCTGACAGCCCTGCGCACGCTCCCGCCGTTGGCGCGGCGATCGACAAGACATTCGCCAACTCATCTCACGAGACGCGCACGCAGTCCGAAGGCGATCTGATCTCGAGTCAGCTCCAGCGCATCGCCGACATCGACTTCATAGTTGGCGGCATCATCGGTGCAGTATTCTTCGCGCTGCTGCTAGCGACGGGCGCGCTGATGATGCAGTCCGTCCGCGAGCGCGTGCCGGAACTCGCTGTCCTGAAGACCCTTGGCTACTCCGGCCACCTCGTGATGATCCTGATCCTCCTCGAGGCGGTGCTCTTCTGTGTCTTCTCCGCTGCGATCGGGCTCGGCCTGGCATCGATCATTCTGCCCCAGGCGCGAACCCTGATCGGCATCACTTCGATGCCGGTCAACGTCATAGTGACCGGCCTCATCTTCGCCGTCGTGCTGGCGATCGCCGGCAGCTCCGTGCCTGCGTGGCGCGGCCTGAAGCTGCGGGTGGTGGAAGCGCTCGCTGCCGGGTAGTGAGAGGGAAGCAACGCAATGACCTTTCTCAAGCAAACGATGGCGCTGACCGTTGCAGGGTTGAGTAGTATCAGCGAGCGCCGCGGCTCGTCGTTGGTGACGGTCATCGGCGTCACGGCTGCCGTCGGCGTGTTGACTTCCCTGCTCGCTATCCGCGAAGGTGCCAGTATCTTCAATGGCGGTAACGCACGGTCCGACATCGTTGACGTGATCAGCCGCGGTGCCACCTCGACACCGCAGAGCGTGATCACGCGCAGTACCCTTTCAGTAATCGAGTCGGCGCCCGGAGTGAAGCGCTCCCCTGACGGGAAGCCCTACGTCACGGCGACGACATTCGTGAGCGTCGACGCGGTCAAGAAGAACGGCAAGACTGGCAATGTCTTTCTGGTCGGCTTCTCTCCCGGTGTGGCGCTGGTCCAGTCCAATGTGAAGATCGTCGAAGGACGGCAATATCGGCAGGGTCTGCATGAGGTGACCATCTCCGAGCCCATCCGCAAGATGTACCGGAACATGGACATTGGGGACCACCTCATGCTGCTGCGGACGGAGTGGACGATCGTCGGCGTGTTCGCCGGCAACGATTCCATCGGCGATAGCGTGCTGCGTGCCGATGCCGATACTGTCATGTCGGCGTTCAACCGCAACACCTTCCAGGCTGCTCAGGTGCAACTCGAGTCGCCCGCGGCGTTCCGCCAGTTCAAGGACGCGCTGACGAGCAATCCCGCGATCTCCGTCGAAGTGCGCACCTTGGCACAGAGCATGAAAGACAACTTCGGTCAGCTGAACTCCCTACTCGACTTCGTCGCGTACTTCGTCGGGACGGTGATGGCCAGCGGAGCGGTTTTCGGCGCTCTGAACAGTCTCTATGCCTCGGTCGAGGCTCGACGCCGCGAGATTGCGACGTTGCGCGCGATCGGCTTCAGTGGTGCGCCAATCGTGGCCTCCGTACTGATCGAAGGCATGCTGCTCTCGCTGCCGGGGGCGCTCCTCGGCGCGCTTATTGCGTGGGTCTTGTTCAACGGAAACGTCGTAGATGTGTCGGGCCTTATCTTCAAGCTGACGGTGACACCGCATCTGCTGCAGGTGAGCATCATATGGGCGCTCGCCATCGGGCTCATTGGTGGGTCGTTGCCCGCTCTCCGCGCCGCTCGTCTACCGGTTGCCACTGCGCTTCGCGCGAACTGACAATTGGGCGCGTACGCGACGTGTGTCGCAATCTTCCACATTACCGTCATAGACTTTGCCCCGACCTACGTCTCTTGGATGCTTATGCCTTTCACGCTCGCAGATATGGTTCCCTGGGGCCGCTCGTTCGATGAGTACGTGGCCATGTTCGCGCTCGGGCAGCGAGACTTCGAGGGTACGATCCTGGGCTGTGGCGATGGGCCTGCGGCATTCAATGCAGTCGCGACCGAGCGTGGACACCGCGTGGTGTCCGTCGACCCAATCTACGAGTTCTCCGCCAGCGACATCGAGCGGCGCATCGAGCAGACGACGGCAGAGATCGCCGAGCAGACACGTCGCAACGCCACTGAGTTCGTCTGGACGCACTTCAGGTCTGTGGACGAGCTGATCGCCGCCCGTCGCGCCGCCATGCAGCGGTTTCTCCAGGATTTTCCGGCTGGACTTCAGGCTAGCCGGTACATCTGTGGCTCACTTCCCGCGCTGCCGTTCCGGCTCGGTCAGTTTCAGCTGGCGTTGTGCTCACACCTACTCTTTCTGTACAGCGAACAGCTCGACTTCGAATTTCATCTGAGATCCGTCCTTGCGCTGTGTGGAGTTGCGCGAGAAGTGAGGATCTTCCCGTTGTTCGAGCTCGGATCCCGGCCGTCGCGCCACATCGATCCGGTGATGGGCTCTCTGCGGGAGCTCGGATTCTGCGCCGAGCGCGTGCGGGTCGACTACGAGTTCCAGCGCGGGGCCAACGAGATGCTCACGGTCAAGCGCCCCGCGGCCGCGTGAGTGGAAACCCGTGCAGTAGCGTTTCAAATCCGGGGATATGCTCGAAGATGGCGAGCACTACCTCGGGGGATTGGGACGCTGAGTAGGCCGCGCTGATCCGCCGCAGGTCCGACGTGATCCATGTGGCCAGAATGTTGATAGTAACTACGGTGGGAAATTGAGCCGTTGCAGCAGCGCCTTGAACTCAGGCTGATCTCGAATGGGATCCAAGATCCAATAGACCTTCGCGTTGATGAGACTGGGGTCGCGAAGCCGCTCCGCGACTTTGAGCCATCGCAAACCTTCAGCGGGGTCACCGAGCTGAACGTACATCTCCGCAGTGAAGAAGGCGCCCGCATCGCCCATTCGCCTCAGCCATTTTTCGCGTTCCGCGTCCGATTCGGAAGGCTTGCCGAGCGCGTGCCAGACCAGTGTGAGGCACCAGTGCACAATGGGTTCGTCCCGTCCGTTGGCACAGGCCAGGCGTGCCTGCTCGGCCTCTCCCATGGCGAGATAGACAAAACCACGATAGGCGTCCGCCTCGAACTCGTCGGGCTTCACTTCCTTGGCTACATTCAGGGCAAGCAAGGCCTCACGGTATCGGCGTGCGGCCGTCAAAACGGTCCCGAGGTTGAGGTGGGACCAATAGTTGAGCGAATCCAATTCCACCGCGCGGCGTGCGGTCGCGATAGCCAACTCATGGCGACCCATGGCGCTCGCGAAAGACGCAAAGCTGCGTTGCACGATGGCGCTGCCGGGACCCAGGGCCAGCGCGCGCGCGTGCTCTAAATCGGCACGTTGGAAATCCAACTGCTGCTCGAGCACATGGGCCAGGGAGTTGTGTGCTTCAGCGAGCTCCGGCGCTAGTTGTATCGCTCGATTCGCCGCCGTGAGAGCTTCGTTGAGTAGCTTCTGGCGATTTGGGGCCGTGTAGAAAGCGATATCCGTCAAGACCCTCGCCCGTGTGGCGTGCGCACGTGCATAAGTCTGATCTAGTGCGACGGCCTCGTCGAGGGCGGCCAGTGCGGGCTGGGCCTGCTCGGGCTCCTCAGCCTGGAAGATGCGGCTACCGCGCAGGTATGCGTCATAAGCTTGCGGATTCCGGGTCCCGCCCAGCTCAATCTTCGCGACCTCATCGCCAAGGAGTTTCGCCTGGAGCTGCTGCGCCACTGCCGTGGCGACCTCCGTCTGAACGACAAGCACATCGTCCAACCGCCGATCATACGTTTGCGACCACAAATGAAAGCCCGTCACGCCGTTCACCAGCTGCGCGGTGATCCGTAAGGTCGTTCCGGATCGGCGCACGCTGCCTTCGAGCACCGCCCCGACATTCAACTGGCGCGCAATCGTACCCACATCAATCTGCCGGCCCTTGAAAGCGAAGGACGAGGTGCGCGCAACGACCTGCAGGGCATCGATGCGGGACAGCGCATTCAGCAGCTCCTCCGACAAACCATCGGAGAAGTACTCCTGCTTCGTATCCCCGCTAAGATTCGTGAATGGAAGCACCGCAATGGAATGAGCAGGTGGCGCGAAAGCGGCACTCACACCGGTCGTCGCCAGTGGCGGCGCCGGGACGGTGTTAGCGCCGGACTGCGGTGATTCACTCCGCTCGCGCGCGACACTTGCGAAGAACCACAGGGTCGATCCCGCAATCACGAGTAGGACAGTGAGAACCGCGAGTTCCGATCCGCTCACTCGATGGCGAGCTCGATGACCGTGATACCACGCGAGCGTCGCGGCTACCGGCGTCCCCAACACGAGCGCAATGATCGTCAGCCGTGACAGCAACGCGGGCCACTCGAACGCTTCCCGCACCAGCTGCACGCCGTGCACGAGGGCGAAGGCGAAGGCGATATAAGCGAGCGTCCACTCGACAACTTTGTGCTTGCGGATTCGCGCCCAGACGGCAGTGCCGGGGTCCGATGGCAGCTCGGCGTGGGAGGCGGCCGTGTCTTCTCGAGGACCCGGCAGCGCTCTTTCGTCTGGCGCTGGCTCTGGCTCGTTGGCCATTTTCTCGGTGCCTTTTCCGCTCCCTTTGTAAGGATGCGCCTGCCGTTGACAACAGGCAAGCGGCGACCCGCGGAGCAGCACGGCAACCGACTCCGCTGTCGGGATTGCGCGCATCGCCCACCTTGCGCCGTTATGGGCCGATTCGCCATTCAACGAGCCGGGCCAGTCCCGTTTGACTGAATTGACCAACAACAGCCGGAACCAGGTGCCTTGCTTTTTGAAGGAGGTCCCATCATTGGGCGTCGCGCACTGACGGTTTGAGTGCAGAAAAATGCAAAGTTTGGACGGTAGGGGGCGCCTACCGATCGGAACCGCGGCTCGGCTTGGGCCGTTCTTATGCGGGTCGCTTTGAGGGTCGTGGCCCAATACCCTATTCCGGTACCCACAAGCCAGGCCGCGATCACATCAGTCTGCCAGTGCGCCTGACTCTTCAGTCGCGCCTCGGCGTCGTAAAGTGGTAAAGCCTCGAGCAACAAAATCAACGGCTGTTGACGCCCGTACCTGACGATAGCTAACAGTCGTAACTTGGGCGCTATCACCTTGGGTTCCTCCATACACCCGTGCACTCCGGTCGAGGTGATCAACACG
>CAYNTW010000138.1:0-13450 GCA_964400085.1 uncultured Steroidobacteraceae bacterium | reverse complement strand
ATGAACGAGGCTGAGTTGATGGCACAACGCCTCGCGGCCGCGCGCCTCATGGCGCGGCGGTTCCGGGGCTTCCTGCCGGTGGTGATCGACGTCGAGACTGGAGGCTTCCACGCCGCGACTGATGCGTTGCTGGAAATTGCTGCCGTGCTCATCGAGATGGATCCCGATGGCACTTTGCGCCGGGGTGCAACCCACACCTATCACATCAAGCCGTTCGAAGGTGGCCGGATCGATCCCGCCTCACTCTCCGTTACCGGTATCGATCCACATCATCCGCTGCGGCCGGCCTTGCCTGAGCGGGATGCACTGCAAAGAGTGTTCAGGGAAATTCGGCACGCAGTGCGCGACTACAATTGCCGCCGCGCCGTCCTGGTCGGACACAACGCGGCGTTCGATCTTGGATTTTTGAATGCCGCTGTGACTCGCGCGGACGTCAAGCGCAATCCTTTTCACCCATTCTCGTGTTTCGATACCGCTACGCTGGCGGGAGCTGCGCTCGGCCAGACTGTGTTGGCGAAGGCAGTAACGGTCGCGGGACTGACGTGGGATTCAAGCAGCGCGCACTCCGCCTCTTACGACGCGGAGCGCGCGGCTGATCTCTTCTGCCTTATTTCAAATCGTCTGCGCGACAGCTATCGCCAGGCGGAAGAGCGGGCGTGCGCGCTGGGCTGGATGAGTGCGACGGCCGAGCCGGGTGCGGCGGAGCCACCTGAGGAGGCGCCAATGGAAGAGGCCGAGGCGCCGGCGCCCGCGCTACCGCCGCTAGCTTGATGGATCGGGGTTGGCTGGCCCCGCAGGAAGTCGATCTTCCGCTATGCCGTAGCGGCTCGGGCTCGCCAAGGGCGCGAGCCTTGCGCCAAAGGCGGGATCAGGCGGCCGCGGTCGCGCCGACTTGGCTCAGAAGCTTCTTCAGCTCACCGCTGCGGTACATCTCGAGGGCGATATCGCAGCCACCGATCAACTCGCCATTCACGTAGAGCTGAGGATAGGTCGGCCAATTCGAGTAGCGCTTCAGCGCCTCGCGCATCTCCGGCTCTTCGAAAATATTGATGTGCTTGAACTCCGCGCCGACGGCGCGCAGGGCTTGCACGGTCTGCGCCGAGAACCCGCACTGTGGGAAGTCTGGGGTGCCCTTCATGAAAAGCACGACCGGGGCGGAATTGAGCTCGGCTTTGATTCTCTCGACGACGTCCATCTGGACTCCTGGTTACGCGCTGCGCGCGGACTGACGGGGGCACGCGCCAAAGACGCGCAGCCGGTGAATAAAATAGGGGCACGAGGGCGTCAAATCAAAGGTCTCGCGAGTGGCGACGCCGGGCCAGCTCGGCGATGAGCTGCCACTGGCGCGCGGGGCTCATCGATATCCACTCCCCAATCTCCGCCGCCGTACGCAGGCACCCTAAGCAGTAGCCCTCCGCGTCCAGCGTGCAGACTTTGGTGCAGGGGGATGGGGGACGTTCCTGGCGCGCAACCCGCGCGTCGTTCGGATGCATCTGGCAATGATGGCATACCCCCGCCTGAGGGGACACCGGCGCCCCCACTGGGCGCGGTGCCCGATCGGCCGCCCCCCTGCGGACGTCAGCCACAGCGTTGCGGCGTTGAACTGCCGAGGGCTCTGGCCTATCCTTCGAGCGCTTCCCGCACCTCCCTGGTGCAATCAGAACAAAAGCTCAACGGACTCAGGCCCGCGCGGCGTGCCTTCTCGAGATCTCCTGAAGCGACATAAGGAAGACTGCATGAATCCGCTCAACAACCATCGTCAGTCCCTGATTCTCGGCATCGTCATTGCCGTGCTCATCGCACTCGGCATCGGCGGCACCCATTTCAATCAGCTCGGGCTTGCCCGTTGGTTCCACATCGTCTCGGGCGTGTTCTGGATCGGGCTGCTGTATTACTTCAACGTCGCCCAGACGCCCGCTCTTGCGGATGCCGCCGCCGACAAGGGCGGACCAGGGGGCGCGGCTATCAATAAGTACGTTGCGCCTCGTGCCCTGTTCTGGTTTCGTTGGGCCGCGTTGGCTACATGGCTTGGCGGCGCATGGCTCCTCGGGTCGAAGTTCGTCGGCGCATTCACCCTTGGCGCCGGCCTGGACGATCCAACGCACTACTACTTGACCATCGGCATCGGGGCCTGGCTAGGCACCATCATGCTGCTGAACGTGTGGGGGGTTATCTGGCGGATGCAAAAGAAAATCCTCGGCATCGTGCCCGCCAGCGATGAAGAGAAGGCCAAGGCGCGCCGAGTGGCGCTGCTGGCCTCGCGCACGAATTTCGTGCTGTCGATTCCCATGCTGATGTGCATGGCCTCGGCGAGCCATGGTTTGCCGTTCATGAGCCCGTAATCGCTTGAGGGGACCGTGCGGGTGGACCCCCTTTTGCGATAGCCTTCCAGCCATGCTCGACATTCCAAGCGATCTCGATACCCAAGTCGCCGCCGCCCTACGTGAGGATATTGGCAGCGGCGACGTTACCGCACGACTCGTCCCAGCGACGCAGCAAGCGCGTGGGCGCGTCATAACCCGTGAGAACGCCGTTCTCTGCGGTCGTGCCTGGGTGGAACAAACGTTCCGCAGCCTCGATTCCAACATCAAACTGACGTGGGGGGCCGAGGACGGTGAGCGCATCACGGCCGACCAGGCCATTTTCACGATCCAGGGTCCGGCGCGCGCGGTACTCACAGGCGAGCGCACGGCTCTGAACTTTCTGCAACTCCTGTCGGCGACGGCAACCGCTGCGCGACGATTCGTCGACGCTGTCGCCGGTACCGGTTGCGCAATTCTTGACACGCGTAAGACGCTGCCCGGACTGCGTACCGCCCAGAAGTACGCAGTACGTTGCGGCGGCGCCCAGAATCACCGCATGGGACTTTTCGACATGGTCCTCATCAAGGAGAACCACATCGCCGCCGCTGGCTCGATCTCGGGCGCGATCACCACTGCCCGGCGCGTCTCACCGCAGACACCCGTCGAGGTCGAAGTTGAATCCCTGGCGGAGTTCACGGAAGCGCTCACCGCACACCCCGACATCATTTTGCTGGACGAATTCAGCCTCGCCGACATGCGCAGCGCAGTAGCGCTGAATCGTAAGAGCGAACATCCCGTGAAGATCGAGGCCTCCGGCAGCGTTTCACTCGAGACCGTGCGCGAGATCGCCCAAACGGGAGTCGACTACATCTCGGTCGGGGGCCTCACCAAGCATATCCGCGCCATCGACCTCTCCATGCGGCTCGACTTTTCCGCGGGGGATCCAACCCTGTAGGACGCACGACGGCAGCAAGGCGAGGTAGTAGGCAGCGGTATGTACGGGTCGCACCGGCGAAGGATCGGGCCTTTGCTCCATCATCGTGCGCCATCCGTCGGTGATGTCCTGAAAGAACTCCTGCACGTCTGCCCAGTGCTGCCAAGCCAACCAGCCCAAGAAGCCCACCAGCGCCAGCCACACGAGCGCTCCCCAGAGCGCTACCCAACCGGGAGCCACCGGCGTGCCGTAGTACGCTGCATAACGCGCCTGACGCAATGGCGCGGCGATTGCTTGGTACAACACCACCAGAATCACGATGCCCAGCCATACCGGGATATCGTGAGGCAGCCACCAGCCAAAGAGCCGATGGTGCGTGATCAGCGATATCAACACGATCATGAAAGCGATAAACAGCAGCGCACTCAGGAGCTCCGTGATCGGGCTCAGGACTCCGTGCAGCACCTGCGCTGAATAGCTGGCGTTGGCTGGGGCCTGCCCGGGCCCCCACGCGGGTGGCGGCGGTGGCGGCGGAACGCCTTGAGCACTGCCCCAACGCCTCCAGGCCCGCTGCTGTTCCTTCCATTGCTTGCGTTGAAACTTCCACATACGACGCTGCTCCTTCCACTGCTGGCGTTGCCATTTGCCGCTGTTACGAAACTCCGCGTAGTGAGCCTTGGCGCGAGCAACGAGCTCTTCCGCGTTGAACGGCCAACCGTGGGCGGCGGCATGTTGCTCGGAAGTCTGGGCATAGGGAATCACGAACATCATCGCTAGATAGACCAGGATCCAGACACCACCCGTCAGGAAGACGAGCAGCACGAACACGAGACGAATGATGGACACATCGATGTTGAGATAGGCGGCCAGGCCCGTGCAGACCCCACTGATCATCGCCCCTTCGCGGATCTGGTAGAGGCGCCGGGGCGGCTCGCCAGAGGCGCGGGTCCCGCCCGCCTTGCTCCCGGAATATCCGTTGGAGTTGGGATCGTTCGCGCCGCCGGACCCGAGGTTGTTTCCCTCACCGGTAAAGCTACCCGAGCCGAAAGCGCCGCCTTCCCCAGACGTGCCGCCCAGACCGGAAGTGCCACCCGCGCCGGAGCCGCCCCCTTCGACAGAGGCGCCACCCAGGCCCGCGGTGCCCCCAAGGCCGGAGGCGCCCGTGCCGGAGGCGCCCGCTGCGCCAGAAGCGCCAGAAGCGCCGCCCGCGCTCGCAGGCGCGCCGGTCCCACCGCCGTCGCTAATCCCGCCGGCGTTCGAGGCCGCCGCGCCGCTCGTAGCACCCCACCCGTCGGCGCCCTCACCTATGCCGCGGGTGTCCGTCCCACCCGGTCCGCTCGAACCGTACGCGTCGCCTGCACCCTCAACACTGCCGCTCGCACCACGGCCGCCAGCACCTGGCCCAACACTGCCTGCGCCAGACCCCGCACTCGCGGTTCCGCCCAGCCCAACACCGCCCACGCCAGACCCTGCACTCGCGGTTCCGCCCAGCCCAACACCGCCCGCGCCAGATTCCGCGCTCGCGGGCCCACCCAGCCCAACACTCCCCGCACCCGGCCGTGCACTCGCGGTCCCGCCCGGGGCACGACCGCTCGCGCCCGCCTCGGCCTCACCGTCGACAGGTCCCATCTCGCGCAGGACCTCGGCGATTTCCTCCGACGCGACTACGTTCTTGTACGGCCCAAGGTACCGCCCGCATTTGTCGGCGATCGCCTGTTCGAGGTCCGCGAGGATTTCCCGCTGATCAGGATTGGCCGCCAGGCGCTGCTCGGCTACCTGCAGATAAGCTCGCAGGGCTTCGTAGCCGGGGGCCTCGAGTTGATAGGCATTGCCATTCAAGCTGATGGTGATCACCGTGCGCATGGCTTGTTTTCCCTGAGTCTTTGGCCTAAGTCTTCGGCGCCAAGTCTTCGATTGTTCTGTTGATGACGTGCCAATAGTCGGCAAGCTCGGCGAGCTGAGCACGGCCGCTGGCCGTCAGCTCGTAATATTTCCGCGGTGGACCTGCTTCCGATTCCTTCCACTCATAGTCCACCAGACCGTCGCGGCGCATGCGGCTCAGCAGGGGATACAGGGTGCCCTCCTGGGTAGCGAATTCCGTCCCGGCCAGCTTCTTCAGCATGTCCGCGACATACACCCTGTCGGCGTCGATCACCTTGAGAATCACGAATTCGAGCAGTCCCTTGCGAATCGCGCCGAATTTCTCGTTAGCCGCCATGCAGCCCCTTTTTCAATTCCGGTACCTTTTTATCACAAGGTAGCTTTATAAGCCAGCGCGGCGGCGCAAAAAGAGCGCCGTCGTGACCAGGGGAACGGGATTCAGGCGACCGCGGACTTCAGAACGCGTTGCGGCTGAGCGATACCATAGCCTTGGGCATAGTCCACACCCAAGCTCGTAAGCATTTGAATGATCTCAGCGTTCTCCGCGAACTCGGCGATCGTCTGCTTACCCGTGAGATGCCCGATCTCGTTGATGGAACGGACCATCTCGCGGTCGATCGGATCGCGCAGGATCTCACGCACGAAACTGCCGTCGATCTTCAGGAAATCCACCGGAAAGTGCTTCAGGTACCCGAACGAGGACAAGCCGGTGCCGAAGTCATCGAGCGCGAACTTGCAGCCGAGCTCCTTGAGCGCCTGGATGAAACGATTTGCCTGCGAGAAGCTGGCGACCGCCGCGGTCTCCGTGATCTCGAAGCAGATCTTCTTCGCGTCCAGGCCACTGCGATGAAACTGATCGATGACGAACGGCAGGAACTTGTCATCGCCGAGACTCTGCCCCGAGAGGTTGATGGAGCACATCAACAGCTTCTCGCGCTCATCGGCCTCCGAGACCAACCAGCGGAAGGCATTCTCGATCACCCAGCGATCGATCGCGGGCGTTATACCGTACCGCTCCGCGGCGGCAATGAAGTCGTTCGGCGAGACGATGCGCCCCGTCTCATCCTTCAAACGCAACAGCAACTCGTAATGCGCGCCGCTTTCCACCCGTTGTAGCGGTTGGATCAACATGCGGAAGAGCTCGAACCGCCCCTCCTCCAGCGCGGCGTTGATACGCGCGGCCCACTGCATCTCGCGCCGGCGCCGCATGAGCTCGATATCGTTCTCCGCGAAGCTGTGCACGCGGTTACGGCCGCTTTCCTTGGCAGCCTGACAGGCACTGTCCGCCGCGGACAGGATCGAGGCGACATCCTCGTTGTCAGCCGTGATCGGCACCACGCCAATACTCGCCCCCAGCCTGAACACGCGATCTTCCCAGGTGAAGCGGAAGTTACGGACGCCCTCGCGCAGCGTCTCCGCGGTCCGCATCGCCTCATCCAGCGAGCAGCTCTCCAACAGAATGCCGAACTCATCGCCGCCGAGACGCGACAGGGTGTCCCGCCAGCGCACCTTGGACTTCAACAACGCGCCGACCTGACCCAACAACGCATCCCCCGCGCTGTGCCCGCAGGTGTCATTGACGATCTTGAACTGGTCGATGTCGAGATAACACAGCGCGTACGAGGCTTCCCGCGCTTTCGCACTCTTCAAAGCCCGCTCGAGACGACTCTCGAATTCCCGCCGGTTGACCAGCCCGGTGAGCAGATCGTGACTGGCATGATAGGAAAGGCGGCGATTGAGCTCGCGCGACTCGCTGACATCATGGAATACCAATACTCCACCTGCGACGTGACCGGCCCCGTCGCGAATGGGGGCCGCGGTGCTCTCCACGTAGAGCTCGTTGCCGTCGCGGCGGATGAGGAGCATCGGCCGCACCGACTTGATCGGCCGGATACGGCGGATGGAGACACTCAGTGGATTCTCGAGCGGCTCGCAAGTCTCCTCGTGGAAGGCGCGAAAAATTTCCTCGACCGGCCGCCCCATGGCGTCCTCCAGACGCCAACCCGTCAGCTCTTCCGCGACCGGATTGATGTAGTCGATGGTCGAGTTGGCATCCGTGGTGATGACCCCGTCACCGATCGACTGCAATGTGATCTGCGCGCTTTCCTTTTCACGGAACAGCGCTTCCTCGTAGAGCTTGCGCTCGGTGACATCGAGCTCAACGCCCACCAGCCGCAACAGCCGCCCGTGTTTGTCCACGCGTGCGGTGGCACGACTTACAACCCAGCGCCATTCGCCATTGCGGTGGCGCATGCGATGGGTGCTTTCGAAAATCTGCGTTTTACCGGCGACGTGATCCCGTATAGCCGCCTGGACCCGCGAGAGGTCATCGGGATGTACCAGGCTGCGCCAATCGGGCGAGCCACGCATATCCTCATCCGCGTAACCCAGCATCGACTTCCAGCGCGGCGAGAAGTAGACCTCGTTGCTCTCGACATCGAAGTCCCACAAGCCGTCGTTGGCGGCGAGTTGGGAAAGATTGGTCCGCTCCTCGAGCTTCGCGAGGCGCGTCTCGATGCGGATGCGCTCGAGGCCGGTGGCAAGACTCGTCCCGATGAGTTTCATCAAGAGCTGCAGATTCACGTCCCACGCCCCGCGCGGCATGGTCTGCGCAAGTCCCAGGAATCCCGCGGGCTTGCCTTGCACCCGCATGGCGACCAGCAGCGCCGAGCCCATTTGCAATTCCGCGAAGCGTTGGCCTTCGGCGGCCTGCTCTTTACGCGGTGTGCTGGTGTCGCGCAGCTCCGAAAGCCGCAGGTGATCGAGCCGCCCCCGCAGCCAAGGAAGGCTGTCGAGCGGCACATCCTGCAACCCTTCAGGGCGACATTGGGCAAAAGCTCCCCGTGCGAGCTGGACATCCTGGACGACCAGCTCGGTTGGGCTAAATGCAATCAGAAACGCGCAATCGCTGGCCGTTGCATCCCGTAGCAGCTCCAGATTGCGTCGTACACACTCGTCAACCGTCTCGCGACGCATGTTTTGGAAATCGACCGCGATTTTCGTGCACGCGACATCGATACCAAGAACCGGCCTTGAAGCTCTTCCGCTCCAGGCGTCTGCCGAGAGGATGTCCGACGCGGTAAATTCCGCTGGCTTATCCGGCGGCAGAATCGACATTGATCCATGACCTCCCGAACGTCAGGCGGCAGCCTATCCCGTTTGGCTCCGCGTGAGCGTGATTTGCGTCTGGCGGACTAGTGCGTGTTCTTCGACTAGGACCTTTGGCGAAATCGACTCGATCGACGACCGACATGCTCCTGATTTCGCTTCGTCCAGTAGTTACGTTCGATTCTGGCAACAGTCACTCAAGAACACAAGCTAACGTGCTGTTCGATCACGAGTTAGCGAGTTAACTTAAATCAGGACTGCCGGACAGCGGCGCGCCCGCCGGAGGCCCGCAGCAGCTCGAGCCAGCTATCGACGACGACCTGGGGCTCGATGCCGAGGATGCTCTGCTCTGCGCCCATAATGCCCGTCAGCGCGATCGCCGGTGTCGTAGTCCCGCCAGGGCGATACAGTTGCGGGCTGGCAGTACCGAACAAGGCCACCGTTGGGCAACCCAGGGCAGCCGCCGCGTGCGCAGGGCCGGTGTCCACCGAGATCATGCTGTGCGCACGCTCCAGGAGAGCCAGGAGCACCCTGACTGACAAGCGGTCCGCGATGTTGATCGCTTCCGACACTCCGGCGCGGCGGATGATTTCGGCATTGAAACGCGATTCCGCGCGGGTGCCTGAGAAGAGGATCACGTGCCGAGGACAGATCTCCCGCACGGACCTGACAACCCTCGACCACCGCTCTTCGGGCCAGTATTTGCTCGTGCCGGACCGCGGCCGCAACCATCGGCGCGCGATATGACGGCTGCCCGGATGAATCACGACGATCTGCCGGCCGGCGAGCCCGCGCTCCGCGAGCCAGGAGTCGAGCTCGCGCCGCGCCGCCGGCGAGATATTCAGTCGCGCGGCGCTGGGCACTCCTGCTCTCGCAGGGGGCAACAAGCCCTCGAACGCCCTGGGTGTGTAGCTTCCCAGCCGCAAATAGCGGTCGGCGAAAGTCTCGCCCGGAGCCCAGGGATAGGCATTCGTATCGCAGATGTAGTCGTCCGGAATGCCCGCGAGCGCCAGCAGTCCGCGCCCCTCGCCTCGGTCGCAGAACCAGGTCGGGCCGGCACCTCGCTCGCGCAGCCAGCTGACGAGGCGGCGCTGCTGAATACTCAGCCAATACGGTGTCCGCCGGCTGCGAATGATGAACAATCGACCTACCGCGCTATCCGCTTCGAGCAACGGTTGGGTCCATGGGCCGGAGGAAATCACGTCCACCGGCTTGCCGAACCGCAGGTGCAACTGTTGCAACAGGACGGTGAGCAACACTATGTCGCCGAAGGCGCCACAACGCATCACCAGGGGACGGATCTCGGCGGCTCGTGCCGTTGTTGCAACCGGTTGACGTTGGCCGCGCATCAACGCTTTCCCAAGGTCTCCCGGGCAACTCCGTACAGCCGTTTGAGCTCCTGCTCCATCTCTCCCTGCAGAGCCTCCACACCGGCCGCCGCGGTGATTCGGGGTACGTAACGCGGTGGGCCGATGGCGATGGCAACGCGTGAAAAGGGTACAGGAATGACGAACTTGTCCCACTTGACCAGCCACGCGCGAGAGACCGCAAACGCCATGGGGAGCATCGGTCGACCGGACATTTGCGCCAGCAGAATGGCTCCCATCTTGAACTTGAAACGCGGGCCGCGCGGCCCATCGGGCGTAATGATGGGCGAAACGCCGTCCTTCACCAGCACCTCGTAGTAATCACGTAAGGCGCGCGCTCCGGTGTGCGTTGAAGAGCCTCGAATCACCACTGCCCCAAGGCGCCGCACCAGCATGGCCCCAATCTCACCGTCGACGGAGGGACTGATCAGCCACCCCACGAGCAGACCCTTGGCGCGCTGCTCGAGTAGATACCGCGCGCAGAAGAGCTGATGCTGGTGCCAGTAGCAGGGTACCAAGGAGGGAGCTTTCGCGAGCGCCTCATCCAGGTGTTGGGCGCCTTCGATCCGCACGACACGACAGGTCCGCAGCCATCCCTTGATGATCGCCAGCCCGATAGGGACGGCGATGCGGTAGAGCCAGCGCCGGAGCGCCGTCATCCGGCGGCCGGAGCTCGTGAGTTTCCTGTAGATCGTGTTGCGGAGTTCGCCGTCGTCTTTCATCGGGGGCGCGAGTTTCCGCTGAAAGGCCGCCAGGCGCAAACGAGGCCTGCACGGGTTCGCAAGCGCGCGTGCCGGCCTCCCGGCGACCTGGAACCTTTTTCACACTGACCGCGCCGGTACCGGTGCGATAAAATCTCCGTTTGGCCTTGAGGAGCCTGGCTCACTCGAATGACCGTCACCGAGCCCACCTGCAATCAGCCGCCCGAGGCGGAGCTTCAGTTCGATATCGGCGCCACGGACGATTCCCTGGACCGTATGGTCGAGCTATTTGGTCGCTATGGCGACACCTACCGGGTCTACTCGCCCGCCCGGAAGGCTCACATCTATGTGGTGCATCACCCCGACGATGTGAAACGCGTGCTCGTCTCGAACCATCGCAACTATACCAAGGGCATGGGCCTCGACCGAGTCAAGATCCTCCTGGGCAAAGGGCTGATGACGAGCGAGGGCGAGTTCTGGAAGCGCCAGCGCTACATGATGCAACCGTTCTTCCATCGGCGCGTAGTGACGGAGTTCGCGCGCACGATCGATGCGGCGAACGATCGGTTCCTCGCGCGGTGGGATCAGCTTGCCGCGCGCGGCGAGCCGATCAACATCACCGACGAGATGAGCGAGCTCACGCTCGACATCGTGCTGCGCTCGATTTTCGGCCGCGACCTGGACCGCATGTCCGACCAACTCGGCGGCAATCCGTTCGAAGTCGTCACCAAGGACCAGGAGCGCAACCTGCAGTTTGCGTTCAAATTTCGCTCACTCACCAGGATCGTGGGGGGGTTGATCGAGCGGCGGCGCGCGGAGAAGGAGGAACACTTCGACTATGTCGGAATGCTCATGGAGGCTCGCGACAAGGAGACGGGCGCTCCGATGAGCGACCGCGAGCTCATCGATGAAATCATGACACTGGTGGTCGCCGGCCATGAAACCACCGCGAGTGGGCTGAACTGGACCTGGTATCTGTTATCGCAGAATCCGGATGTCGAGGCGCGTCTGCACACCGAAGTCGATGCCGCGCCCGCTATGCAGGCTCCAAGCCTCACGCAGATGGAAACGCTCGTCTACACGCAGCAGGTGGTAAACGAAGCGCTGCGGCTTTATCCGCCGGGTTGGCTGCTCTCGCGACGAACCATCGAGGCGGACGTGCTCGGGGGCTACGACATTCCACCTGGCACCAACGTTCTGCTACCGCTTTATCTCTTGCATCGGGATGGTCGGTTCTGGAAAGATCCAGACCGCTTCTGGCCTGAGCGCTTCGCGCCAGAGCACGAGGCCGAGCGACCGCGCTTCGCCTACATGCCGTTCGCCGCGGGGCCGCGGCACTGCATTGGCGAGACGTTCGCGCTTTACGAGATGCTCATGCATCTCTATAAGGTGGCCCGCCGCTACCGCCTGATCCACGTGCCTGACAAGCCGTTGGCGCTCGAGGCGCAGATCAACCTGCGCACCCTGTATCCACTGTATATGAGGCTGGAACGCCGCTGATGTTGAAAGCCACGACCCTGACAGCGCTCTTCGAGTCCAACCGCAACGTTGCCAAGAGCATCACCTACCTCGAAGGCGAGAACGAGTCGCGTGATGTCTCCTACGGAGAGCTCCACGAGCGTGCGCTCGGCATCCTGTATCACCTGCAGCGGCTCGGCGCCAAGCGCGGCGACAAGCTCATCCTGTTCTTGGGAAACAACGAGCAGTTCATCGACGCATTCTGGGCGGCCATCATTGGCGGCATCGTTCCGGTTCCCATCGCCCTAGGCATCAGCGACGAGCACCGGCACAAGCTGTTGAGGGTAGCGCGCAAGCTCGGCAAGCCGTTTATCTACACCGAACGCCGCTCGCTCGATCGTATCGGCACGTTTGCCGCCCAGGTCGGCGAGACGGAGTTGTTCAACGGACTGCGCTCGCGCGCATTCCTGGTCGACGACCTGGATGACATCTCCCGCGCCGGGAAGACATACGAAGCAAAGCCTGACGACGTGGCTTTCATCCAATTCTCCTCCGGCTCCACGAGCGAGCCGAAAGGAGTCGTCCTCACTCACAGCAACGTGATCGCGAATTGCAGCGGCGTGAGTCAGGCCGCGCGATTGACGAAGGACGACATCAGCCTGTCCTGGATGCCTTTGACCCACGACATGGGACTCATCGGCTTCCACATCATCATGTTCTATGAGCAGGTGCACGCTCACCTGATGCCGACCGAGTTGTTCGTGCGGCGCCCGCTGCTGTGGCTCAACTTCGCTTCCAAGGTGCGCGCGACCATTCTCTGCTCACCCAACTTCGGCTACAAACATTACCTCAAGGTGTTGGGTGATCGACCGGTGGAGGGTCTCGACCTGTCCGCCACCCGACTCATATTCAACGGGGCCGAGCCGATCTCGGTCGAGCTGTGCAACGAGTTCCTGAGGCGACTCGAGCCCGCCAAACTCGAGCGCAATGCCATGTTCCCCGTCTATGGGCTGGCCGAGGCATCCCTGGCGGTCACTTTCCCCGAGGTCGGCGCACCGCTGCGCACCCTGACTCTCAACCGTCATCGATTGAACGTGGGCAGCCCAGTGGAGCCCATCGCGAAGGACGACAAGGACGCCGTGGAGCTCATCTCCGAGGGGAAGGTCATTCCGTACTGTCAGGTTCGTTTGACCGACGATGATGACCAACCGCTACCCGAGGATCGCATCGGCCACGTGCAGATGAGAGGCGACAACGTCACGCGAGGCTACTTCGAGAATACGGAGGCCAACGCCGCGGCATTCACTCGGGACGGCTGGCTACGGACCGGTGACCTCGGCCTGTTCCATCGGGGGGAAATCTACATTTCCGGCCGCGCCAAGGAAATTATCTTCGTCAACGGTCAAAATTATTACCCGCACGACATCGAGGCCATCGCGCAGCGCGTGGCCGGACTCGAGTTGGGTAAGGTCGTCGCCGCGGGAGTGCGGCCCCGGGACTCGCAGACGGAGCAGTTGACACTGTTCGTGCTCCATCGCAGCGGGATGGAAGAATTCCTGCCCGTCGCGACCGAGGTCGCGCGAGTGATCAACGAGCAGACCGGCCTGGAAGTGGGTGCGGTGGTGCCCGTCAAGCGCATACCGAAGACCACCAGCGGCAAGATCCAGCGCCACCTGCTCGAGGAGAGCTACCTCGACG
>CAYNTW010000137.1:7883-13596 GCA_964400085.1 uncultured Steroidobacteraceae bacterium | reverse complement strand
GCTCTTCGAGCCGCCTCATCTCGTTCTTTCGCCCAATGAATTCCAATGTTTGCTCCCGTACGATCACCTTCCCTGACGTCTAGCGCGAAAACCGAGAAACCTCATTTTCGCGCTGATCGGAGCAGGGTATGGAATCAGCGCAAAAATGGCAAATTGCCATTTTGGCGCTAAGCCTGGCGGCAGCTCTTCTGAAGGCTCACCGACTTTTTCGGCCGACGCCACGATGAGCGCGTCCCAGAAGGAAATCCGGGCGAGCTCGGCGAGCTCCGTCGCGCGTGACGGTCTCGACCATCGTGCGTGGTGGACCCATACGTCTTGATGAATTCTCGTGCCGCAAGGCTAGGCGAGGGCGCTGGCTAACTCGCGCACGAGTCCCGGTCCTTGATAAACCAGTCCGGTGTACAGCTGCACCAGGTTCGCGCCGGCCTGGCGCAAGGCGCGGGCATCGCTCGCCGAGGCGACGCCGCCGACCCCAATGATGGGCATCTCAGGCCCCAGCGTCTCGCGCAGGACCCGGACCGCGGCACACGATCTGGCAAACAGCGGGCGTCCGCTCAACCCGCCGGCCTCGCGCGCCAGCGGTTGGTCCGGGATCGTGTCGCGGGAAATCGTCGTGTTGGTTGCAATGATGCCGGCGACCGGAACTGAGGCCACGGCGGTGGCGACCTTACGCAACTCGGCGTCGGCAAGATCGGGTGAGAGCTTTACCAGCAAGGGGGCCCGTCGGGAATGTTGTCGTTCCAGCGCTTGCGATTCCTCGATGAGTCGCGCCAACAGGGGTACGAGGTGTTCGGTATCCTGTAGGGATCTCAGCCCGACCGTGTTCGGCGACGAGACATTCACCGTGATGTAGTCGGCGACCGGAAAGACCGCTCGCAAGCAGAACATGTAATCGTCAATCGCCCGATCGAGCGGTGTCGCTGCGTTCTTCCCGATGTTCACCCCAACGACCCCAGGCCGGCGCCGCGCGCGCAAGCGCGCCACCACCTGCTCGGCGCCGTCGTTTGGAAATCCCATTCGGTTGATGATGGCCTCCGGGCTGACGAGCCGAAAAACCCGAGGCTGAGGATTGCCGGGCTGCGGCTTCGGAGTCACGGTGCCCACCTCGACATGACCGAAGCCGAGAGAGAGCCAGCCGTCCACGGCGACTGCGTTCTTGTCAAAACCGGCCGCGAGGCCGACACGATTACTGAAGGAAAGTCCGAAGGCCTGCAGCGCAGGCGCGCCCTGACGGGCGGCCGAAAGCATGCGACCGCGCCAGCGGACCGCATCGAGAGTCAGTGCATGGGCCTTTTCGGGCGGCAGACGAAAGAGCGCGGACCGCGCGAGTCGATAGAACATGGATCGACATTATCGCTCAAACAGGCCCCCGCCGCGATGGGGTGCGGCAGCGCTTACGAGACTTCCCGAGCTGGCGCGCGACAAACAAGGGTCAGAACAGCGCGTCAATCAAGATGGGAAAGCTGAGGACACCGTTAGCGCCGACGATCGCGATCTTCACGGGTAGGCGGGAGAAGTGTGACCGGGCCCGGACGGATGGGAACGTCTCAGAGGGTTCTCTGAGCCAGTGTGAATATCTTATCAACTGCGACGCCGACCGACCAGACTGTCGCGTTCGCCTGGAGTGGCGTAAAACGCCGCCCTCTCATGGCACGAGGGTGCGCGGAATGCCTAGGAAACAGGTGTCTGGGGAGAAGCGGTCGCTGCATGCCGTTCTGGACAATCCGGCACTGCCCGTATTGATCCGGTCGCTTCCCGCCCAGGAGCTGGCGCAGCTCTGCGGACGTCTTGGTGTTGGCGACGCGATGGAAGTCATGACGCTCGCACCTGCCGAGCGTCTGGTAGAGGCGCTCGAAGCGAGCGTATGGAAGACCCCTCGTCCGGGAGTTTCCGAGATCCTCGATGCGCGCGAGCTTACAGAATGGCTCTGGGTGTGGCTGGAAATCGGAGAGACGTTTACGGCGGAGCGGCTCGCGGTGATTCCGGATGAGAAGCTCACGCTCTACTTGTCACATATCGCGACCGTCAGAACAACGGGGATGTGGGGCTTCGAGCGCTCGACGGAAATCGAAGACCTCGACCGGATCTACGCGCCTTCGTACGACGAGAAGGCGTACGGACAGTATATCGTCAGTGCGCGGCGGCAGGAGGACTGGGAGATCCTCCGCGGCGCGCTGGATGCCATGTGGTTGGAGGCGCCGGAGCGAGTGTTGGAATTATGCGCACTGTTGAGCGGTGATGAATCCATGCTGGCGCCCCAGCGAAACCGGGAGAGCTCCAACGATGATGTCGCCTCGGTACGTGAGGGTGCCCGTGAGTGTCGCGGGTACGTTACCGCCAGCGGAGCCCGCGCGTTTTTGGCCTTGACGCGGCGTCCTGTGCAGGAGCTGGCGGCGATGTCGGAGTACGACTTGGAAACGCGGCGGCATCTTGGTGGATTGGAAGCTGATATGAGAGGGGCAAACGACAAGGCTACGTCACAAGAGGGCGGTCATGCCGCTGTGGGATGGGGCGCGGTGGATACGGGCAGTATGAGTGGGAGCGAGTGTAGGGAGAAGCCGGCGACTTTGGGCACGAATGTCGCTGGTCTAGCGCAGCTGAAAGTTGCGTTGGAAGAGGCGGGGATTCTCGAGCCGCCGCCTGAAAGGCTGCTTCTGACACATGAGAGGACATCAAAATCACTCCTGATTGTGACTCTCTTGCGGAGACTGTCTGAGAAGGACGCGGCGGAGTTCGATGCGCGGGGTAGGGAGCTAGCGTATCTGGCCAGCGTGCTCATCGCGGGGATTGCGGTCGGGGGCGAGACGCTGAGTCCTGTAGAAGCGCGCAGTGCTGCCCTTGCGACCTGCAACCTGGGGGTGGAAACGCTGAGGTCACGCGGTGAGCAGGTCCGGATCGATGTTGAGCCGGGACTCGTGCGTTTATTTCTGGTGGGCGCCAGCGTGTTGAGGACTTTGCCCGGTAGGGTTATGGATTCCTTCGCGCACCGCCTCGAGAGGCTGAAGCGGGCTCACACTGAGCCGCTGCACGAGTGGTTGGTGCAGCAGGCGGAAGGATTCGTTGCGGATCTCAGGGAGGCGGCCAGAAAGGGAGACTTTGCGGAGGCGCGGGAGGCGGCGATGGCGTTGGGATTTGTATTCGAGCCGACTGTATGCCGAGCGGTGGTGCCGTTGCTCGATGAGTTGCCGCGGTTGGATCCAGGAAATGGCGGAGCGGCGACGTGGATCGATTCTGTGGAGGCGGTGGAGAGTGCGGTGGCGCTCTTGCGCCGCATTGCTGTGAAGAGACGACTCAAGTCTTGATGGCGCAATACGTGCGTTGCAAATTTGACTCTATGCGCATGTAACGCGCAAT
Source organism: uncultured Steroidobacteraceae bacterium (assembly GCA_964400085.1). GTDB lineage: Bacteria > Pseudomonadota > Gammaproteobacteria > Steroidobacterales > Steroidobacteraceae > 13-2-20CM-66-19. Next base: position 10,242 of record CAYNTW010000137.1, on the reverse strand, counting down.
AATGGCGTTTCGGAGAGATTAAAGTGAAAGCGGTCTACAATACCAGCGCTCGCAAGCGGGCGGTCAATCTGACTTTGAATGAAGACCTCGAGGTGCCGTCGGCCGATTTCCTCGCCCGCGAGAAGCAAAAGCGCACAGATGCCATAGAGGCAGCCAAACAGACGTGCGCCATGTGGAACCGCGTTTACGCAAAACACGGTTCTCCTGCGGACGAATATATGAACCTCTGATGGCGCAGTTCGACGTTTATCACAATCGTGGAAAGACCCGCGAGATCGCGCCGTTTTTCGTAACTCGCGGACGAGAGCGATCGGAACATCGACGCCCTGGATGAGCTGATAACACGTGCTTACGGCTGAACCAACGATCCAACATCACACCCCGCCCGCGTATTACTGATTCTCCAGTCGGACCTGGTCGGCCGAGAACACCCCATTGGCAAATGTTCCACTGACCTGAACGGTGTGATTCAGGGCCAGGCCGAAGAAGTTCGTGCCGTCGGTCGCGGAGCCTCCAGTCCCAATGAATTTGGTCTGTGCCGTGGTGACGACCGTGACGCCGAGAACAGTAAAGTTAGGCTGCGCCACATTCAGCACCAGACCGCGCAACATTGAGCGTGAGGCCGCATTCTCGCGTTCGAGAAGAGATACGCTCAGGGTCCCCGGAGGGTTCTCGCTGCCATCGATCTGTACGTAGTCCCCGACCTTCACGTCGGTTATGCGAAACATCCGCACGTGCTGGTTGGAACGGTCCTCCAACTCGGCAGCCGGGCCGACCGTGATCGGAACACCCAGAACGGTGAGCGTGTTGCTCGGGGAGGTCACCGAATCGACCGTGCCGGCGATGAGACTCGCGCTCCGCGGCTTGGCTTCGACTTTTTGCGCCAGCAGCGTTCCGGAGGTATTGAATTGCCCCTGCACATCCACCTCCAGATTGGGACCCAAAGTGGCGCCATGCAGCGTCATGTTTGTATTCGCATCCGTGGTGACGTGCTGACCGTCCACGACGAAGTCGCTGCTCGAAGTGAACGTTGTGATGATGCCGTCGATATTCGCTCGCTGATTCGTCGCAGTCCCGAGCCCTGGTAACACTTCGACATGGGTCGCGACAAGCGCGCCCGCCGATGTCAACGCGGTCCCCTGAACGAGGACGCTGCTACCGTTCGCCAGGGTGCCCGTCACCATTGCCGCGCTGTAGTCGACCGTCAGCCCGTTGATCTGTAGCGTGTGCCCACTGCCGTCCAGGCCCTGCACAACGCCCTTGACCTGGAATCCGCTGGCCGCCGGCTTGACGTCCACCCGTGAGGCCACGATCGCGCCGGTCGCGTCCGCAAACCCACTCACCTCGACGACAGCGCCAGGTTGCACGCCGGTGATGTCCGCGGGTTGGATGTTTGGATCCAGCAATGTGCCCGTCGTTATCCGTATGGTCTGCCCGAGGACGACAAAGCTGCCCGCTGCGGAATCCACGCTAACGACCGGGCCCTGGGCGTCGCCATTGAGCGTAACCTGCGTGGCAGTGCCTGTTTTGCCGTCATTGTTGACAGTGCCGCTGACCGTCACAACTTGACCGGTACTGAGCTGAGTCTCGCTCGCGGCCTGACCGTCAATGGAGATCTGGGCTCCGGCGGTCGAGTATTCGACGCCGCCGACAAAAATGCTGCCAAATCCCGTGATCGGGCCTACGGCCGAGACCGGTGACGGGCTGCCGGTGCCCTGGATCCCGGCGACGTCGGTCGAGCCGCCACAGGCGCTGAGGAGGACGAGCGCCGTCGACAGGCTTGCCAGAACCCGACTCGCCATAGCAGTTGGTTTGCTCATAAACGTCAGATCTCTTGCGGTCAGTCCTGTATGTGATACACGGCCGCGCCGAGTCGCACGGCTCCATGCGTACTCTGCTCGTCCGCTCGGACTTCGTGCGCCGTCAGCCACGCATCCAGCCGCTCCAGAAACGCCTGACCTTCCTCGTGGAGAAACCTGCGGAACTCCGGGAGCGCATCCGGGCGAACCGGGTCATTGACGGCGGCACGCTCGAAACGCGGCGGGATTTTCCGGTTGCGAGTCAGATTATTGACGTACGTGCTGGCAATGTCGGCCAATCCCGTGCCCCAGAGGCGGATGAAGTCTCCATCCACTGCCTGCGGGATATAGATCCGACGAAGTGCTTCCAGGCGTCCGTCCGCCATCTTTCGCACCGCGCCCGCACTACGAAGCTCCTTCAGGAGAGTAGACGATGGCACATCACCCGCGCCACATCGTCTCAACAATGATGTGAACGACGCACCATCGCCGTTCACGGGAAGCAGGGCGGGTTTTCCGGCACCGTCGAGAAAGAAGGGATCCAGGTGCCACGCCGACAA
>CAYNTW010000137.1:6135-7783 GCA_964400085.1 uncultured Steroidobacteraceae bacterium | reverse complement strand
CTGACGGCGTGTGAGACCAGTGAGCACAGCCGTCCGTGATACGTTCGTGTGGCGCCCGTGCTTGCCGAATTGCGCGTTGCGACCTCAACATAGGCGGACTTTGAGAGGGCCGCGAACTCATTCCAGGTGATCCCGCATCGAAGCAGCACGTTCACAACAGGCTTCAGCCATTGCCGCGTGGCCGCCAGAACAAGGCCATGGCTTGCGGGCTCCATGTGACGTTACTGCCACGCCCTATCACCAAGTCCGATCGAAGTATCCTCCAGACTCGCGGATTGCCGCGAACCCTCGCGCTGGGCAAGGTTGCGGATCGCCGCCGCGGGATAGACACGGCCCAGGAGGTCGCGCCATTTCGTGGCTTCCGCGGCAGTCCGAAAATAGCCGAACTGCAGCCAGTAGCTCTCGCGTCCGTTCTCTTGCTGCTTGGTGAAAAAGAAGCGGAAGCGTTGTAAGGAGGCGGATTTCGGCTCAGGCACCGTGACAGGCGTCGAGACCGCGCACAGCGTCAGAAAATAGGTGCCCGCCGATTCCCCGATGCCTTCGCGATTACCGAGCGCGGCCTCATACAGCGCGGACCTCGTCAATGATTCCATGCAGCGTCTCCCGCAAGTGGCTGGTCAACGGATTGAAACTAGGGCAGGGAAACAGTCGTCGTGCTGTGAACCGTCACGGCTACATTGCCGTCCGTGAAGTTCAGGCTCAGGGCTCCCGAATCGGAGCTCGAGCGACCGACACTCCGGAACGAATGCAGACGATGTTTCATTGAGACCTCACTGACGCGCGTGCAGTCGAGCTTCGCCTGCGCACACCATGGACCTTAGACTTGCCTCATATGAGACCAAAGATCCCATCGATGGCACAACTGTCGTCAGTTGCAGTCAGTCTGTTGTTACATAATGACATCTCGAACCGAACATAAGCTGGCGCGGCGCACACGTCGCGCATAAGGGAGGTCCTACGGCGATCACACCAGAAATGGCTCAGGGGGCGATCAACGCGCGGATGACTCCGTTGCCGATAGAGTCGCGTCCGTTGGAGCTGTGCATTGGGCGTACGCTGCGTCAGGACGTCTACGCCGAGCGTGATAATCCACCCTTCGATCGCGTATGCATGGATGGCGTGGCGATCAACAGTTCTGCCCTGAGTCGCGGTGTACGACAGTTCAACGTCGAGGCCACCCAACCCGCTGGGGCGCCTGCGCAAACACTCACGCGCCCCGAAAACGCCATCGAGGTCATGACCGGGGCGATCCTGCCGCATGGTTCGGACTGCGTGATTCCTCTCGAAGAATACGATCTCGAGGGCAACATCGTTCGTTTGAAAGCGGACGCGGTTGGGAGCCCCTACCGAAACATTCAACGTCGGGGTTCCGACAGTGAGCCCGGCGTGCCGATGCTCACGGCGGGTACATACCTGGGAGCACCGGAGCTTGCGGTCCTGGCATCCGCGGGACTTGCGCGGGTGCAGGTCAGCCGGCAGCCGCGCCTCACGGTGGTCTCGACAGGGGATGAGCTCATCGAGCCAGGCCAGCACATCCAGGAGCACCAGGTGCGTCGCTCCAACGCGTACGCCATTCTTGGCGCCCTTCGTAAGCGCGGCTTCGAGGAGCTGGGCCAGGATCACATTCGTGACGATGAGACCGAGTTGC
>CAYNTW010000137.1:0-6035 GCA_964400085.1 uncultured Steroidobacteraceae bacterium | reverse complement strand
TCGCGGCGATGGGGACCAAGTCGACAACACCCGAGTGGGTCGCGCTCGCCACGCCAGTGGACTTCCGTCGGCCCGGAACCTACTTCCTACCGATATCCATCCAATACGACGATCGTGGCCAAGCCCTGGCGGTGCCGCAGCCGACACGCGGCTCGGGCGACTTTCTGGCACTCACCCGCGCCGATGGTTTCGTCGAGCTTCCGCCGCAGGCAGACGGTTTCCCACGCGGATTCGTCGCGCGCCTCTACCGCTGGTAGATTTCACGTACCAAGCGGAGGACCTGATTATGAATGGCGCGCGGGTTCTGGGAATCGCGGGTTGGAGCGGCTCTGGCAAGACGACGCTCATCACGAAGTTGATTCCTTTCCTGTCGAAGCGAGGTGTCCGGGTCGCAACCATCAAACACGCGCATCATGCATTTGACGTGGACCAGCCCGGGAAGGACTCCTATGAGCATCGCAAGTCCGGCGCGGTCGAGGTGATCGTTTCGTCCGCGCGGCGCTGGGTACAGATGCACGAAGTGGGAACCGGCACCGAGGCCAGCCTAGCGCAACTGTTGCGGCGCCTCTCGCCCTGCGACCTCGTGTTGGTCGAAGGATTCAAAACGGAGCGCCACCCGAAACTGGAAGTCTTCCGCGGCAGCATCGGGAAGACTCCCCTGCATCCGGACGATGATCGTATCGTCGCGATCGCCAGCGACCAAGCTTTTCCCAACGTGAAGATTCCCGTAGTCGACCTCAACGACATCGCCGCAGTCGCGGAGCGGGTAACGGCTTGCGCCGAGCCGCTGGAGAAGGTCCTCGCGGCTCTCGAGGCTGGCGCCCCTTAGAGCCTGTAACAGAATGATGCGCCTACTGCGCCCGCCCTCGCCACGTCGCCTCATTGATTAGCGGGAAATCACCGCTTCACGCCAACCAGCGCCTCGAAATTCCGGCCCTTGCAATGACAATACTTCTCCTGGCAGCGGCGGCAATATAACCGCTTCGCCACCTCTTTCAGCAACTCCTGTCGGCCATAACGCTCGATCAACTTCCGCGCGGGAATCTCCGCCATGTGCCGACAACACCGGCAGCGCAACGACAACGACCAGAGACCATCGAAGTCCCCGAGCCGGCGGACTTTCTCCAAGGGCAAGATCATGAAGATAGGGTGCTCCATGGAGGTGAAGTCGTCCAGCCAGTAGCCTTGGGGCCCCGATACTGGATGACGGGACGTCGTACTGCTAGATTGCAGCCCGCTCGCGGACACCCAGAGCGAGGGCGCGCCGCGAGCCCTTACGGATTGCCGAGTTGCCTTGATGATGGTTACACACCCTGGGCCCACGAGTGTCGTGCCGGCCATGCCGCCGATGGCGTCCAACAGTGTCGGTGGCTTGCGAGTGCTGTTGGCTTTGCGTCGAAATGCCTACCGCGCGTTCCCGCCTCGCTGTCTCGACGAGCCGGTCGTCACCTTGGGGGCCGCGGGTCGATGGCTGGCGCTGGCGACGTCTCCTGATGCCATTCGACACATCATGATTACGCATGGAGAGGACTACGTCCGTCTACCCCTTGGTCGGCGGGTTCTCGGTCCGATCGTCGGCCGAGGCCTGCTGGTCAGCGAAGGTGAGACCTGGCGGGAGCAACGGCGCGCGATGGCGCCGGCCTTCACGCCTCGAAATGTTCCAATCATGGCCAGGCACATCATCAAGTGCACCGAAGCCTCCTGCCAGCGACTCGCGCGCCAGAGCGGTACCGAAGTCGATCTGCTGAGTGAAATGCAGATGTTGAGCCTGGAGATCGCGGCGACTTCGCTCTTCTCTATGGAAGCGGCAACGTTCGGTGTCGAGTTACGAGCCGTCGTGTCGGAATACATGCAAACCGTCGGACGGCTCTATCCAACGGACGTATTTCTTCCCGAATCGCTCCCTACTCCCCTTCGGGCGCGTCGCGCTGCTTTCAGACGCCGCTGGACGCGACTCATCCGCTCTATCATCGAAGTGCGACGTAACGCGGCGCGCGCCGACGCTCCTCGCGATTTGTTCGATCTGCTCTCCGAGGCGCACGGCGCCGATCGTCAGGATCTTCTGGTCGACGAAGTCTCCACGATGATCGTCGCCGGCCACGAGACCACGGCGTTGACATTGTTCTGGGCGTGTACACTGCTCGCGCAGTCGCAAGCATGGCAAGACGCGATCGCGGCGGAAGGTCGGCGGCTCGACCTTTCGGAGGACGGCGCCGCCGCCAGTCTGCCCAGGCTGGTGTTGACTCGCGCGGTAGTGGAAGAAACATTGCGACTCTACTCACCCGCATTCATGACGGGGCGCTTGGCCACTCAGGCCCACAATGTGTGCGGCACTCACGTGCCCGCGGGCGCTATCATTCTGCTTCCCTACTGGCTGCTGCACAGAAGCCCTCGTTGGTGGTCGCGCCCGGAGGCTTTCGACCCTTCGCGATTCTTGAACGGCGCCGAACCCGACCGACTGACTTATCTCCCTTTCGGCGTCGGCCGACACGTGTGTATCGGCGCGCAATTGGCGATGTCGGAAGCAATCCTCGCGACCGCGCGATTGGTGCGTGAGTTCAGCTTGGCTCTGACGGGCACACGGCCCGTGCTGCCGGTAGGTACGTTGTCAACTCGACCGGACTATTCGCCAGGGTTCGTGCTGCGACCTCGCGCGCTGTCGTAGCATCGCGGGGGCGCAATACCAGAACAAGACAGACTCGAGGACGGGTGATTTCCACAGAGGCAACGTACGGCGTGAGCGCACCGGGGGTGACCTATCTGATCGACGTGGCCGTCGGGCTCGTCAGGGAGCGAAGAAATTCCAACAGGTCAGCCTTTTCGGCCGGTGTCAGGATCAGCGGTTTCTGCAACTCGACGCTGCGGTAATACAACTCGATATCGAGAGCCTCTTCGAGTGTCGCTGTGCTGCCGTCGTGCATGTACGGTGCGGTGAGTGCGACATTGCGCAGACTCGGCGTTCTGAAGCTTCCGATATCGTGTGGTTGCTTAGTGACGACGAAGCGGCCGAGGGCGGCGACCTCCGCGTCAGCGCCGATGAGCTGATCCAGGACGGCCGACGTCTCACTTGCAATCCGGGTGGTGGCCAGCGCCAAGTGCGGTTGCACCTGCTTCAGGCCCACTCCCACGCTGTGGTACAGATTGTCCGTCAACAGCGCTCCATGCTCTCCAATAAGGTGGCATGTGGCACATTGCGCGCGGCCACGAAAGAGCGCCAACCCGCGTATGGCCTCCGCGGACAAAGCCTTACCGTCACCGCCGTAAACGTAGCGATCGAAAGGGGAGTCAGCAGCGAGGAGTGTACGCTCGAAGGCGGCGAGCGCTGCGACCGCGTGAGTTAGCGCGATTTGGCCCGACTCGATGCCGAACGCGGCGCGGAAGTCGCGCCGATAGGCCTCATTTCCGCGGAGCACCGCGAGCAGTGCGTCGGTGTCCGGGAAGCCATGCTCGCGCGGATTGAGCAACGGGTCCGCGGCCTGTTGCTCCAATGTAGCACGCCTACCATCCCAGAACAGACTTGTGGCAAAAGCGACATTCCACAAGCTGGGTGTATTGCGGGTGCCTGATTGGCCTCGAATGCCGCGCCCCACTGGCAGTCCGTCGCTGAGGGCCTTTTCTGGAATGTGACAGCTGGCGCAACTGATTGTCCCATCGAGACTCAGGCGCTTGTCGAAGAAGAGGCGTTTGCCCAAAGATGCCACTGCTGGGGGGATGTCCCTAGTTGGGACAGACGGTAGGCCCAGGGGCGCTCCGGTGCCAGATATTGCAGAAGTCGCGGCGCGGGTGGCCACACAAAAGAGGACGAAGGTTGCTACGGAAAGGAGACAAGCGAGCGCGCGAAAGCGCGCGCGAGGCCCTGGTGGGATGGAGCTAGTCCGTCCTTGTGACAATTCCATGAAGCCAACTCGAATTGACAGCCGCGCTCGGAGGGGTGTTATTATGCTCTCGACGCGAAACAAATAGCACCAGCACAGGGACTCCAACTACAACGGTTCGGTCTCATCGCAACTCGCTTGCGAGAAAGGGAAAGGGAGCGCAATGGGTGTCGCACAGGGACGGCAGCGTCGGCTGCTGGGTCGGAATCGGCTTGTCTTCGGTTTCCTCGGGCTTGCGGCACTTCTGGTTGGAGCACTGGCTCGGGCCGACGTCCAATACGCCTACGATCCCGACGGACGGTTGGTCCAGATCGTTGCCGCGGACGGCTCTTCGGCGGTATATCAATATGATCCCGCCGGCAATATCACCTCGATCCAGCGTCTGGCCGCCGGCCAATTGGCGCTAGTCACGCCCAGCTCGACCAGCAGCGCCCCGGGCACGACCATCACGCTTCAAGGTAGTGGATTCAGTACCACCTGCAGCAACGATGTGGTGACCTTCAACGGCGTTGCCGCCACTGTCATTTCCTGCACAGCGAACCAATTGATCGTACAGGTCCCCAACGGCGCTACGAGCGGACCGATCTCCGTGACAGTCTCAGGCCAGACGGTGACCACGAGTCAGGTTTTCACAGTGCCTCCCGCGCCGGTGATCTCCAGCTTCTCGCCGGCTATCGTCACCCTTGCGGGCACGGTTACCCTTTCGGGCCTCAACTTTGCACCAGGCAGCACTCACGTCGCTGTGGGTGGCACGGGCGTCCGAACGACCTCGATATCGGCTACGCAGATTGCCTTTACGTCCGCCGGATCCGGCGCGATTACCGTCACCACGCCCTATGGTCGCGCGACCAGTGCCACCGAGCTCATCACAGTACCGACGTCGATCGGCGCAAGCAACGTCATCTCCTCTGCCACGCTCGCGGAAAATGGAGCTGCGCAGAGCATTACCGTCAATCAGTCGAGCAAATACGGTCTGTTCAGCTTTGACGGCACGGCGGGTCAGTTCGCCAGTGTCCAGGTCACCGCCCTGACCACCAACCCGAGCGGCTCTTCCGTCTCGTATCAAATCTACGCACCCAATGACGTGCAGATCGCCTCGGGGGTAGTGTCGGCCACGAGTCCGTCGATCCATCTGCCGAAGCTGGCCGCGTCCGGCCCGTATATCGTGACATTTGCATCCGGGAGTCTGACGTCGCTGACGTTGACCGCGGCGCTGGAGCTCAATCAGACGCTCAATGCCGGTGCCCCACCGATTGCGGTGGCGACGACGACTCCGAATCAGACCAAGCGATTCGTGTTCGCCGGAATCACCGGCCAGAACCTGGCTCTGGCATTGACCAGTATGGCGCTGACCCCCAGTACCCCCAACACCTACATCTACCCCTACGTCTACAAGCCGGATGGCAGCCTGCTGACCGATCCGAACTGCTATACGACCAACCCAGGTGCGGGCTGCAATGTCACGATGACCAACCTGCCGCAGACGGGGTTGTATACACTCTTGATGGTTTCACCTGCGCAGCAGCAGATGAGTTTCAATCTGGCGCTCGTGCAGCCCGTGACTGGGGCGTTTACCCCGAATATCCCCCAGAGCATCAGTGTGCCAACCGCAGGTCAATTTGCGGTGTTCACCTTCACCGCGACCGCCGGTCAGGATGCCGCGGTGGATTTGAGCTCGGTCACCACCACGCCCGCCAATCAGTCCGTGGTCGCCACGATCTACAACCCCAGCGGCGGGACTGTGACGAGCGTCACCAGCAGCGGCGCCAGTGCGACGGCAAATCTCACCAATTTGGTGGCCGGCACCTACACGGTGGTCGCCATACCCAACTACGCGGCCACCGCCAACTTCCAGATCACCTTGGGTGCCGGGGTGCAGGGGACGCTCCCCGCTGACGGTACGAGCACCAGTGTCAGCGCCAATGTGCCCGGGCAGAGCATGTACTACACGTTCTCGGCGACGGCGGGCCAGAGTCTCGCGCTGGCGCTGACAAACATGGCGCTCACTCCGAGTACACCCAGTTACTACCCTATCTCTCCCTACGTGTACAAGCCGGATGGCAGTTTACTGGCCGATCCGAACTGCTATATCACCAACCCCGGCCCGGGCTGCAATGTCACGATGTACAACCTGCCGCAGACAGGCACGTACTCGGTGCG
>CAYNTW010000136.1:7721-13723 GCA_964400085.1 uncultured Steroidobacteraceae bacterium | reverse complement strand
TACAGCGCATGGTCGGTGGCCACATGGACCTCTCCGTCATCGCCGATGCCGTCCCCATGCGCCGTATCTCCGAGCCCGAGGAGAGCGCCCAGACGATCCTCTGGCTATGTTCCGACGCTGCGTCATACATCACCGGCCACACGCTCGTGGTGGATGGCGGGTTGACGGTGGGCTGAGTTTTGATTTCCGAGGTTCGGGTGCGCTGTCAGCGCACTATGCAGCAGGTGGCGACAGCATTGCTGGTTCGGCAATCGCCTGGGTACTCATCTGTGTGCCACTCCACTTCGGCGGCCGACTCAGACGTGTCCCTGGAATTCTGTCGGGGAGCTGCGCCTGGGCCAAATGTGCTGTCTCCAGTAGCTTGCACCAGGCGGCTTGGCTCCTCAGTTCTCGCGACACACGGCATGTATCGCGTGCTGTGGAAACTAACCCCAGGATTACGCTCGGATGGTCTCGTCGCACCGCAGCGAGCGCCCCAACGAGATCGCTATCATTGCTACAAACAACCGCTTGTCCGGAGCGCGCGTGCCAGGCATCCGAGATGAGGTCGGCTGCCAAATTGACATCCGTTTGTTTCTCCGTGAACTGGAATATCTGGACCTTTGTAGCCAGTGATCCAGTTTTTTCCGAGCGGACGACCCGGAGAAACGGCTCAAGCAAGTGATCTTTAAACAAAGCGTATAAGTCGAGCCACTTGAACGGGGTGCCCCGAAGTGCGGCGTAATAAAGATTGAGTCCGTCGACGTAGACGATCGTTTTCATTGTGGATTAAAGGGCAAAGCCGCCTCGCGGCGGCTTGCTTGGTGACGTGCACCGCCCGAAGTTCGTCCACGTGGGATGAAAACATCGGGGCAGCTCCAACAGACTAATGTCTTGTATGTTGGTTTGCAAGTCGAGTGTGACCAGAATTCAGCCTAAATACGTGCGTAGCACCTAATTTGTCCATCTAATCGCGTATCTTGCCGAGCTGGTGACGCACGCCTTATAGCGCGTTCAATAGGACGCTGTGACGGGCGTCCGATCTCGCGCGCGGAGTGTGCGTGGGCTATTGAACGGCTGCGTTGGACGAAGGAACGAATGCCGCAGGAGTCTTGCGAATTCGAATTGGAATGGATTTCGTCGCCGGCACCTTGCTGCCGGTGGCGTGGTGCCAAAGGGGTACGAGCGGATTGCACTCCGGGTAGTACCCGGCAACGCAGCCTGGAGGAATATCGTACGCGATCAAACGAAGGCCATGAACGTCGCGAGTGAAATCGTCCGCGACGGTAGTGGCGGTAACGATATCACCTTCGCGGAATCCGAGACGTTCGATGTCGCGAGTATGTATCAACAGCACCTTGCGCGTGCCGTGAATGCCACGGAAGCGATCATCGTAGCCGTATATCGTGGTGTTGAATTGATCATTGCTCCGTATGGTCATCAGTCGTAGAATCTCGCCCCGTTCCGGGGACATGTCGGGATCGGCGTCAAGCGCCTCCGGCACGATGAAGTTGGCCTTACCGTTCTTGGTCTTCCAGACTCGCTCCCGCGCCGCAATGGGGCGATGGAACCCGCCGGGCTGCCACATTCGCTGGTTGAAGTTGCGGAAGATATCCGGGTAGGTCTTTTCGATCGCATCGCGTATCAAAGCGTAGTCGCTCGCCCAGGCATCCCAGGGTACGTGCGGGTCCTGCGGCAACAGCGCCTTGGCGATTCCCGCGACGATCGCGACTTCCGAGAGCAACTTGTCACTGGCCGGCTCCGCATACCCACGGGAGCCGTGCATGCAACCGGTGCTGTCCTCAACGGCAACGGCTTGCTCGACTCCGTGCTGGCGATCGATCTCGATCCGCCCCAGGCAGGGGAGCAGGTAGGCGACCTCGCCGTGAATGAGGTGGCTGCGATTCAGTTTTGTCGCGATCTGCACGGTCAGGCGCAGTTTGCGCCAGGCCTTCTCCATGAGCATCGTCTCGGGCACAGCGCGCACGAAGTTGCCACCGAGGCCAATGAAGGCTTTCACCTGGCCCTCGATGATTCCTTTGCAGACCTCGACTGTAGTCAGACCCTTGGTTCGCGGCGGCTCGAAATGGTAAAGCTCCTTCAGCTTATCCAACGGGGCGAGCTCCGGCTTCTCCGTGATGCCCACGGTACGCTGGCCCTGTACGTTCGAGTGGCCGCGCACAGGACAAATGCCAGCGCCAGTCTTGCCGATGTTGCCTCTCAACAGGAGCAGGTTGGACACCATCTGGACCGTCTCGACCCCAAGGCGGTGTTGGGTGAGTCCCATGCCGTAGATCGCCATGACGGCCTTCGCCCGCATGTACTCAGATGCGGCCGCCTCGAGATCTGTCCGTGGTAGTCCTGAGCAGCGCTCTATCTCGTCCCACGAGGTATTGCGGGCTCGCGTCGCGAACTCCTCGAATCCATGCGTGTGTTGCTCGATGAACGCGATATCCAGAATGCGCTCACTTCCGCTGCGTATCGAGGCATCATCGGCCTCGATGACCGCTTTGCAGATGCCCATGATCGCTGCGAGGTCACCCCCGATCCGCAACTGGTGATATTGCGTGCTGATGCACGTCTCCGAGCCGGTCAGCATCTCCGTTGGCGATTGCGGGTTCGTGAAGCGGACGAGGCCGGTTTCCCGAATTGGGTTGAACGTCACGATCGGCACGTTGCGCTTGCGCACGTTCTGCAGCTCGTGGAGCATGCGGGGGCTGTTGCTCCCGACGTTCTGACCAAAGAAAAAGATGCAGTCCGTGGATTCGAAATCATCCAAGGTGACTGTGCCCACCGGTACCCCGATCGTCTGGGGTAACGCCACGGACGTGCTCTCGTGGCACATGTTCGAGCTGTCCGGCAGGTTGTTGGTGCCGTACATGCGGGCCAGCAACTGATACAGGTAGGAAGTTTCCAGCGATGCGCGACCGGAGGTATAGAAAACAACGTCGCTCGGCTTCTGGTGGCGGAGCTCCTGGGCAATCTCCGCGAAAGCCTCTTCCCAGGAGGTCTCGATATAACGATCCTGGCCGGGATCCCAACGCATGGGCGCCGTAAGACGGCCTTCCTCCTCCAGGTCGTGATCGGCCCAGGCCTCGAGCTCCGTCACGGTATGCTGTCGAAAGAATTCGGGCGTCACCCGCTTGGTCGTAAGCTCCCACGCGGTGGCTTTGGCGCCGTTTTCGCAAAACTCGAAGGGGTGTGGCTTGGCTGGCTTGGCCCATGCGCAGCTCACGCAGGCATAGCCGTCTGGCTTGTTCTGATGCAGCAGCGCTCGGCTGCCCTCGATGGCGATATGCTCGCGGCGCAGAATATTCCCAAGGGACTTGACCGAGCCCCAACCACCCGCCGGATGGTCATATTGCTCGAACCTCACCTCATCGGTCATATCACTGCTCCTGTCGCAGGTTAGGCGCGAAGCAATCCACGTTCCTATTGGCGCTCCGATCGTGGGCGATCGGTTTCGTCACCGTCGCAGCTTCTTCCGAGGCTGTGCCGCGCGATTGCCCGATTCGATGGTACGATTGACCGCAGTACGATTGACGGCAGGTGGATACCACGTGAAAGGTGACAGGTGAGCGCCGAATTTACTCTGATACTGGACGCGCAATGCGCGTTGGGCGAGTCGCCGGTCTGGTGGGCGCAAGCGGGCCTGTTGGTATTCGTTGATATCTCGGGGCGCCGTCTGCATCGGTTCGATCCACTTACCAAACGACATGAGGTCGACAGCGTGGAAGAGGACATCGGCTGCGTTGCGCCGGCCAAGAGTGGCGGCTATGTGGCTGGACTGCGCTCGGGCCTATGGCTGTTGGACGCCCGCGGAAACAAGGTGCGTCAGCTTGCGGCAAATCCGCAGAATGCCGCCACGAACCGGTTCAACGAGGGGCGAGTTGATCCCCGTGGTCGTTACTTCGCGGGAACCCTCGACGAGACGAAGGCCAGCGGAAACGCTGGGCTTTTCCGTTATGACCGCCGCGGCCTGACACCGGTGATGGACGGCGTGATGACCTCGAACGGGCTCTCGTTCTCGCCCGACGGTCGCCATCTATACTTTTCGGATACGCCGCGCTTCGTCATCTATCGCTTCGATTATGACCCTGACACCGGTGCAGCGACCAATCGGCGCGTCTTCGCGCGGATCGAGCCGACAGCAACGGATCGCGGACGTCCCGACGGCGCAGCGGTGGACGTGGAGGGTTGCTACTGGAGCTCCCTTTACGAGGGCTCACGCATCCGCCGGTTCGATCCCGATGGAAAGATGATGGCGGACTATCCGGTTCCTGCATTGAACACCACCATGCCAGCGTTCGGTGGACCTGATATGAAGACGCTCTTTGTCACTACGGCGCGAGACAAGAAGGGCGGTCCGGGCGGGGGGCTCTACGCCATGCCGGTCGACGTCGCGGGTCTTCCTGGGACGCTCTTCGATCCGCAGGTCTGACGACACGTCGCGAATTGTGCACTCGGTGGCGCTTTAGCCTCCGTAAGCCACCACCTTTGCCTTATCATCTTGCGGATGAGCGAAATCGGCGCGCCCGTGGACCTATTGGTGATCGGCGGCGGCATCAATGGAGTTGGGATCGCGCGAGATGCCGCGGGCCGTGGCCTTTCCGTGCTGCTCGTCGAACGTGGCGACCTGGCGGGCGCGACTTCGTCGGCCTCATCGAAGCTCATTCACGGGGGGCTGCGTTATCTCGAGCAGTATGAATTTCGCCTGGTGCGCGAGAGCCTCGCGGAGCGAGAAGTACTGCTGGCGGCGGCCCCATACATCATCCGTCCCTTGAGATTCGTGCTGCCGGTGCACGCCGGCCTTCGACCTCCGTGGTTGCTGCGGCTCGGCTTGTTTCTGTATGACCATATCGGAGGGCGTAAGCGGCTGCCCGCGACACGCACTGTGCGTAGGGATCGCGACCTGGTATTCGCGGGCCTGGCCGACACCTATCGACTGGGGTTCGAATATTCCGACTGTTGGACCGATGACGCGCGACTGGTCATCATCAACGCCATCGATGCGCAACGTCGAGGCGCGCAGATCGAGCCGGGGTGGACTGTGACCTCCGCGCATCGCGAAAACTCCCTTTGGAGCGTCGATATGAGCTCGCGGTCGGGGGAGCGCCGGACCGTTCGCGCTCGTGCGCTCGTGAATGCAACGGGTCCATGGGTAGAACAGACTTTGCACGCCGTGGGCGCTCACCAACATCGCTCGGTTCGGCTGGTAAAGGGCAGCCACCTGGTCGTCCGGCGCCTTTATGATGGCCCGCAAGCATACACTCTCCAGAATGCCGATGGCCGCGTGGTGTTCGCCATACCGTATGAAGACGACTTCACACTGATCGGCACGACCGATACGCCTTACGCGGGTGATCCGCGGGAAGTGCGCGCCGATGGCGAGGAGGTTGCCTACCTCTGCGGTCTCATCTCAGGGTACCTGAAGAAACCGGTGAGTCCGGGCGACGCTGTTTGGACGTATTCCGGAGTCCGTCCTCTGTACGATAATGGGGAAAGAAGCGCATCGACAGTCACGCGCGACTATGTCTTCGACATGGATGCGCCCGATGGCCAAGCTCCCTTGTTGTCCGTCTTTGGTGGCAAGTTGACCACTTACCGCAAGCTTGCGGAGCATGCGCTTTCGAAGTTGCTTCCGGTCATGCGCATCGGCGTGCCTGCCTGGACGAAAGGGGCCACGCTCCCGGGTGGAGACCTGCCGCGAGCCGATTTCGAAGCTTTCGTTGCCGAGCAGACCCGCAGTCATGAGTATGCACCAGCCCCGCTGATCCGCCGTTTATGCCGCTCATACGGAACCCGGATCGAGCAGCTCCTCGGTCATGCCCGGCAGTTGAGCGATCTTGGCGCGGAAGTTGCTCCCCAGGTCTACGAGGCCGAGTTGGATCTCATGCGCCGCGAGGAGTGGGCCCGCACGGGTGACGATGCGTTATGGCGCCGCTCCAAGTTGGGACTGCATCTCGATGCGCAGGGACGGGCGAAAGTACAGGCGTGGTTCGGCAGTTGAGGCCCAGCGTCGC
>CAYNTW010000136.1:0-7621 GCA_964400085.1 uncultured Steroidobacteraceae bacterium | reverse complement strand
GCCCGGCGCGCCGGTTCAACACGTCCTTACGCGCTTTACCGCCTCACGCCAGCCCTTGATCTCGCGTTCTCGGGCAGCAGCATCCAACGCCGGCTCGCAGCGGGCGTCGGACTTCCACAACTGAGCGATCTCCTCGAGCGATGAATAGGTCCCACTGCCGAGCCCAGCCAGGCAGGCCGCGCCAAATGCCGTGGATTCGGGCATTGCCGGGCGCAATATCGGCAAGTCGAGAATGTCAGCGAGACGCTGCAGAAACAGGCCGTTCTGCGCCATCCCGCCATCCACCTTCAGGCTGGCGGGCCGGATCCCATCAGCGGCCATCGCATCCAACAGATCGCGAGTCTGATAAGTCACGCTGTCGAGCCCCGCGCGCGCGATCTCGCCGCGGCCGCAGCCACGCGTAAGCCCAACAAGCGCGGCACGCGCGTCAGGATCCCAATAGGGTGCGCCGAGACCGGTGAACGCCGGGACCAGGTACACACCGCCTGAATCGCGAACTGCCCGGGCGAGTGCCTCGACCTCGCTTGCTCGCGAAATCAATCCAAGTCCGTCGCGCAGCCATTGGATAGTGGACCCGGCCGACAGGATGGAGCCTTCCAACGCATATGTGATCTGTCCGTTGAGCCGGTACGCGATGGTGCTCAGCAGGCGATTCGCCGATCGGACCAACTGTTTGCCAGTGTTGAGGACCAGGAACGCGCCCGTTCCATAAGTGCTCTTGGACTCCCCCGCGGCGAAGCACGCCTGACCGATCAATGCCGCTTGTTGATCCCCCGCGACGCCACGAATCGGCACAGACTCACCTAGGATGCCCAACTCAGTCATCCCGAAATCGCCGGCGCTGTCGCGAACCTCCGGCAGACAGCTCATCGGTATGTTGAACATTTCGCACAGCGACGCATCCCAGCGACCCGAGCGAATGTCAAAGAGTGCGGTTCGGCTTGCGTTCGTAGCGTCCGTGACGTGCAGGCGGCCGGCTGTCAGCCGCCAAATCAGAAAACTATCCACGGTCCCAAAGGCAACATGGCCCGCATTGGCCAGTTCGCGCGCGCCGGGAACGTGATCGAGCAACCAGGCGAGCTTGGTTGCGGAAAAGTACGGGTCCAGGCGCAGCCCGGTCTTCTCGGCGACCTCGCTCTCGTGCCCATCGTCGGCCAGCTTGCGACATTGCTCGGCAGTGCGACGGTCCTGCCAGACAATGGCATTGTGCAAAGGGATGCCGCTGCGGCGGTCCCAGATCACCGTGGTCTCCCGTTGATTTGTGAGGCCAATGGCGATCACCGGCTGCTTCTGCGCGCGCAGACGCTCAATAACCCCACGCGTCGTTGAGAGTACGGTGGCCCAGATGACTTCCGGATCGTGCTCAACCCAACCTGATGCCGGATAGAGCTGCTCGAACGCCTGCTGCTCACTGCCGAGCACCGTCCCGTCGGCCTTGAACGCAATGGCTCGACTGGAGCTCGTGCCTTGGTCAATAGCCAGCAGGACCCCCTCTGTCGCCGCTTCATTCTTAGCCATGCGCTGCTCCGATGCTGGTGCGAGCGGTTATGCTACTCCATCATCCAGGGGCGCGAAGCCGCACCGACCACCCTGGTCGTCTACGCCGACGAGGGACACCATCTGCGCAAGCCGGAGAACGTGGCGGATCTCAATCGCCGCCTGGTCGATTGGTTCGATCGGTATTTGAAGTGAGGGAGTTCGAGCGAGTCGGCAAGGCGCGGCGGACAACCCGACGAAGGGGACGTCGTCCGTCGCGCCAGACGTGAGGGCTACAAACGCGTAGAAGGTCTTCCGGCGATTGCGTGATAGAGCACGAGCACCACCACCGCGCCGATGATCGCCACCAGCATGCTGTAGAGGTTGAATCCAGTAACCCCAGGCATGCCGAACGTGTGAAACAGCCAACCGCCCACAACCGCGCCAATGACGCCTAGGACGATGTCCAGGAGCGCGCCTTCGCCGGCTCTGTTGACGATCTTGCTCGCGATGAACCCCGAAATGAGGCCGAGAACGATCCAGCCAATCAAAGACATAGGAGTCTCCCACCCTTGAGGTGCACGACGCACCACGCAGTCGGACCACGCAAGAATCAAGCCTGTGGCGTCAAGGTTGCGCCAGCGGCTGGCCGTTGGGCCGAGTTGTGCTCCTCCGACCCGCTGCCTCGGCCCGTTATCAACGGGCGCGTTTCACTTAAGCGGCTCTTGCCCGACTCCGCTATTGCGCTTAACCTGCCCAGCGTTCGGGGGTCTCCCTTCCCAGGATAAGCAATGTCAACTATCGAGCGTCTCGAGGTAGGACCGCGGATGAGTCAGGCGGTCATTCACAACAATGTCGTCTATCTGGCGGGCCAGGTCGCGGCAGGCGCATCCGTGGGCGAGCAGACGGAGAGTATCCTCAAGAGCATCGACGCTCTGCTGCGAGCAGCAGGTACAGACAAAACGAAGATTTTGTCGGCCACTGTGTGGTTGGCAGATCTGCGCAGGTTCGACGAGATGAACAGCGTCTGGGACAAATGGGTCTCTAAGGGAAACACCCCCGCGAGAGCTTGCGTCGAAGCAAAGCTGGCCAAACCGGAATACGCGGTGGAGATCGCCGTCATAGCCGCTCGCTGACGCCCTAGCCTGACGAGCTCATGGAAGGGGTCAAACGAATAGAGGTGGGCCCGCACCTGAGCCACGCGGTGATACACGGGAGCACCGTCTATCTCTCTGGCGTGGTTTCGATAGGGCAGTCGATACGGGAGCAGACGAGGAATGTCCTGGAGGGCATTGACTTACTGCTTGGACGCGCCGGTACCGACAAATCGAAATTGTTGGCAGCTACGTTCTTGTTCGCAGATATCCGCAATCTCGAAGAGGTGGATAGCGTCTGGGAAACCTGGGTGTCCGCTGGAAACGCACCGGCACGTGCGTGCGTTGAGGTAAAGCTATCTATGCTTGACTTCCATGTGGCTATCGCTGTTATTGCCGCGCGATGACCATGGAGAAGCGCGGCAGTCTCGTTTGTGTAGGGGTGGGAATGACTCTCGGTTCCCATATCACGCCTCTGGCCAGAAGCTATATCGAAAAGGCGGACGTAGTATTCACCGCTTTGTCCGACGGCATCATCGAGCTTTGGCTCGCGCGGATGAATGCTGATGTGCGCAGCTTCCAGTCCTTGTACCAGGAGGGAAAGTCGCGCGCTGAAACGTACCGGCAGATGGTTGACGCCATGCTGACCGAAGTACGCGCTGGTAAGCAAGTCTGCGGCGCCTTCTACGGTCATCCAGGAGTGTTCGCGTTGCCTCCCCGCAAGGCGATAGCATTGGCGCACGCAGAGGGGTATCACGCCCACATGGAGCCTGGGATTTCGGCGGAGGACTGTTTGTACGCCGATGTCGGTTTCGATCCTGGCCAATATGGATGCCAGCACTATGAGGCCAGCCAGATCATGTTCTGCCGGCGCCGCCTCGACCCGTCCGCCTACCTCGTTCTCTGGCAGGTCGGAGTGGCGGGAGATCAGTCGTTTGCGCGATTCTCAACGAACACGGCTTATCGCCAGGTGCTCGTGGATGTGCTCGCGCGAGACTACCCTCTCGAGCACGAGGTCATTCTCTACAGAGCTGCCACACTGCCGATGCATGAGCCTCGAATCGAGCGTTTGCCGCTTGGAAAGCTCCCCGAGGCCGATGTCGATATGCATGTAACACTGGTGATCCCGCCAGCCAGTCCGCTGGAGCCGGACCACCAAATCCGCGAGCGTCTGCGCGCTCTGGACGCCGCGGCTCACATCGAGCGAACTTGAACGTGCACAAGGAGAGCATTGTGTTGAATGTAATCGATTTTCTCGAGCGAGTCGGACAGGATGCGTGCCTGCGGCACGCCCACAAAGCAGAGCTGGAAACGGCCATGTTGAACCACGGGCTCACCCCTGAAGTCCGTGCGGCGTTACTCGAAGGTGATCAGCACGCTCTCGAGGGAGCCCTGGGTTTTGCTACGAACGTTTGCTGCATGGTCCACGTGCCGATGCGCGAGGGCCAGGATGATAAGAATAAGCCGAAAGATGAGGAGCGAGTTGCGGCGTAGTTGCTGCTCAATCGGGTTGCCTCAGTTTTTTGACGATGGTTAGCTGACGCGAGTCGCTCGGTCGAAGGGCGGCTCGCGTTCGCCACCAGAACTTTGAACTTGGGCAATGGAGACGCACCCCCGCGGAGAACAAGATGGGACCGAACACTGCGCGGGCTCGTATCGCTAGCGGCAAGGCCTGGGAGGAGTTCTGCGATAAGTTGAAGGAAGCAGGCAAACTCGTCCTAGCGCCCGAGACGCCGACGAACGAGATAGATCGGGCGGAGGGGATGCGTTACTTGAGCCGCTTGACGCGCATGGCGCTCGAAGTGTGCTTCGAGAATTCCGATCCCGATTTTCCGATGTTGCTGAATATCCCGAACGCGACGGCGAAAGCGGGTGCCGACAATCCGGATAACCTATATTTCACGGCCCCGATCGCGGGCGATCGGGAGTATCGACTCAGTGGCACACGGGGAACGGTGCCCTGGGTGTCATTCGGGACGAAAGCTTTCGTGGCAGGCGCGGACGGCCGGCCGGTATCGATCTCGACAGGCTCTCTGGATGGCGGAAACCTGTTGGTGGCTGCCGATGGGAGCTTCGAGATCGCAGTGAGCGCCGAGCCGCGTCCCGGAAACTGGCTACCGTTGCAGCCAAGATCGAACGTGCTGGTGGTGCGTCAAACGTTTCTGGACAGGCATTGCGAAACTGCCGCGAAGATCACCATTGAACGGGTGGGAGGGCCAGCAAAACCTGCCCCGCTCACCGCCAAGCGCGCAGATTGGGCACTGAAATCGGCCGCCCACGTGGCGACCCGTATCGCCCGCCGCTACCTCGAGTGGTCACAGTGGTACCAGCGCTTTCCGAACGTACTGAGGACTATCGACGGGAGCCCATTGCGCGAGGAAAGCGCTGATCCAAACATCGGCTATCTGTACGGCTATTGGACGATCGGCGCCGACGAGGCACTGGTTATCGAGACTCCCGTTCCGGAATGCGAAATATGGAACTTTCAGATCAACAACTACTGGATGGAGTCGCTCGACTATCGGTATCACCGCATTTCGGTCAACAAGCGCAGCGCCCGCTACAACCCTGACGGCTCGGTCACTGTGATCATCGCGTCCTCCAATCCCGGAGTAGGCAACTTCCTCGATACCGCCGGCCATCGCTGCGGAACAATGGTTTGGCGCTGGACCCGCGCGCAACATCATCCGGTACCGGTTTGCAGGGTCGAGAAGCTGGCTGCCTTGCACGTTGACTGACGACGTTTCCCGGATGCGGTTCCCCTGGCGCGGAGAATCGCCAATACCGATACTGTGCCGCGCTCGGTTCGTCAACCGCACGCGACGTAGGTCACCTCTTGTGAGAAGGCCCTTGCCCAGTACCCGCAGTGCGCTTACGCTGGTGAACTTGGGGGCTCAAGGCCAACCGGCATGACGCTGGAATCTCACTTCGCGCTCATTCGCTTACCGACTCTCAGACCGGGCTTACCCGGCGGCGGCCCCTTTTGACATTTGTCCTTGGACTAACGGGGAGTACCCTTTGTGTCGAATCTGATTGATTTCTTGGAACGAATCGGGCAAGACGCCGAGCTGCGCTATGCCGGCCGGGACATGCTGGAGGAAGCCTTACGCAGCGCGGGAATCGATCCGGCGTTGCGCGCGGCCATCATCGGCAAGGATCAGCGGGCGCTCGAGGCATTGATGGGAGCGCAGCCCAATATCTGCTGCACGATCCACAAGGAAGATGAGGAAGAAGAGGAGGAGGAGGAGCCTGAAGAGGAGGAGGAAGGTGAGGATGAGGACGAGAAAGCCTTGATGGGCGCAGAGATAAGGTAGGCCCGACGTGTCGCTCGTCAGGAATAGAGGGTTGCAGCGATTCAGGGGACGAATCTGTCATCCTCGTATTTTTTGTCTGGGTTGGTTTGGCGCTTTGTTCCTATCGATGGCTGCTATGGGCGGTACGGCTCAGCCGGCTAGGATTTCGGAGCTGCTGAACAAGGCGGACGACGAGCGCACTTCCAATTACCCCGATTTCGCGGCCATCCTCGCCTCGGTGGAGAAGCAGCGCGACCAGGTGCCGAAGCAGGAGCGCGAGCACCTGCGTTACCTGGAAGCGTGGAAGAGCGCATACGACGGTGACTCACAGACCGCGTTAGCTCACCTGACGACCTTGATGTCCGAATCCACGGATCCGACCATCCGTGTACGAGCGGGAGCCACCGCTGTCAATTTGCTTTTGCTCGCAAAGCATTATGAAGACGCCTTCGCGCGACTCAGCAGTATCCTCGACCTTCTTCCGGGGGTGACGGATGGTCGGGCACGCCAGCAGGCACAGCTCAATGCGGCCGAGCTCTACGACGGAGTAGGGCAATATGAGCTCAGCTTGACTTACGCTCAGCAGGTAATCGACGCCAATTGGGGTGGACGCGGTCTGTGCAAGGGCTCGCAGCAGAAAATGCTGGCCCTTTACGACAGCGGACGACTGAAGACTGTCGGCCCAGAACTTCAGGGTGCAATTGACGAATGTCTTCGCGTGAGCGAGCCCACCTATACCGGGGCTCTTCGGGTCACTGCAGCACAGAGCTATATAAACGAAAACAAGGTTGATGACGCGATCACTTTGCTGAAGCAGCACTATGACGAGGTCAAGGACACTCGCAATCCGCATCTGGTCGCCGAGTGGGATTCGGTGCTGGCGGATGCGTACCGAAGGAAGGGAGTGCCCGCCCTGGCGCAACTCTTCGCCACATATGTTACGGATGCTGCGGGTAAGGACCAGTACACCGAAGGGGTGGTGACCGCCTATCTGGTGTTATATGAAGTCGCGAAGGAGCGTGGTGATTTCAAAGCCGCGCTCGAGTACCACGAGCAGTTTGCTGCGGCGGACAAGGCCTATCTGACCGACCTCAGCGCCCGCCACCTTGCGTACCAGAAGGTCAATCACGAGAATCTCGCGAACAAACTGCAGGTGGACGCTCTCAACAAGCAGAACCACGTGCTGCAGTTGGAGCGTGAGTTGAGTAGCAAAGAGGTGGAGGCGAGTCGGCTATACATCCTGCTGCTGGGCATGACCGTTTTGTTCATCGGACTATGGGCCTACCGCACCAAGCGCTCACAGCTCCATTTCCAGATGCTCTCGCGGCTCGACGGACTGACGGGCATCTGCAACCGCCCTCACTTCATCGAGCAGGCGGAGAAGGCGCTCGAGGCGAGCCGGCGGACCGGCGAGCAGCTGTGCATCATTCTGTGCGACCTGGATCACTTCAAGTCAATCAATGACAAGTATGGTCACGCCACGGGTGACTTCGTGCTCAAGCGCACGGTGGCCGCCTGCAAGGACCACCTCACCAAGCACGACATCTTCGGGCGTTTCGGGGGAGAGGAGTTCGCGATTTTGCTGCCGAGTTGCGGGCCGGAAAGTGCGCGTCAGCGCGCGGAGCAGCTTCGGGCGGCGATCGCCGGCATCACCGCCTATCAGGGAACGACGAAGGCGACTGTCTCGGCGAGCTTCGGGATCGCGACGACCAGCTCTTCCGGACATGAGCTGGGGCAGCTGCTGGCGCACGCCGATAC
>CAYNTW010000135.1:8745-14167 GCA_964400085.1 uncultured Steroidobacteraceae bacterium | reverse complement strand
ACGAGAAGCCGCTCGAGCTGAAGCGCGCCATCCAGTTCGCCATCGACATCTGCACGGGCATGGCTGTGGCCCATCACGTGGGCATCGTCCATCGTGACCTGAAGCCGGCCAACGTGTTGATCAACCAGGAAGGCCTGCTGAAGATCGTCGACTTCGGTGTCGCCGCCGCCCACCGGGAAGGCGACACCCAGCTCACGAAGACCGGCTACGTCATCGGCTCGCCCAAGTACATGGCCCCTGAGCAGATTCTCGGCAAGAAAGTCGATGAGCGAGCCGACATCTACGCCTTGGGCGTCATGCTCTACGAGACGGTGACCGGCGTGCCGCCCTACTCCCGGGGCGATCATATGTCGGTCATGTACCAGCACGTCCAGGGTAAAGCCCGAGCCGCCGGAGAGATCAATCCCGCCTTGCCCGCCAGCCTGTCGGACCTGGTCATGAAAGCCATGGCCGTGGACAAGACCAAGCGGTTCCAGAGCATGGACGAGATGCGAATCGCGCTAGAGAAATACCTCTGATGGGACCCGCATAGAGGCGCTTGGCCCCGCCGCACCTCGAGGCGCTGGACCGTTCTCGTGCGTTACGTCAAATTTCCCATGACAAGCTGTTGATTCCGCTACCGGGAGCGGGCTAAACAGCAGCAACGTGACGACAATCCTCGAGGTGTGACCTTGGCGCGTATTGACGCGTTCCTGAAGCTGGGAACGCAGCAGGGCTGCTCGGACGTCCATTTGGCCGTCGGCGTACCGCCGATGCTGCGCATGCACGGCGACCTCATGCCCATCAAATTCCGCGACCTTCGGCATACGGAACTCGAAGGATACATCGCCGAGATTCTTACGCGCTCGCAGGCCGAGCACTTCTCGAAGGGGAACGATCTCGATTTTTCCTATGTCTCGGCGGAAGGCGGCCGCTTCCGGGTGAACGTCTATCGCAAGGAGACCGGCATTGGCGCGACCTTTCGGGCCATTCCCTCGGAGGTGCCCACGCTCGAGAAGCTGGCGCTCCCGCCAGCAGTGACCAAGCTGTGCGACTTCCACCAAGGCATGGTGCTGGTCACCGGCTCGACCGGTACCGGCAAGTCGACCACGCTCGCCGCGATGATCGACCACCTCAACCAGACGAGAAAGCTCAACATCATCAGCCTCGAGGACCCGATCGAGTTCGTTCATCGCAGCAAGAACAGCCAGGTGATTCAGCGCGAGTTGGGTACCCACATCCCGACATTCGCCGAAGGTGTGCGCGCAGCCATGCGCGAGGATCCCGACGTGATTCTCGTCGGTGAGTTGCGCGATGCCGAGACCATCTCGATGGCAATGACTGCCGCGGAGACCGGGCACCTCGTGCTCGGCACGCTGCATACCACGAGCGCGGTAAAAACCATCGACCGCATCATCGATGCGTTGCCGGTGGAGGAACGTGAACAGACCAAGAGCTTCCTGTCACAGAGTCTTCTGGCCGTGGTGACCCAGATCCTGGTGAAGACCCTGGACGCCCGGGGTCGCAAGGCCATCTGCGAGGTGCTGATGATGACCAAGGCGGTCGCGAAGCTCATCCAGACCGACCAGACACACCAGATCCCGAGCCAGATGCAGATGGGCCGCGACCTCGGCATGCAGCTTCTCGACCAGGCGTTGTTGGCCAGCGTCACCGCGCGCGAGATCGATCCGGACGATGCTTACGGGTACGCGACAGACAAGCGGGCGTTGCAGAAGTATGTGACGGATACCAACATGCTACCCAAGCTCGACGTCACGACCACCACGCCGACGGCGACCTCCACGGCTTGAGGAGCGCAGCACGCCGTGGCCGACATAGACTCATACCTGTTGGAAGTGTTGGAGCGCAAGGGCTCCGACCTGCATTTCATTGCCGGTGACCCGCCGCGCATTCGACTGTACGGCGATCTCATGCCTTTGCGTCCGGACAGGCTGGCCGCCGAGGATGTGAAGAAAGCGCTGTACGAGATCATGCCCAAGCCCGCTCTCGACCGTTTTGAGGCGAAGGACGGAGCGGATTTCGCCTACACCCTGGCCGATCGTGGCCGCTTCCGTGTCAACGTGCTGCGGCAGTTGAACGGCATGGGTGCCGTGTTCCGCGTGATTCCGTCCAAGGCCTACACGCTCGATGAGCTCAAGACTCCCGAGGCCGTGCGGCAAATGTGCCGCGCCAACAATGGCCTCATCCTGGTCACCGGCAAGACCGGCTCGGGCAAGTCCACCACGCTCGCGGCGATGATCGACGACATCAACAACCGCATGCGCGGCCACATTCTCACCATCGAGGACCCGATCGAGTTCGTGCATCAGCGCAAGAACTGTCTGATCAGCCAGCGCGAGATCGGCGTTCACAGCTCGAGTTTCGCCGCGGCACTGCATTCCGCTTTGCGCGAGGACCCGGACGTCATCCTGGTCGGCGAGTTGCGCGACCTCGAGACCATGAGCATCGCGGTAACCGCGGCGGAGATGGGCATTCTCGTCATGGGTACGCTACATACCAACGGCGCCGGTCCAACCGTCGACCGTATCATCAACGTCTTCCCGTCGGACAAGCAATCGCACGTCCGCACGATGATCTCCACTTCCTTGCGCGGCGTGGTGTCACAACAGCTTCTGCAGCGCGCCGACAAGCAGGGCCGCGTCGCCGCGCTGGAGATCCTCGTCAACACTCCCGCGGCCGCCAACCTCATCCGCCAGGGCAAGCTCGATCAGCTCGAAAACGTCATGCAATCCGGCGGCCAGTTCGGCATGCGCACCATGGACAGCGCGATCCAACAGCTCCTCGACAGCCGCCAGATCACCGGCAAAGAGGCTTACAAGAAAGCCATCAACAAGGCGAAGTTCGAGGCGCTGAAGGAGGCGGGTTAGCCGGAGTTTCTGGCCAAAGCGTCAAAAAATGACGCCGTGACCGTCGAACAGGGGCGTTCTATACTGTGCGTTATCCAAGACGAGGTATGAACAATGCTCGCTGTCGAGGAGCCTCTCCCCATGAACCCGTTACTTGAACGAATCAGCATCGATCCGCAGGTCTGCTTCGGCAAGCCTTGCATTCGGGGTACCCGAATCTGGGTGTCACTCCTCCTGGACCAATTGGCGGCTGGCGAGACTTTCGAGGACATCCTCCGCAACTATCCGCAGCTGAAGCACGAGGATCTGCTCGCAGCGATTGCGTATGGCGCGGAAGCTGCGCGTGAGAGAATCATCCCTGTCCCTGTGGTCAAGGTCGCGTGAACTTCAAGCTGGACGAAAACATCGGTGAGCGCGGAGCGCAAATGTTGCGTGCCGCAGGCCACGATGTAACGACCGTCCTCGAACAACGTCTGCTCGGCGCGCCCGATGAGCACCTGTTTACCGTATGCGCGAGCGAGCGTCGGGCGCTAATCACGCTGGACCACGACTTCGGACACGTCCTTCGCTTCCCGCCCGACAAGTCCAGCGGCATCGTAGTTCTCGAGGTCACTCCGCGCGCGGAAACAGACACAGTGCTCGCGCGCGTCGCAGATTTTCTTGCAGTCCTCAAAGAACGCGAACTCGGCAACGAGCTCTGGATCGTCGAGCCCGGGCGCGTGCGCGTTCACCAGATGCGTTAGCCCCATAGGTTTCAAATTCACTCCGTTAACCGCCGCCAGGCTGTTTCGCTTCGGGCGAGCCCTGTAAGCTATCGCCATGGCTCGAAAACTCTTCGTCACCACCGCTCTCCCCTACGCCAATGGCCCGTTTCACATCGGGCACATTATGGAGTACATCCAGGGCGATATCTGGGTGCGCTTTCAGCGCATGCTGGGGAACCAGGTGCATTTCGTATGCGCCGATGATGCGCACGGCGCGCCGATCATGCTCAAGGCGGAGGGCGAAGGGATCAGCCCCCAGGAGCTGGTGGCGCGCATCGCGGCGGGAAGGCCGCAGTACCTGCGCGGCTTTCATATCAGCTTCGATCACTGGCACTCGACCGACTCGCCGGAGAATGTGGCGCTGTCGCAGGACATCTATGGGCGGCTGAAGAAAGCCGATCTCATCTATCGTAAGCCCGTCGAGCAGTTCTATGACCCGGTCAAAGGGATGTTCCTTCCCGACCGCTACATCAAGGGCGAATGTCCGAACTGCCATTCGAAAGACCAGTACGGGGACGCTTGCGAGGTGTGCAGCACGGTCTACTCGCCGACCGAGCTCATCAACCCGTACTCGACGCTCTCGGGCGCGAAGCCCGTCCTGAAGAGCTCTGACCATTACTTCTTCCAGCTTTCCAACCCGCGCTGCGTGGAGTTCCTGCGCGGCTGGCTCGATACACCGGGTCGCCTGCAGCCCCAGGTAGCCAACAAGGCCAAAGAGTGGCTCTCCGGGCGCGGCGACCAGGCACTCGGTGACTGGGACATCTCGCGCGATGCGCCCTACTTCGGTATCCCGATTCCGGATGCGCCCGGGAAATACTTCTACGTCTGGCTGGATGCGCCGATCGGCTATCTCGCCTCACTGAAGAGCTATTTCGACAGTGGCAAGGCGCGCGCCAACGGGGAACCACGCAGCTTCGAGGAGTTCCTCGCGGCGCCCGACACCGAACAGGTCCATTTCATCGGCAAGGACATCATCTACTTTCACACGTTGTTCTGGCCGGCGATGCTGAAGTTCGCCGGGACACCCTACAGGGTCCCCAACAACGTGTTCGTCCACGGCTTCATCACCGTCTCCGGCGAGAAAATGTCCAAATCGCGCGGCACGGGCATCAGCCCGCTGCGCTATCTCGACGTTGGCTTGAACCCCGAATGGCTGCGCTACTACATCGCGGCGAAGTTGAACTCGAATGTCGAGGATCTCGACTTCAACCCCGATGATTTCGTCGCGCGCATCAACAGCGACCTCATCGGCAAGTACGTCAACATCGCCAGTCGCGCGGCGAACTTCATTACCAAGTACTTCGGCGGTGAGCTGAGGTACAGCGGGGATACCGCGCTCCTCGCGCAGGAAGCGCACGCCCAGGCTACCCTCGCGCGGGAGAACTACGAGACTCGCGAGCTCGGCAAGGCGATGCGCGACATCATGGCGCTCGCCGATCGGATCAATAAGGACTTCGACGCGCACCAGCCCTGGATTCTTGCGAAAGACCCCGCGAATTATCCGGAGCTCCAGGATGTCTGCTCACGCGCCTTGCAGGGATTCAAGTTACTGACAGTCCTGCTGGCACCCGTATTGCCCCAGGTCGCCGAGCGTGTGGCCCGCGAGTTGTTCGGCTTGGATCGACCGTTCCAATGGAGCGACGCCGAAGTACTACCCACGCGTGTCAACCCGTATCATCATCTCATGACACGCGTGGATCCCAAGCAACTGGATGCGCTGTTTGATGTTGACAGCGAGTCCGCGAAAGCGGGCGCCGGCGCAGCGTCCTCCGCAACCGGCGCTGCAGGCGCGCAGACAAGAGGCTCCGGACG
>CAYNTW010000135.1:0-8645 GCA_964400085.1 uncultured Steroidobacteraceae bacterium | reverse complement strand
GCGCAGCGTCCTCCGCAACCGGCGCTGCAGGCGCGCAGACAAGAGGCTCCGGACGCGGCGCTGACACCATTGCGACCGGACGACCCGGCGCTGGTGCGTCAGCACAAGCGAAGGCCGCCGGACAAACTGACGCCGGAGCGCCCTCCTCCGGCGACGCGGCAACCATCTCGATCGACGAGTTCAAGAAGATCGACCTGCGCGTCGCGCGAATCGCGAATGCCGAGCACGTCGAAGGTGCGGATAAGCTGTTGAAGCTCACCCTCGATCTGGGCTCCGAGACCCGCACTGTCTTCGCTGGTATCAAGTCCGCGTACGATCCGGCAGCGCTCAAAGGTCGCCTCACGGTGATGGTGGCCAACTTGGCGCCGCGCAAGATGAAGTTCGGTATCTCGCAAGGCATGGTTCTCGCGGCCAGCGGTGAAGCGCCGGGGCTGTATCTGCTCTCGCCTGACAGCGGAGCCACCCCGGGAATGAAGATCAGCTAAATGACGGCCGCTGACGATATCGATGCGCTGCTGCCGCAAACTCAGTGCACGCGTTGCGGCTACACGGGCTGCCGTCCGTACGCGGAAGCGATCGCGAACGGCGCCGCACAGATCAATCAATGCCCTCCCGGCGGCAGTCCAACCATCGCGGCGTTGGCGGGACTGCTACATCGCGAGATACTCCCACTCAACCCGGCGAATGGCGTCGAGGGACCTCCGCTGGTCGCACAGATCGATGAGAATGTCTGCATCGGCTGCGCGAAGTGTCTTCCCCCGTGCCCGGTCGACGCCATCATCGGCGCGCGAAAACAGATGCACACCGTGGTCGCCGCACTTTGCACAGGGTGCGAGCTATGTATCGCGCCCTGCCCAGTGGATTGCATCACGATGGTGCCGCGCGAGCGCCTGAGTGATGCGCCGTCAGCGCCCACCGCCGCCGTCAACCGTGAGCGGTTCGAAGCGCGCAAGCGCCGAATTGCGCGTCGGGCCGAGGAGCACGCTACTGTGTTGGCGGCCAGAAAACAGGCCGCCGCGCTCGCCAAAAACATCAGCGGCGTGCCGGGATAGTTTCGAATGCATCTGGCGACGCGTAGAGCGATCTTCCGCCGACTGCAGACGGCAAACCCCGAGCCAACTACCGAGCTGCTCTACGACACCCCTTTCGAGCTTCTCGTCGCGGTCATGCTTTCGGCCCATACTACCGACAAAAGCGTGAACGCCGCCACGCGCAAGCTCTTTCCAATCGCCAACACGCCCGAAGCCATCGTCAAGCTTGGCGAAGAAGGTGTTAAGCCCTATCTGAGGACCGTGGGGCTTTACAACACCAAGGCCAAGAACCTGATCGGGCTTTGCAGGCAGCTCATCGAGTTGCATGGCGGCCAGGTGCCCACCGATCGCGCGGCGCTGGAGGCGCTACCGGGCGTTGGCCGAAAGACCGCGAGCGTCATTCTCAACACGGTGTTCGGCCACATCGAGATCGCTGTCGACACTCACATCTTCCGCGTTGCCAACCGCACCGGACTCGCGCCGGGCAAGACGCCTCTGGCAGTCGAAGAGGGCCTGATGCGCGACACACCGGATGAATTCAAAAAGAACGCGCATCATTGGCTGCTGCTTCATGGCCGTTACGTGTGCACCGCGCGCTTGCCGGCTTGCCCGAAGTGCATCATCAAGGATCTTTGCGAGTTCCCTACCAAGACCCCACCACCAGCCCTGAAGCGCTCGGACGCGCCGGTTGCACACGTCGGGTCGGCCACGCGCAAAAAGAAGAAGCATCGGCGCCTGGTGCGCCTGAAGTAACGATATGCCGGTCTTCGCAGGCCAGAGTCGTGAGCAGATGCGCCGCATGTACCTGGAGGCGTGGCGCAAGTTCAGCGCTCGCCAGCCGCTGGAGCCCTTGGAGGCGCAGCTTGCGGCCGTTATCGCCGAACATCCGGAATACGTCCCGTGGCTCGAATCCTCGGGCGACAGCGCGCTCGGCGCTGAATTCACACCCGAAGGCGGCCGTGAGAATCCCTTCCTCCACATGGGACTCCATCTAGCCATCCGCGAACAGGTCGCCACCAACCGACCCGCTGGCATCGCGGAGATTCATCAGAAGCTCTCGACTCGCCTCGGCGGCGGGCACGCGGCCGAACACGCGATGTTAGAACCGCTCGCCGAGACGCTCTGGGACGCACAGCGCCAAGGGCATATGCCAGACGAACAGGCGTACTTGGAGCGGCTCAAAAAACTATAGCCAGCGCAGACGCTGCCAGCTCGCGAAGGCGAACGCCCGCCGACGCCATTACCCAGGCTGTCCGCTCTCAACCTCCACCGCCACCGCTGCCAGCGCCGCCTCGAACCCCTCCTCCGAGCTCGCTCGCATGGCCGCCAACTCCTCCTTGCGCCATTCGTGTGCGATCCGGCCATGCAATAACAGCGCGGCGCGATCCGCGTAACGCTCGACGATATCCAGCGCGTGAGTCGCCAGCAGCACGCTGCATTTCCCCTCCGCGACTCGGTCCCGCAGAAAGTGTTTCAAAGCCAGCGCGCTCGCGGGGTCGAGACCATTGAAAGCCTCATCCAACACGATCAGCTCCGGCTCGCCCAACAAGGCCAACAGGACGGCCAACTTCTGGCGTGTCCCCAGCGAATACGCCCCGACGAACCGATCCAGCATCGACAGGTACTGGAAGCGCTCCGCCAACTGCAGCACATCCTCGCCAATGGCGGAGAGTCCCTTTGCGGCTGCATAGACTTCCAGACACTGACGGCCGGTCAACAGTGCCGGCAACCGCTCCGGCGCGCACGCGTATCCAAGCTTCCCTTTCGCTCCGGCGGGGTCCTCACGCAATGAATGACCGCAGATCGCGATGGAGCCGGAGGTTGCTTTCATCGTTCCGACCACGCAGTGAAGCAGCGTGGTTTTCCCACTCGCGTTTGGACCTAGTAACGCAACCCACTCGCCGCGTGCGACTGTCAGATTGACATCCATCAGCACGCGGTGCTTGTCGTACCCGGCGTGTAGCTGTTGAACTTTTAGGACCATGGTTTCACTGTTCATGACGGGCGCATCCCGGCAGACCTCATTGCAACCAGGGCCGTGACTGCGATGACAGCTCCTGACAACAGCAATACCACTATGGCCAGGAGCAACTCAGCGCGGACTATTCGGGGCAGTCCGGCAGCCTCAGTCAGTAACAGCACCCAGGCCCACACCCAGAACTGCGCAAGCAGCGCCCGGTATCCCACAGTACGAGTGAAACGGATATAGCCGATTCTCGTGGGAGCGAGCCATTGCGCCGCCGTGAATGAAACACGCACCACCGCGAACATCAGCGAGCCGACGTAGAGCAGTACCCACGCGGCGGCGGCGATCGCTACGGCCTTCTCACCCCCCGTCCCCAACGGAATCGCCAAGAGCACCAACAACATCGCCCGGGCAGTCACCTTCGGCTTGGCATAGACCTGCGCTTGCCCGACCGCCCAATACGACAGCGGTTCCAGTTGCGGTGCCTGGGCCCAACGCGCTCGCGATCTACGAACCGCCACGTAGTGGAAATCCGGCGCGGCGGCACTCTTATCCAATCTGGAGAGCCAACCTACCGCGGAGCCCACGACGTATGCGGCGCCGACAATCGCCCAGAGAACGATCGCCGCCGGCAGGGTCAACGATCCTGAGACGAACGGGATGGCGATACCGACGGTCAGCAACAACAGCTGCAATACGGGCGGTAACAGAGCTCTCAACAACATGGAGGACGGCGCGGCCAACGGCGCCAACCAGGAATCGACGACGCTTCTGTGGAGATGCCCCTTCCGGCGCGCAGACGAGACGGCGCAAAAGGCGGCGAGGAAGATAAACGGAGGCAGCGGACTTTGCGCCAGCCTTTCCAACGCATGGCCGGTCGTGGGTAAGGCAAGAGCACCAGCGCCGGCGATCAACAGCACCAGGGTCATCGGCAGTAGAGATCGATACCGCTCGTGGATGTTGCGCCAGCGGACGGTGCCGGCAAACAGGAATGGGCGAGATCGCAGCCAGAGCGGCGCGCGCGCAGGCTGCAACAGTGATCCCCCATGCGCGGCGCGTGTCTTCATGCGCTGCGCCCGCGAGGGCTTACTTCCTTGGAATGTAAAGATCCGTCAACGTGCCTTCGAACGCGTCCGCGGCCGCCGCCACCGTCTCCGACAAGGTCGGGTGCGGATGGATCGTCAGCCCCACGTCCGCTGCGTCGCACCCCGTTTCCACAGCGAGCGCGATCTCGCTGATCAACTCACCCGCGTTCGTACCGACGATGCCGCCGCCCAACACCCGGTGGGTTTCGGGGTCGAACAGCAACTTGGTGACGCCCTCGTCCCGACCGATCGAGAGCGAGCGTCCGCTCGCCACCCAGGGGAAAGAGCCTTTCTTGAACGGGATGTTCTTCGCTTTGGCCTCGGTCTCCGTGAGTCCGACCCAGGCAATCTCGGGATCGGTGTAGGCCACCGACGGAATCGCGCGTACGTCGAACGCGCGCTTCTCGCCGGCCGCCACTTCCGCGGCGACCTTGGCTTCGTGCATCGCTTTGTGGGCCAGCATGGGCATGGACGCGATGTCACCAATGGCAAAGATATGCGGCACGTTGGTGCGCATCTGTTTGTCCACCGGGATGAATCCCCGCTCGGAGACCTTGACGCCCGCCGCTTCAGCGCCAATCAGCTTGCCGTTCGGAACGCGACCCACCGCAACCAACACGCGCTCGAACACCGTGGGGGCCGGAGCCTTCTCGCCTTCAAAGGTCACACGCAATCCTTCCGTCAGCGACTCGACCTTGGTGACCTTGGTCCCCAGCAAAATCTGCTCATAACGTCCGCGAATCCGGCGCTCGAGCGGGCGCACCAGGTCCGGATCGCACCCGGGCATGAGCTGCGGGGTCAGCTCTACGACGCTCACTTTGCTACCGAGCGCATCGTACACACACGCCATCTCGAGCCCGATGATGCCGCCACCGATCACCAGCAGACCGCCCGAGAACTCCGGCAATTCCAACGCATCGGTTGAATCCATGATGCGCTTGTCGTCCGGCAGTCCCGGCAGTCGGATCGGCTCCGAGCCGGCCGCGATGATGCATTGATCGAAGCGAATGCGCTCGGACCCGCTGTTGCCCATCACCTCGACCACGTTCGCGCTGACGAAGCGGCCCGTCCCCTGCACGACATCGACCTTGCGCTGCTTCGCCAGCACACGCAGCCCGCCGGTCAGCTTTTTGACCACCGAGCCTTTCCAATCACGCAGCTTATCCAGATCGAGCGCGGGCGCCCCGAAAGCGATCCCGTGCTCGGACATCGCCTCCGCATCCTCGATCACCTTCGCGGCATGCAGCAGCGCCTTCGAGGGAATACAGCCGACATTCAGGCAAACGCCTCCGAGATCTGGCCAGCGCTCGACGAGCGTCACTTGCAAGCCCAGGTCCGCGGCTCGGAAGGCTGCGGTATAACCGCCCGGTCCGGCGCCCAGCACCAACAGCTGCGTGGAGCGGTTGTACTCACCTTCGGCGCGTGCGCCTCGGGTCAAGTCAGGAATCGGCATCCGCACCGTGTCGCCAGCGGTTTCTGAGCGCGCCGCCAAGGGTGGCGTACTCGAGGCACTCGACGGCCCGGAGGTCCCATTGCCGCCGGTTCCTGGCGGCGGCGCTCCCGGCTTCAGAATGGGTTGAGTGACTGTCCGCTCCAACTCATCGGCATCGAAGGACGCCGCGAAAGCCGCGTCGGAATTCGATGCACTCTCGGTCGTCGCCTTGCCGGCTGACTGGGAGTTCGTCTCGATGCGGGCAATGACAGAGCCCGCGGAAACCTTGTCGCCGCGCTTCAACAAAACCTCAGCCACCGTGCCCGCGGACGTCGAGGGCACATCCATCGAAGCCTTATCCGTCTCCAAGGTCACGAGCGGCGTATCGACCTCGATCACATCGCCGGTCTTGACGAGCACATCGACTACATCGACATCGTGAGCGTTACCGATGTCGGGGACAACGAGATCGACGCGGCTCACGGCACAGCCTCAATGAGGCCAGCGACGTCGGCAAGACACTGTGCCAGGAAGGTGGTGAAGCGCGCGGCCGTTGCTCCATCGATCACGCGGTGATCGTAGGACAAGGACAGCGGCAGCATCAGCCGAGGCACGAAGGTTCCATCGCGATAGACAGGCTTCATCGTGGAGCGCGAGACACCGAGGATCGCCACTTCAGGCGCGTTGATGATCGGCGTGAAGGCCGTGCCTCCAATGCCGCCCAGACTGGAGATCGTGAAGCAACCGCCTTGCATATCGTTCGGCGACAGCTTCCCGGCGCGCGCTTTTTCGGAAAGCTCGCTGAGCTCGCGCGCGGTCTTGTAGATGTCCTTGCGGTCCGCGTCGTGGACCACTGGAACGACGAGGCCGTTCGGAGTGTCCGCCGCGAAGCCGACATGGAAATACTTCTTGAGAATGAGATTCGCGCCGTTCGGATCGAGCGAGGCGTTGAACTGCGGAAACTCCTGCAGTGCCTTGACGCAGGCCCGGATGATGAACGCGAGCGGGGTGAGTTTGATACCCGCTTGCGCGGCCTTCTCTTTCAGCTTGTTGCGGGTCGCCTCGAGATCGGTGATGTCAGCCTCATCGAACTGCGTGACGTGCGGGATGTTGACCCAACTCGCATGCAGCCGCGGGCCCGAGATCTTCTGTATGCGCGAGAGCGGCTTCGTCTCGACGGGACCGAACTGCGAGAAATCCACCGCTGGAATGACCGGCAGTCCTCCGCCACCGCCGGCAGGCGCGCGCGCCGTTACCGGAGCCGAAGACGCGCTCGGCGCGGCCAAAGACGTCTTCACAAATCCTTTGACGTCCTCGTGGGTGATACGTCCCTTGAAGCCGCTGCCTTTCACTCGTGTCAGATCGACGCCGAGCTCGCGAGCAAACTTACGCACCGACGGCCCGGCATGCGCTCGGGAGAACCCGGGCTCGTTGATGGGTGGAAGGTCAAGGCGCGCCATGAGGCTAGCGGCCGGCGAGGCGGCACCGGACGGCGCGCCAGCGGCCGAGCCACCCGACCTTGCAGCGGTGGAACCTGCAGCAGCGGTTGACCCCGAACCACCAGTGGTCCCGGCCGAGGACCCGTTAGCACCTGCCGGCGCGGCGGCGCCTCCTGCTGTTGGACCGGCGCCTGTGGAACCTGCACCTGTTGAAGCCGCCCCGGTTCCACTTGGACCCGGCGACCCCGTTCTTGCCCCTGCCGTTGAGAACTGCGCTGTGGCGCCCCCGCTCCTTGCCGCAGACGCCGAGCCGGCGCCCACAGCCTCCGTCCCGCCGCCGCTCGCGCCGCCGCCGACAGCCGCACTGCTGCCACTCACACCTCCGGCGGCCGCACCGGCCCCGGCCGCACTGCCGCCAGCCGCACCGGGCCCGCTCGCACCACCGCCAGCGCCCGCCTGCGCAGCGCCGCCCGAGGCACCACCATCGGCACTAGCCTGCGCGCCCGCAGCCGCCGGCTCGGCTGTCGACCTCACCGTGGCGATGAGATCCCCAGTCGATACCGTGCCGCCTTTGGCGACATGGATCTTCTCGATGACTCCGCTGGCGGTGGATGGCACATCCATCGTCGCCTTTTCGGTTTCGAGGGTGACCAGCGGCGCTTCAGGCTCGATGGTCTCCCCAGGCTTGACCAGGACGTCGATGACAGCGACGTCCTTGAAGTTGCCCATGTCGGGCACTCGCACTTCTACGAGGCGCACAGCGGCGTTCATTGCGAGAAAGCCTCAGACTTTCCAGGGTACTGGCTTGGAGGGATCGACGCTGAGGGCTTTCATCGCACCGGTGAGCGTCGCCTGATCGACCTTGCCTTCATCCGCGAGCCCCTTCAAGGCAGCCAGCGCGATGTAGTTGCGATCGACTTCGAAGTGTTTGCGAAGAGCGGCACGCGAATCGGACCGTCCGAAACCATCGGTGCCGAGCGTGATGTAGCGTCCACCGACCCACTCGCGGATCTGGTCAGGAACGGTGCGCACGTAATCGGTCGCGGCTACGACCGGCCCCGCGTGATCCTTCAACAGCGACTCGACATACGGCATGCGTGCCGACTCGGTCGGGTGCAACAGATTCCATCTTTCCGCCTCGAGTGCCTCGCGCCGCAATTCGCTGAAGCTCGTGATCGAAAACACGTCAGCCGGAATGCCGTAGTCATTCTCGAGAATCTTCGCCGCCGCCAGACACTCGCGCAGGATGGTGCCCGAGCCGAGCAACGTGGCGCGCACTTTGCCACGCCCGCCGGCCTGCAGCAGGTAACCGCCTTTGAGAATTCCCTGCTCGACACCCTTCGGCAGGGCAGGCTGTTGGTAATTCTCATTCATTACCGTGAGGTAATAAAAGACATTCTCCTGCTCGACATACATCCGCCGCATGCCGTCGTGAATGATCACGGCAAGCTCGTACGCATACGTGGGGTCATACGCCACACAGTTCGGCACGGTCGTGGCCACGAGTTGGCTATGACCGTCCTGGTGTTGCAAACCTTCACCCGCCAGGGTGGTACGTCCGGCGGTCGCTCCCAACAGGAAGCCGCGCGCCTGGATATCGCCAGCGGCCCAGATGAAATCGCCGACCCGCTGGAAGCCGAACATGGAGTAGTAGATATAGAACGGCACCATGGGGATGCCGTGATTGCTGTA
>CAYNTW010000134.1:10981-14243 GCA_964400085.1 uncultured Steroidobacteraceae bacterium | reverse complement strand
GGAGGGATGCTCGTGCGAGCAGCCCCTTGCTAGATTGGCTACTTCGGGCTCGTGGGTGCCGCTGGCGCAGATGCGCCCGATGGACGGGGGGCCGCGGGACGGAGGCCGTTCGAGTAAAAGACCTTGCCGTCCGGCGCGACGAACACCGCGTCGTACTCGGGCATCCGGTTGATGATCTCGAGCGCCTTTTCCGGCCCAAGGACGAACGCCGTCTTGGACATTCCATCGGTCTGCGTGGCTGTCGGCCCGATCACGGTCGCACTCCGGACCTTGCTCGCGGAGTGCCCTGTCCTCGGGTCGATGATGTGGTGGTAGCGCACACCGTTCTCGTCGAAGTAGCGCTCGTAGTCACCTGAGGTCGACATCGCGGCGTTCGACAGCGGAATGCGTGTGACGATCTTGTTCGAATCATCCGGGTGGCGGATGGCGACCAGCCAATCGCGTCCCATGTGATCTCCTATGATCCGAGTGTCGCCCCCTGCGGTCACGACAGCGTGTTGGATTCCGCGCTTCTGGAGGATCTCGATCCCGCGATCGACGGCGTATCCCTTGCCAATCCCACCCAGGTCGATGCGCATTCCCTTGTGCTCGAAAAAGACCGTGTGGCGCGACTCATCGAACTTCATGTTGCGCCAGTTTACCGCCGGCAGCGCCGCCTTGATCTGCGCCTCGGTCGGCCGCACGTGCTCCGGATAGTTGTAGAGATAACCAACGCTCGCATACGTGATGTCGAATGCGCCCTCGGTGATTTCGGAGTAGTGCGTCGAGAGCTTGATGAGATCGAACAGCTCCTTGTCAACCTGCACCGGGTAATCCGCCGCATGCTGGTTGATCCGCGAGAGCTGGCTTTCGGGCTTGTAGTGGCTCATGAGGTCATCGATGCGGCGCATCTCCGCCATGACCGCATCGATCGACGCTTCGCCGTGAGTCGCATCTGTGTCCCATAGCTCGACGTAGATACGGGTACCCATGATCGCGTCCGTGCGCTTGTACCACTCCGCATGCGCTGCACGTGGCAACGCACTCAGCAAGGCGAGACAGGCCAGCACGCCAGCAATGCGGATTCCGATCAAGGCGATGCCCTCAAAACAGTCTGAAGCCCCCAAGCGTACTACGCTCAGCACCAGGCGGCGTGCTCGACACGCGCGCCGCCGTGTCCCCAACACGCGCGCAGGGGGGCGCGTCCGCAACCTCCGCGCGATTACTCGCGCCAGGCTTCCAGCCCACGCGCGCTTTTCGCAGGCGCGAAATCTCGTGCGGCGCCCTCCCAGCCGGGCGGTGTTTGCCGGCGCGCGCAAGTGCGCTCGGCGACAGCAGATTTTCTGCGCACCCTGATCGGCGCAGGGCGATATACTGCGCGACTTTTTCCGGCGCCCCATCCGATGTGGTTCAAAAATCTCGCGCTCTATCGATTGCCCGCGGACTGGAGCCTCTCGGCCGCGGAGCTTGAAGAAAAGCTCAGCCAGCGCACGCTGCAGCCTTGTGGCCCGCTGGAAATGCTGAGCCGCGGCTGGGTGGCGCCGTCCACCACCGGCCGCATGCTGCACACCGTGAATCAGCAGCACCTCATTGCGCTTGGCGTCGACCAGAAGCTCCTACCCGCCTCCATCATCCGTCAGGAGACGGCGAGGCGCGCTGAGGTGCTGGCCGACAGCCAGGGATTTCCAGTCGGTCGACGACAGATGCGCGATTTGAAGATGCGCGTGACGGAGGAGCTGCGTGCGCGTGCGCTCACGCGGCGTCGGACGACGCGCGCGTGGATTGATCCTGCCAACGGCTGGTTCGTGGTCGACGCCTCGAGTGTGGGCAAAGCCGAGGAACTCGTGGAAGCCCTCCGCGACGTGCTCGGCACCTTCGCCGTGCAGTTTGTGGACACGAAACGTACGCCGCACACCTCGATGGCCGCCTGGTTGAATCACGGCGACGCCCCGGGTCCTTTTGGGATTGACCAGGACCTGGAGCTGCAGACCGCTGATCCCAACAAGGCAACCGTGCGGTACGTCCGCCATCCTCTGGATGGAAAAGAAATCAAGTCCCACCTGGCCGGGGGCAAATATCCAACACGCCTCGGACTGACCTGGAACGGCCGGATCTCGTTCGTGCTGACCGAAAAGCTCCAAATCAAGCGCGTCGAGTTTCTGGAGATGACCAAGGACACGGCCGACGGCGGCGAAGTCGATAAGGACGAGCAATTCGATATTGACTTTGCGGTCATGGCAGGCGAGCTGGCGAAAATGCTCAACGATCTCGTGGAAGCCCTCGGCGGCGACACTTCCACGAAGACTTCCGACGCGAACACTGCACGGCCCCAAGCCGCCGTTCCGACCACCACCCCCTCTACAGCCGCTGCCGCTTAGTCGCGCACTGTCGCCCGCGCGCGCCCCATGCACGCAGCCAGGACGCTCCGCTCAGACGTCGAATGTTACGACGATTCTAACCTAGATCCCTGACGTAGGACTCTACGGTAAACAAACAAATAACTCTTCCTTTTTAGACAAACGCAGACCCTTTTGCTCTGTGTTGTTGCAGCGCGTCCCGAATAGACTGTGCGCGGTCGTCCATCACCTCGCGAGTGCCTATGAGTGACTTTGCCAACGTTCTGCAGACGATTGCTCGTATGAGCGACGCCGAGCGCCAAGACCTGCTCGTGTACCTACAGCGTTCCGGCGAGTTCTCGTTTCCTACCGACAGAGTCGAAGAGCCGCGCCCCGCCTACGGCGCCGCGTTGAAGTACATGACTCGCGAGGAATTCTTCGAATTTCAAGAACAAAGCGCGATCACCTACGAGTATATCAACGGCATCATCCGCGCAATGAGCGGGCCGACTGTCGCCCATTCAATCGTCACACGTAACATCTTCCGCATCGTTGATGCTCGTATAAGAGGTGGGTCATGCGAGGCGTTCTGGGGCGTGCAGCTCAATTTGACTCTCGATAACGATGAGATCGTGTACGAGCCCGACTTATACGTCTCTTGCGACCGTAGCGCCTGGGACAAGAAATGGATTCCCAATCCGAGGTTCGTCCTGGAAGTATTGTCTCCCTCCACGCAGCGCATCGATCGCTGTGAAAAGCTCGTGAATTACCGTCGCGCTCCCTCCGTGGAGGAATACGTGATCGCCAGCCAGAAGCGCGCCGAGCTCGAGATCTATCGCCGTGCCGACGGCTGGCGACTGGAGGTCGTGAAAGGCGTCGGAGCGGTAGCGGAATTCCGTTCGCTGGACGTATCTGCGCCATTGAAAGAGATTTACGAAGGCGTGCCC
>CAYNTW010000134.1:0-10881 GCA_964400085.1 uncultured Steroidobacteraceae bacterium | reverse complement strand
AGCGCCGTGCAGGCGGTGGATCCGCCCCCGTACATGACCGAGGAGGAATACCTGGAATTCGAGGAAAACAGCCCGATGCGCCACGAGTACGTGAACGGCGCCGTGTATGCCATGAGCGGCGCCAGCTTGGCGCACAATCGGATTGTAAGCCGGCTGCATTTCGCTTTGCGGAGGCGCCTGCGCGGCGGTCCGTGTGAAGTGTTCATTCAGGATCTGAAATTGAAGCTCGCGCCCGGCTCGGACAAGTTTTGGTACTACCCCGATCTGATGGTGTCCTGCGATCGCGCGGGTTGGTATGAGAAGTGGGTCACCAATCCGCGCCTGGTGATTGAAGTCCTGTCAGCCTCCACGAAGCATATCGATCGTCGCGAGAAGGCTACGACCTACCGCCGAATCGACACCATCGACGAATACGTCATCGTGGCCCAGCACAGCCGGCAGCTAACGATTCAGCGTCGCGAAGCCAACTGGGTGCCCCAGGTCGTGAGTGGCCCGGAAGCGATCGCGGAATTCCGCTCCCTGAGCGCCTCCGTACCGCTCGCGGAGATCTACGAGAACATATTCGAATGAGGCGCGTCGGGCGCTCCTACGGCTCTCCGAGAGCCTTCCCGAGCGCATCGAGCAAAACGTCCACCTCCGTACGCCCAATCGTCAGCGGTGGCCGTATTTTGAGCACGTTGCCACCGCGGCCGGTAGCCCCGACGAGGACGCCCCGCCGGCGAAGGTCATTGACTACCCGAGCGGCTTCCTGCCGCCCCGCCAACCCGCTCTGAGGATTCTCCGCGAGCTCGACTCCCCAGAAGAGCCCCGCCCCGCGAATCTCCCGTATCCACGGGAGCTGCTGCGCGAGTCGCACGAGCCCTTGTCGCAGGTGCTCACCATTAGTGTGAGCGTTAGCGATGAGTCGCTCATTCTCGATGACGTCGAGCACCGCCAATGCCACCGCGCAAGACACCGAGTTCCCACCGAAGGTGTTGAAATACTTCCGATCCCGCGCAAAGGTCTCGAGCAGGTCGGGCCGCGCCGCCAACGCGGCGATTGGATGTCCATTGCCCATGGGCTTGCCCATGGTGACGAGATCCGGAGTCACCCCATGCCGTTGGAATCCCCACATGTGCTCCCCAGTGCGTCCAAACCCTGGCTGCACCTCATCCGCAATGAAAAGCCCACCGGCAGCGCGGATTTCCGCGACGGCTGGGGCGAGGAACCCCGCGGGATCAGCCGCAACCCCGTCGCTGGAGAAAATGGTATCCACGAGCAGGGCCGCCGGCCGGATGCCCGCTGCTCGCATCACCTCGATACATTGCCTGA
The DNA here is from genome assembly GCA_964400085.1 of uncultured Steroidobacteraceae bacterium. Taxonomy (GTDB): domain Bacteria; phylum Pseudomonadota; class Gammaproteobacteria; order Steroidobacterales; family Steroidobacteraceae; genus 13-2-20CM-66-19. Next base: position 9,570 of record CAYNTW010000134.1, on the reverse strand, counting down.
CCCGCTGACCAAACTTCGCGGCCCCATCGGGGCCTAGCGGCGGAGCGACCGCGTACACGCCGGGCCCGAGCGCGGTCCCGTCCTCGGGCGACATGCCGGCGATAACGTCCGTAGTGCCGTGATAGGCGAAGTCCGTGATGACAAACCCCGTGCCGCCTGTGACCACCTTACTAATGCGCACGGCAAGATCGTTGACCTCGCTTCCCGTGCAGGCATACACAACATTCCCGATCTCACGCGGCAAAGTGGCGAGAAGCCTTTCCGCCAACGCGAGAGGCTCCTCAGCGAGGTACCGAGTATGAGTATTCAGAACCCGCGCCTGCCGCGCGAGCGCATCGACAACATAGGGATGGCAATGCCCGACGACCGGCACATTGTTATACGCGTCGAGGTATCTACGTCCCTCCGCGTCGTACATCCAAACACCCTCCGCGCGGACGATATGCAGAGGCTCGTCATAGAACAGTGAATATGTCGGTCCGAGCGCGCGAGAACGACGCGCCTCGAGGCTCTCTGTGCTCACAATGGCTTATCCGTGGAAAGCAACTCCGCAGCCAGCTCCACGCGACTGCGTACCGTCTCTGGCGCAAGGTCGGAATAGTGCGTGCCGCTGGGATTGCGCCGACGATGCCAAGCCGGAATCAGAACATCCGTCAGAACTCTTCCGGCAATCAGTGGGTTCAGCAACACCAGCTCCGGGGGCAGCAAGGGTGTGATCTCATGATAGGCCATGACAACGTCGGCGATCGAGTCGCGCATGGACTCTCCAGCGGCAACCTGGTCCGCTGCGACAATGGCAACGTCAGCGATCAGGGCCGTCTGCACCATATCGCCAAAGTCGATCACTCCAACGATCACCGCCTCATCATCCGGGTCGACGAGGAGGTTCTTATCGTTCAGATCATTGTGAATCACCTGTTGCCGCAGCCGTTGAAAACGTCCTGCGGTCAGCATCTCGATCCGCTCGAGCAGACCCACGATCCGCTCCCTGTCGGGAAGATCCGGCAATTCCTCCAGCAGCGCCCCCACGCGCCCAACATTTCTCAAGTCCCAGATCAGGGGACGCCGCGCGGCGGGGTGACTGAAGGGCCGCAGTGCACGACCGAGTCGGGCGGCAATGTGCCCGCTGGCGACCCGCTGCGCACGCGAGCGTTTCGACGAGCGCAAGGTCTTCCCCGGCAGATAGGTCAAGACCCGCGCGGTCCGCTCCAGTCCGGCGCGGTCCCGATACCGACAGTGTGTGTCGCCCTCGAGAGTTCGAACGATCCGAGGACAGGGAAAGCCGGGATCCACTCGCTCCAGGTATAACAATGCGGCGGTGGGCAAATCGGTTATGGCCGGCTCTTCCGCGGCACTCGCGATCTTCAAGACGTACTGCGCGCCATTCGCGCCGCAGAGTCGAAAGTTCTCATCGCGCTCGCCTGTCAACCTCGTGGCCGTGGCTGTAAGCCCGTAGCGATCGCGGGCCAACTCTTCAGCATCCTCGGCGCTCACGGCCGTTGCAGAGGCCACCATAGTAGCCATGAACGCTTCCAGGTCCCCCCTGGTCATTGCGGCAGCGCTCCTTAGTCGGTTGCAGGTTCCAGAGGCGCCCCCTCGCGGTCAGCCGCGCGCAAGGTGACCTGGCCCAGAATCAACGCCAGCGCCGCGCATGCCGCGATACCGGCCACCATCGGCAGCGCGGTACCGTTCAGGAAGCTGCCAACGAACACCATGATGACGGCTCCGGTGACGAACTGCACAGTGCCCATGAGCGCGGAGGCCGTGCCCGCGATCTTGCCATGCTCCTCCAAAGCGAGCACGGCCGTCGTGGGAATGACCAGGCCCAGGCAGCCATACCCGATAAACAACAAAGCCGCCAACACCTCCAGGCGATCGACTCCCGAGACGAACAGGGCGAGCAAGGTGAGCATCACGATGGCGTAGGCGGTGACAGCTCCGCGGACGAGGCGACGCAGTCCAAACCGGGACGCCAGCCAGGCGTTGAGTTGTGCCATGGCGAAAAACGATGCGGCGTTGGCAGAGAAATAGACGCTGTAGAGTCGGGGTGAGAGATGGTAGTGCTCGATCAGCACAAAAGGCGAATTGGACAGGTAAACGAAGAAGCTCGATATGCCGAAAGCTCCAATGAGAGCGAGGCCGAGAAAATGGCGATCCCGCAGCAGCAGCCCGTAGCCCATGAAGACCCCGCGAATGCTGGTGTTCACTCGCGCTGAGCTTGGACGCGTCTCCGTCACCGTGCTCAGAATGAGGCATCCCACGACCGCCGCCGCCAGCACCACCCAGAACACGGCTCGCCAGCCGCCAAGCTGGATCACGAAGCTTCCCGTGAGCGGAGCGAGAATAGGCGAGATGCTGAAAACCAGCATCAGAAGGGACATGAGGCGGGTAGCGTCGACGCCGGTGTGCAAGTCCCGCACGATAGCTCTCGGGATCACCATGCCGGCGCAAGCCCCGATGCCTTGTACGAAACGAAACCCGATGAGCACCTCGATGCTGGGCGCCAATGCGCACCCGATACTGCCGATGGAGAACAAGGTGAGCCCCAGATAAAGGGGAGCCTTGCGGCCGATCATGTCTGAGAGGGGGCCGTAAATGGATTGCCCCAGGCTCAAGGCGATAAAAAATGCCGTCAGGCTCATCTGCACGGCGCCGGTGCCGGCCTGCAGATTGCGGCCGATGGCGGGAAGCGCGGGCAGGTACATATCAATCGCGAAAGGCCCGATCGCGGACAGCAGCCCGAGAGTGATGGCGTTGCGTAGAAAACGGGTCTGTATGAGCAATACGAATCCCAAGGGCGCGTGCGCGAGCAGCGCCGTCGACAAGGACAATCCGGGAGGACGCCGTGAGGTTTTCACAACGGCGTTGGCGGGAAGTTTAGGCGGTTTCCACCACCAGCGCGAGTGTCAAACCCAGGACTTTGGGCCCGACGACCCATTACACGCGGCCGCTGCGCGAACACGCCCTGTTTGGGTGCGAATCGCGGACTGGACCGATCCGTGTTCCAATACGCCGATGCAGACTCGAAAGCTGACCGGCGCCGAGGCCATTGTCGAGGGCCTCATGGCGCACAATATCGATACGGTGTTCGCGCTTCCGGGCGCGCAAATCTATGGCCTGTGCGATGCCCTGGCGAAGAGTCGGGATCGCATCCGCACCATCGGAGCGCGCCATGAGCAAGCCTGCGGCTATATGGCCTTCGGCTATGCGCGCGCGAGCGGTAAGCCAGGCGTCTTCGCCGTCGTACCGGGTCCGGGCATTCTCAACGCCTCCGCCGCGCTGCTCACCGCCAACAGCAGCAATCAGCGAGTGCTGGCCCTGACGGGCGATATACCCTCCCCGTTGAAAGGCCGCGAGCGCGGCGCGCTCCATGAGCTACGGGACCAGCTCGCCATACTGCGCTCACTCACGAAATGGGCCGATCACATCGAACACCCCGCGCAGGCGGGCTTCCTGGTCGCCCGCGCGTTCCAGGAGATGTCCTCCGGCCGGCGTGGCGCGACGGCGCTGCAAGCGGCGTGGGACTATTTCACGGACGTCGCGGGAGTGGGGCCGCCAGTGAAGCTGGAGCCGTTTCCCACTCCGGAGCTCGATCTCGATGCGATCGATGCGGCCGCCCGGATCATCTCGGCCGCGCGGGCTCCCATGTTGTTCGTGGGCTCGGGCGCGCTCGATGCCAGCGCGGAAGTGACCGCCCTGGCGGAGATGATTGGCGCGCCCGCCGTGAGCTTCAGGGGCGGGCGAGGCGTGGTGTCCAACGATCATCCACTCGGGCTCACGATCGGCTCGGCGCAACACCTCTGGCCGCAGTCGGATGTCGCGATCGTGATCGGCTCTCGCTTTGAGCTCCTGGACATGCGCTGGCGCTACCGGCCGCCCGGCTTGAAGGTGATCCGTATCGATATCGATCCGGCGGAGTTGCGCCGCCTGCCCGCGACGGTCGGCATCGTCGCAGATGCGGCGGCCGGCGCGAAAGCGCTCGCCTCCGCGCTGACCAGATCCGGTGTCCCGAAGCGGCGCGACGAGGCGATCGCCGCCGCGCGCGCGACGGCCGCCAAGGCGATGCAATCGGTACAGCCGCAGGTCGACTATCTACGCGTGATCCGGGAGGTACTGCCGCGAGACGGATTCTTCGTGGATGAGATTTCGCAGATGGGGTTCGCGGCCATGTTCGCATGGCCTGCCTACGAGCCGCGCACCTTCGTGACCAGCGGACACCAGGGTACGCTGGGCTTTGGTTTTCCGACCGCGCTGGGCGTGAAAGTGGCTTTTCCGAAGCGCCCGGTGGTGTCGGTGACGGGCGACGGCGGCTTCATGTTCGCCGTGCAGGAGCTGGCCACCGCGGTTCAGTACGGCATCAATGTGGTCACGCTGGTGTTCAACAACAGCAGCTACGGAAACGTCTACCGCGATCAACAACAACAGTTCGATGGCCGACTGTTGGGCTCGGAGCTCGTGAACCCCGATTTCGTCAAGCTGGCCGAGTCCTTCGGTGTCGGCGCCACGGCGGTGCATTCACCCGAGGCGCTACGCCCGGAGTTGGAGCGTGCTCTCGGTGCGGACCGCCCGGTGCTCATCGAGGTGAAAGTGCCTCGGGGCACGGACAGTGATCCGTGGCGAATCATCCAACCGACGCTGAGCTGAGCATCCTCGCCCATGCCCGTGCGCGCGAAAACAACGACCGAGCTCCACCAGACCCCATCTATTTCGCGGCGTACGCCGGGCTTGCTCGGGCGCATCCGGGGCATGTTGCTCGCTCCGAGGGCGGAGTGGGCGCTCATCGCACGTGAATGCCCCCCACCGGCAAGGATTTACGCCACTTTCGTACTCCCGCTCGCGATCCTCGCCGCGGTGGTGGCGCTCATCCACGTGTCCGTTCTCGGAACAACGGAGTCGTTGGGAAGCATCGTGCGCGCTCCGCTGCGGGGCGGCTTGATCACGGCGTCCGTGGTGTTGGCGTGTGGGCTGTTGGGTATGCTGGTGGTGGCGTGGATCATTGACGCGCTCGCCTCTTTCTTCGGAGGAGTACGCAATCCGCGGCTCGCCGCGGCGACTGCCGCCTATTCCTCCACGCCGATCTGGCTGGCGACGGTTTTTGTTCTCGTGCCAAACTTCTGGCCGCCACTGTACGTGCTCGCGGTCGCCTGGCACACCTACCTGCTGTATCTCGGTTTGGGGCTGTTGATGCAAGCCTCGCGCGACCGGGTGTTGGGTTACGCCACCACGGTCGTGCTCTGCGCGATTTTGCTCGAGATCATCTTTACCCTGATGAGCGTCGCTCTCGGCGGCGCCAGCCACATGAATCCCTATCGCGCCTTCGGTTGATGCTGCAATGCGGCAATCTGTGAGGTTGCATCCCCAGACACAACCCGTAACACTGGGGGACGATGTCTATCCAGGGCTACAAACATGCACGCCTCATGGAGGAGTCGGAGCACTGCCTTGCGGCGGTAGCTCGAGCTGGGCCGAGAGAGGACATGATCATTGCGAGCCGCATCGTCGAGCATCCAACAGCCTATCGGCACTGGGAAGCCGAGCATGACCGCCTCTTGCGCGGTGTTTCCACGCATACTCGCCTCGGCGCCCAGATCGGGGCGCTGCGCTCCGCCGCATTCACGCTGATTCATCGCAAGGCGCTGTTTGAATACATCCGCGACCGCGAGGTTGCCGGGACGAAGCGCCATCGATTGTTCGCGCTCTTCTATGGCACGCGTGACTATGCGAACTCGGTCATCGCCGAGCACGCCAGCTTTCTGCGTTCCAGCTCGAGTCAGATCTGCACGGATCACCTCGCCGAGCAACTGATGCGCGATGCGGCGTTCGAGGAGCCGATGCAGCTCTATCAGGAGTGGTACGCCGACTACTTTCGCGTCTTCTGTGACGTCGAGCTCGCCGAGACCGAGGAGGAGAAGCAGGCGCTCGCGCCGGTGGAGGCCCTGAAGCCGTTGCTCAAATACCGCCTGCGCGAAGCGCGCGATGCGATCCTGAGGCTGCCGCAGGTGCCCACGACCGTGTGGCGCGAAGTCGAGCTGCGTAAAGCGACCGGCGAGACCCAGAAACTGCGCCGACTCTCGATCGAACAGAGCCTGGATGGCTTCGGTCTGGAGGATTCCAGGCGCCGGGCGCGTCCGCGCCGCAAGCCATAGGAGCCTAGTCCCGGATCTCGAGCGCCCGGTTGAGGCTCAATGCCGCCAGGGTGCCCGCGGCGCCGGAAAGCAGGTACACGCTGACGTACGCCAGGCCGAAGTGGGCGGATAAGCCCAGCGCGACCAGGGGGGCGAACGCGGCTCCAATGAGCCAAGCCAGATCGGACGTCAACGCTGCGCCGGTGTAACGGTACCTCGGCTCGAAGTTCGAGGTCACAGCCCCGGAGGCCTGTCCGTACGACAGCCCCAGGAGCGAGAAGCCCAGCAGAATGAAGATGTCCTGCCCGAGCCGTCCGCCGCCCAGCAGCGTCGGAGCGAAACCACTGAAGACCGCGATGAGCACGGCAACCGCGCCGAGCGTGGTGCGACGTCCAAACCGATCGGCTATTTTTCCGGAGGCGATGATGCCAACGGTCGCGAGGGCCGCGCCGACCATCTGCACAACCAGAAACTCACTGATGGACTGGCTCGAGTAGAGCCGGATCCAGGACAGCGGGAACACGGTGACGAGGTGGAAGAGGGCGTAGCTCGCTAGCGCGGCGAACGCACCAATGACGAGCGTATTGCCTTGCGCGCGGGTCATCTCGAGAACGTTTGTAGGCTCGAGCTCGTGCGCATCGAGCAGTCGGGCGTATTCGTTCGTGGCGACGAGGCGCAACCGCGCGAACAGCGCGACGACGTTGATGGCGAAGGCGACGTAGAACGGGTAGCGCCAGCCCCAGTCGAGGAAGTCATCCTGCGCGAGGCTCGAGTAGAGGAATGCGAACAAGCCGCTGGCGATCGTGAAGCCGACCGGCGCCCCGATCTGACCCAACATCGCGTACCAACCACGACGGTTTTGTGGAGCGTTCAACGCGAGCAACGACGGTAGGCCGTCCCACGAGCCACCGAGCGCGATTCCCTGGCAGCTGCGGAAAACCGCCAACAGGATGATCGCGAGCGGGCCGATGCTGGCATAGCCGGGGAGGAAGGCGATGCCGGCGGTCGACAGACCCAACAGAAACAACGCCAGAGTCAACTTGGTCTCGCGTCCGTAGCGGCGCTGGATCGCCATGAAGGCGACCGAGCCGATGGGCCGCGCTATGAAGGCGAAAGCGAAGATCACGAAGGAATATAACGTGCCTTCCAGCCCGCGCTCGAACGGGAAGAAGATCGCGGGAAACACCAGCACCGAGGCGATGCCGTACACGAAGAAATCGAAGTACTCGGAGGCCCGCCCGATGATGACGCCGATGGCGATTTCACCCGGGGCAACGTGTCGCTCGCGGGAGTTGTCAATATACAGTGTGCTCATAGTGGCGAAGCGAAGCATCGCATCCCGGGACGCCCGCGCGCGATAGGACAAAACGTCCAATCCCCAGCCCACGGCGCAGCCCCTAAACTGCCAGGCCATGTCAGTCTCGAAGCTCGCTCGTCTGTCGCTGTTGCCGCCGGTTGCACTCTTTGGGGGCTGCAACGTGGTGCTGTTGCACCCTGCCGGTGCCGTTGCCGCCCAGCAAGGACACCTCATCGTCGTATCGACTTTGCTGATGCTGCTGGTGATCGTCCCTGTGATGGCGCTCACAGTCGCGTTCGCCTGGCGGTATCGCAAAACCAACACCCGCGCCACCTACGCCCCGGATTGGGATCACTCGACCCAGCTCGAGCTGGTGATCTGGGCGGCGCCGCTACTCATCATCATCGCTCTGGGCGCGGTCACCTGGATCAGCACCCATACCCTCGATCCGTATCGCCCACTGCGCAAGTTGGATCCAGCGCACCCGGTAGGGACCGAAGTGACCGTGGCGGCCGATGTGAAACCGCTCACGGTCGAGGTGGTTGCGCTCGACTGGAAGTGGCTCTTTATCTACCCCGAGCAGGGGATCGCCGTCGTGAACGACCTGGCGGCGCCGGTGGACGTGCCGATCACGTTCAAGATCACGGCCTCCTCGGTCATGAACTCCTTCTTCGTCCCGGCCTTGGCGGGGCAGATTTACGCCATGCCCGGGATGCAAACCGAGTTGCACGCGGTGATCAACCGCGCGGGCGACTACGAAGGCTTCTCGGCCAACTACAGCGGCGCGGGGTTTTCTGACATGCGCTTCAAGTTCCACGGCATGTCGCCCGCGGATTTTGAGCGGTGGGTACAGAGCGCCCGGGCCGGTGGGCAGCCGCTCGATCGCGCAAGCTATCTCCAGCTCCAACAGCCGAGTGAGCATGATCCCATCCGCCGCTACGCGAGCGTCGCTCCCGATTTGTTCGACGGGATCGTCACCCGCACCCTCGGCGATCGAAGCATTGCGGTCAATGCGGCCGAGCACGCGGCCGCAGACCGTGCCGCCCCTTTGACCTCTGTCGCTCGAGTGCCCTGATGGTGACCCGCTCGCAATTGACCCAACTCCTGCTGGGCCGACTTTCCTGGGATGCGATCCCGTTCCACGAGCCTATCCTGCTGTGGACCTTCGTTGCCGTGTCGCTCGGCGGCGTGGCAGTGCTGGCCGCCATAACTTACTACCGCTTGTGGGGTCCGCTATGGCGTGACTGGATCACCAGCATCGATCACAAGAAGATCGGCATCATGTACATCGTGCTCGGTCTGGTGATGCTGCTGCGTGGCTTCGCCGACGCGCTCATGATGCGATTGCAACAGGCCATTGCCTTCGGCGGCTCGTTGGGTTATCTGCCGCCGCATCACTATGACCAGGTCTTCACCGCGCACGGGGTGATCATGATCTTCTTCGTCGCCATGCCGTTGGTGACGGGGCTGATGAACTACGTGGTGCCCCTGCAGATCGGCGCCCGCGACGTCGCCTTTCCATTCCTGAACAACTTCAGCTTCTGGATGACCACTTTCGGCGCCGGCCTGGTCATGGCCTCGCTGTTTGTCGGTGAGTTTGCCCGGACGGGATGGTTGGCTTATCCGCCGCTCTCCGGGCTCGCCTCCAGCCCGGATGTAGGGGTGGATTACTACATCTGGTCGTTGCAGATCGCCGGCGTCGGGACACTGCTGTCCGGCATCAACCTCATCGCCACCATCGTCAAAATGCGCGCTCCCGGCATGACTCTCATGAAGATGCCGGTGTTTACCTGGACCGCGCTGTGCACGAACGTCCTCATCGTCGCCGCCTTTCCGGTGTTGACCGCGGTCCTCGTGTTGCTCTCGCTCGATCGCTACCTCGGCACGAGCTTCTTCACGAACGACCTCGGCGGCAACGCGATGTTTTACGTCAATCTCATCTGGATCTGGGGCCACCCGGAGGTTTACATCCTGATCCTGCCGGCCTTCGGCGTGTTCTCGGAAGTCGTGTCCACCTTCTGCGGTAAACGCCTGTTTGGCTACGCTTCCATGGTGTACGCGACCGTGGTGATCACGATTTTGTCCTACCTGGTGTGGCTGCATCACTTCTTCACCATGGGATCGGGCGCGAGCGTCAACTCGTTCTTC
>CAYNTW010000133.1:0-14388 GCA_964400085.1 uncultured Steroidobacteraceae bacterium | reverse complement strand
ACACCTATCTCGCCACCGCCTGTGCGGTGCTGTCGTGGATGTTCTGCGAGTGGCTGATCAAGGGTAAGCCTTCGATGCTCGGCGCCGCCTCGGGTGCGGTAGCGGGCCTGGTGGCGATCACCCCTGCCGCGGGTAACGTTGGAATCCCCGGCGCGTTCGTCATCGGCCTCGGCGTTGGCGTGGTCTGCCTCTGGGGTGTCACCGGCCTCAAGAAGATGATCAAGGCGGATGACTCTCTCGACGTGTTCGGTGTGCACGCCCTGGGCGGAATCTTCGGCGCGCTCACCACAGGTATCTTCAACGCCCCCTCGCTGGGCGGCCCCGGTCAAACGGATTATGTGACGGGCACGATTGGGTATCCGGGCATCTGGGCGCAGCTCATCATTCAGGCGAAAGCGGTTGCGCTGGTATTCGTCTGGACGGCCGTGGTTGCCTTCGTAGCCTTCTACATCGTCAAGCTGGTCATCGGACTGCGCGTGACGGAGGAAGAAGAGCGCGAGGGTCTCGATATCTCCTCGCACGGCGAGCGCGCTTACGACATGTAAGCGAGCGACCTGTTCGCAACCTGAAACCCCGGTCTGCGCCCGCAGGCCGGGGTTTCTTATGCGACCTTGCGCTGCAGCACTGCACGCGGGTTGTGACGGAGTTCAAGGGGCGCGGGAGCGCGAGCGGCCATACTGGAGCCCTCCCTCTTATGTTGCGACCCGAACGATGTTGCGACCCCTAGCTATCACGACCCTCGCCATCGCTGCGGCCTGCGGCGTTGCCCACGCGGACGTTTATCGCTGGGTCGATAGCAAGGGCGAACCCCACTACACAGACCGGTGGGTTCCGGGAGCGGAGCTCATCAAATCCACCAAGCCGCACCCCGTCACCTCAGAGGCGACGCCGAGCCCGGCTCCAGCGCAGACCAAAACCCCCGCAGCGACCCCCAATCAGAGCCCGACGTCCAAGCTGCAGCAGGAAGCCGCGCAGGAAGCTGTGAAGCAGGACGTGGCCAAAACCAAAGAAGCGCAGTGCAAGCAAGCGACGGAACGCTATCAAAAGGCGATTCAGGCCCGCCGCCTGGCCAAGCCCTCCAAGAGCGCTGACGCCGAGCCGGTGTATATGACGGACGAGGAAGCGGACGCGTACCGCCTGCAAGCTCGGAACGACGTCACGCTGACCTGTGGTAGTCCGCCAGCGCCCGTTCAACCCCAGTAGTCGCAGTAGTCACCCAGCCCCCGCCTCACTATAGTCGCGTTGCGGCCGCTCCGGCCGCGCGAACCTGGGCGTTCAAAATCATGCGCGTGGGCTTTGTTGGGCTGGGAGCCATGGGCATGCACATGGCGCGAAATCTTCATCGTGCCGGTTTGCTCAGCGCAGTATGGAATCGGACCGCGGAGAAAGCGCGCACCCTTGCGGCCGAGCTCAATGTGCAGGCTCCGCCTGACCTCGCTTCTCTGGGGGCGTCGGTCGATGCGGTCGTCACTTGCGTATCCGCTGATCCGGATGTCCTGGAAGTCGTGGCGGCGCTCGCTGGAGGTTTGCGATCAAGCGCGATCGTGATGGATTGTTCGACGGTGAGCTCGGAGACCGCGCGCAAAGCGGCAGAGACTCTGCACCCGCGCGGCGCTGACTTTCTGGATTGTCCTGTGAGTGGTGGCGTGGAGGGCGCGCGAGACGGCACCCTGGCCATCATGGTCGGCGGCAATGAGGAGGCCTTCCAGCGCGCGATGCCAGTCCTGTCCGCCATGGGTAAGACGATCACACATTTCGGAGCGACGGGTAGTGGCCAGGCCGCCAAGGCCACCAACCAGATCATGTGCGCGGGCATCATCGAGGCCGTTTCCGAAGCCATGGCTTTTGCGCGCGCGCAAGGGCTGCCGTTGGAGAAGATCGTCGACACCCTCGGCAAGGGCGCCGGATCGAGTTGGTACTTCGTGCACCGCGCACCCAACATGGTGCGGGGCAGCTTTCCGGCCGGTTTCCGGGTGCGTCTGCACGAGAAGGACCTGAAGATCTGCCGCGACATGGCGGCGCACTTCGGTGTGGCGTTGCCGGTAGTGGAGCGCATGCTGGGCGAATACGCCGACCTGGTCGCGCGCGGTTACGGCGACGAGGACATTTCGGCGACTTTTCGGCTGAAAACCGAGCTGTTCGACATTGCGCAGCAAGCCAACAATCACGCTCCGAAATAACATCATGTTCGCGGCAGGGCAGGCAGCCAATTCTGCGCATGAAGGCTGACGCCGTCGCTGCGAGCGCCGAGCGCTCTCTCTATCTACCTGACTTCTGCACCTCGCGCGCGGCGCTCGTTCTGATTCTCATCGTCGAGCTCACCGCGTTCGTGCTGACGCTGGCGCGCCAGAGCCCGGTCGTCGATTTCTGGACCGACCTGGCGCGCACGTCGCTCTTTCTCTTGTGGATTGGCATCGCCGGTGCCGCGTTGCTGTGCCTGTCGAGCAAGCGACTCGCGCGGTTGAGCGTGGCGCAAGGATCGACTGTGGTGTTCTTGCTCATTGCCGCGGTGATCGCCGCCGTATCGACCTGCGCATGTCTCATCGGTCGCACCGAGGTCGTCGGCGATCTGGGCGTCGCGGAGCTCTTTCCCCGCAATCTGGGTTTGTTCCTGTTGCGCAATCTCTCCATAGGGCTGGTGATCACCGCGCTGGCATTGCGTTATTTCTTCGTGACGCACGAGTGGCGTCGTAACGTCGAGATGCAGGCGGCGGCCCGCGTGCATGCCTTGCAAGCGCGCATTCGACCGCACTTTCTCTTCAACAGCATGAATACCATCGCCTCGCTGACGCGCTCCAACCCGGCGCTCGCCGAGCAGGCCGTGCAGGACCTGGCGGACCTGTTTCGGGCCAACTTGAACGAGCAGCGCAATGTGCTGCTGCTCGAGGAAGAGTTGGAGATCGCGCACATCTATCAGCGCATCGAGGAGTTGCGGCTCGGGGAGCGCTTGCGGGTGGACTGGAAGATCGAGGCCTTGCCGCGCAATGCCCTGGTGCCCGGCTTGCTGCTGCAGCCCTTGCTCGAGAACGCGATCTATCATGGTATCGAGCCGCGACCCGAGGGTGGCACGGTGACGGTATCGGGTGAAATGAGCGGACGCTTGATCACCATCGTCGTCCGCAATCCCGTGGGTGAGGCTCGCGGGAGCCGCGGTGGAAATCAGCTGGCGCTCGCCAATATCCGCGAGCGCCTGGTGCTCATGTATGGCGAGAAGGCGTTGATCAAGGCGGGACGTTTCGATTTCGAGTACATTGTCACGCTGCGCTTCCCGTACCTCGAGCGGCGCGAGATGTTGGTATCGTGACGACCCAACTCAAAGTTCTCATAGTCGACGACGAGCCGCCGGCGCGCGAGCGCCTGCGCAGCCTGTTGGTGGAGATCGCGGGCGTCGAGGTGATGGGCGAGGCGGTCAATGGACAGCAGGCGCTCGTGCGGGCACACGACCTCGCCCCCGATGTGGTATTGCTCGATGTCCGGATGCCAGGCATGGATGGTATCGAGGTGGCCCGGCACCTCAACGCCCTCGCCGAGCCGCCGGCGGTGATATTCACGACGGCATTTGACGAGTACGCGGTCAACGCCTTCGAGACACATGCGATCGGTTATCTGTTGAAGCCCATTCGCAAGGAGAAGCTCGCCGCGGCGCTCGAGCGGGCCGGGCGCCTGACTCGCCCGCAACTGCAGAAGATTGCAGCGGCCACTAACGAAAAGCGGCGCACTCACATTGCTGCCCGCCGCCGCGAAGGCCTGCGGCTCATCCCGATCGAGGAGATCCAATTCTTTTTCGCGGATCAGAAGTACACCACCGTCCGTCACGTCAATGGTGAGGACTTGATCGAGGATTCGCTACGCGCGCTGGAGGAAGAGCTCGAGGCGGCTTTCGTGCGCATCCACCGTAACGCCCTGGTGAGTGTGCGCTACCTGGAGCGAATCGAGCGCAACGAGGAAGGGCAGTATTTCGTGCGGCTGCGCGGCTGCGATGCGCCGCTCCAGGTCAGTCGGCGCATGGCGGGTGAGTTGAAGGAGCGGTTCAGGATCTGACGCCACCCGTCCCCAAACCGTCATGTTCCTTGCGTATTGTCATGGGTCCAGTACGTGAGAGCACTGATGAACGAGCGGCGAATCACCATAGGCGTAGCGATCGTAGGCCTCGCACTGACACTCGCGGTCGCAGCTTGGCGGATCGGCGTGGATCAAACCCATGCAGCGCTCGCTCCCAAGGAAAGCCCCCCTTCACTGGTGGGGGACCAGCCGTTGGCGGTTCAATCCTGGGGCTCTCATCCCACCGTGAGCGATGCGGCTCCGCCGCGCCCCGCTCCGCCGCCCCCACCAAAGGCAGCCCCATCAACTCCGGCGTCAGACACCTCGACTGACAGCGCGGCGAATCCGCAAGAAGACTCGCCTGAGCCGCTCGAACCCCCAGCCCGGAAGTTCGCGCGCGGATATTCGGATCACTGAGGAGGCGCTCGGTCTGTTGCCGCCCCATTTGGCCGCGCTTCTGACGCTCGCCGCGCAAGCGCTACGAGCGGGGCGCCCTGCGGAAGCGATCGCGCCGTTGCGCGCGGTGGCGCAAGCGTTACCCCGTAATGCCGGCATCCTCCATGATCTGGGCCTCGCTTGCCTGGAGTGTGGCCGAGTCGCTGAGGCGATCAGTGCGCTGCAAAGCTCCATCGAGATCGATCCGGGCTTTGCGGATTCGCACCTGCGCCTCGGAATCGCTCTGGAGTTGGCCGGTGCGGCGGATGCCGCCCTTGGGGCGTATCGGCTCGCATCGGACCTGGACTCTACCCTGGCTGATGCGAGCTACAGAGCAGGCAACCTGTTGGACAATCTGGGTCGAGGGACGGAGGCGGTGGAGGCATTCAGGCGCGCCGCCGCGCCCGCTCCAGGGACAACGCTCGGTTTGATTGCTACCGCCAGGGCCTTGCTCGGCGAGAGCCGGCACCCGGAAGCCGAACAGACGCTGCGAGAAGCTCTCGCCCGAGAGCCCGACAACCCGATTGCCCTCGATCTGCTCGGCAATGCCCTGGCTGATGCGGGTCGATTCGAGGAAGCCCGTGAGTACCTGGACCGGGCAATCCAACGAGCGCCGCGGCTGTCAGGCAGCTATTACGACATCGCTCGCTGTCGCCGCATGGGACCCGAGGACGCGGAGCTGATCGCGCGCATGCGTGCCGCGTTGGAGCTTCCCGACCTCGAGCCGGCGCAGAAGTCTCGTGTGCACCTGGCGCTCGGAAAAGCGGCCGACGATCTCGGTGACCCCGAGGAGGCGATGAGGCAGTACGATGCGGCTGAGAAGTTGCGCAACGGCTTGGTTCGCTTCGATCTTGCCGCATTCAACGCGCGCATCGACAGGCTGATCGCATGTTTCACTCGGGAGCGCATCGTGGCGGCGGACTGGGGGCGTCACGAAGACGCGATCCCTGTTTTCGTGCTCGGCCTACCCCGCTCGGGGACCACGCTCGTCGAGCAGATGCTGTCGGCGCACAGCCAAGTGGCCGCGGGAGGCGAGCTACCGTTCTGGAATGAGCGCGGCCGGGATTGGGAGCGTGCCGGCGATAGGGAGCCAACTGTGGCGCTGACCGCGGCGGACTACCTCCGGCTCCTGCGCGCCATCGCTCCCGCCGCGGCGCGCGTGATCGACAAGAACCCGCTGAATTTCCAATGGGCCGGACTCATTAATATTTGCCTGCCTGGCGCCACGCTCATTCATTGCCGTCGCGCTCCCATCGATACCGCGATTTCCATTCATCAAACCCACTTCAATCCCCGCATGGCCTTCCCGACGGGGGGTGAGACGTTGGTCGGGTACATTCGTGCCTACCAACGTCTCGTGGCCCATTGGCGCGACGTGTTGCCACCCGAGCGCTGGGTCGAGATTGACTACGAGGTGTTGGTCAGCGACCCGGAGCCGGTCGTCCGGCGGCTGCTCATGGCGTGTGGGTTGGACTTTGATCCCGTCTGCCTTCATCCCAACCTTAACCGTCGAGTGGTGAAAACAGCCAGCAAGTGGCAGGCGCGCCAACCCATTTATACGAGCGCGATCGACCGCTGGCGCATCTACGAGCCGTGGCTGGGTCCTCTGCGCGCGTTGGTCAGCTGATAGCGCGCGGAAAGGCTCACGAAAGGGAAGTCAACACCTCGGCTCGAGGTTTCATTTGTTCGTCATCCATACGCAACACAGGACGGCGATAAACGGGAACCCGCTGGCTCGGGCCAGATCGGGCGATGCCTGCTCCGTTGCGATCCAACGCCACGGTGTTCTTGAGCTTGGGAGGTGCCATGTCGAGCAAATCTTCTTACCTTGTACGTTGTCTCGTGCGCAGCGTGATTGCCGCTACATCGGCGGCCGCCGCTTCTGCGGCGTTCGCCGATCCGTCCGCTGAATTCCCAACCTACACGGTAGGTCCGCAGGCGAACGGATCGTACGTCATGTCGACCGGTCAGATCGTAGCGCCCGCGGGGCACGTGACCATCCTCGGCTCGCCCGTGCGCGCCAAGCAGGTTGTGCTCAACCCGACGAATCCCAACACCGCGGCGATCTTGCTGATGGGCGCCTCGTCCGCGGTGGACGTGATCGACCTCAGCACCGGAAACGTGCTGCAGAACTACACTCCATTCAAGGACAAGCACGGCTCGTTCACGGGTATCAGCTACTCTCCGGACGGCAAGTATCTGCTGTTCAGCCAGGACGACAGCTATCTCGCGATCGCCAGTGTCGATCCGAAGACCGGCCTGTTGAGCGACTATCAGCACCTCAACGTGCCGCCCTCCCAGGCCTTCATCAATTGCTCCGGGATCACCGTCGGCTTGCCGAGCAACCCGGTAACGACGGTCTGCGGCAATTTCTACAACGGTAACGACTACACCTCGAATCCTGCCGGGGTCGCCGTCTCCGCCGATAGCAAGACCGCCTACGTCGTTCTGAACCAGAACAACACCCTGCAGCCCGTTGACCTGACCGTCAATCCGGTCGTGCCCAAGGGCACGCAGATCCGTGTCGGCAATGCCCCGAACAGCGTGATACTGAACGGCAAGTACGCCTACATCAGCAACGAGGGCGGCCGGATCGCCACCTCTTCCGATTTCACCAACATCTCCTCCGGCACGCCGATCGTCGCCAGCCGCGAGTCCGGCACGGCGATCACCGGCACGATCTCCGTCGTGGACACCACCACTGGCCAGCTCGTAGCGAATGTCGAAACCGGTGGGCGGCACCCGACCGGAATGACGATCGCAAACGGCCGGCTGTTTGTCACGAACACCGGCAGCGACAACATCGGGGTGATCGATCTCGCCACGAACAGGTTGGAGCGCACGATTCAGATCAAACTGCCGCTTCCGGGTGAGGGCTGGGATTCGTTTGGGTTTGGCGACGATGAGCGGCACGAGGGCAAGCCCTTCGGCGCGCAGCCGACCAGCATCGCCGTGGTAGGCTCGGTCGCCTACGTCACCCTCTACACGGCCAACGCGGTTGCGGTGATGGATTTGAGCGGTGGCGCGTGGTGGAATCCGATCCTCGGCCTCATCCCGACGGCCTCCACGCCCAGCACGGTCGTCTACGACGCTCCGCGCCACCAGCTCGTGGTGTCCAACGACAAGGGGCTTGGCACCTGGGGCTCGCAGGCCACTTCCTACAACGTCAAAGGTTACGGTACACACCAGGACACCGCCACGGTGAACCTGATCCCGCTGCCGGATTTTCGAGCGCTTGCCGGCATGACCGCACAGGTCTACGAGAACAACCACTGGGACCTGGCGACCAACATCGCCGCGTCCCACGGTGGTAACCCGCACGAGGAGCCGGTCGCGATCCCGCGCCGGATCGGCGATCCGTCTCTCATCAAACACGTGTTCCTGATCGTGCGTGAGAATCGCACGTATGACCAGGTGCTCGGCGATGTGCCCGGCGGTAATGGCGATCCGTCGCTCACCATCTTCGGCTCGACCGTCACGCCGAATATGCACAATCTGGTGACGCGCTTCCCGCTGCTCGACAACTACTACGATCCGTCGCGCCAGTCTGCCGACGGTCATAACTGGCTAGTGCAGGGCATCGCGCCTTACATGGATGAGATCCAGTCGCCGGACTGGATCCGCAGCTATCCCGCCAATGGCCTGGATGCGCTCGCCTATCAGCCCAAGGGCTTCGTGTGGGACGCCGCCGAAAAG
This sequence comes from uncultured Steroidobacteraceae bacterium, assembly GCA_964400085.1. GTDB lineage: Bacteria > Pseudomonadota > Gammaproteobacteria > Steroidobacterales > Steroidobacteraceae > 13-2-20CM-66-19. The sequence goes on along the minus strand of CAYNTW010000133.1, from coordinate 6,216 downwards.
AAAGGCCTCCCGGTCAAGATCTATGGTGAGTACGTGGAGTACGCGGGGGTGACCTACAACAACCCCGATGGAACCCATAACGAGCCGACCTGGACCCAGTTCTACAACGACGCGGTGGCTTACGAGAGCGGCGCGGAACCGCAGCTCAAGTATGCGACGACCGTCAACGTGATCTCGGAAATCCCATCTGTCCAGAAGTATGCCAATCCGCACTTCCCGCCCTTCGATCTCGGCATACCCGATCAATTCCGGGTTGACCTGTGGCAGCAGGACTTCAACAAAGACGTCAAGGCTGGCACGGTACCGGCGCTAACGACGCTGTGGATCATGTGTGATCATACGGGTGGTCCGCCGAACGCGGCGGCCTCGCAAGCGGATAATGATCTGGCGGTCGGCCGCATCATCGATGCGATCAGCCACAGTCCAGTGTGGAAAGATTCGGCGATCTTCGTCACGGAGGACGACTCGCAAGCCGGTGTCGACCACGTCGACGGACACCGCAGCCCCGGCTACGTCGTGAGCCCCTACGTGGTGCAGTACCAGGGTGCGAACCACACTGCCTTCACGCAGGTCAACATGACTCGGACCATCGAGCAGATCCTTGGCCTGCCCCCGATGAACCTGTTCGACCTGGTGGCCTCGCCGATGTACAACCTGTTCACCAACAACCCGCCGCCACAGAACTTCGCGCCCTGGGATCATCTGCCCGCTCAAATTCCGCTCTATCAAGGCGTGAGTGGCTTCACCACGGCCAAGAATGTACGGATGAAACCTATCGAGAAGGCCTGGGCGCAGGCAAAAGTCAAAATCTTCGCCGGCAAGAAACAACATATTCCGGACGCCGAGGACCCGGATGTCGTGAACCATCTCGTGTGGTACCAGACGACCGGGTTCACACGGCCTTATCCGGGTGAGACCAAGGTGCGTTGGCCGAAGGAGTTCGCGGACCGCATTGGTCATGCGGATGTCGATCTGGACGACTGATTCACTTCGGACCGTAGTAGAGTAAGCCTCTCCCCTGGGTAGACTGGGGGAGAGGCTTTTTTACTCGCTCAGTGCTCGGCCGAGTCCTCGGCAGCGAGAGGGTGCAGCGGGCGGTCGTTGTAAGGAGTTCGACTAGATGCGTTTGACTGAAGGTTATGTGACTGCGGCGGACGGCGTCCGCCTTTTCTTTCAAAAGGTCGGAGACGGTCGCAGTACGGTCATCGTTCCGAATGCGATCTACCTGTTTGATGACTTCAAATACCTGGCGGCGGAGCACACCTGCATCTTCTATGATCTGCGCAATCGCGGCCGATCGGACGCAGTGACCGATGAGGCGCTGCTCGAGGGAGGCGTCCACAACGATGTGCGAGACCTCGACGCCGTACGGCGGCACTTTGAGCTCGAGAAGGTGTCCATACTGGGACACTCGTATGTAGGAGCTGTCGTGGCCCTGTATGCCATGGAATATCCAGATAACGTCAATCGAGTGGTGCAAATCGGGCCATCCGCCCCAAACATAGCCAAACAGTACCCGCCGGAGTTAAGCAACATGGACGCCACGGCGGCCGCGGCGTTCGCGCAGCTCGCCCAGATGCAGACCGAGGGCGGACCGAGCGATCCGGTCGAGGCCTGCAATCGCGTCTGGTCCATATTGCGACCGCTCTATGTGCTCGACAAGGCTGATGTGCACAAGATCTCCCGCATGGGCTACTGTGAGCTCGTCAATGAGCGCAACGGAATGAGGTATTTCCATTCCAACATCATGCCGACACTGCTGTCCCTGAATATCGGTGCCGCTGACTATCAGAGGGCCAAAATGCCGGTGCTCACCATCCATGGCACCAAGGATCGCAACGCGGCTTACGGCGGCGGGCTGGACTGGGCGAGGTCGTTGCCTGACGCGCGACTCCTGACCGTCGACAACGCAGCCCATGTTCCCTGGATAGAAGCGCCCGAATTGGTCTTTGGGTCGATCAAGACGTTTCTCGACGGCTCATGGCCCGAATCCGCAGAGAAAGTCACGTGATTCCCTCCCTTGGCCGGCAGCAAAAAAAGTGATTTGGCATTGTCGGCTAAGCGTCCCCTGCAACGTCCTTCGGATAACGTGGCCGTACACGTAGACGAGGAGCGATTTTAATGAACGCGACCAATACCTATCTGGCGGTATTTACCGGAAGCAAGACAAGCCCGCGCCGGGCGGAATGGGATGCTTTACCCGAGGCTCAGCGTCGCGCCAGGGAGCAGGAAGGAATGGCGGCCTGGAAGGATTGGGTCGCAAAGTACCAGTCTGCCGTGGTCACCATGGGTGGGCCATTAGGGAAAACCAAAAAGGTGTCCGCAGCTGGGATTAGCGACATCAGCAATCAACTCGCGGCCTTCACAGTCGTGCGCGCCGACTCGCACGAGGCAGCCGCCGCGATCTTCAAGAACCATCCACATTTCGCGATTTTCCCCGGCGACTCGGTCGAGATCATGCCGATCCTACCCATTCCTGGCGGCTGAGCGACCGGAAGGTCGCGTCTTTCGAGCGGCGGGCGACCGGCCAATCTTGAGGCGGCTAGGCGTTCTTCAGTCGCCAGCCGAGTCGCCAGCCGATGATCATTGAGATCGGGAGTCCGATCATGATGATATGACTCGGCAGCGAGATCGCGATCGTCCGCGCGCCGACGTACAGTGGATGCCCGATGAGTGTAAGGGGCAAGATCACGTAGTTGAGTATCAGGAAGAACATCGTTCCGAAGACGAGACCCGAAAGCAATGAGTGCCTCACTAGCCATCCCTGGCGTTTCGCCACCACATAGTAGATAGCAGCGGCACCGATGGTAATCAGGAAATGGAGTCCAAGTCCGATGATCGCCATCGGGTCGCCACCCTGAATCACTGCGTCTTTGCCGAGCAACGCCGCGGCAACACCTTTCCAGGGTCTCAGGACGGAAGTTCCAGCCTTGAGAGCATTGAATGTGTTGAGGGCCAGATCGATCGCCCCGGCCACCCCTCCCGCGATAGCGACTGTCGAAATCGCGAAGGCAGTCTGCCGGCCTGCTTCTCCCTCACCGGTAGATAGGGCCCCGATGCCCGTCTTGTCCGCACGTGCTACTTCACTCATTTGATTCCCCGCGATCCTGGGCTGGAGGCTGATACGCAGGTGAGCCTAATGAAGCGTCGCAACTGTGCAAAGGGCCATTTGCCAGGTAGAGATTTGGACCATTTTGAGCCCCCGTCGAGACTTGACGCGGACCGTGCAGGGCAATCACCCAATGGGTTCGCTACAGTCGCTTGACGAACCTTGGCTCACGCAGGCGCACGCCGCGAAAGTTTGATTCCCGCACCGTGCCGTCGCGTCGATAGCCAGCCGCCTCGTACACCCGGATTGCTCTTTCGTTTTGTTCGTGGGTGTACAAGAACGCCTCGCGGCAACCACCCGCCCGCAATGCCTGATGCGCGGCTTCCAGTAACGCTCGCCCTACGCCGCGGCCCGCGTGCTTTGGATGGACGAACAACAGGTACATCTCTCCTTCGACCGGATGAACTGCCGTGAAGCCGACCACCTGCTTCGAGTCATTGACCGCCACGAGTAGTTCGTTTGGCGGTGCGTGATCTTTCACGACCCCGTCCCATTCTTCCGGAGAAAACATCGGCTTCCGAGAGAGCTCCCCAAGATACGGCCAGCCTTCGTAAACTGCTGCATCGAACACGGCGCCGATCTGCTGCGCATCATCCCCAATGGCACGCCTGATCGAAATCACTTGGTGGCTCTCCTCGATATCGGGTCCCTCGAAGGCCTCGAGCAAGGCCGTCGTCCGAATCACTCGGTAATACTACACCGCCGAGCGACGACCGTCCGCAAGGTGACACCGCCCACACCAGCGGCGGGAACACGGCTCGCTTGCTGCCGCGTCATCCAATAAGCTGCAGGCTGCCGCTGGCGGACCGCGACCCAAGGAATCGGTACCCGAATGATTGAGCTGCTGGCCATCGCCAACTACCGATCGCTGCGCCAGGTTGTCGTACCAATGGGCAGTCTCACTGTGGTGACCGGCGCCAACGGCAGCGGCAAGTCGAATCTTTATCGCGCCCTACGACTGCTGGCCAACACTTCACAGGGTGGCGTGGTCGCATCCCTCGCGCGCGAGGGCGGACTCAAATCTACACTCTGGGCTGGTCCGGAGGAGATCTCGCGCGCCATGCGCAAGGGTACTGCTCCGGTGCAAGGCGGTCCTAGAAAAGACGTTGTGAATCTACGTCTGGGCTTCGCCAGCGATGCCTTGAGTTACGCGATCGATCTCGGCTTGCCGACGTCCAACTCCCCGAGCTTCGGGCTCGATCCCGCCATCAAACGGGAATGTATCTGGGCAGGACCCAGGTTCCGAACTGCCGCGTTGTTGGCCGATCGGCGTGGGCCCACTGTTCGTGTCCGCAATCGCGATGGTGACTGGGACCTCCTGCGGCAGGATCTGGCGACGTTCGACAGCATGCTGATGCAGGTAGCTGACGCCGACCGCGCCCCGGAAGTCCTGACTCTCCGCGAGCGGATGCGGATGTGGCGCTTCTACGATCACTTCCGCGTCGACGCCGACTCACCCGCGAGGCAGCCGCAGCTTGGAACTCAGACTCCCGTCCTATCGCATGATGGCCGCGATCTGGCCGCAGCACTGCAGACAATCCGTGAGATCGGCGACGCGCGCGCACTCGACGCCGCGGTGAACGACGCTTTCCCCGGCTCGCGCGTGGAGATCAGCAGTGTGGACTATCGATTCGACATCGAAATGCATCAACACGGTCTGCTCCGCCCGTTGAAGTCCGCCGAGCTTTCCGACGGCACGCTTCGTTTCTTGTTATGGATCGCCGCGCTCCTCACCCCGCGTCCGCCCGAGCTCATGGTATTGGACGAGCCCGAGATGAGTTTGCATCCCGACCTCCTTCCCGCGTTCGCGCGCCTCATCATCCACGCCGCGAAAAACACCCAGGTCTGGGTGGTCACCCACTCGACGCGCCTGGCCGCCGCGCTGACGGAATCCGCCGACTGCCGCTCCATCGTTTTGGAGAAAGAACTGGGCGAAACCCGCATCGTCGGCCAGTCGATGATGGACAAGCCGACGTGGGAGTGGCCGACCCGGTGAAGTCAGGTTTACACCCAGACAGCATCAGCCTCATCCAAGGGGAGATGAACTACACCGTGCTGAAGTCGATCCCGGGCGGGGTTCGATCGGGAAGCGTTGTTGCGGACCAGTGGCAATTGGGCCGATGCGCTTCAGGTGAGGCGCCAGTACGGCGACAAACAACCATAGTGCCGCCGCGTACACTGCATACCAGAACGCTTCCTGAGCCGCGCTCGCGCGCGGCGGACTGAAGATCACGAGCGCTGCGGTGGAGCTCACATGCATGAGCTGCACCAGGAGGACACTATGCGTTCGGGTGTAGAGCCAACACATGATCACGCGCATTGCGGTCATGGCCGCGGCAAAAGAACAGAAGAAGGGGAACCAATAAGGTCCGTGAGGACTAGCCGCTCCGAGATAATCCACCACTGGAAGATGCCACAGGCTCCACAAAAGCCCGAGTAAGACACCGGCCGCCAGGGCGTTGAATTTCTCCAGGAGCTTCGGAAGAGCGTAGCCCGTCCAGCCGATCTCCTCCAGAAAACCCGCCGGTACGCCGAACAAGATGCCCATGAAGAACAGATTCGGCGCAAAGACCGGCGACACCACCTCAGTGAGAATGAGCAGAATGGCTAAAACGAGCACCGGCGGGAGGAGCAACACCAGGTAGTGTCTGAGCGGTTGGCGTGCTGCGAGCATTCGCTTGCCCAGCTCGCGGAGGCCGTCCCGTCCAGTGATGAGAGCAATCAGCAGTATTCCGCTGAGACTGGGGCCGATGAGCATGGCCGGAAACATCAAAATGCCCGTGAGGGTCGAGAGATGCTCGTGCCGCAAGAGGGGAGCCATCGCGACGCCAAGGGCGCCCACCCAGGAGAGGCTGAATGTCAGTGCGAAATAACTGAAGAGTGGGCGGCCTCGGATCCAAACTCCCATGATACGCAACTCCCAGCCGGGCGACCGCGACCAGATTGTCTCGAAGTGGGCTCGGCTGGCAATGGCGATTTGCGAATCCAGCGTTCCTGCGCGCGATCCATCTCGCCGGTCACGGCCCGCGCCAACGAAGGTCATGTCGTAAGTGATCCAGTAGACTTGCCACAACCGCCGGCCCAAAAAGGAATGGCAGTACGACGAA
>CAYNTW010000132.1:13962-15327 GCA_964400085.1 uncultured Steroidobacteraceae bacterium | reverse complement strand
AGTCGATGCCCTGCGCCTGCGCGATCGCTTGCTCGAGCGGCTGCGTGATGAATCCGGCGACCGTCGCGGCATCCGCGCCGTAGTAGGTCGTGCTCACCGTGACCGTGGCGTTCTCCGTTTGCGGATACTGTGTCACCGGTAGGCCGAAAATCGCGCGCAGTCCCAACACCAGAATCAGCAAGCTCACCACCGCCGAAAGGACGGGGCGCTCGACAAAAAGATCGGTGAACTTCATTGATCGGCACCTTCCTGCGGCGACGGATGGGCATCGTCCTTGGGCTGCACGCTATTGTCCACCTGCAGCGGCGTGCCGTTTTTCAACTTCAGCTCCCCGCTGGTCACAACCTGATCGCCCTCCTTGATGCCGCTGACGACGGCGGCCTGGTCACCGCGCGTGGCGCCGACCGTGACAAACACCTGTTGCGCCACGAGCGACTGGCCGTCCTTCGATTTGACCGCGATGAACACAGTAGCGCCGTACGGGTTATAGGTGATCGCGGTCTGTGGCAACGTGAGATAACGCTGTTTGTTTCCCGACTGCACGGCTACCCGGGCGAACATGCCCGGCAGCAGCCGGCGGGAAGTGTTGCCGATCGAAGCCTCTACCTGGAAATTGCGGCTGGCCGTGTCCACGCGCGGGTCGATCGCGGTGACCTTGCCCTCGAAGATCTCGCCGGGAAAAGCGTCGGCGGTCAGGTGGACCGTCTGGCCCGTTTGAATGCGCGCGAGCTCCCGCTGCGGCACATTGAAGTCGACCAGGATCGGGTCGATGGCCTGCAAGGTGACCACTTTGTCTCCGGGGTTGAGGTACTGCCCCGGATTGAGGGTGCTGATGCCCAACCGACCGGCAAACGGCGCGCGCAGGGTTTTCTTGGCCACGAGCGCGGCCTGCGCTTCGGCCTGCGCGCGGCGGTTCTTCAAGTCCGCGGCGTCCGCGTCGAGCGTTGCCTGGCTGATGGCTTGAGCCTCGAATTGCACCTTGTCGCGTTTGTAGGTGGTCTCGGAGAGATCCGCCGCCGCTTGCAGAGCATGGAGTTGGGCAACGTCGGAGTCCGCGTTCAGCTCGACCAGCACCTCGCCACTCTTCGCATCGTCACCGGATTTGAAGTTGAGCGTCCGCACCAGGCCCGCGATTTCCGTGGTGACGTCCACCCCGCGAAAGGCGCGCATACTACCGACGGAAGAGACCTCCGGCTGCCAGTCGGAATATTGCGCGATCATCGTGCTGACGGTCTGCGGAGGAGACGCGTTCTGCGCGCGCGCCTTGGCCATCATGAAGTCTTTGAAAAAGTTGAAGCCGACCAACAGGGCCAGCAGCACTCCTGCTCCCAGCAACACCACGATCAGGCGAAAACGCATCACTCT
>CAYNTW010000132.1:1970-13862 GCA_964400085.1 uncultured Steroidobacteraceae bacterium | reverse complement strand
CCACTTTCCCGGTTCCACCAACCGCCGCCGAGGGCCTGGTACAGCGCCGCGGAATCGGCAAACCGGGCGGCCTCGGCCAACACCCGGTTCTGGCGTGCTTCGGAGTACTGTCGCTCAGCGATCAATAGCTGCACGTGGCTCACCCCGCCTGCCGCGAACTGTTTCCTCGTGATGTCCAACGAGTTGGCGGCCGCTTCCTCGGCTGCGGCTTGGGCGCGCAGATTGCGCGCGTCCGCTTCAAGCGCGCGTAACGTGTCGGCGACATCCTGCATAGCCGCCAACACCGTCTGTCGATACTGCGCCGCGGCACTGTCAAGATCCGCCAACGCGGCCCGACGCTTGTGGACCAGCTCGCCCCCATGGAAGAGCGGTTGGGTCAGCGAGGTACCGGCACTCCATGCGCCGGTGCCCGCTGTGAAGAGTTGGCTCCATTTCAATGCATCCGTGCCGATGGACGCGGAGAGGTTGATTTGCGGAAACAGGTTGGCCGTGGCCACGCCCACCTGGGCGCTCGCCTGGTGCAAGGACGCTTCCGCCGCCTGGACATCCGGGCGCTGGCGGATGAGTTTCGCCGGCACGCTCACCGGCAGATCCTCCGGCAACGTGAGGTGCTCCAGGTCAAACACCGGGGTTTCGGTGTCGGGGGTCTTCCCGGCGAGCACCGCGAGCCGGTGTTGGGCCTGGGCGAGCGCCTTCTCCAGGGCAGGCAAGGTCGCCTGTGTCTGGGCCAGCTGCGCGCTTTGGGTGAGGACGTCGGAGTGCGAGGCGCCACCGGCTGAAAATTGCTTCTGCACGATGTTGAGCTGATCCTGCTGGCTCGCGATGATCTCGTTCGCGGCGGCGATCTGCGCACGCAGCGATGCAATGTCGATCGCGGTGGTCACGACATTGGCCGTCAGGGTCAGGTTGGCGGCCTCGAGCTCCCAGCGCTGATAGTCGGTTTGGGCGCGCAGCGCCTCGAGCTGGCGCCGTGAAGCGCCGAACAGGTCGAGTCGATAGGACACGTTCACGGTGGCCGAGAGCAGCGTGTATTCACTCGGGCCAAATTGCGGCGCCCCGAAAGCCGCACCGGGGGTTTTCTGACGGGTGCGGGAAAAGGAGCCATCCGCTCCCGGCAGGAGCAGGCCACCGAGTTGCGCAAGGTAGTTTTCCCGTGCCGACCGTAGTGTGGCCTTGGCTGCCTCGACCGTCGGGCTATCACGCAAGGCGGTCCTGACCCATTCGTCCAGCGGACCGGATTGGAACAACGTCCACCAATCAGCGGGGATATCGCGATCGACAGTGAAAGTCTGCGCGCCGCCGGCCGTACCGGGCGCCTGTACAGTAGTCTGGGGCTGCGCGCCCTGAACATAGTGCTCGGTACCCGGAGGCGCGGGCGAATGGAAGTCCGGGCCCACGGCGCACGCTGTCAAAATGGCTGAAATCGCCACACAAAACAGGGCGTTGCGCGCCCGAGGGGCACGACTCGAATCGATAGATGACATGCTTGAAAGCCCGTTAACCGGGGGCGCAACCGCTATGGCGTCCGGGTGCCTTCAGTGCAAACACGAGGCACAAACGGTAACAGTGAGCCCAACACGCTGACTTTAGCAGACTCCCGATGGGTTGCGGTCCACGGGGGAGCGCTTTTCTGTGTAATTTCGTCGCTCCGCCGTCATGGTATGGTGTCCGGATGCCTGCAGCCCTGCATCGCCCGTTGGAGCAACCCAGTGCCGTGGATCAGCCGAAGCTGGATACGGTGCTCGGGGTCGCGGACCTGTGCAAAAGCTATGCGCACATCATGGCGGTCGAGCGCCTCTCCTTCTCGGTTCACCGCAACGAAATCGTAGGTCTCCTGGGCCCCAACGGCGCCGGTAAAACCACCACCATCAACATGATTCTCGGCGTGCTGGCCCCAACCTCCGGCAGCATCCGCATCGGCGGCATCGATGTGACGAAGCGGCGCTCCCAGGCGCTCGCGCGAACGAACTTCGCCGCCGTGTACGCGACTCTGCCGGGAAATCTTACAGTGGCGCAGAACTTGCGCTTCTTCGGCCTGATCTACGACGTGGCGGACCTGACCCGCCGGATCGAGACCCTGCTCGATCAGTTCGATCTGCGCAGGTTGCGCGACACGCGCTGCGGCGTGCTTTCCTCGGGTGAGCAAACGCGAGTCGCCCTGGCGAAAGCGCTGCTCAATCGACCGCAATTGCTGTTGCTGGATGAGCCGACCGCCTCTTTGGATCCGGCCGCCGCCCAGGGCGTGCGCGAGCAGATCCGCGCCCTGGCGCGCGAGCAAAACTGCGGAATCCTCTGGACGTCGCACAACATGTACGAAGTTGAGGAAGTCTGCGACCGGGTTTTGTTTTTATCCCGCGGCAAGATTCTTCTCGAAGGCGACCCGCGCACCCTGCCGCGCGAGCATGGCGCCCGCTCGCTCGAGGAGTTGTTTATCCAACTCGCCCGCGAGCCGCTCGATGTCACCCGCGAGGCGGCGCAGTGAGGTTGCGTCCGGTCGCGGGTATCTTCCTACGCCAGCTCTATCTCTTCCGCAGCAGCCCCGTCCGCATCCTGCCGACCTTCGCCTGGGTGGCCATCGACATCGTGCTCTGGGGTTTCCTGACACGCTACCTGAATAGCGTCGCCGGCAGCCAAGTCAACTTCGTGCCGAGCCTGCTCGGCGCGGTGCTGTTCTGGGACTTCTTCACGCGCATCATGCTGGGAGTGACCACCGCGTTCTTCGAGGATGTCTGGTCGAGAAACTTCCTGAACCTGTTCGCCACGCCTCTGTCCATTTCGGAGTACGTAACCGGCCTCGTGCTGACGAGTATCGTCACGAGCAGCGCGGCGCTCGCGGTCATGCTGGTCCTGGCGACGTTGGTGTTTGGCCTGTCCTTCGGCGCGCTCGGCCTGATGTTGTTTCCATTCGTGCTGGTGTTGTTCCTGTTCGGGATCGCACTGGGTGTGTTCGCGAGCGCGCTCGTTTTACGGCTCGGGCCCGCGTCGGAGTGGTTGGTCTGGCCCATGACCGCCATGCTGTCACCCTTCGTTGGGGTGTACTACCCGCTAGCTACCTTGCCCGCCTGGATGCGCGCCGTGGGCCGCTTGTTGCCGCCGTCCTATGTCTTCGAGGGCATGCGCGCACTGGTCAACAGCGAGCCGTTCTCGGGCACGGACCTGCTCTGGGGCGGTGGGCTGGCGCTGCTAGAAATGCTGCTCGCCGGCTACTTCTTTGCTCGTGTATTCCGGTACACGGTGCGTACCGGGCTGCTGGCGCGCTACAGTGCCGAGAGTGTCGGTTAGCAGCTTGTCCGGCCCCCGGGCACCCCGGCGATATTCACTCGGAGTCACTCCGTAGCAGCGGCGGAAAGCGCGGCCGAAGTGGGTAACGCTCCCGAACCCGAGATCGAGCGCAATCTCGGTCAGCGTACGTTGCTGGGGTGGCACGCAAGTCAGGGCCCGTATGCTCTCTTCCAACCTCCGCCGCAGGATATAACGCGCCACGGTCTCCCCTTCGGTGGCGAAGAGATAGTGGAGATTGCGCGGCGTCATGTGCAGCGCCGCCGCAATTCGCGTGGGTGTCAGCTCGGCGGCACTGAGGTGCGACTCGATATACGCGAGAATCTGCCCCTTGTGAAAGGCAGCGGACTGCGACGCGCAGGTGGCAGCCTGTTGGGTATTGGCGTACGCCACCGCCACCAGCTCGAGAACGCCGTGGAGCATGCGCGGTTGGGCCATTTCACCCGGGTGCGCACGGCAGCCATGCCAGAAATCGCGCAGCAGGTTCGAGACGAGTGCGCCAACACCTCGATTGCCGCAAACAGGCAGCGCGATGACCCGTTCCGGGCAGGGTAGATAGCGCCGCAATGTCTGACTGGGAATTCCCAGCAGCAGTTTGCGGACCGGCCCCTCGTGCGTCGCCTCGAAGATCTCGCCTGGACCGCTCGCGTACAGCGCGAAATCCCCGGCTCCGAGCCGACATTCGCGCCCCCACTGGCGATCCACGCTCGAGCCTTCGAGCACCAGGTGTAGCGTGTAGACCAGGTCGGCGCCGGCGTTGGTCGGACTCGAGACGGGGTGTCGCACTCGCGCCGCGGCGGAGCACAACTCTATCAGCCAGATGTCGCCGATTTTCGTACGCGTCAGCTCGGCCGAAAAGTTACCGGGATCGAGCGGCGCGAACGCCGTCGAGGTGAACGAGTTGCCCATCAGACGATTCCAGTAGGCGGCTCGCAGGCGCAACGGCTGACCCGCCGTGGAAAACGTTTCGAACTGAGCGCAAGCGTCTCCTCGTACTGTGTCAGTAGTCATCGAGCATCTCCAGGCATGCGCCAGCGATCACCGTGAGGACATGATCGGCCAGATCACGTTCGGCGCTCGTGAGCTTCGCCAGCAACGCGTTCTGCAACCGCCGCCAATGTGGACGGAAGCCGGCGAAATGAGCCTTCCCCGCCGCGGTGAGCGAGAATCGCGGCGAGCGCCGGTCACGCTCGTTCACATGTCGCGCGACGAAGCCGCGCTTCTCCAAGGCCGCGACCGAGCGGCTCACCTCGGCCGGGTCCACGCATGCCTGCCGGGCCATCTCGCGCACCGAGCCGTTATGCAACACTCCGAGTTGCGCCACGACACGCCACTGCGCGACCGACAAGCCGGATTTCTCGGCCAGCACCCGGCCGACGTGCAGATCGATGAGCTTGGCGACCAACAGCAAGCGCAGTGGCAGGTAGTCGGGTCCGCCTACTCTCCAGACGGGCTCCAGCGGACCGAGATTCGCCGGCAAGGAGATGCTGCCGAGGCGCGGCGCGCGCTTGACCGCGGCTTTCATATCAATAGGGCTCCGGTAGGCTGGGATGATGTCTGAAGATGTCGCGCTCGCTCTTCACCTCGCTGTAGGGGCGATAGAGCGTGGTCGGCTCGTTGGGCTGCACGGTGAGGGGCCCACGAACCGAGCCATGATCCGGCGCTTGCGCCCAACTCACCTCGTACCGGTTGCGGAACAACGGCGCAAGGTTCGAATGCGCGATACGCCAGAGCCCCTCCTCTTTCACGTAATCGACGTAATAGGGTCCCCAGATCCAGCTCGCCGACGTCGCACTCCCGGCTGCTCCTGGCGAAAGCCAATGGCTGCGGGCCGACTGACCGTCGGCGGCGATCTCGATGTAGGGATTCACGGCCATGTGCAGGATGAAAAAGCCCGGGATCCCCTTGGTGGCGTTGAATGCCGCATACAGAGCGCGGATGCTCTCGAGCCCCCGATACACACCGCTGTCGGAAAACTCGACCGAGACCTCCGGCAGGCGCTTTGCAAAACATTCGTCGACAATGCGATCAAAGCGCTGCGTGAACAGGTAGTGGGCGTATTTTGCCTGCAGCTTCTGGATCTCGAGTTGATCCTCGAGGCGCTGCACGCGAGCGGCCAGAGCCTGTACTGTTGCTGTCAGATCGGTTGGGTTCGGCACGACTTTCGCTCCTCACCTACATGCGCAACACGGCTTTGACGGTGGTGCCGTGCTCGCAGTCCGCGAACGCCTGGGCAATGTCCTGAAATGGGTAGAAGCGGATGAGCCGATCGAACGGCAGCCGCCCCTGGCGGTAGTACTCCACGAGCAGCGGGATGAACGAGCCCGGCGAGGCATCCCCGCCGAGAATGCCGCGCACACTGCGACCGCCACTGAGAATATGGAACAAGTCAGGTGTCCAGGGATTGAACGGCGCACCGACGAAGCCGGCTGTGCCGCGGGGCGCGAGACACTCCAACGCCTGCGTGAAGACTTCCGGGAAGCGAGTGGTGTTGAAACTGAAGTCAACTCCGTAGCGGGTACGCTCGCGAATCACCTGCGCGGGATTGCCGTCCCTGGAATTGATGGCGTCCGTCGCTCCGAGCTCCAGGGCCAACTGCAGGCGCGCCGGCACCACATCCACGGCAATGATGCGGGTCGCACCGACGATTTTTGCTGCCATCACGGCACTCAAGCCGACCGCGCCGGTCCCGAAGATCGCGATGGATTGCCCGGGACGCACGGCCAGCGAATTGATCACCGAGCCTGCGCCGGTGATGACACCGCAAGCCAGCGGTCCCATGATCTCGAGCGGCATGTCATCCGGCACCTTCACCGCGCTGCGCTCGTCGGCGAGCGAATATGTCGCGAAGGAAGATTGGCCAAAGAAACGCGCATTGATGGGTGCGCCGTTCTGTGCCAACGGCGTGCTGCCATCGGGACGACGGCCGCCGAAATTGCGCGGCAGGCACTCGTAGCAATAGCTGTGCGCGTTCTGGCGGCAGCTCGGGCATTCGCCGCAATAGTTCACGCTCAGGATGACCCGATCGCCCGGTACGAGCCGCCTCACGCCTGGGCCCACCCGCTCGACGATACCCGCGCCCTCGTGCCCGAGAACTATCGGTTTCGGGCTGCGGTCCCGCTCATGAACATTGATGTCGGTATGACAAATGCCGCTCGCGACGATCCGCACGAGTATCTCGCCTTCGCGCGGCTCCTCGATATCGAGGTTCTCCACGGCAGGCGGCCGAGTCGCATCGCGCGACACAGCGGCTAGAATCTTCACGCTTCGTACCGCCCCGAGACCAACGCACGCTCGGGGACCCACATGCCGTGAAACGTCGTGCGAACTCTTACCGGCAAGGTCAACAAAGCAATCGGCCCCGCCGCGATGTCTTGCGCGTCTAGTATTGCAAGATCACTGTGATTCTCGGCAAAGCGGTTGACGATGACCAGCAGGTATCCCTCTCCTTCCGGCGCCCCGGGCTTCACCACGAAGTTAGGCTCCTGTACACCGCAATTCTCACCGGGAGACCAGGTCGTCAGGGAACCGGTGCGGTGATCGAAACAGCCGATGGCCCCCATTCCCATTTCCCCGGCTCGCGCATTGGGCGATCGGCAGATGCCATAGCCGTACCGGTATGGCTTACCCATAAAGCGGTCGTCGAGTCGCGGCATTTCCATGGGCACCGCTGTGAGTAGCTTCGCCTCGAAGCCATCGTGTTTGCCGGCGAGATCGAAGCTCAGGCGCGTGAGTTGCGGGGGCGAGCCGCGGAAAGGCGACCCGTCGTAGGTTGGAAAGAACTCGAAACAGTTACCGTTGTACAGGCACAGGTCCAGGTGTAGTAGCGAGCCCTCGTTGTAGGCATTCATCATGTGACCCGCGCTCACCGCGGGGCCCTGGAACCAGCGGATGTCGCGCGCCGTGCCCCACCGGGGCAGGACCGCGAAATGGCTGCGCTGGTCCGGGTGCCACTGATAAAAAGGCCCACCCTGTTTGAGCACGGCCATATCCGTGATGAGCGGAAAGAAGGGCACGATGATGTGGGAGTCCGTCACGGCGAAGTCATGGACCATGCCGGGGTAAGGCATGCTGAACCAGGTCTCGTGAACGATCTTGCCCCCCTCGCCGGCGATATAAAAAACAACGTCGGTCGTGCCGTCGCCACGCGCCTGGTATGAGAAGGTCAGCAGCTCGTTGGTGTGATAATCCAGCTTCGGATGCGCGCTCAGGCTCACCGCGCTGACCGCGCCCTCATAACGCCACTCGCCGCGAGTCTCGAGAGTCTCCGGATCGAGCTCCACGGGAAGGGAATCCTCCTTCAACGCCAGGAGCTTACGTCCGTGCCAGACGATGTTGGTGTTCGCCGTACCCATGTTCTTGCCGGCAACGCTCGGATCGTTCGTATAGCGATTGCGATAACGGCCGAAAAGACAGCGGCGCGCCTGCTCCTGGAGACGGAAACGCTCGTTCCGCACCCACCTGCTGCGATAATCGACATGGCCGTTCTCGAAACGAAACTGATGAGCCATGCCTTCGCCGTCGATGAACACATCGTCCTTGGTCATCGGCGGATATTGGCGATCCGGGCCGCAGCGGTACAGGAAACCACTCAGGTCTCGCGGCACCTGGCCGTGCACCAGCGGGATATCACGGAGGTCGGATTCCAGGCGCAACGGCGCGCCCCAGCCCTTGTAGAGCGGAATATCGGGAAAAACCGTGTCCATGCGTACCCCCTCGCTGCGCGCGGCCCGCAACCATCATTGACGAACTTTGATGATAAATCAACGATCGCGGGTGGCGGCGCTTGCGCGCATAATCCCCTGGGGCAGGAGTCCATCGAGGGGGCTGGCGTGAAGAAGATCTCCGAGCTTTTCAATGTGAGCGGGTATGGCGCGGTCGTCACCGGCGGCGCGAGCGGCATCGGGTTGGGCTTCACCGAGGCGCTGGCGGCCAACGGCGCCCGGGTGACCCTGCTCGATATCAATCCGCAGCGGATCGAGAGCGAGACCCAGCGGCTGCGCGCCGCGGGGCTGGATGTCCGCGGCAAAGCGGTCGATGTGACCGACCACGAGGCGCTCGATGCGGCCGTGGACGAAGCCGCACGGGAGTACGGGCGTCTCGACGTGGTTTGCGCGAACGCGGGGATCGACTCGGGCGTCGGATTCGTCGGGTCCTGGGTGGGTACGCACCGCGAACGTGTCGCGGAAGGTGCACTCGAGAACTACACCGACGAGCGTTGGAATCGCGTCATCGACATCAACCTGAATGGCGTATTCGCGACGGCTCGCGCAGCCGCGCGGCACATGAAGCCGCGCAAGTCAGGACGCATCATCATCACCACTTCCATGGCGGCCACCCACATCGAGGGCGCCATCGGCTCGGCGTACATGGCGGCGAAGGCGGGAGCCGCGCATTTCATGCGCTGTGTTGCCCTGGAGCTTGCCGCCTACAACATCACCGTCAATGCCATCGCGCCGGGTTTCATCGTGACCAACATCGGCGGTGGCCACGCCCACAACCCCGAAACCCAGAAAGCCGTGGGGAAAGTCATCCCCATGCACCGGGTAGGCTTCCCCGAGGATCTCGAGGGGCTGGTGCTGTTCCTCGCCTCACCCGGCTCGAGCTATATCACCGGGCAGGAGATTCTCATCGATGGAGGTTGGGGGTTGGGAACGGCCGATTGAGGGGGCGTGCAATGGCAAGAACCACTAGCCGGGTTC
Source organism: uncultured Steroidobacteraceae bacterium (assembly GCA_964400085.1). Lineage (GTDB taxonomy): Bacteria > Pseudomonadota > Gammaproteobacteria > Steroidobacterales > Steroidobacteraceae > 13-2-20CM-66-19. The sequence goes on along the minus strand of CAYNTW010000132.1, from coordinate 4,881 downwards.
CAGCAGCCGTCGCGCGGGGCCTTGGCGTGATCTTGCTGATTGACGATCTGGGCGCGATTCGCGGTGAGAGCGTCCGCGTACGCAATAGCGGCGAGCACGATGAGGCTGACGATCGCCCTGGCATCCTGCGCGGGCTTTGCCAATGTGATCGCGTCCCTGGCTCTCTCAAGATGGTCGCGTGCCGAGTCCTGACGCCCGCGCCAATGATCCGGTCCAACTGCCTTACGTGGCCCCTGACGTGTCATGTACGCTCTGTCGGCGGCAGTTTTCGAACACGCATAGGCTCTGGACCTTTGAGCGTTCGACCGTCTCGTACGATGGCAGCCCACAGCGTCGGGTCGACCGTCTTCAGATTCTTAGGAGTGAGCGCCAATACCGAAAAATGGGCTCTCAGTGATCGCTCTATCTCGTGCAGGCCATCGCGGACGCGGTCTCCCGCCGACTCGTCTTTGACCAATACCGCCACGTCGACATCACTATCAGGTCCGTCATCGCCGCGAGCGACACTCCCATACAACCAGGCAGCCAGCACGTCCCGTCGCTTAGCGAACGTTGCACGCAGGACCTTGAGAAACCGGTCCCATTCGGCGCGTTCGTGGCCGAACGCGGCCTTCAGATCCGCAATCTGCGGGTTTTTAGTGGCGCTGAACACGCGGCTACGACCGGAGCCAAGAACCTCCACGGCGCCCTGGGCTACAAGGTTGTCGAGAACCTTCAACACCCCTGGCAAAGTCATTGCTGTCGCTCGTACGAGCTGAGTGGAGCTTTGAGGCGCCTCGTATTCCAACAGTGCGCGCAGAACGCGCAGGTTGCCGCTGTCACCAAGGAGACGGGTGAGTGGAAATCGGCGGTGGCTCTGAACTGATACAGGCATTCGCGCCCCACAACGTGGACATCGTTAAGTAAACCATAGTTTATTTAAAGAAACCAGCATTTATCTGCTGGCGGCCGCTCTCTGCCTCTCATGGTGCACCGCACCTGATCAGATGTGGTGTACTCGGAGGCAAACTGCCACTTCAACTTCTCAAAAGCGCGCGACGCCTGGTCAGACTCTCCGCCGGCCAGTAGCTATTGCGATCGTAGTACTCCGGCACGGCGGGCGTGCCTTCCGGCAGTACCACCCAGGGTTGCTTTGATGAGGTGAAGATGTGGATGTCTGGGGGCAGCGCATCTGGATTATCCAGAGTACCCACGCGAACGAACTTGATCGCAGCCCCTGCTCCCGCGTAGTTGCTCCATACTGCGATCCGGCATGCGGGACAGCGGAAAATCTTCTGTCCCTTGCCGCTGTTTGACGGCGTATCGATGAGTTCCGGCGTTCCTTGCAGCAGCACCACACGGTCTGCCTCGATCAGCGCGTTCAAGGCAAAAGATGCACCGGTCTCACGCTGGCACCAGCGGCAATGACAACAGTGAACGAACAGAGGGGTGCTCGTCATCCTGTATCGGACCGCCCGGCACGTGCAGCCACCCTCAATGCAAGATACGGATCCCATGGTTACTCCCACAAGGAGCTACTGCGTTCCACTTCATTCTCTCCCATCTTCGTCCGGGAGTCTTTTCGGCATATACTTTCCCGTATGCCGAACTATCCGCGAGTAGAGCTCAAGTATTTCGACGTGCGCGGGCGCGCTCAATTCCTGCGTTACTTCCTTCTCTGCCGAGACATCCCATTCGCGGACGACCGTGTGTCGCTCGCGGCCGGCTTCGAGGCATGGCAGGCGATTCGGCCAGATCGCACCGTTACCGGGCCGTTCCAGAAGCTGCCCGTCCTACGCTGGGGCGACCGCTTGATCGCGGAGACGACCGTGATCGCTTCCTTTCTGCATCACACATTGGGTGATGCCGACCGGCTATCCGAGAGTGAGAACGCCCGGCACGAAATGCTGACCTCGAGCGTTTATGTCGATTTGACCATGGCAATGGGCATCCTTCTCTGGTCGGAGGTCATGTTCCCCGGCGCGGACCTGGGGACGACCTCCAAACGAGTGCTCGAGCGCATACAGAGCCATCTCGCGGCCCTTGATCGAACACTCGTCGAGTGGGAATGGCTAGAGCGCGCGGCGGCGCGGCCCGTCATGGTCGCGGACTGCATTCTCTGGGACCAGATCAATGCCGCGCAGCACGTCTTTGGCGACAGGCTCGGCCTCGATACGACGCCGACGCTTGCGCGCTTCTACCGCGACTGCCCTGGACGTGAGAGCTTCGAGCGCCTGATCCACGCGAAACCCTGTCAGGTGACGGGGCGTCCCGGCGAAGCGGACTGCGTCGCGCGCATTCGGGAGCTCGTCGCGTCCGGCTAGCGAAGTGCGAAGCTCCTAGCCGCCGGATGTTCGATATCTGCGCACCTCATAACAAAGCTCGACCATACCGCTCTTATACGCCTTGACCTCCGCCAGATGGAGCGCGATATCTCGGTCGAGCTTCCCGAAAAACGGGATTCCATCGCCAATCAAGACTGGCAGAATCGAGTAGCGAACTTCGTCCGCTAGCCCGAGACGCAGGCATTCTCCGCAAACCGCGCCACCTCCGACAAACCAGACAGAGCGGAATGCGGGTCGTAGGCGCTCATTCACGAACCGCGCCAGATCGCCTGAGTAGAACTGGACCGTCTCTCGCGTGCGCGGCAGATCGCGACTGGTCAGGACAAAAGTTGGTTTGTCGCCGTAGGACCAGCCGAGCCCTTTGGCCTCAAAATTCAACGCGGTCTCATAGGTTCGCGACCCCATGACGTAGCAGTCGATCGTCTTGAGGAATGCCTCGACGAATCCTGAGTCCAGGGTGTCCCCGTCCGCGAATTCGTCTGACGTTTCGAGCCAGTCGACCGCTCCGTCCTTTCGAGCGATGAAGCCGTCTAGACTCGCCACCATGTGAATCGTTACGCGGGAATCAGTATTTGCCATCATGCCGC
>CAYNTW010000132.1:0-1870 GCA_964400085.1 uncultured Steroidobacteraceae bacterium | reverse complement strand
TACAATCGGGTCCGCGCGCGCTCCAGAACCAACTCCGCCATCGCTCGTGACCTGTCGGTCGCTTGGGACTGGAGGCCCGCGGCGACTCCGAGCCTGTCCGGAGGTCTCCTGTTCTGGCTGACTTTCCATTTTCCAAGAAGCTTCGAGATCGGTAGTTCAATGCCGACGATGCGGCTGATCATTTGCTCAATGTACTCTCTGGGTGCGTCAGAGACCTGCCAGGGAAGCGCCTGCGCGGCCTCCTGCACGGCAATCAGCTGCGTCACGTGCTCGAGTAACCAACTGGCGTCCTCGATCGCCTTCGCCTTTCCGTATGCGTGGACAACCGCGTAGTTCCATGTCGGCACGGCCTTGCCGTCCGCACGCTTGCTCGGATACCAGGATGGTGTGATGTACGATTCGGGGCCTTGGAAGATTGCAAGAGCCTCAACACCGGTCGCGAATTGTTGCCACACCGGGTTTGACCTGGCTACGTGTCCACACAACTTACCCTTCTCACCCTGGTCAGGATGAAGCACGAAGGGCATGTGATTCGCGGAAAGCTCGTTCCCAGTGAGAATCACGAAAGTGCCAAACGGATGCGACCTGATCAGGTCGTGCAGCACGCTGAGCCGCGTTTCTTCAAATTGCTGTGGCAGATACATGCGTGGCCTCCGCTGGCCTGACAGCTTGGGGAGACTTTACCTTGATCTTGGCTTTACCGCGCGCCCAAGCGCAGACGATCATCCTCCATGGAATGCCTCTTGCATCGCCAAGCGGTCCACTGACGACACCCTCGGTGTAAATATATCCCGACGAGCGAGGAACCGCTCCCAACGAGGTTCGTTGTGGACCAGCCAAGTTCGAGAATAACCCGTTCATTAGCCGGAGAATTAACCTCTATGGACCTTGGATTCGAGACTTGCGGGAACGCAACACTCATCGTCTACGACGCCGGGGTCCCCCTTCTGGTGACCGATCCATGGATTTCAGGAGCACAGTACTTCGGTTCATGGACACTCCCGTACCGCTTCACCGCCGAGCAAGCCGAGGCCTTTCCAAAGGCCCGCTATGCTTGGCTCTCGCACGGTCATCCTGACCACCTCAATCTCGAATCGCTGCAAACGTTCAAGAACAGCACGCTGCTCATTCCCGCACACCGGGGCTCCAGGGTCTCCACGGACCTGAAGCAGGCCGGCTTTCGCGTCCGCGACATGGCCGATGGGGAATGGGTCAATTTGTCGGACCGGGTCAGGATAATGTGCTACGCGGACTGGAACCAGGACGCCGCCTTGTTCGTCACTGTTGGCTCCGACTGTGCCATTCTCAATCTGAACGATGGCACAGCCCGTGGCCATGGGGCCGAGTTCAAGAAGCTGCTCGCGGAATTCCGCCGTCGCTTCGTGCTGCGTCTAACCAACTACGGCGATGCCGACATGATGAACTATTTCACCGAGGACGGTGTCAGGATCATGCCGATGGTTGCCAACAAGAAGCCGCTCGGCCTGGACTACAGCGCCTTGCTGAAAGATTGGGGCGGAACCCACACGGCGCCATTTTCCTGCCATCACAGGTATTCACGGACGGACTCGCAATGGGCGGCGATCTGTGAGACCCCGCTCGAGGACCATGGCAAACAATTCAACAGCGCGCGCGGAGAATTCATTCCAGGATACTTTTCCTATGACGCCAATCGGGATCGTATCACCCAGACACCGGTGGAGCGTGTCCCGCTGGTCTATCGCGAGCCCAAGGAGTTCGGGGACGACTGGTCTGAACCGCTCAGCGCCGAGGACGTCCGCGCCCTCAACGCTTATTTCGGGAAGTTCGATCATTTGAAGAAGAAGTTCGAATTCATCAATTGCAGAGTCGGCGGCAAGGACAATTTCGT
>CAYNTW010000131.1:0-15427 GCA_964400085.1 uncultured Steroidobacteraceae bacterium | reverse complement strand
TCTATCCGCTCGGGTCGTGCACCATGAAGTACAACCCGAAGGCCTGCAATCAGTACGCGATGCTGCCCGAGTTTCTCGCGCGCCATCCCTTGGCTCCCGAGTCGCACGGCCAGGGTTTCCTGGCCTGTATGTACGAGCTGCAGGAGATGTTGAAAGAAGTGACCGGCATGCAGGCGGTCGCGTTGAGTCCGATGGCCGGTGCGCACGGCGAGTTCGCGGGCGTGGCGATGATCCGTGCGTATCACCGCTCCCGGGGAGACCTGGCCCGCAACGAGATCATCGTCCCGGAGGCCGCCCACGGCACGAATCCGGCCACGGCCACCATGTGTGGGTGTGTGGTGCGGGAAATCCCTGTCGATGCCGCGGGCGACGTGGACATCACGGCACTCAAGGCCGCGGTGGGCCCGAACACCGCCGGTATCATGTTGACCAATCCTTCGACCCTGGGTGTGTTCGAAAGACGGATTGAAGAGGTGGCACGGATCGTCCATGCGGCGGGCGGGCTGCTTTATTACGATGGCGCGAATCTCAACGCGATCCTCGGCAAGGTCCGCCCTGGCGACATGGGGTTCGACGTGATCCACATGAACTTGCACAAGACGTTCTCGACGCCTCATGGCGGCGGCGGGCCGGGAGCCGGCGCCGTGGGCGTGGGCGCGCGACTCCAGCCGTTCTTGCCGATTCCGATCGTCGGAAAGCACGGTGAAAGCTATCGCTGGCTGACTGAGAAGGATGTGCCCCAGTCGATTGGGCGTCTGTCGGCGTTCATGGGCAACGCGGGCGTGCTGCTGCGCGCCTACATCTATATGCGCATGCTGGGACGTGACGGGATGAGCCGGGTTGGCGAGTACGCCACCCTCAATGCAAACTATCTCCTGGCGTTGCTGCGCGAGCGGGGCTTCGAGCCGGCCTACCCCACGCGCCGAGCCAGCCACGAGTTCATCATCACTCTGAAAAAGCAGGCCCGCGAGCTGGAAGTCACTGCCATGGATTTCGCCAAGCGGCTGCTCGACCACGGTTTTCATGCGCCCACGACCTATTTCCCGCTCCTGGTGCCCGAATGTCTGCTGATCGAGCCGACGGAGACCGAGGGCAAGGACACGCTGGACGCCTTTGCGGCAGCCCTGTCACAGATTCAGGCGGAGGCCGAACAAGAACCCGAGCGCGTGACGAGCGCACCGCATACCATGCCGGTGCGCCGCCTGGACGACGTTCGGGCGGCCAAGCAACTGGATCTCACATGGAAGCCGACAGCGCACTCGTAGATCGTTACAAGCCCCGGGGCGTCACCCGGATCATCCGTGCCTTGGGCGCAAGCTGGCGGGGGCTGGCTGGGGCGTTCCGGGATGAGGCGGCCTTCCGGCAGGAACTCGCCTGCGCCGTGCTCGTCATACCCCTAGGTTTGTGGCTCGGACATAACGGAGTCGAGCGCGCTTTGCTGGTTGGTCCGGTGCTTCTCATCCTGATTGTCGAGCTCGTCAACAGCGCGATCGAGGCGACAGTGGACCGCATCGGGTTGGAGCGGCACGCGCTTGCCGGACTTGCGAAAGATATCGGGTCGGCCGCTGTTTTCATGTCTTTCATACTCCTGGGCACCGTCTGGCTCCTCGTGCTCCTCGGCCGATAGTTATTTGAGGTGGTGATGCGACCTGCAGCAGTGCTTTGGTTGTGCCTGTTGGCATGTGTGGCTTCCGTGAGCGAGAGCCGCGATCCGCCCGCGGCGGCCTCGACGACGGCGGTGCAGCAGCCACCCCCGGCGCAACAAGGACCCTCGCAGCCGCTGCCGGCGCAAGCGCCCCCTACGCCCCCGCCGGGCGCCGGCCAACAGGCGGCGCAGATGGCGCAGCAGGCCGCCGCCGTCGAGGGCAACCCCGATTGGGCGGTAACGCTCGAGCGGATCGCCAGCAGCGTGGTATCGATCGACATCGATGCAACACGGGCTTTTGACACGGAGTGGAATGCCACCGCGCAGGCGACAGGCTTTGTCGTCGATGCCGAGCGCGGCCTGATCCTCACCAACCGTCACGTCGTGACTCCCGGCCCGGTGACCGCGGAGGCGACGTTCCTCAATCGCGAGGAGGTCCAGCTCTACCCAGTCTATCGAGATCCGGTGCATGACTTCGGCTTCTATCATTACGATCCCAGCAAGCTGCACTTCATCAAGCCGAAAGCGCTACCGCTCTATCCCGAGGGAGCGCAGATCGGACGCGAAATCCGGGTCGTGGGCAACAACGCGGGTGAGCAGCTCTCGATCCTCGCGGGTACGCTCGCGCGTTTGGATCGCGATGCGCCCGAGTACGGGATCGGCAAGTACAACGACTTCAACACATTCTACTTCCAGGCCGCCTCGGGTACGTCCGGTGGCTCTTCCGGCTCGCCGGTGATCGATATTCGCGGCCGCGTCGTCGCCTTGAACGCCGGCGGCGCCAACGGCAACGCCTCGAGCTTCTACTTGCCGCTGACGCGGGTCCGGCGGGCCTTGGAGGCGATCCAACAGGGTAAGCCTGTGACCCGCGGCACGCTGGACACGGTGTTCAACTACACCCCCTTCGATGAGCTCAAGCGTCTGGGTCTGCGGAGTGATACCGAGGCCGCCGTACGCAAGGCCTTCCCGCAGTACACCGGTATGTTGGTCGTCACGGGTGTGTTGCCTGGCTCGCCGAGCGAGAACGTGCTGCAGCCAGGGGATATCCTGGTGAAGGTCAACGGTCGCTACGTCACCCAGTTCGATCCGCTCGATGAGGTGGTCGATGACTCCGTCGGTCAGCAGGTGACGCTCGATCTCGAGCGCGGTGGCAAGCCGGTCTCCACGAAACTGCCGGTGGGCGATCTGCACGCGATCACGCCGAGCTCCTATGCCGAATTCGGCGACGCGGTCGTCCATACGCTGTCTTATCAGCAGGCGCGACATTTCAACGTGCCGGTACGGGGTGTCTACGTGGCAAACCCAGGTTACGTGTTTGGCGCGTCTGGTATTCCGCGTGGCGCCGTCATCACCACCATGGATTCGAAGCGGATCGACAAGCTCAGTGATTTCGAGGCCGGTATCGCCCAGCTCGGCGACGGTGATCGCGCCACCGTGCGCTACATCACCATCGACGATCCCAACGGCAGCAACCTGCGCTCGATCCGCATGGATCGTCTCTGGTTCCCTGCCAAGCATTGCGAGCGGGACGACAATCTCGGGGTATGGCCGTGCAAGGAGCTGGCGCCGGGCCCTGCGCCAAAGGAGCGTCCGGTCAACTCTACGGAGTTCCCGAAGTACAAGGATCCGCGCCTCTCAACGTTGGCGCCTTCGTTGGTCACGGTGACGTTCGATATGCCGTACTCGGTGTCGGGGATCACCGAACGCAACTACCACGGCACCGGTCTCGTGGTGGATGCGGAGCGCGGGCTCGTCGTGGTCGATCGCAATACGGTGCCGGTTTCAATTGGCAACGTGAGCATTACGTTCGCGGGCACAGTGGAAGTCCCGGGACGGGTGGTCTACATCCATCCGCAACACAACCTGGCGGTGGTGGCATACGACCCAAAGCTCATTGGCGCGACGCCGGTCAAGACGGCGAAACTCACCCCGCGCGAGTTATCAGCAGGTGAATCTGTCTGGGTAGTGGGGCTGGGCGCCGATAGCCAGCTCCACTCGCGCAGCACGGAGATCGCCAGTATCGATCCGCTCGAGCTGCCCCTCTCGCGCACCATGCGCTTCCGCGATAGCAACATCGAAGTCGCCCAGCTCGTCAATCCGCCACTGGAATTTGACGGTGTGCTGGCCGACAAGTCAGGTGACGTCCTCGGTCTCTGGTCCAGTTTTGCCTACGAGAGCGGACGCGAGGTTGCCCAGGATAACCGCGGAGTGCCGATCGACCTCGTGACGGCGATGCTCGACCACGTACGCACGGACCGGCCGCTGCACTCATTGGAAACCGAGCTTTCCGTGCAGCCGCTGTCGAGCGCGCAGGAGCTCGGTCTCTCCGAGGAATGGATCAAGAAGCTGGCCGAGCACAATCCAACGATGCGCCAGGCTCTCTCGGTGGTGCGGCTCGTCGGGGGCTCGCCGGCGGCGCGTCTGTTACAACAGGGTGACCTGCTGCTCGCGATTGACGGCAAGGTCGTCACGCGCTTCAAGGAAGTTGAGACCGCAGTGGCCGACCGGAACGAGGTCCAGGTGACCGTCTGGCGGGGTAACGGCGAACAGACGGTGAGTGTGCCCACGGTCGAGCTACCGGGAACAGACATCAATCGTATCGTCGAGTGGGGCGGGGCGACGTTGCAGGCGCCTCATCGAGCCATGAGTTCGCAGCGGGGAATCCCGCCCGTGGGTGTGTATGTCGGGTATTTTGCGTATGGCTCGCCCGCCACGCGCTACGGACTGTATCCCGGCCGCCGCATTGTCGAAGTTGACGGCGTGCCGACTCCGGATCTCGACGCCTTTCTGGGCGCCGTCACCGGACGTCCGGATCGGTCTTCGGTACGGTTGAAGACGATCACCTGGAACAACGCACCAGAAGTGATCACCCTGAAGCTGGACAAACATTACTGGCCAGCGTACGAGTTGGTGCACACACCCACTGGGTGGGTGCGTCGCTCCTTGGAGTAACTTGCCGGCCCAACAACAGGATCTGTTCGGTGGCCCCGCGGCGGACGTCGAGGTCGTTCGCGCGGCGGTACCGGATGGGCAAGTTGTGGAGGTCGCGCGCCGGCTGCCGAAAAACCTGCACTTCGGCACATCCAGCTGGTCATTTCCGGGCTGGGTCGGCATCGTCTACGCCCAGCTCTATAGCGCTTCGGTGCTCTCCCGTCACGGTTTGGCCGCTTACGCTCGACATCCACTCCTGAATGCGGTGAATCTCGACAGCACTTTCTACAAAGTGCAGACCACCGAGCACCTCGCGGCTTATGCCGCGCAGGTGCCGGAAACGTTCCGTTTCATGGTGAAGGCGTATGCCGGACTGACCACCCCTCCGGATAGTCCGGTGGCGGTTCGGCGCAGGGTTGACCCGGTGTTTCTGGATGCCCGGTTCGCCGCCCGGAGTGTGATCACGCCCCTCGTCGACGCTCTGGGCCCGAAGCTGGGCGCTCTATTGTTCCAATTCTCCCCGCTAGGCGCTGCCTATACGCGGGAGCCCCGGCATTTCGTAGCGCGGTTGGGCGAATTCTTGTGCGCCTTGCCGGCGGGACCGACCTACGCGGTGGAATTGAGGGACCCCGAGCTTCTGGGTTCGGAATACGAAAGAGCCTTGCGGGCCGCTGGTGCGGTGCATTGCTCGAATGTGCATTCGCGAATGCCGCCCGTCGACCAGCAGGTGCCATCGGCGGGTGCCAAGGGGCCGCTCCTCATTCGATGGATGCTGCAGCCTGGCGATGACTACGAGAGTGCGGGCGCGCGTTATGCGCCGTTCGATCGTCTCCGCGAGCCGGATAAGCTCAGCCGTGACCGTATCGCGGCCATGGTGGGCTCGGGGTTGTCTTCTGGGCGCGACGTCCACGTCATAGCCGCCAACAACGCGGAAGGATCAGCACCGCTGACGCTGTATGAGCTAGCTAAGACGATCGTCACGAATTAGACGCTTCGATACAACGCGGCGCTTGTAATCGCCCGCAGCTTGGTAAACTCCCCGTTATGGTCCGCGTCGTCAGAGCTACCCAAGTCGAGATCGAGACCGCCGTGCAAGCTTTGCGCGACGGCGAGCTCGTGGCTTTTCCAACTGAAACCGTCTATGGGTTGGGCGCGAACGCGCAAAATCCGGCGGCGGTCCGCAAGATCTTCGAGGCGAAGGGGCGGCCGACAACTCACCCGGTGATTGTTCATTTGGATAGCCCCCGGTTCCTGCATCGCTGGGTCCGTGCGGTTCCCGAGACCGCTACCAAGCTCGCCGAGCGATTCTGGCCGGGTCCGCTCACGATGGTCATGCCGAGAGCGCCGAACGTTCACGACATCGTCACGGGCGGACAGGACACGGTGGCCATACGCGTGCCCTCGCATCCCATGGCGCAACAGCTCCTCACCGCGTTTGGTGGTGGCATTGCCGCGCCTTCCGCGAATCGTTACGGGCGGCTCTCGCCAACTCGCGCCGAGCACGTGCGCGAGGAGCTTGGAGAGGCGGTCCGAGTCATTCTCGACGGCGGCGAGTGCCAGATCGGCCTCGAGTCCACGATCGTGTCTTTCGAAGGGCAGAACGTCCGTCTGCTGCGCCCAGGTGGAATCACCTCGGCACAGATCCGTCAGGTCGTGGGTGAGTTGCTGATCGGTGCCGACATCGAGTCACCGCGTGTACCGGGCGGAATGTCATCGCACTATGCGCCGACGACTCCGATGGCGATCGTTCCATCTGGTGAGATCGATGCCCATGCGGCCTCGTTGTCCCAAGGTGGGCGCCGGATCGCAGTGCTTGCTCAGCGTTTGCCCCTGAAGTCGCACAAGTATGTGACATGGATCAACGCAGGCCGTCGTCCTGAGCAGTATGGACATGACCTGTACGCGAACTTGCGGACGCTCGACAAGGCGGGCTGCCAGCAGATCCTCGTGCAGGATGTGCCCGAGGGCGAGGGATGGGACGCCATTCGCGATCGCTTGCGGCGCGCTGCCAGCAGTGTCAGTGAGAGCGACGATAGTGGCGCGATGGCAGTTTTGCCGTAAAGTTATAACATCCGTTTGATACCGTGGACATAGGGTCAGGCTCGTGGTGGGCCTGGCCCGCTGCTTTTTTGGGGTCTGACATTGCGTCGTACACGATTCATCGATCCTTTCCAGCCGGCCGAGATCCGACGCCTGATCAAAGAGTTCGGCTCGCCGCTGCTCATTCTCGACTGCGAGCGCGTGCGTGTGCAGTACCGGAAGCTGCGTAAGGCTCTACCGGGGGTCGATCTCCATTACGCGCTGAAACCCATGCCGCACCCTTCGGTGGTCAACACCATCATCGCGGAAGGGGGCTATCTCGATCTCGCCACGACCGGAGAGGTGCAGCTCGTGAAGCGCTTGGGCGTGACGCCCGAGCGCTGTATTCACACTCATCCGATCAAACGCGACCAGGATATCGCCAACGCTATCGAGTTCGGTGTGCGCACCTTCGTCGCCGACAACCCGGACGAGGTGCGCAAGTTCGCGCGCCATGCCGCCGATGCGGAGTTGTTGCTACGGGTCTCGTTCCGCTCACCGGGCGCGGTGTGCGACCTTTCGCGCAAGTTTGGTTGTGATCCGGAGGACCTGCTGGACCTGGCGCGCCTTGCGGCGGACTTAGGGATCGAAGTGCGCGGATTGTCTTTCCACGTCGGCTCGCAGGCAATGGATTCCGCCAAGCACGTCGAAGCGCTGCAGGCGTGCACGAAACTGATCGCGGCCGCGCGCAAAGAGAAGCTGGGCGCGTTCGACACCCTTGATATTGGTGGTGGATTTCCGATTGACTATGCGCAGCCTGTGCAGGACATCGGTCGTTTCTGCGCGCCCTTGCGCTCAGCGCTCGCGAAGCTGCCGAAACGTATGCGGGTCATCGCGGAGCCCGGTCGTTACATTGTGGGGCCCTCCGCCATCGGCGTCGCCTCCGTAATGGGACGGGCTAGGCGCGAGGGACATTGGTGGTACTACCTGGATGACGGGCTCTACGGATCCTTTAGTGGCCAGCTTTTCGATCACGCGCGCTACCCCGTGGAGCCGTTGCGGGATGGTGAAGAGCGACTGCCGTCGGTGTTGGCTGGACCGACCTGTGACAGTATCGATGTGATCGCCGAGAACCTGATGCTTCCGGAGCTCAAGGCGGGAGATCTCATCGTCGGCCGGGCCATGGGCGCCTACACGTGGGCAAGCGCATCCGAATTCAACTTCTTTCCGAAGGCGACCGTGGTGACCGTCAACGCGACCGCTGGGGACATGGGGAGCGTGGCGTCCTGAGAATCCACGGGCCAGCTCTTGCCGCCATGACCCGACGTCGCTGGATTCGCTTGGGATTCGGTGCGATGGCGGGATTGTCGCCCTGGGCACGCGCGGTTGGCGCGGAGCCCGCATCTCGCTCGCTCGAGTTGAAGAGCCTTCACACCGGGGAGGTGTTGAAGGTCACCTTTGACCGTGAGACCGGTCCGGATTCACAGACGCTGGCGAAACTGCAGCATCTGCTGCGGGATTACCGGGCTGACGAGGAGCATCCGATGGATCCGGCCCTGTACCGGTTGTTGATCGACCTCGCCGAAAGCGCCGGCTATCCGGCGCGTTATGAGGTGATTTCGGGTTACCGGTCCCCGCGTACCAACGCTCAATTGCATGCGGCCGGCCACGCGGTGGCGGAGCACAGTCTGCACATGGAGGGTCGCGCGATCGATGTGCGTCTGTTGGGTTGCGATCTGGAGAAGCTACGCGATGTCGCGGTGAAGGCTGCGCGTGGCGGAGTGGGTTTCTACCCCAGCTCGAATTTCGTGCACGTCGATACGGGGCGGGTGCGGACGTGGACGGGGCGCTAGGGCGACTAGAAGTGCGACGTGCGTCGCCGTGAGCGCGGCGGCCGGTAGAGCGCCAGCTCAAGGTTTGTGTATCCTCGGCGGGTGAGGAACGAAAGCCGTATCGAGCCGGAAACCGCCATTCACGCGCAGGTTCTCGCTGCACGGGAGGGCCGCGATCCCCGGGTCATCGCCCGACTCTTTTCCGGGTGGGCTGTCTTTGGCGAGAAGCAGTTCTTACGGGGTTACGCTTTGCTGCTTCCGGATCCGGTGGTGCCATCGTTGAATGCCCTTGGCGCGCAGGAGCGGTCCACGTTCTTACTCGACATGGCGCGCTTGGGCGATGCCTTACTGAAGGTCACCGGAGCGGTTCGTATCAACTACGCCATGTTCGGCAACGCTGAGCCGGCCTTACACGCTCACGTCATTCCACGCTATGCGGACGAATCCGACAAACTCCGCTTGGCACAGCCATGGGCCTACGACTGGGACGCGGCGCCCGTATTCGAGCGCGCTGTTTATCAGGAGCTGGCCGAGAGCCTTCGCCGAGAGCTGACACGCATGGGGGCTACCAAACCCATGCGCTTTGACCCTGGGGCTAACGCCAACGCCGGCTGACGGACGGCGTTGGCGTGTATTCCCGGACTTACGGGTGCGCCGGCTGAGGCACCGGCTTGGGCTGCGCGCTTCCGGGTCCTGCCGCTGCGCCAGCAGGCTTGATGCTCACCAGCTCGACGTCAAAGATCAGCATGGAGCCCGGCGGAATGCTGGCCGGGGAGTCCACGTCATAGGCGAGCTTCGGGGGAATGAAGAGCTGGTACTTGGCGCCCGGCTTCATGAGCGCAAGCGCTTCCTGCCACCCCGGAATGACCTGGTTGCTCGGGAATGTGGCGGGGCCGCCATGCTTGGCCGAGCTGTCGAATTCGGTGCCGTTCAGCAAGGTGCCGCGGTAGTTCACGGTCACCAGGTCGCCGGGCTTCGGCGGCTCGCCGCTACCCGGAGTGATCACCTTGTATTCCAATCCGCTCGAGGTGGTGACGACGTCTTTCTTCTTGCCGTTTTCCGCCAGGAAGGCGGCGGCCGCGGCATGGTTCGGCTCGGCTTGCTTGGCGCGATTGGCCATGGCGGTATCGTGCGCCTTGCGCAGCGTTCCCATGATGGCCTGCTGGTATTCCTGTGACATTTCCGCTTTTCCGCTCAGCGCGTCATGCAAGCCCGCGGCCAGTCTCTCGCTGGAGATGTCCTCAGCCGAGACACCGCTGCGCTTCAACTCGGAGCCTACCGAGACGCCGATGGCGTAGCTGGCGTTGGACTTTTCGTTGGTGGCGGACGGGCCAGCGCCGGCCTTCTTTGCCGCAGGCTTCTTTGCATTCGCACCGCTCGCAGCAGGGGCGTCGGCGGCGGATTGATCCGCGTTCGCGGGAGCAGCGGCTTTTGGCGACGCGTTTTGAGCGGCGGCCAAGCCGGGGCCGCCCGCCAGGAGCAACGCTCCGGCAACGAGCGTGGCCGTGACCAGGCCTTTGTGTGTACCAACAGAAGGATTCATTGGGCACCTTGACGCTTGCGGGCCGTGTACTGCACGGCTGACGACCGCAGCGGGGGCGACAGTTTCCACTATCGGAAGCGGTCGTGCTGAGCTTTTTTGCCCCCGCCAGGCACTGCGTGCAATACGCGTGCAACAGCCGGATTGTAAGGCTCGAAATCCATAGCGGCGCTGCGGTCGGTCTCGTGATAGAACGACGCCGTGCTCATCCTGAATCAACTCTGTCGCAGCTTTTTTGAGGGCGGCCGCGCTCACCGCGTGCTCGATCACGCCGACGCCCAGATCGAGACCGGGGAATCGGTCGCGATTGTCGGCCGCAGTGGCTCCGGCAAGTCGACGCTGCTCAACGTGATCAGTGGTATCGACCGGGCGGACAGCGGCACGGTCGAGTTTGATGGCCAGACTATCTCAGGCCTCGCTGAGCCCGCTCGCACCCTGTTCCGCCGTCAGCACGTCGGGTTCGTCTACCAGTTTTTCAACCTCATTCCCACGCTCGATGTAGAGGAGAACGTGCGCCTGGTCCTGGAGCTCAACGGAGTGCGGGGCGCGGCAGCTCGGCGTCGTAGCGGCGCCATACTCACCGAAGTCGGGTTGGGCGATCGGCTGCACAGCGCCACGGACAAGTTGTCCGGTGGCGAGCAGCAGCGGGTCGCCATCGCGCGCGCCCTGGTTCACGAGCCGATGCTGTTGCTCGCTGATGAGCCGACTGGGAATCTCGACGAGGAGACCGCCTCCCAGGTGTTTCCCGTGTTGGTATCGCTCACGCGGGCGAGAGGCGCGACTCTACTCGTGGTTACGCACGATGGTGCTCTGGCGCGCGGACTCGGGCGCGTGTTGGAGTTGCGCGATGGACGGCTGAAGGAAGCCGGGCTCCGCGAGGGAGTGCCCGAGCTGCGCAGCGCCGATGGCCGGCGCACGAGAATCTAGGTTCAGCATGCCGGCCCTCTGGAAGGCGAGCTTTCGCCACCTGTGGCGTCATCCGGCGCAACTCGCCCTGGCGCTGGTCGGGCTGTCCCTTGGTGTTGGGACGATTATCGCTGTCGACATCGCGACGGCGAGCTCGCGCCGTGCGTTCGAGCTGTCGATGGATACGGTCAATGGCGCCGCGACCCACGAAATCGTCGGGGGTCCGCAGGGACTCGATGAGCGGCTCTATGTTGATTTACGGACCCGCACATTGCAGCCGGGTGTGTTGCAGCCGGGGTTGGTGCCGATCGTGGAAGGGTACGTCACGATCGGGGACCGGGACATGCAGCTCGTGGGGGTGGACCCGTTGGCGAGCCCTGAAGAACGGTCGACCTGGACAGGTCGCCCGGGGGCGGCGCGCGAAGAACGGCCGACGGGCGGCCCGTCCGATCTTGAAGACCCGGACGCAGCGCGGGAGTGGTTCACTCGCCGCGGGGCCGTTGTCATGGCGGCGGGCACCGCCAGTCAGCTCGGGCTGAGGAACGAGCAGGCGTTCGAGCTGGATGTTGGAGGTGTGCGCCACGCGGCCGTGTTGATCTCGCAAATCCGTCAGAGTGCGGCCTATGACTCTCTGGTCCTGACGGATATCGCGCAGGCGCAGGAATGGTTGGGCTTGATCGGCAAGCTCACGCGCATCGATGTCAAAGTTCCGGCGGGGCACGACGGGGACGTATTGCTCACGCGTCTGCGCGAGCGGCTACCCCCCGGTGCGCAGCTGCACGAGGCGCAGGGGCGTACCCGTGAGAGTCTCGACATGACGGGCGCCTTCACGACGAATCTCAAAGCCATGAGCCTACTGGCGCTGCTCGTCAGTACGCTGCTCATCTACGGCGCGATCAGTTTTGCCGTGGTCCAACGTCGCCGAGTGATGGGCATTCTGCGTGCTCTGGGCGCAACCCGCGCGGAGGTGCTCACCATCGTGCTGACCGAGGCGGCGGCGCTCGGGATTGTCGGCGCGACGCTGGGCTTGATGTTGGGTGTCGGAATCGGTCGCGAGCTGGTTACGCTGGTGTCGCGAACCATCAATGACCTTTACTTTGTCGTGGCGGTGAACGAGACGACGTTGCCGGCGACCTCGGTCGTGAAAGCGCTGCTCGGTGGGTTCGGTACCGCGCTTGCCGCGGCTTTGCTGCCGGCGCTGGAGGTGGCTGGGAGTGTTCCCCAACTCGGTCTGCGTCGCTCGGCGCTCGAGGCCAGGGCTGTCGATATCGCACGCAAGCTGGTGATTGTCAGCGCGGCACTGGCGGTCTCCGCCGGTGTTGTAGTGGTGCTGTCGGGACGCAGTCTGTTCGCGGGTTTTGCCGCGCTCTTCATGTTGTTGCTGAGCGTCGCTGCGGTGACTCCGGCCGTGCTGCGCGGCTTGTCGCGCGCTGCGGCGGGGATGGCTGGGCGCGCGAGTCCTATCGCGCGGCTGGCGTTCGGCGACATCGCCGCCTCGCTGAGTCGAACGGGTGTTGCCGTTGCGGCGCTCGGGATGGCCGTGGCGGCGATGATTGGTGTATCCATCATGGTGGAGAGCTTTCGCGAGTCTTTGCGCGATTGGCTCGGCCGTACGATGCGAGCGGATGTTTACGTTACCGCGCCTGGTCCGGGTGCGGACCGGCCGGAGCGTCGGATTGAGCCTGCCATCATTGCGGCGGTGCTCGCGACTCGGGGGATTGCCGATCACAGTGAGAGTCGACAGGTGGTCGTGGAGTCGCCGCGTGGGCCGGTGCCCCTGACCGCCTTGCAGCTGCCCCGTGTGGGTTACTCATCTTTGCAAATAGTCTCGGGGGGTGAGCCGCATGCGGCAAACAGGCAAGTGTGGCGGGACTTCGAACGCGGCTCGGTCATCATTTCGGAGCCGCTGGGCTGGCGCCTGCGGCTTGGGGTCGGTGATGAGCTGTCTCTCGAAACGGCTTCCGGTGTCGTGAGCTTTCGCATCGCCGGGGTTTACCGCGAGTACGGAAACGATCGTGGCAACGTGCTGATGAGCCGCGCGCAATACCGACGTTTCTGGCATGACGATGAGATTACGAGCCTGGGCATTTATCTTGCACCCGGTGCGCAGCCATCCACGGTCATCGGGGACTTGCGGGCGGCGGTCCGGGGGAGGCAATCGTTACTCATCCGCTCGAATGCGGATATCCGGGCGGTCTCGATGAAGATTTTCGAGCGCACCTTCGTCATCACTCGTGTGCTGTATTGGCTGGCCGCCGGTGTTGCGGCCGTCGGGCTCATCAGCTCGCTGCTGGCGTGGGAGTTGGAGCGCTCGCATGAGCTGGCGATCGTTCGCTCGATCGGCCTCACGCCGCTGGGCGCGGGTGCGCTCATCGAGGCACAAACCGGGTTCATGGGGCTGGTGGCCTTGGTGGCCGCCATTCCGGCGGGGCTTCTGACGGCCCTGGTCTTGATTGATGTCATCAATCGCAGGGCGTTCGGTTGGCAAATTGACTTGCACCTGACAGCGACACAGTTTACCGATGCGTTGCTGCTCGCGTTGGTCGCAGCGTTGGTTGCTGGTGTTTATCCCGCCTTGCGCGTCGCACGCGCGCCGATCGCGGCGGAGATCCGGGAGGAGTGAGCGGCGCGATGTCAGGAATGCGTTGGGTGAGCGGGTTGACTGCGCTCGTTCTCGCTTCGACTTCGGCTACGCAGGCCGCGGGGCCGCTTCCGGAGGTCTCCGGGTTCGATGGCAGATCACCTGGATCGGGGTATGCGCAGGTGCTCGAGCCGCGCGCGTTCGAATTTCCTCGCGACCATGGGCCTCATCCGGACTATCGACAGGAGTGGTGGTACGTCACCGGCAACCTGGATGGGGCCGGCGGGCAGCGATTTGGGTTCGAGCTGACGTTCTTTCGGTTTGCGCTGGCGCCGGCGGAGTCAGGCAGTTCGGCCGCGCGGACGATGACTCCTGCGGCAGATAGTGCGGGCGCGGTGAACGGTAGCGCTTCCGACCCTGCGCCGGCGGATTCGGCGTGGCGAACACGACAAATCTACATGGCGCACTTCGCGATTACCGATGTTGCCCGGGAGCGGTTTCGGTTTACACAGAAGCTATCGCGGGGTGCGGTGGGGCTTGCCGGCGCCGAGGCGTCGCCGTCGCGGGTCTGGCTCGATGACTGGTCGCTTGCCGCGGTGCCGGTTGGGGGCGAACGGGTTGACGCCATGGGATTGGGCAGCAGCGGGGCTCACTGGATGTTGCGAGCCGCGCAGGCGGGTTACGAGTTGGAGCTCGACGCGCGGCCGCTCCTCGAGCCGGTGCCCAACGGTGATCGGGGCTTCAGTCGCAAATCGAGCGAACCCGGCTCGGCGAGCTATTACTACTCCATCCCGCGTATCGCCGTTCAGGGCCGGCTGATCCGCGACGGGAAGGCTGTGGATGTCCACGGTCTCGCATGGTTGGACCGCGAATGGGGAAGTGGAGCGCTCGCACGCGATGAGGTGGGTTGGGACTGGTTCGCCCTGCAACTCAAAGACGGCAGCTCGTTTATGTTCTACGCGGTGCGCCAGCGCGACGGTGGACGGAATGTGAATAGCGCGGGAACGTGGGTGGATCCGGGGGGGCACTCCCGGGCGCTCTCGAATGAGGAGGTGCATATCGACGTTCTCGATCATTGGACGAATCGACGTGGGGAGCGGTATCCGGCCCGCTGGCGCGTCCGGGTTCCCTCCGTTGGGCTAGATGTGACCGTACGGCCGGTTTTTGCGGATCAGGAGCTCGCAACCAGCGTGCACTATTGGGAGGGGGCCGTGGACGTGACCGAAGCCAATGGGGGCCAGGCGCCGGACGGACGCGGTTATGTCGAGCTCGTGGGCTATGCCTCGCAATAACCCTTGGCGACGCCCGGTCTACTCGGGGATGCGCTCGTTGCGGTGCTGTCTGGCCGCGCGCCGCGAGATGATCACGTGTCGTCCGATAAACGGACATTCGAGCAAGACTGACGATCCACCTATGTTGGACAGGAGTTTCTGCATGCGACCCTCCATCGTTTCCGTGTTGGCCGCCGCGCTGGTCGCGGCACCCACCTTCGCGGCGCTCCCGGATGGCACCAAGGCTCCGGACTTCAGCACGGAAGCCTCGCTCGCCGGCAAGACGTTTCATTTCTCGCTGGCGAAGGCGCTGAAGAAAGGTCCGGTTGTATTGTATTTCTATCCGGCGGCTTTCACGCCCGGCTGCACGGTCGAGGCGCACGAGTTCGCCGAAGCGACCGACAAGTTCAAAGCGCTCGGCGCGACGGTGATCGGGGTTTCGCACGACCCTATCGACAAGCTCAACAAGTTCTCGGTAAGCGAATGCCGCAACAAGTTCGCGGTGGCCTCGGATGCTGACGGCAGCGTCATGAAGGCCTATGACGCGGTGTTGCCCGTCAAGCCGGATTTCGCGAACCGCACGTCATACGTGATCGCGCCTACCGGCGAGATCATCTACTCCTATACCGATCTCAAGCCGGATGCGCACGTTGAGAACACCATGGCGGCGGTGAAGAAGTGGGAGGATGAGCACAAGAAGTC